>NZ_CP107030.1:0-982500 GCF_027474825.1 Maribacter halichondriae | reverse complement strand
GCAAGTATTATGACGGGCAAATTCACGGCAAGACATGGTATAACGGATTGGATAGGAGCTAAATCTGGAGTCGATTGGCGTACAACCAACCGACATGATAAATTACTGCCTGCCGAATATGTGCATAGATTACCTGAAAACGATGTGACATTGGCCGAGGCTATGAAAAATGCTGGGTACAAGACATTTTTTTCTGGAAAATGGCATTTGGGCAATGAGGGGTCGTATCCTGAGGATCATGGTTTTGATATCAATAAAGGAGGATGGGATAAAGGAAGCCCCATTGGAGGATATTTCTCTCCTTGGGAAAATCCTAAATTGGAAAATAGGGTAATTGGAGAAAACCTTTCTATGCGATTGGCCAAGGAGACCGTATCGTTTATAGAAGAAAGTAAAGCGGAATCCTTTTTTGCCTTTCTATCTTTTTATGCCGTACATGGCCCGATTCAAACGACTCAAACCAAATGGGCCAAGTATCGAGACAAAGCAGAGAAAAGTGGAATATCCGAAACTGGTTACAAAATGGAAACGGTTTTGCCCATAAGACAAGTGCAAGATAATCCAATATATGCCGGACTGGTCGAGCAAATGGATGATGCCGTTGGTTTAGTTTTGGATGCTTTGGATGAACAAGGTATTGCCGATGAGACCATTGTGATCTTTACCTCCGATAATGGCGGTGTTGCATCAGGGGATTCGTTTTCTACATCCAATCTACCACTTCGAGGAGGGAAGGGATATCAATGGGAAGGTGGTATTCGAGAACCCTACTTTATAAAAGTTCCATGGCTAAAAAATAATGGTTCAGAAAGTGATTTTCCTGTCACTGGAACGGATTTTTATCCTACCCTATTGGATTTGATCGGAATCGATCTATTACCTCAACAGCATATTGATGGCATTAGCCTTAAACCGATTCTTGAAGGCAAACCAATGGAAATTTCCCGTCCACTTTTCTGGCACTATCCACATTATGGAAATCAAGGGGGTGAGCCGTCTTCCATCATTCAAGAAAATGGTTGGAAACTAATTCATTATTGGGAGGATGGGCGCGATGAACTTTATAAACTCGAAAGTGATATCGGGGAACAGAATAACATCGTGGGTGAACATCACGAAATGGCCGAACAACTAAGAGGAAAATTACTTGGTTGGTTAAATGAGGTGGGGGCCAATAGGCCCAGCAAAGACATGGAGCATGATAGTACTCTTGCCCAGCAGCGACATGAAAAAATAGTCAACGAAACATGGCCTAACTTGGAAGAAGCAAGAATGAATATGCTTGCCAAGGATTTTTCACCAAATGAAGATTGGTGGGGGAGCCAGATAACTAAAGACTGATTTTATAAGGATTTTTAAACCCTCGGTAAATCACCCTCACCTTTTAGGGGGAGTACCGATTCTCCCATAAGATAAGTGTCTACGTGATGAGCAGCTTGACGTCCCTCCGAAATGGCCCAAACAATAAGGGACTGCCCTCTTCGCTGATCACCTGCTACAAATACTCCGGGTACATTGGTCATATAGTCTTTTTCGGATGCCTTGATGTTGGTTCTATGATCGGCTTCCAATCCCAATTGTTCTGCAATTGTCATTTCCGAACCCGTAAATCCTAGCGCGAGAAGGGCCAATTCACATTTCCATTCTTTTTCGGTTCCTTCGACTTCTTTCAGAACCATGGATTTTCCTGGCTCCCGGATCCATTCGATTTCGGAGGTAATCAATCCGGTCAAATTTCCATCTTGATCGCCGACAAATTTTTTGGTGGAAATGCTAAAAAAACGTTCCGCACCTTCCTTATGGGAAGAACTTGTGCGCAAACGCATCGGCCAAAAAGGCCAAGGTTGCCCTTCGGGGCGTTCGGTCGAACCCATTGGCATAATCTCAAAATTGGAAACTGATTTAGCACCCTGCCGAAAAGAGGTTCCAATACAATCCGAACCCGTATCTCCACCACCAATAACGACCACATCTTTTCCTTTGGCAAGAATTTCTTCTCCCAATTCTTTTACGCCATCTACCCTACGATTGTTTTGAGGAAGAAACTCCATCGCCTGAACGACCCCCTTTAAATCGGCACCTTCGATTGGCAAATTTCTTCGAACGGTCGCCCCTCCACAAAGTACAACGGCGTCAAAATCGGCTTTCAAGGTATCTGCTTTAATGTATTTTCCGACGTGAACGCCACATTTGAATTCAATACCTTCTTCCTCCAATACTTTTAGCCTACGGTCAATGACATGCTTTTCCATTTTAAAATCCGGAATACCATAGCGCAATAATCCTCCCGGTTTTTCGTCCCTTTCGAAAACGGTTACCAAGTGTCCCGCTCTATTCAATTGTTGTGCCGCTGCCAAACCTGCGGGTCCCGAACCGATGACCGCCACTTTTTTACCTGTGCGGTTCATTGGTGGTTCTGCCACGATCCAACCTTTTTCAAAGGCGGTCTCGGCAATATTTTTTTCAATATTTTCAATCGTAACCGGATCTTCGTTGATTCCCAATACACAGGCTTCTTCGCATGGTGCGGGGCACAATCTTCCCGTAAATTCCGGAAAATTATTCGTTGCATGCAGCATATCGGAGGCTTTGTCCCATTTGCCACGATAGACGGCATCGTTAAAATCGGGAATCAAATTGCCCAACGGGCAACCGCTGTGGCAAAAAGGAATCCCACAATCCATACACCTTGCACCTGATCTTTGAGTTCTTTTTCTTTTAAAGGTTTTGTAAACTCTTTGTAGTGCTTTATGCGTTCTTCTGCGGGGGCGTATTCCTCCACTTTTCTATCGAACTCCAAAAATCCTGTTATCTTTCCCATGTTTCGATTTTATGTTGTTTCCAATGCTTCCTTTGCTAAGCGAATCAAGGCCTGCTTATATTCTTCAGGAAAACCTTTACAAATTTTGGCAGGCTCGTTTCCCATTTTTCTAAAATACGTTGTGCAAGCGGACTCATGGTATAGTTATAGTGGCTCTCGATCAAGTCTTTCAACTGTTCGATGTCATTATCCTCCTCAACTTTTAATAAATTCAATGCCTCTGTGTTGCACTTTTTTTCAAAAGTCTTATTCGGGTCGTAGACATAGGCAATTCCACCGCTCATTCCCGCGCCAAAATTTCTTCCGACCTCGCCAAGAATTACCGCGACACCTCCGGTCATATATTCGCATCCGTGATCTCCGATACCTTCGACAACCGCCTTGGCACCTGAATTACGTACACAGAATCGTTCGCCCGCTTTTCCATTAATGTATGCTCTTCCTGCAGTAGCGCCGTATAGAGTCACATTACCTGTGATAACATTTTCTTCAGGAACGATGGTCGACCCTTCAGGTACTTTGATGACCAATTTAGCGCCTGATAATCCTTTTCCGAGATAATCGTTTGTATTCCCGTTTACGGTCAGTGTTAATCCTCGAGTGGCGAAAGCACCAAAACTTTGTCCGGCAGACCCTGTAAAGTTCAACCGCAATGTATTGATAGGAAGGCCTTGTGCACCATATACTTTGGAGATTTCATTACTGATAATGGCCCCTACCGCCCGATCTGTATTTCGTATCGGAAAGTCAAGGCTCAATTTTTCCTTTCTGAACAATGAAGGATTCGCCTTGGCAATAATCTCAAACTCGATGGATTTATCGACATCGTGCCTTTGTTTTTCAGTATTGTAGAACTTGGTGCCGGCCGGTACATCGACTTGATGCAGGATGGGGGTCAAATCGATTCCGTTTGCCTTGTAATGATCGATGGCTTTTTTTCGATCCAACTTTTGAACCTGCCCCACCATTTCGTTGAGCGTTCGGAACCCTAATTGCGCCATGATTTCGCGCAGCTCTTGGGCGACAAAGTACATGTAATTGACCACATGCTCCGGTTTTCCTTCGAACTTTTTGCGCAATTCCGGATTTTGGGTGGCAATACCAACTGGACAGGTGTTCAAATGACATACACGCATCATAATACATCCTGAGGCTACCAGAGGTGCGGTCGCAAAACCGAATTCCTCGGCGCCGAGCAGACAGGCTATGGCAACGTCCCTACCGGTTTTTAACTGTCCATCACACTCCAAAACGACGCGATTTCTCAGGTCGTTCATGACCAAAGTTTGTTGCGCTTCGGCAATTCCCAATTCCCATGGGAGTCCGGCATGCTTTAATGATGTCAAGGGAGATGCCCCCGTGCCCCCGTCGAAACCAGAAACCAAAATCACATCGGCTTTGGCTTTAGCGACGCCAGCAGCAACGGTCCCCACACCTACTTCGGAAACCAATTTTACATTGATTCGTGCTTTTCGATTCGCCGATTTCAAATCATATATGAGTTGCGATAAATCTTCGATGGAATAAATATCATGGTGTGGTGGGGGAGAAATCAAACCTACATAGGGCGTTGAATTTCTTGTTTTCGCTATCGAAGGATTGACTTTCGGGCCGGGCAATTGACCACCTTCCCCAGGTTTCGCTCCTTGGGCCATTTTTATTTGTATCTCCTTCGCATTGCTTAAATAGTTGGAGGTTACCCCAAATCTACCCGAGGCCACCTGTTTTATCGCACTGTTGCGCCAATCACCTGTTGCATTTTTATAAAAACGATCTTCGTCTTCACCCCCTTCGCCAGAATTGCTCTTACCTCCAATACGGTTCATTGCAATGGCCAAGTTTTCATGGGCTTCTTTACTAATGGAACCATAGGACATGGCTCCCGTTTTGAAGCGTTTTACAATTTCCGTCCAAGGTTCTACCTCCTCCAAGGGAATAGGGTCATAATTTGAGAACTCGAACAGACCGCGAATGGTCATCAAGTTTTTGGATTGCTCGTTCACCATTTCGGCAAACTCTTTGTACGTATCGGGCTCATTACCACGAACGGCTTTTTGGAGTTTAGCAATGGAAAGCGGATTGAACATGTGTTTTTCACCGTCCCTTCTCCATCTGTATTCGCCACCGATTTCTAATTCCAGGTTTGCAGCAATTTCTTTCTTAGCGAATGCGTTTTGATGTCTTTTGGCGATTTCCTTTTCAATTTGATATAGCCCGATCCCTTGAATACGGGTCGGCGTACTCGGAAAATATTTATCGACCACTTTGGTATTGATACCAATACATTCGAACAATTGTGAGCCACGATATGAATTAAGGGTCGAAATGCCGATTTTATTCATCACTTTCAAGATGCCTTTACCGATAGCCTTGTTGTAATTCTTAACGGCTTCGTCAAATGTGAATTCCGTGATATCGTGTTCCTCTATCTGTTCGCCGATTATTTCATTGACGAGATACGGATTGATGGCGCTTGCCCCAAACCCGAACAAGAGGCAGAAATGATGTACTTCTCGTGGTTCGGCGGATTCGATAATGATACTTAGTTTGGAACGCTTGCCCAATTTTTGCAATCCACTGTTTACAAACGAGCAAGCCAATAATGCAGGGATTGGGGCCATTTTTTCATCGACATCCCTATCCGATAGAATAATAATGTTAGTGCCTTCATCAATAGCATGTGAAGCCTGTTTTAAAATCGATTCCAAGGCATCTTCCAAACCATTGTGTCCGCGTTCAATTTCATAAAGAATAGGTATGGAGACTACCTTGTAATCAGGACTTGAATCATAATTCTTGATCTTATCGAGATCCTCCTTTGAAATAACCGGGTTTTGTATTTTCAACTTCCGGCAGTGCAGTTCGGTCATTTCAAAAATGTTCTGGTCACTACCCAGTGTCAAACTGATATCGGTAATCATCTCCTCTCGAATACCATCTAGAGGAGGGTTGGTCACTTGGGCGAACAATTGTTTAAAATAGTTGTAAATCAATTGTGGTCGTTGTGACAATACGGCAATCGGAGTATCCGAACCCATGGATCCGATGGGTTCTTTGGCGTATTGCCCCATCGGGAGGATTATGGTATTGATATCTTCCAAGGTATATCCGAAGACCGATTTTCTTTTTTCCAAAGAAGATTCTCCTAAAAACAAGGGGCAGTCATTATAGGGTATATCTCGAAGGTGTACCAAGTTTTTATCCAACCATTTTTTATACGGATGGCGCAAGGCGATTTCCTGTTTAATTTCCTCGTCATTGATAATACGACCTTCCTCCATGTTGACCAAAAACATTTTTCCAGGTTCAAGGCGGCCATGGTGTTCTACGTTCTTGGCTGCAATATCCAAGACTCCGGTTTCAGAAGACATAATGACGTAGCCATCTTTTGTCACGGTATATCGCGAAGGTCTTAGTCCGTTTCTGTCCAATACAGCACCGATATAATTTCCATCCGTGAAAGGTATGGATGCCGGGCCATCCCAAGGTTCCATCATGCATGAATTGTATTCATAAAAAGCCCTTTTGGCCTCAGACATATCGGGATTTTTCTCCCAAGCCTCGGGTACCAGCATCATCATCACTTCGGGAAGGGATCGTCCCGTCATCAACAGCATTTCAACCACCATATCCATGGTAGCGGAATCCGATTTTCCGGGAAGTATTACAGGAAGTATTTTTTTGATTTCATCACCAAAAAGGTCGCTTTTCATTAGCTCTTCCCTAGATTTCATGCGGGATACATTTCCACGCAACGTATTGATTTCACCATTATGACACATATATCGGAAAGGCTGCGCCAAATCCCAGGTCGGGAAGGTGTTCGTTGAAAAACGTTGATGCACCAATGACAAGCGAGTGACCACCCTGGGATCCATTAAATCTTTATAATAAAGGCTAATGTCCTTAGGCATCAAAAGACCCTTGAAAATTATAATTTTTGTTGAAAGGCTTGGCAGGTAGAAGAAACCACTTTCGGATAACTTCGAATTTAAAATGGCATGTTCGGTTATCTTTCGGGCCGTGAACAATTTAAGATTGAAGGTAAACTCGTCTTGTGACGGTTTTTCCTTGGCAATAAATATCTGCATGACAAAGGGCTCAGTCTCCATTGCAATGCGCCCGGGAATCGAACGATTTACTGGAACATCACGCCAGCCCAGAAGTTGAAGCCCTTGTTTTTTAATATTTTCCTCGAAAATATCGATACAGAATTTTCTTTGGTTCTCTTTACGGGGAAGAAAAACGTTGCTCACTGCATATTCGCCTGGTTCGGGAATTTCGAAGGCCAATTCCGCCTTAAAAAAATCATGGGGTATGTCGATAAGGATTCCAGCACCATCTCCGGTTTTTCCATCGGAACTTACGGCACCTCGGTGCTCGAGTTTGTCCAAGATTTCCAATGCCTTATGAATAATATCATTGGACTTTTTCCCCTTCAAACTACAAATGAAACCTGCTCCGCAGTTATCATGCTCAAATTCAGGTAAATACAATCCTTGTTTCTTCAATGTCATAATCCAAATATTTTTAAGCCCGACAGGTTAGCTTTTGGTTATCCAAGCCTATAAAAATATCATTTTTATTGAATTATTCCCAGTGAATTGGCTGCTATCCAACAAAAAACACAACGATTGTAATAAAACACTAAATAATCTTGAATTTCGAAAATTTTGGCTGTTAAAATTGAGATTTTGATAATGCCAATCGGCATCTAATCCCTCAAAATACTGCGGGAAATAACGATTTTCTGAATTTCGGAGGTTCCCTCGTAGATTTGGGTGATTTTGGCATCCCGCATGAGACGTTCTACATGGTAGTCTTTTACAAAACCATTACCACCGTGAATTTGAACGGCCTCGACCGTTGTATCCATGGCCACTTGTGAGGCGTAGAGTTTGGCCATGGCACCCGATAGGTCATAATTTAGGTCATTATCCTTTTCCCAAGCCGCTTTATATACCAAGTGTCTGGCTGCCTCAATTTGGGTGTGCATATCGGCCAATTTGAAGGCGATGGCCTGATGGTTGGCGATTTCGGTGCCAAAAGCTTTTCTTTCCTTGGAGTATTTGAGGGCAAGTTCATAAGCGCCTGCAGCTATTCCCAATGCCTGGGCGGCAATTCCGATTCGACCCCCCGCCAAGGTTTTCATGGCGAACTTGAACCCGAAGCCATCTTCCCCGATGCGGTTTTCCTTGGGGATTTTAACATCATTAAAGTTTAAGGAATGTGTATCGCTTCCGCGGATGCCTAACTTATTTTCCTTGGGGCCGACTTCAAAGCCATCCATACCTTTTTCGACAATTAGGGCATTGATTCCTTTATGGCCTTTTTCCTTATTAGTTTGTGCAATGACAAGATAAACTTCCGCCGTTCCTCCGTTGGTGATCCAATTCTTTGTGCCGTTCAAAACATAGTGTTCGCCTTTGTCGATAGCGGTTGTTTTTTGGGAAGTGGCATCGCTGCCTGCTTCAGGTTCCGACAAACAGAATGCACCAATTATCTCCCCTGACGCCAATCGCGTTAGGTATTTATCTTTTTGCTCCTCCGTTCCAAAAGCCTCAAGACCATAACAGACCAGGGAATTATTTACGGATACGACTACGGAAGCGGAGGCATCGATTTTAGAAAGTTCCTCCATAACCAATACGTATGACATGGTGTCCAATCCACTGCCACCATATTTGGGATCCACCATCATTCCCATAAAACCGAGTTCTCCCATTTTTTTGACTTGCTCAGCAGGAAAACGTTGAGCATCGTCCCTTTCGATTACTTCAGGTAGGAGTTCGTTCTGGGCGAAATCCCGTGCGGCCTGTTGGATCATCAATTGTTCTTCGGAAAGGGCAAAGTCCATAATATTGCGGAATTGGTAAACAGTTGTACAAATATAAGGGTATGTTCGAAAAATCAGGAAAATTCGCGAGCTGTTTTTAAGAGTAACACAACAGTAAGACGGTAAAGAAAAATACCTAAACCAAAGCATTTTTTTATATTTGTTCGCCTATGCCGAAAGCATCGGATTTAATCGAGAAATTATGAGACAGCACTAACCGCCATAGGCGGAAAAACAAAATAGAAAAAGGTAGTAACATGGTCGCTGAAAAGCGGACGGATTCATAATTTTTAATTAAATCAGAACGATGAAAGAATTACTCAAGATATATGAGAACAAACAGCCCGAAATTGTTTTCAACTGGAAAGACCCGGAAACCGAGGCTGAAGGTTGGACGGTTATAAACTCCTTGCGTGGAGGGGCTGCCGGTGGTGGTACGAGAATGCGTGAAGGGCTTGATATGAACGAGGTGCTCTCTTTGGCGAAGACCATGGAAGTTAAATTCACCGTGTCGGGACCGCCAATAGGCGGTGCAAAATCAGGAATTAATTTCAATCCGAACGATCCTCGGAAAAAAGGGGTTTTAGAACGATGGTACCATGCAGTCGCACCGCTTTTGAAAAGTTATTACGGTACGGGTGGCGATTTGAACGTCGACGAAATCCATGAGGTCATTCCCATTACCGAAGATGCCGGGGTATGGCATCCGCAGGAGGGCGTTTTTAATGGACACTTTAGACCGACTGAAGCCGATAAAATAAATCGCATAGGACAACTTCGATTGGGGGTTATCAAAGCTTTGGAAAGCTCGAAATATTCACCTGAAGTCTCAAGAAAATATACCGTAGCCGATATGATTACCGGTTTTGGAGTTGCCGAAGCCGTTCGTCATTATTACGACATTTATGGCGGCAATGTGATGGGGAAAAGAGCGGTTGTTCAGGGATTTGGCAATGTGGGTGGTGCCGCGGCGTTTTATTTGGCGCAGATGGGTGCAAAAGTTGTCGGTATTATCGATAGAGCGGCAGGCGTTATAAAAGAAGAGGGTTTCTCGTTCGATGAAATCAAATCTTTTTTCCTGAATAAAAAAGGAAACAACCTAATGGCCGATGCGAACCAAATGATTCCTTTTGAGGAAATCAATGAACGGATTTGGACGCTTCCTACAGAAATATTTATTCCTTGTGCCGCTTCAAGGTTAATTACCAAAGATCAAATCAGTAAGATGATAGATACGGGTCTAGAGGTCATCTCGTGCGGCGCCAATGTGCCTTTTGCAGATAAGGAAATTTTCTTCGGACCGATAATGGAATATACCGATGGACGCGTGAGCCTTATTCCCGATTTTATTTCGAATTGTGGAATGGCCCGTGTTTTTGCCTATTTCATGGAAAAAAAAGTGGGCATGGATGATGATTTAATATTTAATGACACATCGAACACAATTAGAAAAGCAATTTTGAATATCTTTAAGCAAAATCCTTCGAAGACTAATTTGAGTAGCACAGGATTTGAAATCGCATTGAAACAATTGATTTAACATAAACCGACCGAGTATGGAAACCATTATTATCATTGTATTTGTTGTGGGTTATCTCGCGATTACCATGGAGCATAACCTGAAGATTGACAAACTAATCCCGGCCTTGGCCATGATGGCCATATTATGGGCTATCATTGCGTTGACGCATATGCCGGTCTTTGAGGTCAATACAGAACTTAAGGAGCTTGAACCCAGCCACATCGATGAAATGCTACTGCACCATTTGGGAAAGACTGCCGAGATTCTGGTCTTCTTGCTGGGTGCTATGACGATAGTTGAAATCATTGATTATTTTGATGGATTTGCGACCATAAAAGGCTTTATTAGAACTAAAAGCAAGCGTAAATTGTTGTGGCTTTTTTCGATATTGGCATTTATTCTTTCGGCCATCATTGACAATTTAACTGCAACTATCGTTTTGATAACGATTTTGCAGAAGGTCATTAATGATCGAAATACAAGATTATGGTTTGCGGGTATGATCATAATCGCGGCCAACGCCGGTGGAGCTTGGTCTCCTATTGGAGATGTTACCACGACAATGTTGTGGATAGGTAATAAGGTAACTGCCCTACAATTGATAGAGCATGTGTTGGTGCCTTCGATTGCCTGTATGATTGTACCTGTATTGGTTGCCAGTAATTATAAAGCTTTTCAGGGGAATATCGATAGGGACGTTGATGCGTTGGAAGAACCAAAATCGAGGTTTGGTGCGACTATGTTATATCTAGGGTTGGGAGCAATTGTATTTGTTCCGATTTTCAAAACCATTACACATTTGCCTCCCTATGTGGGCATGATGCTATCCTTGGCAATGGTAGCCACTTTTGCCGAGATTTACAGTAATTCAAAGTTTACTATTTCCGACGCTGTAGATGTTCCGGGTGTGAGTGATTCGCATGGTCATCACAGTCCGGTTCATGCCTCACTTTCAAAAATTGAACTGCCGAGTATTTTATTCTTTCTGGGAATATTGCTCGCTGTTGCCGCCATGGAATCTTTAGGTCTATTATTTCATTTTGCAGAAACCTTGGATTCTACAATGCCCATGTTGGGGACGGAATCAATTGGGGAGCATGTCTCCGATTTGGTGGTTTTGATATTAGGTGTTGGCTCGGCGGTAATCGACAATGTTCCTTTGGTTGCAGCCAGTATGGGCATGTTCTCTGTACCCATTGATGACCCTGTTTGGCATTTTATCGCCTATTCAGCAGGAACCGGGGGTAGTATGTTGATTATTGGCTCTGCTGCCGGAGTTGTTGCCATGGGAATGGAAAAAATTGATTTTTTCTGGTATCTGAAGAAAATAGCATGGCTGGCATTCCTTGGATTTATAGCTGGTGCGGTAACTTTCATATTAATTCGAAATTTAGTGCTGAACGCATAATTTAATCGATAAAATGCCGTTATAAGGGCAAATCAATAAGAGAAAATATATGTTTTTGATGCAAGACCTTGCCACGGATCCCACAACGGGTGAAGTACTTTCCGAAGAGAAGACCCTTTCGGTCATGGATTTGATTTTCAGTGGAGGGACTGGAAGTATAGTAATTATCTCTGTACTCTTCATTATGCTTGCGGTAGCCCTATATATATACTTTGAGCGCTTGCTGGCCGTGAACGCGGCTTCAAAGATCGACAGTAACTTTATGAACCAAATTCGTGACCATGTCACCAATGGTAAATTGGAAGCGGCCAAGATTTTGTGTGCCCAGACCGATTCTCCAGTGGCCCGATTGACCGAAAAGGGAGTTTCCCGAATAGGTAAACCTTTAGATGATATCAATACCGCAATTGAAAATGCGGGCACATTGGAGGTTTATAAATTGGAGAAGAACGTTAGTATTTTGGCAACAGTTGCCGGTGCTGCCCCAATGATCGGATTCCTTGGAACCGTAATTGGTATGATTTTGGCATTCCATGAAATGGCTACTAGCGGTGGACAAGCCGAGATGGGCTCTTTGGCCTCAGGGATTTATACGGCAATGACCACAACGGTGGCAGGTCTTATCGTTGGTATAATTGCTTATATGGGCTATAATCACCTAGTAAACCGAACTGACAAGGTGGTTCATAAAATGGAGGCCAATGCGGTCGAGTTTTTGGATTTATTGAACGAACCGCTTTAATCCTTGATATATGAAATTGAAAGGAAGAAATAAGGTAAGTCCTGATTTTAGCATGTCGTCGATGACGGATATTGTTTTTCTGCTATTGATATTTTTCATGCTAACGGCGAACTCACCGAATGCATTGGATTTGTTATTGCCCAAAGCGAAAGGGAAGTCTACCAATACGCAAAATGTTTCGGTAAGTATCGACAAGAACCTGCAATATTTTGTGAACAACGAGAGAATCAACGGAGAATATATAGAAATTGAATTAAAAAAGGCACTACAAGGTCAAGACAAACCTACCATCATCCTGAGGGCAGAAGAAAGCGTAGCTATCAAAGAAGCGGTCAACGTTATGGATATTGCCAATAGGAACAATTACAAGGTTATTTTGGCCGTGCGACCCAATTGATGCCAGTTCGGCATTAAAATAACGCATATAATTTGTTTCTTTTTCGTTCATATTTCTCCAAAAAAGATAACCGTAGCTAAGGCTATGCTGATATTTTTTGTATCATCTGAACAAAAAATAATTCAAATTAATAATACGAGATTTTAAAACTGAATTGGCAAAATGTCATTCTTAGACACGAGACATAAGAAAAAATCCTTTACACTTACGACACTACTGTTGAGTGTACTCCTGCTTGTTTTATTCTATATCGGGCTGACCTATATGGATCCGCCAATCGAGAACGGAATATCCGTGAATTTTGGTACTATGGATTTTGGTAGTGGCCAAGTACAACCCAAAGAGAAAATTAGATCGGAACCTTTGGATACTCCGCCTGTTGAACCGACCAAACAGGAAGAAGTTGTGGAGGAGGCTGTAGAAGAAGCTGTGGAAGAGGAGCCGGAAGAAACAGTTGTCAAAGAAGCCCCTTCAGAAAAAGTACTTACCCAAGATAATGAAGAGGCCATAAAAATAAAGCAGGCCAACGAAGCCAAGAAAAAGGCTGAAGACGCCGCCAAAGAGGCTAAGCGTAAAGCTGATGCCGAGGCAAAAAAGGCTAAGGCCGAAGCCCAACGAAAAGCAGATGAGCAACGACGGGCCGAAGAGAAAAAACGCCAGGAACAGGAGGCCAAGAAAAAAGAATTGGACGAACTGATGGGTGGACTGAACAAGTCTGATGGCACGGCATCAGGAAGTGAGGGGGATGATGACAAGGCTGGAGATAAAGGTTCTCCTGACGGCGATCCTTATGCTACAAGTTATTATGGTTCGCCAGGTTCTGGAAGCGGTACGGGCGGTTATGGGTTAAACGGTCGATCGCTGGTCAGCAAAGGAAAAGTCCAACAAGAATGTAACGAATCCGGCAGGGTAGTGGTTAAAATTGTGGTAGACCGGAATGGTAATGTCGTCAGCGCAACACCTGGCGTCAAAGGAACTACCAATAATGCCCCATGTCTTTTAGACCCGGCAAAGAAAACCGCCTTCAAGCATAAATGGAATCTTGATTCAAATGCACCTAGCCAACAAGTTGGTTTCGTAGTGGTCAATTTCAAACTTGGGGAGTGACCTACGCAGCGACTTTGGATTGGATGTTCGACCGACTTCCAATGTACCAACAAAAAGGAAAAGTTGCCTTTAACGGAAAGTTGGACAATATTCTTTCACTTGCTTCTCATTTAGACCATCCTGAAAAGAAATTTAAGAGCATTCATGTTGCCGGAACCAATGGCAAAGGATCGAGTAGTCATATGTTGGCCTCTATCTTACAGGAAGCCGGGTACAAAGTTGGTTTATACACTTCTCCCCACCTAAAGGATTTTCGCGAACGTATCAGAATAAACGGGAAGCCAATAGGCAAGAAATTCGTTATCGATTTTATCGAAAAGAACAAATCGTTTTTCGAGAAGGAAAGACTTTCATTTTTTGAAATGTCCGTTGGTATGGCGTTTCAATATTTTGCAATTAAAAAAGTCGATATCACCATCATAGAGGTCGGTTTGGGCGGGCGATTGGATTCTACCAATATTATCTTGCCCGAAGTTTCACTGATTACCAATATCGGATTAGATCATATTGATTTGCTGGGCGATACATTGCAAAAAATCGCTTTCGAAAAAGCGGGAATAATAAAACAAAATATTCCAGTTGTTATCAGTGAGCGACAAGAAGCCGTTGAAGATATTTTTATAATAAATGCCTCAAAAAAGGGTTCCAAAATCGTATTTGCCGAAGACATCATTCAAAAATCGTATAAGACTTCACTTCTCGGGAATTATCAAGAGAGGAATATCAAAGGAGTTATAGCGGCCCTAAAAGAACTTAAGAATTTTAAAATAGAAGAGCGGAATATTGTTTCAGGGCTTAAAAATGTTGTTGAAAATACGGGTTTGATGGGACGATGGCAGATATTGGGTGAAAATCCGAAAATTGTTTGCGATACCGCACATAATTACGAGGGGCTCTCATTGGTATTGCAACAAATTCAGTTACAAAAGTTCAATACCCTGCATATCATATTGGGTTTTGTGAAGGACAAAAACCTTGATTCGGTGTTGCCCTTATTCCCAAAAAATGCTAAGTATTATTTTGCGAGGCCCAAAATCAGAAGAGGACTTGATGCGGAATTATTGCGGAGAAACGCCAACGATTTAGGTCTTAATGGAAATTCTTATTCATCCGTAGAAAAAGCACTGAAAATGGCTCTTGAGAAAGCTAATGAAGACGATTTCATATTTGTTGGCGGAAGTACTTTTGTTGTGGCCGAAGTGGTGTGATTTTGTGCGAATCGGTTTTTAGTCCAAAGAAATATGACTCGATAGATTTTCAAACAAAAAAAGTCGTTCTAATGAACGACTTTTGTGGGCAATGAGGGGCTCGAACCCCCGACCCCCTCGGTGTAAACGAGGTGCTCTGAACCAACTGAGCTAATTGCCCGAAAAGGTTTGCAAATATAGAATACTTTTGGCTTCCCCAAAAGAAAAATAGAAAATTTAGAACTAATTTCAATTCTGCCCAATACGTGCCATAGTCTTGAGAAATCTATGTTTGATTTTTGGTTAGACTATCCCATAGGTATCCATAATCATCTGGTTGGTCTCTTCAATGGATTTAAACACATTGAAATCACGACCTTGAGTCCGTTGGGCGCCCAATGCATTGGCATATTTGGTGGCCGTAATATAATCTGTGGGATTTTTTAATATTCCATATCCCAAACCTCCAGCGAAGGAATCCCCACAACCCGTAGTATCGACGACATGTTCCACCTTGATCGATTTGACCATTTCATGATGGACTTTTCCATCTTTTTTAAAAACGGCACCTCCATTGGAATCCAAAGTCACTATCAATGATTTTATTCCTTTTTGTAGCGAGTGTTCCGCAAATGGCACGAGGTGTTCGGTACTTTCGTCGTGAAGATCAACTTGGTTATCAGGGTGGTACTCTTTCTCGAACCAACAACACTTTGACTCTTCCAAGTTCATTTTTAGAACATCGATGTAGGGAAGCCATTGATCACGGTCGATCCAGAATTTTATCAATCTATCTCCGGTCATGGTGACCGTATTGGTCGGGCCGTGGGCATCGAATATAATCATGCCCTCACTTTTTTTCTTAATATACTTAAGTGTTTCGAGAGGTACCTCATAGTCGGTAATCGGAACACAGACAAAGACATCGCAGTGTAACAATTCCTTGACATCATCCGGTATAATCGGATTCATGAACCCGGTCTGTTTTTCGAGTCTTTTGTTTTGATCCAAGAATTTTAGACTGATGACATCGCCTTGATCCTGATCCGAAGTTATATGGTCTACATTGATGTTCTGGTATTCCGACAAAATTTCTTTTACGGCGTGCTCATCCTTTTTTCTAACATGGGAAACCAAATGTACAGTGCCCTCATCCCCCAAAAGCCGTGACAGACCTATGGCGGTGTGTGTGGCACAACCATACTTTTCGATTACTTCCCCATGATGTGTGGTGATATGGTCCCTGGGTATGGGTCCTAATACGGCAACATTGTATTTTGTCATATTCAAGTATTCTTTTGGGATGGAATTGGACTCTAATCCGATTTTTATCCGAAGGAATAAGATACAATTAATTTCTAACTCTTGCCAATGATAACTTGTAGTTCCGAGGCATCATTTTCAAGCTTTTTGGCATTTTCGGTGGTAACGTCCGTACCCCAGAGATAAACTCTTTTTAGTCCTTTGAATTTCTGTATCTCGGAAAGACAGGCGTCGGTCACTTGTGTGCCATAAAGATTTAACACTTCGAGATGTTCCAATTTGGCTAATTTGGATACCCCTCTATCGGTAATTGCTGTTTTCTCCAATTCAAGTCTGGTCAGGTTCGTAAAATTCGAAATTATACCAAGCCATTCATCCTCTACATTTGTCTGGGCTAGCGATAACCAAGCGACATAATCCTTTACCTTTTCAAGTTCCTGTAGTTGTTGTTCGGTAAGGTCGGATCCTGAATACGTGATGTCCAATAGCGGGTTGTCGCCTCCCAACGTTTTGATCGTAAAACCGCTTTTTGATAGAGTGACCAACTGTATGCTGTCTAAAGGAGTCAAACGTACTCTTTCGTACCAGGCTTTTGGCGATGTATCGAGACCATACTTGCGTAGCAATACGGGATGTATATTATCGGTTACTTCCAAGGTGGCGACCGGATCCTCGAGGGAGGCTCCCTGTCGTATCCACCATTCCACGATCTTTATCTCATCATAGGTCAATACTTTGTTGGTCGGTGGCATGAACTTTACATTGCTTTGTGGTAATGTAATCCTTCTGAACAGCTCACTTTCAGTAGGGTTTCCGCTGACGATAATGGCACCGCCCTCGCCACCTTCGGTAAGTGTTTCAGGAGTGCTCATATCAAGCCCTCCCCGCTGTACTTCTGCACAATGACAGGCAATACACTTTGTCTTGAAGATTGGCGAAATCAGATCATTGTATACCAAAACAGAATCGGGGTTGCCAAACGTTGGAAGTGAATCCTGCTCGCCATAAACCCCAATTAGTTTTTGTAGGGGCTCAGGTGCATATTCTGTGAGGTAGGTCTCACCATGGGTCAAATCCCCACCTTTGTGGCCTTCTACAAAAAGCATTAGCAACAACAAAATATTGATGCCATTATGTAGTAATTTAGAGTGATTTTCGGGGGTGCGTTTTATCCACCAACCTATGAAAGCTATTATAACAAGGGCAATACCAAGCCAGCGGTGTATAAAAAGGGTATCCTCTTCATAAAGCCCGGTTTCGCCCAGCCACCAACCAAAAAAGGCCGCAACAAAGGCACTCGCTCCTCCCAAAAACCATGAGACGGCTATGAGCTTGCTTTTTTTTTCTTTTTTTGGTCAAATTTTCATACCATTCCAAAACGATGGCCAAAAACAAAAAACCTATGGGAAGGTGTACCAATAGAGGATGAAAACGCCCTAAAAAGGTAGTGAATTCCAACGCGATCATGGTGCTCAGATTTTAGACTCTATGTAATTTGATCGGATACGTTTTTCCTGAGGCCCATTGCGGTACATAAAGATTTTCATCGTTATCCACAAAGACATCATGCGGATTTCTAAAGGTCTTTCCATCATACATTGGTTCGGTCAACAGTTCATTTGAATATTGAGGACGGCTTCCCCCAGGAAGCGAAACTATGTTGTTGTCCTTATCCAAAACCGCCAACATGCCATCATAACTATCCCATGTTTTGGTAACTATAACCGCAAAATAGAGATGATCTCCATGAATTACGGGTCTACATATGGAGCATCCCGGCAATGATATGGTTTCTAAATGGGTTCCATCCAAAGAAAAACGTTTGAATTCTTGGCTGGCCCTAGACGTAATTAATAGCGTAGGATTTTCCGTATCCCTAGTATCCAAGGTAATACCGTGGCAGCAATTGAATTTGTCATCGCCTTCCCCGGTACCGCCAAAATGACGAATGTATTCTCCTTGGGCATTATATTGAATGATAAAGTTTTGACCGTACCCGTCAGCCACATAAATATCGCCGTTTGGCATTATCGCAGTCTCCGTGGGCTTGAATTGATTGTCCTCCGTATAGCCATCAACTTCTTTTGGGCGCTCAAGAGTCAAGAGAACCTTTCCGTCTAATGTTGTTTTAGATACTTTATGGGTGTCAGGGTCGGTGATGAAAAGAAATTGTTCGTTCCCCTCGCCTGTAAGGGTCAGGCCATGGGCTCCTTGAAATTTCCCCCAAGAATCCAAAACTTTTCCGGATTTGTCATATATCAGGATATTTTTATTGTCGGCCCCCGTAGTGGTCATAAAAATACGCCCTCGACCATCCATGGCCATTTCGTGACAGTCGTTTATAGGAACTTTGGCGGGGTCTTGAATACCCCATTCCTTGTCTACCCGGTATGTGAAGTCTCCGTGTCCTACTATTTCGCCGAGGTTTTTTACAGAATGCGTTATTCCGAAGGTATATGCGGGAGCGATTATGCCCGTACCTGTTATAATTGCGGACTTTTTAAGAAACTTCCTTCGGCTATTGGTGTTTTTCATGTTCACTTTTGACTATGTTCATTAATTGTTGTACTTGTATCGAATAAGAATACTTTAGGGCTTTTGTGAAGTAGCAGAAGAACCGGAACGCACTTTTTCAATACGGATAAATTTACATTTTTTAAATTAAAGGTTATTGTTCTTAAAAGAATAACTGGTGCGGCCTAAAGCTGCTTAACAAAAAAGTCTTGCGATGTCATGAAATAAAAGTTTAGGTATGGATTAGCCCGAATTATGGATAAAGCTATCTTTTTTAATCCAAAATTAATTTTACCTTTGCCATCTGTTTTTGGGTTATTAGCTCAGTTGGTTTAGAGCGCTGCCTTGACAGGGCAGAGGTCACTGGTTCGAATCCAGTATAACCCACAAAATTTCGAGTTCACTGGCCTGCCTGCCGGGAAGTCAGGTTCCCCCGAAGCGTCGGGGCAGTATAACCCACTAAATTGACTTTCTCCCTTCTTTTTGTCGGTTTGAACATTTCGAAATAGTCGATTTGTATAACTCTAGTCATACCTCTTCCCTTTAATACCATATAATTTTGAGTTTTTTAGAAGAAATAGTTCGACTTTGCCTACAATCATTTGCTACTTTTGAACGTTAAGGTTTACGGGGGTTTTTCGACGAACGGAACTACTTCATCCAACAATTTAAAATGCTTAACAAAGGCATCAAATTCTTAATTGAAAACAAATTGGTAGCAGTTATTTTATTGCTGCTCTTTTTGGTATGGGGTATGGTGCATTCTCCTTTCGATTTTGGAAATGAATTATTTCCCAAGAATCCTGTTTCAGTCGATGCGATTCCGGATATTGGCGAGAACCAGCAGATAGTATACACGCAATGGGAGGGCCAGTCCCCTCAGGATATCGAAGATCAAATAACCTATCCGCTTACGGCACATTTGTTGGGCGTTCCTGGAGTGAAGACCATTCGCAGTTCGTCAATGTTCAGTTTTTCGAGTATCTATGTCATTTTTGAGGAAGATGTGGAATTCTATTGGTCCAGAAGTCGATTGTTAGAGAAATTAAATGCATTACCTAATAATCTTCTACCTAATGGTGTTCAACCCACACTTGGGCCTGATGCGACTGCCTTAGGGCAGATATTTTGGTATACGCTCGAAGGGCGTGACAAAAATGGTAAGGTCACAGGTGGCTGGGACTTACATGAAATACGAAGTATTCAAGACTTTTACGTCAAGAATGCACTTGCCTCGGCCAAAGGTGTTTCCGAAGTGGCTTCTATTGGCGGGTATATTCAAGAATATCAAATTGACGTTGACCCAGAACTGATGCGGCAATATGATGTATCGTTGTCCGAAGTGGTAGAGGCTGTAAAGGAAAGCAATAAAGATGTTGGGGCCAAAACGCTGGAAATTAATCAAGCCGAGTATTTCGTTCGTGGGCTGGGATATGTAAAAAGCATTAAGGATATCGAGGAATCGGAGGTGCGAACCACCGACTTCACACCCATTAGAATCAAGGATATTGCCAGAGTGACCTTGGGACCTGCGGAACGGAGAGGATTTTTGGACAAGGAGGGCGCAGAAGTTGTCGGTGGGGTAGTGGTGTCGCGATATGGGGTTAACCCCATGGAAACGATTACCCAAGTAAAGGGAAAAATCGATGAAATTTCACCCGCATTGCCGAGTAAAATTTTAAAGGATGGGAGAACATCTAAATTGACCATAGTTCCCTTTTACGACCGCACCGAATTGATCAATGAAACGTTGGGTACCTTGGGTAACGCACTCACCTATGAGGTTCTGATTACCATTCTTGTGGTTATCGTAATGTTGTTCAATCTAAGAATTTCGGCCCTGATATCAAGCTTAATGCCCATTGCAGTTTTAATGGTATTTATCGCCATGAAGCTGTTCAAGGTCGATGCAAACATTGTTGCTTTATCAGGTATCGCCATTGCAATCGGTACCATGGTAGATATGGCCATCATACTTTCCGAAAATATTATGCGTCATTTCGAAATGCATACGAAAAGTACCAATATTGATACAATTGTATATGAAGCCACAACTGAAGTCTCGGGAGCCATTCTTACGGCGGGGTTGACCACGATTATCAGTTTCATTCCCGTTTTTACCTTGACAGGTGCCGAAGGAAAGCTTTTTCTCCGCTGGCCTTTACTAAAACAGCGGCTTTAACGGCATCGATGTTCATTGCACTCTTTTTGATACCTCCTTTTGCGGCGCAGCTTTTTAAGAAACGTGAAAGAAAGAAGATTTTCGGAATTGTAACAAGCGCCATTTTGATAGTATCAGGATTGATAATTCTTCTTTATGGCCATATTCTTGGGGTCGTATTAATGGGATTCGGTATCGTTAATCTTTTGGAACGATTATATTATATAAGGTTAGAAGCACAAAATCGGTATCAAATGATATGGGGTGCGTTTTCCATAGTATTATTGTTGGGTTTATATTGGAGACCACTCGGTTTTGATAGCCATGTCATCTTCAACCTCCTTTTTGTAGCTGCCATTTGCCTACTTATTTTAGGAGGTATTATATTTTTTAGAAAGTACTATGAGCGCATTTTGACTTGGGCCTTGGAAAACAAAATATTATTCTTGAGTGTTCCTTTTCTGCTTCTGGTCTTCGGCCTTTTGATTATGCGGAATACGGGAAAGGAATTCATGCCCTCGCTAGATGAAGGTTCATATCTTCTAATGCCGACCTCGATGCCACATGCGGGTGTCAGTGAAAATCAAAGGGTGCTGAAACAATTGGATATGGCCGTTGCCAGCCTTCCTGAAATTGCAACTGTGGTGGGTAAGGCAGGGCGAGTAGAATCAGCTTTAGATCCGGCACCGATGTCCATGTACGAGAACGTGATTTTCTATAAACCGGAATTTATTTTGGATGAAGAAGGAAATCCTATTTCTTTCAAAACAAATGATTCTGGGCTTTTTGAAACCAAATCCGGAGATTTTGTCGAGGCAGGAAGTGGATATGATAAAGACGATCTTGTTATCGACGATGGCGGAACTTTCTATAGAAATTGGAGAAAAGAAATTCAAAACAAAGAAGATATCTGGAATGCCATTGTTTCCGTCACGAACCTCCCAGGGGTTACCTCGGCCCCTAAATTACAGCCTATCGAAACACGGCTTGTAATGCTCCAGACCGGAATGCGAGCTCCCATGGGCATCAAGGTAAAAGGCCAAAATCTGACAGAAATAGAATCTTTTGGAGTGCAGCTTGAGTCTGTATTAAAAGAAACAGCGGGCGTAAAAAAAGATGCTGTATTCGCCGACAGAATTGTTGGCAAGCCCTATCTAATGATCAATATCGATAGAAACAGGATATCACGGTATGGGTTGTCGATTTCCGATGTGCAGGAAACGCTTGAGATTGCCATTGGTGGAAAAGTATTGACCGAAACCGTCGAAGGTCGTGAACGCTACGGAATTCGTGTACGCTATCCCCGTGAATTAAGGGGTGGTCCTGAAGATCTTGAAAATATCTATGTTGATATTAATAATGGTACATCCGTTCCTTTATCCGATTTCGTTTCCATTGCCTATGAGAAAGGACCACAAAATATCAAGAGCGAAGATGGTTTTTTAGTCGGTTACGTACTTTTTGATAAAGAAGATGGTTTTGCGGAGGTCGATGTGGTACAAAACGCACTGCGGGAAATCGAGCAAAGACTTGCCGATAAATCATTGGAGCTTCCACAAGGGATAAGCTATCAATTTGCCGGAACTTATGAAAATCAATTGCACGCTGAAAAGACATTATCGTTTATAGTACCTTTGGTATTGTTGGCCATTTTTTTGATTTTATACCTACAGTTTAGGTCGGTGTCCATTTCAATGATGGTCTTTACAGGGGTTGCGGTCGCATTTTCAGGAGGATTTATTTTGATTTGGCTCTATGGCCAATCATGGTTTATGAACTTCGGTTTGGGCGCAATGAATATGCGCGACCTATTCAATATTCAGACTATAAATTTAAGTGTCGCCGTGTGGGTTGGTTTTATTGCCCTTTTCGGAATTGCCACGGATGACGGTGTCGTAATGGCCACCTATTTAAAACAGACCTTTGATAAGAATAGTCCGGATGATATTAAAAGTGTTCGGGCTTCGGTATTGGAAGCCGGTGTAAAACGTATTCGACCCTGTCTAATGACAACGGCCACCACACTTTTGGCATTATTGCCTATTTTGACCTCGAATGGCCGTGGAAGTGATGTAATGATACCCATGGCAATACCTAGTTTTGGAGGAATGCTGGTCGCTTTGATTTCATTGTTTATCGTGCCGGTGCTATTCAGTTGGAGAAAAGAGGCCGAATTAAAATATTCGAAGAAAATTAAAGTTGTAGAACTATGATCAAGAAGTACGGAACATATCTAGCACTTTTGGCGGCAGGTCTGGTTTTGGGATATCTGATTTTTGGTACAACAGAAAAAGAAAACGGTCATACTCCCCAAACTGAAAAAGATAGGCAGGCCCAATGGACTTGTTCTATGCATCCCCAAATATCCAAAACGGAAAAAGGCGATTGTCCTTTATGTGGAATGGATTTGATTGCTGTAGATACCGGTGGTGATATCCTAGAAGCAAACCAGTTTAGAATGTCTGAAAATGCCATGGCATTGGCCAATATCGAAACAACGACCATAGGCGTCAACGATTTGGAAAACAATACACTGGTTTTATCAGGAGTCATAACATCAAATGAAAAGACCAATGCGGTACAGACCACCATTTTTGATGGTCGTATCGAGAAGCTCAATGTCAACTATGTTGGTGAATATGTCAAAAAAGGACAACAGATAGGGGTTATTTATGCCCCTGAAATGTACACCGCACAAGATAGGTTGCTAACGTCTTCTTCTTTTAGGGAATCCAATCCCAAATTGTGGGCCGCAACTCGAAATACCATGGGATTGTGGAAAATGACCGATAGGCAGATTGATGAGGTGCTACAAACGGGGAAACCGATGTTTAATTTTCCGCTGATTGCCGATGTGTCGGGTACCGTCACTGAAATTATGGCTGCAGAGGGCCAATTTTACAATGAGGGAGATCCCTTGTACAAAGTTTCGAACTTATATACGGTTTGGGCGGTCTTCGATGCCTATGAAAACCAACTTCCCTTGCTAAATATGGGACAGGACATACTGATTACTTCCAAGGCTTTCGATGATAAAAAACTGGAAGCGAAAATCTCATTTGTAGAACCAATTTTAGATCCGACGAAAAGGACGGTTTCCGTTAGGGTTACCTTAAACAATAAACAACAGCTCTTAAAGCCGGGTATGTTCGTTCAAGGTACTGTAGCTGTAGATGGTGCCAGTCAAGTATTGACAGTGCCAAAGTCCTCGGTACTATGGACCGGAAAGCGATCTTTGGTCTACGTTAAAACAGTTTCAGATGAACCGGTTTTTGAAATAGCGGAGGTCACTTTGGGGAATGTGATGGGCGATTTCTATACCATACTAGAAGGTTTGAATCCAGGTGATGAGGTAGTCACAAATGGAACTTTTACTGTTGATGCCGCCGCTCAATTGCAGGGTAAAAAGTCGATGATGGGCGCTAAGGATAAAAATATTGCGTCATCTAACATGGAGGGAGAACCAATAGCTTTGAACCTTGATAGCACCTTTCAAGCAAAGTTTACCAAAATCATTCATAGTTATATTGCTATAAAGGATGCCTTGATAGCTACCGATACTGAAAAAACAATGGCAAGGGCCAATGCTCTTTTAAAAGAATTAAATGCGTTGGATATAACGAGTATGGAAGCCGTTACACGTTCTAATATTCAGGGCATTATTGATAATGCCGCAGCAATTTCCGAAGCGGCCGATATAGCCGAACAGCGACAACATTTTAAGCCATTATCACAGAAGATGGTGAATATTGCCTCAAATCTTAAAAATTTGAATCAACCGGTATATGTGCAGCACTGCCCCATGGCCGACGGTAACAAGGGGGCTGATTGGTTGAGTTTCGAGAATAAAGTATTGAACCCCTATTTTGGTGATAAGATGCTGACCTGTGGCAGTGTTACTCAGACCATCCAATAATCAAAGAATGTTCAACAGCCGCTCCAAGGCCATTCCGCGCGAACCTTTTATTAGAATTTTTCCTTTAGGGAGTTTGGCTTTCTTTACATATTCCGATAGACTTTCGAAAGTGTCGAACTTTTTTAGGGTTGTCTCTGTCGCGTAGAAATTTTTTCCCACCAAAAAAACATCATCGAATTTCATATTGGAGATGAGGTCTGCAATATTCTGATGTTCTACAGCTGCCGTTTCTCCCAATTCGAACATATCGCCCAAAAAAGCAATTTTCTTTTCGCCGTCCATTACCGCGAAATTCTCTAAGGCGGCTTGCATACTGGTGGGGTTGGCGTTGTACGCGTCCAATATGATTTGATTGCCATTTTGCCTAAGAATCTGAGAACGATTGTTCTGGGGCGTATAGTTTTCTATACCCTCTTTAATAGTTTCTATGGGCACATTAAAATATTTTCCCATAAGAATTGCCACCGCACAGTTCGTGAAATTATATCCTCCGATGAGTTGAGACTGTATCGTCGTCCCTTCGACCCTACAGGTCACGAAAGGATTAGCACCTAAAAACTCGATTTTGTAGTAGGCAAGTTTGTCGGTACTAAACCCGATTTTCTTAATATAGGTGCTTAATTTTTCTAATTGAATAGGATCATCGGCATTCAAAAAAATTGATTTTCCATTCGATATCAGAAAATCATAGAGTTCACTTTTTCCTTTGATAACTCCTTCAACGCCACCAAAACCTTCGAGGTGGGCTTTTCCGAAATTTGTGATATACCCGAAATCAGGTTGTGCGATTCCACATAGAAATTCAATCTCTTTTTGATGATTCGCCCCCATTTCGATGATAGCGATTTCAGTATCCTTTTTAATGGAGAGTAATGTCAATGGTACTCCGATATGATTGTTAAGATTACCTTGGGTAGCCACCGTCTTATACTTTTTTGAGAGTACGGCATAAATCAATTCTTTGGTCGTGGTCTTGCCATTGCTCCCGGTCAGTCCGATGATTTTCGCATGGCAGTAGTTTCTATGGAAGCTGGCCAGTTTTTGAAGGATAGCCAATACGCTATCAACAAGGATACAGTTTTTCGATGTCTTATATTGCTTGTTATCGATGATGACATATGAGGCACCTTTACCGAGCGCATCTTCGGCGAATTCATTTCCATCGAAATTGTCTCCTTTCAAGGCGAAGAAAAGACAATTCTTGGTAATTTTTCGGGTATCTGTAGAAACTGTGGGATGCGCTAAAAAGAGCTCGTGGAGTGTTTCAATGGTCATGAAACAAAGGTATTAAAAAAGCCCCGATGATTGCATCGGGGCCTTAATTTCAGAATAGTTTTATTCGACTTACTTGGCCTTTTTGCCACGTACGGTCTTGTTCTTTGTCTTGGATTTCGAACCAACTCTAGACATGGCACATCTAAACCCTATATAGTCTGTAGCCATATATTGTGGCAAATATCTTCGTTGTGCAGGATCTAACCAATAAGCGCGATCTCTCCAAGAGCCACCTTTGAAAACTCGCACCTCGTCGTTGATCAAAGTACTTCTGTTATTAGAGTGGTCATACGTCCTGACTAATGCTCCGGCAGAATCACGTTCCACTTTGTGCTGTGGCGAATCATACATTTGCTTGGCATCGGCTGCGTCTTCTTCATCACTGAACCTGTCAAAAAACCGCGACGATCCTGGATCACCGTCTCTATAACCTCTATTGTCGGAAGAAGAGAAGTTGGTTCTTAAATAAGTTTCTTGCTCATCAACAGGAACCATTTTGATTTCCCCGGGAAGGTTCATGGCTACGATTTTCCCATTAGGAAGTGTGTCGTATACAATAGAATCCCTTAGAATATTAACTTTTCCATCTTCTCCGATTGCCGTTTTCATGTAAATATTTCCACGGTAGTAGTTGAAATCACTTACTTCATCATCAACGATTGGGCGATAGACATCTGCAACCCATTCGGCCACGTTACCCGCCATATCGTACAACCCAAGGTCATTTGGCTTGTATGACATTACCTGGGCGGTAATATCTGCACCATCATCTGACCATCCTGCAATTCCGCCGTAGTCACCTTTACCTTGCTTGAAGTTTGCTAATTGGTCTCCTCGACCAACACGTTGTCCGTTACGGGTATAGTCGCCTTCCCATGGATATTTTTTTCGTCCACGATAGTTATTGTATTCACGTGTACCTTGGTTGGCCTGAGCCGCATATTCCCACTCTGTTTCGGTAGGCAGTCGATATTCAGGAATGATTACACCACTACTTCTTTTGGCGTAGGTGTTTACGCTATCTTTCTTTTGCTTGCCCTGAAGCGAGTCGATTTGACCATTATATACCGATTCGGGTCGGTTCAAATAAGCTTCCGTGCTAAAAGTACCTTGAACTTCGCCGGTTGCAGCTTGGTATTTAGCATCCTTAGAAAGATATCCTTCTCTTTCAAGCATGACCTCGTTAACGCGGTCCGTTCTCCATTCGGCAAATTGCGTAGCTTGAACCCAGTTCACACCAACAACGGGATATTCCGCATATGCTGGGTGACGCAAGTAATTATTCGTCATGGTCTCATTGAATCCCAAACGGTTTCTCCATACCAGAGTATCTGGCAAAGCACCCGTATATATGTTTGTGTATTTAGGATTTTCAGGAGGATAGACACTCTTCAAATAATCCAAATATTCCAAATACATCACGTTGGTAACCTCGGTCTCGTCCATATAGAAGGACTGAACATGCTGGGAAGTCGGGGTATTGTTCCAGTCGTGCATAACGTCATCCTGTACTTTACCTTTAGTAAAAGTACCACCTTCAACAAATACAAGGCCAGGAGCGGTCTCTTGCTCCTTAAAATCTGTATTGTACTGAAAACCGCCTTCTTTGGCATTTATTTTCCAACCTGTAGCTCTCGAAACATTTTTGGAAGAAGAACCGGACTTCTTACAGCTGGTAACCGTAAAACCTCCCGCTATCACTGCAAAAGAGAGTACAACTTTGATAAACTGTTTTTTCATAATTAGGACTTGAGTTCAAAAAAGTAAACTACGATAAATAGGTAGTTCGCAATTTGTATTTTGATTAATTTTAGTACACTTTCGGCATATTAAACGATGATTTGCATATAATATTTTGTTGTCTTAAAAATATTTTCAAATCCGTTTTCGATATGGCCGAAGCGCCTTTGGCTTCAAAAAATATAACGCTATAAAGAAGGTTATAGTATTGAATGGCCCCATATCTTTTGAACAACCATCATCAAAACTTATTTTTGATAAAAATTACCCACTAATTTATTCGCAAAAGAATAGATTTGCCCATTATGAAATATGAGGATTAAATCAGCTACCTAAAAATAATACCTTCCTTATACAAGATATTTTTGAATTGCCCGTTTATCATGTTAACATGACCAATTTTTTGGTTCTTGGTGATACTACTTATTTATAATTTGACCAATAAAATTTAGACTCTATCTAATGAAAAAACTTGCATTACTTATTATTTTGGCCATTGGCCTTAAGACCACCGCTCAACAAGATGAAAGGGTTATTACGACCGCAGTGCCGTTTTTGACCATTGCAGCAGACGCTAGGTCTGCGGGTATGGGCGATATGGGTGTGGCGACTTCAACGGATGCCTTTTCGCAACAGTGGAACCCCGCAAAATTTGCCTTTGCCGAACGAAAAATGGGTATAGGGTTAAGTTATACGCCGTATTTGGAGAGTATAATTACCGACATATCGTTGTTAAACGCGAGTTTCTACAATAAAATCGATGAGAACAGCGCATTTGCCATCGGCTTGCGATATTTTACCTTGGGCGAAATCGAATTACGACAATTTGCCAACGATCCGGGTACATTGGCCAAACCTAACGAGTTGGCCTTAGATGGTTCTTACTCCTTAAAATTGAGTCCAACATTTTCCATGGCAGTCGGAGGTAGATATATACGATCAAACTTGAAATTGCCACAAAATGGGGATGTAGATTCCAAACCAGGAAGTTCTTTCGCCGTTGACGTTGCCGGTTTCTACCGTTCTCGTGAAATAGCCTACAATAGTTTCGATGGTCGTTGGAGGGAGGTTTCAACCTATCGAACCTCGGGGGTAAGATTCAGTACGACCAAGGTGGCCAAGAAAACTTTTTGCCCACCAATATGAAACTTGGGCTAGGTTTTGATTTCATACTTGACCAAGATAACGTAATTGGCCTGACTACTGAATTCAACAAGCTTTTGGTGCCGACACCGCAAGATTTCGATAATGATGGAGATGTTGATAGTGCCGACAACGATGAATACCAACAAATCGGTTTTTTTAACGGCTTGTTCAAATCATTTGGAGATGCTCCTGATGGTTTTGGAGAAGAGTTAAAAGAGTTCACTTGGGCTTTGGGTGCAGAATATGTGTACCAAGATGCCTTTATGGTGCGAACCGGATATTTTAATGAAAGCGAGGAAAAAGGTTCTAGAAAATTTTTCACCCTTGGTGCCGGATTTAAATTTAAGGCCGCCCAAATCGACCTTTCATATTTGTTCTCGACATCACAGGTTAAAAACCCATTGGAAAATACATTGCGCTTTTCGCTTACCTTTAGTTTAGGTGAAGAGTTTTATAATGAATAATATAATAAAGAATTTATATTTCAATAAAACCCGCACTAGTGCGGGTTTTATTATTTTAGTACAATCCCTTCCTAAGCAAAAAAGCATGAAAAAGCAGACCGTTTCTTTTGAACTCATTACTTACGATACGTTGGAAGAACTTTCGCAAGAAGAAAAATCATTGATGCTAAAGGCAATAGAAACTCGTAAGAATGCCTATGCTCCTTACAGTAATTTTCAGGTAGGTGCCGCTGTGCTATTGGAAAACGGAGAGGTTGTCATTGGAAACAACCAAGAAAATGCTTCCTACCCTTCAGGTCTTTGTGCAGAACGTGTTGCCATGTTTCAAGCGGGTGCCAGGTATCCGGGAGTAATTATAAAATCCATCGCCATCAGTGCCGCTTCGAAGGTTTATACCGTACATAGGCCTGCAGCACCATGTGGAAATTGTCGCCAATCCATTTTGGAATATGAAGCAAAGCAGGGCACTCCTATAGCACTATTATTAATGGGAGAGCAAGGCCTCATTTACAAATGTCACTCTGTTGGCGATATATTGCCATTAGCTTTCGACAGCTCATTTTTGAAATAGAAATTTCCGTGCTTATTTTATAAGAATTGTGCCATAAATTTATAAGGATAATGGACATTCCTTTTATCTGAGACCTTTTACTTCGTTTTTTTTTACCGATTGATTTATATGTGTATTTTTGTTGTTCTGGTATAGTGTCACCGATATCTGGGACGGCCTATTTTTATAAGACCTGAAATCTACTTAAAACACCAAATTGATGGAAAAAATAACCAAAGAGACCTACCTAAAATGGTACGAGGATATGCTCTTCTGGCGCAAGTTCGAAGATAAACTCGCTGCTGTCTATATACAACAAAAGGTAAGGGGTTTTTTACACCTGTACAATGGCCAAGAGGCCGTATTGGCGGGCGCGTTGCACGCCATGGACCTCACCAAGGATAGAATGATTACGGCATATCGCAACCATGTTCAGCCTATAGGTATGGGTGTAGACCCGAGAAAAGTAATGGCCGAGCTCTATGGCAAGGTTACAGGCACCTCTAAAGGTATGGGGGGCTCTATGCATATATTCTCTAAAGAACACCGATTTCATGGCGGTCACGGGATTGTGGGCGGACAAATTCCGTTAGGAGCTGGTATGGCTTTCGGTGATAAATATCACGGTCGTGATAATGTGACACTTTGTTATATGGGTGATGGTGCCGTTCGCCAGGGATCTTTACATGAAACGTTCAATTTGGCCATGCTCTGGCAATTACCCGTTGTATTTATTTGTGAAAATAATGGATATGCGATGGGAACTTCCGTCGCGAGAACTTCATATTCCACGGAAATTTGGAAACTAGGTCTTGGCTATGAAATGCCATGTGGACCGGTCGATGGAATGAATCCTGTTACGGTTGCCGAAGAAATGAGCAAAGCTATTGAACGCGCCCGAAGTGGTGGAGGCCCGACTTTCTTGGAAATGAAAACGTATCGGTATCGCGGTCATTCCATGTCCGATGCTCAGCACTATCGAACAAAGGAAGAAGTGGAGGAATACAAGAAAATAGATCCGATTTCCCAAGTCTTGGATATTATCAAGGAGAATAAATATGCGACCGACGAAGAAATCAAGACAATCGACAAGCGAGTAAAGAGCTTGGTCTCCGAATGTGAGAAATTCGCCGAAGAGTCTGAATATCCACCTGTGAACCAATTGTACGATATGGTTTACGAACAAGAAGATTTTCCATTTGTACAACATAAATTATAAGAAATGGCAGAAGTAATCAACATGCCCCGTTTAAGTGATACCATGGAGGAAGGCACCGTTGCCAAATGGTTGAAAAAAGTAGGGGATAAAGTGGAAGAAGGGGATATTTTGGCCGAAATCGAAACCGATAAGGCTACTATGGAGTTTGAGTCTTTCCATGAAGGCACACTTCTGCATATTGGTATCGATGAGGGAGATGGTGCTCCCGTTGATACGCTTTTGGCTATAATCGGTGAGGAAGGTGAGGATATTTCTAGTTTGTTGAATGGCGCCGAATCTTCATCAGAAGATGAGTCCTCCGAAGAAGAATCATCACCTGAGCCAAAAGAAGAAGCTGTTACAGCTTCTTCTGATAAAGCAACGGATAGCGGCAATACTTCATCCGAAATACCTGAAGATGTGGAAATCATAAAAATGCCTCGTCTGAGCGACACCATGGAAGAAGGTACCGTGGCAAGTTGGTTGAAGAAAGTTGGCGATAAAGTCGAGGAAGGTGATATACTGGCTGAAATCGAGACCGATAAAGCGACTATGGAATTTGAGTCCTTCTATTCAGGAACTTTATTGTACATCGGTATCCAAGAAGGTGAATCTTCCCCTGTCGATGCCGTACTTGCGGTTATCGGTCCTGAAGGCACCAATGTCGATGCGGTGCTAAATGCCGGATCGTCCGCCAAGAAGGAAAGCGAATCTTCTCCAGCAGAAAAACCTGTGGAACAAAAGCAAGAAACTTCCGCAGAGGCATCGACCACCGAGACAAAAACGGTTAGTGATGGACAACGAATATTTGCTTCTCCTTTAGCCAAAAAAATTGCCAAAGAAAAAGGTATTCCGCTATCGGAGCTAAGTGGATCTGGCGATCATGGGCGGATTGTGAAGAAAGATGTAGAAAATTATCAACCGAAACAGAAATCGGCACAACCTGCTGCAACAGCGGACACACCCGCTTTGGCAAGTAATGCTATTGCGGCTCCGGTAAACTTGCCCGTAGGTGAAGAAGGTAGTGAAGAGGTCAAAAACTCGCAGATGCGAAAGACCATCGCCAAGCGATTGAGCGAATCGAAATTCACCGCTCCGCATTACTATCTGACCATAGAGGTCGATATGGATAATGCCTGGGATTCAAGAGTGAAAATCAACGATTTGCCGGATACCAAGGTTTCTTTCAACGATATGGTGGTCAAAGCTTGTGCCATGGCCCTTAAGAAGCATCCGCAAGTAAATACGACTTGGAATGGCGATACCACCCGTTTCAATCATCATGTACATGTTGGTGTCGCAGTTGCCGTTGATGACGGTCTGGTAGTTCCCGTGCTGAAGTTTACGGATCAGATGAGTTTAACGCAGATCGGGGCTTCTGTGAAAGATTTGGCCGGCAGGTCGCGAGTCAAAAAATTGACTCCTGCAGAAATGGAAGGAAGCACCTTTACAGTCTCTAACTTAGGTATGTTCGGAATCGTGGAGTTCACCTCGATTATCAACCAGCCTAATTCAGCCATTTTATCGGTTGGGGCGATTGTTGAAAAACCGGTTGTGAGAAACGGGGAAATTGTAGTCGGTAAAACAATGATTGTAACTTTGGCCTGTGACCATAGAACGGTCGATGGTGCCACTGGATCACAATTCTTGTTGACCTTACGGGCCTTTTTGGAAAACCCGGTTACTATGTTAGCTTAACGGAAAGCTTAATTACTGATTAGATTCGAGACAAGTAACTTTTTGGACTTAAATATATAAAGCATCCTTTTATACAGGATGCTTTTTTACCTTTGAAAAAAATGGAAATGAAAAAGCTATTAGGCCTGTTGGTGTTTTTACTGTTCATCGGTTGTGGTCCGTCAAAAGTCAATGAAGACGTTACCCTTCATAGCAGGCCGGTTTACAAGAAGGAGAAACTCGAAGGAAAGGAAACGAATGGTAAAGAATCCGATGGTTCGATAACCGTTGATATGTCAGGGGATGTTAAGGATGCTTCCTTGTTGAATGCACCGGATGCCTCTTTCGAATCGGTAAAAAGCTCAGCTAAAGATTTTAAAGGACTTTCTTCTAAGGAAAGAATAGCCGAAATCATGACGTATCTGACCTCAGATGAACTTCAAGGTCGTGACACCGGAAGCGAAGGAATTGAAAAAGCGGCCAGTTATATAGAGGATATTTTTAAGTCGAACAATATTGCGCCCTATTTTTATTCGTATCGTGATACCCTCTCCAATTTCGATAAACCGGCTTTTAACATTGTTGGATTTTTAGAGGGAACGGATAAAAAACTCAAAAACGAGTTCGTTGTCATCGGGGCCCACTATGACCATATAGGTATTATTGAAAGTGTAGGAGGGGACAATATCGCCAACGGCGCAAATGATAATGCCTCGGGCACTACTACGGTGCTTGAACTAGCAAGACACTTTGGAAAAACAAAATCGAACCGACGCAGTATTATTTTCGCCTTGTTCAGTGGCGAGGAAAAAGGATTGTTAGGTGCAAAACACTTGGCCAAAAAATTAAAGGCACAAAATATGGACCTCTACACCATGCTAAATTTTGAGATGGTAGGCGTGCCTTTGGTGGGTAAGAATTACTTCATGTATGTGACCGGTTATGAAGAATCGAATTTGGCCGGATTGGGCAATCTATACGCAGGCTCAAATCTTATTGGATTTTTGCCCAAAGCCAAAGAGTTCAATCTTTTTAAGCGATCCGATAACTATGCTTTTCACGAAGTTTTCAATGTGCCATCACAAACTTTTAGCACTTTTGATTTCACGAATTTTGACCACTACCATAAAGTAGGGGACGAGGCTGAGTTAATGGATTTTGGACATATGGACGCGGTGGTCAAGAAATCCATTCCTTTGATTGAAAGTATTTCAAATTCAATGACTAAAATGATCAAGTATAACTAATGGACAACGTAATCATTACAGGTTCAAGTCGGGGTATTGGGTTCGAAATGGCAAAACTTTTTGCTGATGAAGGCCATCAGGTATTGGCATTATCTCGTAACGAAAAACCAATTTTAGAACTAGGCCATAAGAACATCACTACCTTTCCTTTCGATTTGTCGGTTTCTGCAGATTTGAAAAAGCTTCAAAATACTTTGGTAGGTGATTGGTCAGAGGTGGATGTTCTCATCAATAACGCAGGAAAATTATTGAATAAACCTTTTTTGGAGACCACTTCACAAGAATTTGAAGACGTGTATCACGTCAATGTTTTTGGAGTAGCCAGTGTTACAAAATTGGTTCTTCCCCATATGTCAAGAAATGGACATGTTGTTACCATAAGCTCCATGGGTGGAGTGCAGGGCAGTATGAAATTTCCGGGCCTGTCGGCTTACAGTTCGAGTAAGGCGGCGGTCATTACCATGACCGAACTCTGGGCGGAGGAATTTAAGGAAAAAGGTCCGTCGTTCAATGTATTGGCGCTGGGTGCCGTACAGACCGAAATGTTGGAAGAGGCCTTTCCAGGTTATCAGGCTCCGATTACGGCTTTGGAAATGGCAAAGTATATCAAAGATTTCGCCTTGACCGGAAACCGACTCTACAACGGTAAATTGCTTCAGGTCAGCAGTAGTACGCCATAAAGTTTTTTCACGATTTTTTAAATAGCAATTGACATTGCTTGCCAAATAGGGCAGCGATGCCGGCTGCCAACCCTCCAATAATTCCGGTAATCAATAATAATAGGTTCACATTTCCATCCAAAGGGAACAAAACCGCTATTCTCTTGGCAAGCGTAAAATCATTGCCTGAACTTATCATATAGGCGGAAACAGCCCAAAACAATGCGATGGCCAAAAAAGGAACTAGAAATACCGCTATTCTTTTTAGAGGAATAGAAAACCCGGTAAGAAAACCGGCGACCATAATACTCCACCAGGGCAGAAATTGGGAAAGCACTACCGCAACGAGTATGGTGATGATGAAGTTCAATATGTTTTTCCTCATGGTTTCGGATTCAAGGTTTGGCTGAACAAAATGTTTTCCGTTTGGTTTTTGTCTTGCATGAAGTCAAGTTCGAGATAGTCACCTGCCGCCCAGATGTCGATAAAATTGTCATAGTATTTGCTTCCCGGGTTACCGGATTGTCCGCCGGGATAAACACCGAGTGCCTTGGGCGGCGAACTCATCTCAACGATCATGCGCCAAGATGGGCCATGGTCTTTTTTGGTGGCGTTCACGATACTGCCGTTACCCCCAATGGGTAGATTGAATCGTGAAAATGCGGGCAGGGCCTGTAACAAATGCCCAACGTAAGTAGCTTTGTATTCGCCCCAATTGTAATCTCCATTTTCAATTTTCCATGCTTTCAAATTCTTCACGGCCTCTTTAAAGGATATCAGGAATAAATCTTTAGCCGTCTCTTTTTCCGGGGTAGCGACAACATCCATAAATTCATCATCCGGATTGTTCTTGAGTAGGTAGATGGTTTGATATTTAAAGGGATAATCCAACACTAGTTCTTCAGCTTCCAATTCATCCCATGTCAGTGGCGCCAATTCACTCCACCAAGCTTCCCAAATCGACGGACCTATCTTTTCAATATCATTAAAGTAATCCCAGGTTTTGACTTGATCAAAGAGTTCCTTTTCCTCGGAATCCAAAGCGGAGACATCCATCTGCTGGAGCATATTGGGCAACAATTCGGCAGCCATCAGATTATAGTTGTTGTTGTGCAAGTCTTTGAAATCTTGAATATTGAATTTCTCCTTTGACCTGAAAAAATCATTTATGACCCTATTGCGATAGGTTTCATAGCCATCGTTGAATACATAATACGGATACGATTCGTCCACCGGATGCTGGTTCGCTGAACTCAAAAAAGCCTGTTCGGGATTTTTAATATGTGCGTTGTGTTCCTGTGGAATAAAACCTTTCCATTCATGATTAGGATTACTACCGTCCATTAAAAATTTTCCCTGACCTTCCCATTTATTCGGGAAGGTTCCCTGTATCCAAAGCGCTATATCACCTTCGGTCGAAGAAAATATAAAGTTCTGCGCCGGGGCAACGTGATATTTCAGTGCCTTCGCATATTCGTCATAGTTTTTGGCTTTGTTGAGTTCAAGGAATGTCCGCTGATTGTTGCCGCCAAGATGTCCCGTCCATTTCATGGCGTAGCCTATTTTTTGGTCGTTCCCTTTAAAACTTGCATCATAGCTCACAGGTCCGTGATGCGTATATACCACTGTGTCGTACACGGTCTTGCCATTCCTGACCTTGATTTCTTCGATGCGTTTGGTCGCGTTTCTCGATTCGCCGTCGTATCGATATGCAGTTCGTTGGTCATCGGTGAACTCAATTTTGTACCAATCCCTGACATCACGGGTCGCATTGGTAAGGCCCCAAGAAATATCGTTGTTAAAGCCTATGATAATGCCCAATGCGCCTGGCAGACTGACCCCGAACGTATTTTTTTCGGGCGTGGCAAGTTGCAAGGCAAACCAAATCGATGGTAGTTTAAGCCCAAGATGCGGGTCATTGGCCAAAATGGGATTTCCGGAATACGATTTTTCGGGAGCGACCACCCAATTGTTGCTACCATTATCGGGGTCGGGTTTTTCCAAAATGTCCGTTATGGTATCCTTTGGTAGTTCGCTTATCGGAACGTCATGGGCGACCACGTCCCATTCACTCCAATCCCGTTCTTTTGGAATTACGGGGTCTATAGTGTCAAAGAAATCGGGATACAACAGATCAAGACGCTCTTTCCCGTATTTGTTCAAAAAGTTGGAATATTCCAAATCAGAATCACCACCGGCCAGCATATCGGTCATATACATGAGTAAAAGAGCTGTTTTTTTAAGCGTCCACGGTTCGGGGCTATAGTCGAGTAATTTGTATTCTACCGGATAGTCTTCAACCGTCAATTGGTCGATATACTGGTTGATTCCATCGCGATAGGCCTCAACGAATTGTAAAGTTTCAGGATTCTCACGCATTTTTTTCAGGGAATTCTCCGCCCCGAAAACCATGCCTTTGCGACGTTGGCCCCTATCGAATTCAATAGCGGCTTCCCCGATAAGTTCAGAAATTCGACCGGCTGCGGCGTGGGTCTGGAATTCCATTTGCCAAAGGCGATGTTTGGCAGTGATGTAACCCTGTGCGAAATATAGGTCTGCATCGTTTTGTGCAAAAATATGCGGAATCAGATGTTTGTCGTAGTGAACGGTAATTTCTTCTTTTAAACCTGTAATCGCTAATGCTTCCACATTTTGGCCCTCGGTTTTATCATTTTGCCAAATACCGTGAATGGGGTCTAAAAATTTCCCGAGCGGCGGAATGCTTCCTAGTTTTGAATTTAAACCATAAAAAACAATAGCGGTAAGCAATAAGGAGAGGAGGAATTTCATAAACTTCATACAGCGAGCGGATTTCTAGGCTGAATTTACTTAAAAATCATTGGATTGCAACCAATTCGCAAACAAGGGTACCCAAAGGTCGGTGCCATCCGCCGAATTGCCGACGCCGAAACCATGACCTCCTTTTCTAAAAAGATGCACCTCGTTCAAGACCCCGTATTCATGTAGTTTTTGAGCGTATAACGTCGTCTCGGTAACGTCGCACATTTCATCTTCGTACGAATGCACGAGAAATGCCGGAGGGGTATCTTTTGAAATCAAATTGAGAAGTGTGTTTTTTGCGACTTCATCTTCGGTCATCCTTCTATGGTATAGATTGTTTTCCAGCCAATTTTGGTTTCCCTCCGTGAGATTGGTCACGCCGTAGATGAGTGCGGTGAAGGCAGGATTTTCTTCCGAATCCTCACTCTTCCAAAGACCGGATACGGTTGCTAAATGACTCCCGGCCGAAAAGCCCATGACGCCGATTTTATTGACATCGAGGTTATAATCCTTCGCTTTTTGATGGAGCATTTTCAAAGCCCTTCTCAAATCGCTTAAAGGAACCGATTCAGGTTTGTCAGACGATTCCGTAAGGGGAGTTCTATACTTTAAGACCGTAGCGGTAATACCTTTTTTTGATAATGCCTTGGCGACTTCATGCCCTTCATGGTACATGGCAACGACTTCGTAGCCACCACCAGGTACTACGACCACAGCCTTTCCCGAATTTTTACCTTCGGCCTTGTAAACGGTCAAAGTAGGCTCGGTTATATTTAAAACACATTTGGTGCCCCATGCCTCTTTTTCGATTTCCTTGAGGTTATTTTCCTTATAAAAGGGCTTGGCCTCGTTTTCCCATAAATTAAACGTATCCTGCGCTTCGAGAGTTAATGGAATTGTGTATAAAATCAGGAATAATAGGAGAAATTGTGTCACTTTCATATTTCAAAACAGTTTCTAAGATTACTGCCCTAAAAGATACGCTTTTTCGATTTTATCCAGTTTGGGATATTTCATCAGAAATTTGGGGCGATCTTGAGTCATCAGGCCAAAATCTTGCATTACGGTATCCGAATATCCTGAATATAAAGAATCTACAACCGACATCCCTTGTATCACCTCCCCAAAAGCTGGAAATCCGGTAACTTCTTGGTAGTAAATTGTATCCAAGCGGCTGTTGTCGCCTAAATTGATGAAAAGGTCCGTGGTTCGCGTATCCTTTTCGCCTCGGGCAAAGCTCAATGTGCCTCTCACATTACTTTGAACCGTTTTTTCATCGGGCACGTTGACGTTGTCCCAGGCTTGTCTTTTAAGGGAATCACTGGCGCCGAATTGGGCAACAAACCCCGGATTCACCCGATAAAATAACACGTCATCAAAATAGCTATGCTTGACCAATTGGTAAAACCGATCTGCGGCTTTCGGCGAAAGACTGCGGGTGACCTTGATATCAAAATTTCCTTTGTTGGTTTCAAAGCGGGTAGTATAACTTTCGGGCGCAGTTTCTTCGGTCCATTTTTTCTTGAAAATTGCGGGGCTACAACCAAAAAGGATAATAGAGAATAAAACAAGAATCGATTTTTTCATTAGGAAAAGTGATTATCTCACTAAGATAGCACCTTTTCAAAGCAGACGCTATTTTCGATTCCAATATATTGTCCGTAGTTGGGTATAACTTTGTACCCGTTCTTTTTATAAAGGGCGATGGCCTCGGGTTGTCGTTTGCCCGTTTCCAACACGCATTTTTTATAAGATAGTTCTTTGGCCCAAGTTTCAAGGCCTGTTAATAGTTGGGTGGCCAAGCCTTTTCCACGATGTTCGGGCGAAACGTACATCCGTTTGACTTCCATACTGTCCGGTTCCAATTCTTTGATGGCACCACAGCCTACGGGCAAATCATGTTTATAAATGACGAGGGCGTATTTAATGCGGGCGATGCTATTGAATTGATTATAAAAGGAATGGTCCTCACCATCTCGGTGGGCCAAATCTGTGTCGAGCTGGGCGACCAGATTCTGAAAGTGTTCGTTGTCTGAACTGGTTCGAAGAATTTTGATCATTAGCCTCGTTTCCTTTCAATAAACAAGTTACACAATTCTACGAATCCGATAATCCCTTAGATTTAATTTTGTTAAGGTAATGGATTCGTGTAAAATTCGGGCTATGGTCGACGGATCCGTATTTTGCAATTAATCCTCCAAGATCAATACAACGAAATACTCAAACTTATTGACAATCCTGAACGCTGGTACTTGTTGAAACACATTGCATTTCGTTGGCTTCTGTTGTAAATTCTTCCGAGTGGGGCGTATCGCACACTATTTGGTCTTTGATCCATTTTCGGATGCGAATTACTATTTCATTATTTTTTTCATCTGTCCAATCATGGCCAAGCCCATTGACGCTATGAAGGCTATACGGTTTGTTCAATTGATTTGCCCTACAGGCGATTTCATACGCGCCATGTACCGTAATATCGGTGTTGCATCCAAAATAGGTTCCTGTTTTGTAAGGTACAGTAGAATCGCACACCCCATGACCCAAAAAGAGGGGAATGTCATCCCCAGAATCAAGGAGGTCTAGGCTGTACAATGGTCCAGCAATGGCAATAATGCCTTTTATCGGGCGACGAGGTTCCCAAGGTCCCAAGTCCTCTTTAATATTTTGATACTCAACGGGAAAAGTTTCGAGCCATTCTATTTCGTCGGTAGCGAGCATACCGTTTAGAATGGTCATGGCCCCTTGACTGTTTCCTAATAAGAACAGATTATCTATGTCGATGCCATATTCGACAGGATTCTGATATAAAACATTAATTGCTTTCCTTAAATCTTGTATTGCCCTATAATGGGTCTTGATGACTTCTACTGTTGAAATATCGCATACAGGATTTGAAAACCCTTTAATATCCTGTCGATATTCCAAAGTGGCGACGGAATATCCATATTGGCAAAAATTATTACGCATTGAGGGTAAGAATAGGCCCGCATATGGATCCTTTGGGTCGGCCGAATTCGGAGCATAGCCGTGCACCGCTAAAACGGTCGGGCGCAATGGCACGGATTCGGCATAAGCATCATCGGGCTGATCGATTAAAATATTATAGGTACCTAATTTTCCCTCCTCATCCGGACAATCAATACAATACGGAACTTTGTCTAAATCAAATCCGCAAAAACTAATAGGTTCATTGAGAAAGCTATACTCGCAATCGCCTGTAGGTGGATCTAGCTTTACTTGGGTTGATTCGCAGGATAATAGAATCAAAATTGATACTGTGAAAACCCCCTGGATAAAAATCGATATGAATCTCTTCTTTTTCATGTCACAATTTTTATGAGCCTGACGAAACGCCATAGAATCAATTACTTAAGCAAATTTGGCAATTAAAAAAGGTGGCTACAAGGACATTTGTCTATTTCGAACCTTTGACTAGTTGCCTTCGAATTCTACTGAGATGACGAGGATTCATACCCAAAATACTTGCAATATATTTTTGAGGTACTTCATTTACCATTTGTGGGTAGCGCTCTTGAAATTTCAGATAGCGTTCTTTCCCTTTTGTGGTAATCAACAAATCGGTAAGATGTTGATATTTGACAACTTCATGGGCCAGCGCCTTGTAAATGAATTTGCGCATCTCAGGGAAATCATTCGATAGCCTGTCAAATTCTGTTTTGGAAAAAACTTCCATGGTTGAATCCGATAAAAAAGAGATGGAATATTGGTTCGGCACCTCGTTGATAAAACTATCGAATGCGGTCACAAAGGTAAATTGAAGTCCCACCCATCTGGTAAATTCATTGTCATCGGTTAAATAGCGCAGGGCCGCTTGACCTTCAACCAGAAATCCCAACTGTTGGCAAACATGACCTTGTTCACAGAAAAAATCACCCTTTTCATATTTAACAAGCTTCAGTGAACGAAGAAGAAATGCTTGTAATTCTTCGGTCATTGTTACCCCTGCTTTTTTTAAAAACTCGACCAGTACCATTTTCCTTTATTTGTTCGAATGAATCTTTTTAAAGCATTACCAAATACAAATTACAGATTTCCTTCAATTATAGAATCGTTTAATCCCTATTTTTGTAATAATGGATAGCACCCTTCAAAAATATTTGCCTGAACGGGCGGTCGAACCTTGTTTCCAACTGATAAAAGAGACTAGTGTCCATTTGAAAATCGTAAACCAACGTGTTACCCGACACGGCGATTACAGAAAAATGCCCAACGGCCTACACCAAATTACGATTAATGCGACCCTGAATAAATATCGATTTTTGATTACCTTGATACACGAAATTGCGCATTTGGTCACTTTTGAGAAATACGGTCGGCGCATCAAGCCACACGGACTTGAATGGAAGAAGACATTTCAGTATTTGATGCTTCCCTTTATACGGCCAGAAGTATTTCCATCGGGCTTGTTGCCCCATTTGGCACGTCATTTCAAGAACCCGAAAGCGAGTAGTGATACTGATGCGGTTTTATCATTGGCTTTGAAACGTTTCGATGAACAACATCCCTATAAATCATACGTTTTTGAAGTACCTCATGGTAGTATTTTTAGACTATACAACGGAAAGTTGTATAAAAAAGGCAATAAAAGGGTAAAACGGTATGAGTGCGTTGAGGTGAATTCAGGTAAAGTTTATCTCTTTCAACCCAATGCCGAGGTAGAAGTTATAAAAACATAGCAATGGCGATAGGCAGATTCCTTCGCGCTGCTGAGATTGACATTTTAAATGAAAAATAAGAATTACTATGCCGTTTTAATGGCCGGTGGGGTCGGTTCGCGATTTTGGCCGATCAGTACGACCGAAAACCCCAAACAGTTTCACGACATGTTGGGAACAGGTGATACCTTGATCCAAAAAACGTTCAAGCGACTCAATAAATTTGTGCCCACAGAGAATATCTTAATTTTGACCAATGAACGGTACAATGCTTTGGTGCTTGAGCAACTACCCTTGGTCAAGCAAGCACAGGTGGTTCTCGAACCTGCCATGCGTAATACGGCCCCTTGTATTCTGTATGCGGCCTTGAAGATTCAAAAGATGAATCCTAATGGGTTGATGATCGTGGCGCCTAGCGATCACTGGATCGAAGATGAAGATGCCTTTGCGCGAGATGTAACGCTGTGTTTCGAAAAATGTGAATCTGAAGAAGTGCTCTGTACGTTGGGCATTCAGCCCACTTTTCCGAATACAGGCTTTGGGTATATCGAATTTGAAAAAGGAAGCGATGAAGAACTGAAAAAAGTACATCAATTTCGTGAAAAACCCGATTATGAAACTGCAAAGGAGTTTTTGGGCCAAGGAAATTTCCTCTGGAACGCCGGTATTTTCATATGGAGCGTAAACACCATTTTGAACGCTTTTCAACATTATCAACCGGAACAATATGAACTTTTCGAGTCCGGGTTGGCTTTCTATAATACCGAAGCCGAATGGGACTTTATTCAAGAAAATTATGGAAAAGCCGAAAACATTTCGATTGACTATGCCATTTTAGAACCTTCGAAATTCATTTTTGTGCTTCCGGCAACTTTTGACTGGAACGATTTGGGCACTTGGGGTTCGCTCTATGATAAACTCGATAAAGATGGCAGCAACAATGCGGTGGTAAACAGTATGGTCATTTGCGAAGATGCGCAGGGCAACATGATCCGTTCCCCAAAAGGTAAAATCGTGGTCGTCGATGGCCTTAATGATTATATAATTGTAGATAAGGAAGAAGTACTGCTTATCTATCCGAAATCAAAGGAGCAAGACATCAAACAGGTTTTGAACAAAGTAAAGAATACCTTCGGAGACGAATATGCATAAATTATGAGCGAAAATCTAAATCAAGATCAAATTACCCCGTCTGAAGAACCTATCGAAACCAAAGAAGAGGTAAAGAAAGATTTTAAAGGACTTCTGGTAAGCACCAAAAAGTTTTTGCAGGAACTTTTGGACATCCGCCCAAATACGGACCAAGCTGCTACCAAAGAAGCAATCATCGCCGATATTCCATTTAAAGGCCATACTTCTTGGATTTTGATATGCTCCATTTTTATTGCGTCTGTTGGTTTGAACGCCAATTCTACCGCTGTCGTCATCGGTGCGATGTTGATTTCTCCGCTGATGGGACCTATACTGGGTCTGGGCATGTCATTGGCGATCAATGATATTGACACGCTACGACGTTCGTTGAAAAATTTTACCGTAATGGTTGTTTTAAGTGTTTTGACGGCGTTTTTATTTTTTTATCTTTTTCCGTTAAAGGACGAATCTTCAGAATTGTTGGCACGTACAGCTCCCGACATTCGTGATGTACTTATCGCCTTTTTCGGTGGTCTGGCCCTGGTCATCGCACGCGCAAAAAAGGGGACAATCGCTTCCGTTATTTTTGGAGTGGCGATCGCTACAGCCCTTATGCCACCACTTTGTACGGTAGGTTTCGGACTCGCCATTGGTAATTACGACTTCGCTTGGGGTGCCCTGTACCTCTTCACGATCAATACGATATTTATCGCTTTGGCGACATTTCTGGTCATCAAGCTTTTACGTTTTCCGATGGTGCGCTATGCCAATTCGAAACGTCGAAGGCTCATCGGAAGAATTGCATCCTTATTGGCCGTTCTGGTCATGATTCCCGCTAGTATTACCTTCTGGGATGCGCTTCAAGAATCGGTGTTCAGAAAACAAGTGCAAGAATTCATTGACGAAAGAGTCGCACCATATCAGTTTTCGGAATCAGGAAGATTTATGGAAGATTTTACCGATATCGAATATGGCGATGGTAAGCTTCCGGTCATCGAACTTGTATTTATGGGCAATGAAACCGTTCCGGATAACGTCATCGCATCTTGGGAATCTCAAATGGACGAATTTTCAAAATTGAAGGATTGCGAATTGAGAATTATCCAAGGCGGCAATGAGGAGCTTGACCAGCTTAAGTATGTGAACGAGCTTTATGAATCTCAAAAAAATGTATTATTGGGCAAAGACGATAAGATCAAATTGCTTGAAAACGAATTGAACCGGTATAAACGATACGCCGGAAAACAGATTCCGTTTAGTAGTATCAGCGCAGAGGCCAAGGCGAACTATGAAAATCTGGAATCCATTGAATACGATCACGCCGTTCGTACGGATTTCAAAAAGACGGACACCCTTTCCATTTTCGAGATAAAATGGAACAAGGACATCCAAGCGGAAAAAAAGAAGATCGATAATAAGAAATTACTTGATTGGTTAAAGATTAGACTGAACGACAGTACGGTACAACTTCGGGAAACGGCGGGGTTTTGATGGGTGTGCGAGAATGGGTACTAGTCGCTGGGTTCCTTAAGCCCGATGTTGAAATTACTTAGGAGGAAAAAATCCAAAAAATTCAGGATGATTTTTCATTTTTTAAACTTCGCGCTTCTAATTCCTTTCCTCTATATACATCTGGCGAACCTTTTTTAAAAAGTTCCGATGAATAGACAAAGTCGGTCACGGCCTTGTTATCGGTCTTGAAAATTTCTTTATTAGTACCTTCCCATTCCTTCAATCCGTTTTTGAGAAATACGATTTTCTTTCCGATTTCCATGACCGAGTTCATGTCGTGCGTGTTGATGACCGTTGTGATATCGTATTCTTCGGTAATTTCCTGAATGAGATTATCGATCAAGATGGCCGTTTTCGGATCCAGTCCGGAGTTCGGTTCGTCACAGAAAAGATATTTCGGGTTCATTACGATGGCCCTAGCGATGGCGACCCTTTTTTGCATCCCCCCTGAAATCTCAGAAGGAAATTTGTGATGGGCATCCACCAAATTCACCCGTCGCAACACAAAATCAACGCGATCTTGCATTTCCGGTCTTGATTGTTTAGTGAACATTTCCATCGGAAACATTACATTTCCTTCTACTGTCATACTATCAAAAAGAGCACTGCCTTGAAATACCATTCCCATTTCTTGGCGTAGATTTCGTTTTTCGTCCCCTGAAAGCTCATCATAGATTTTACCATCGTAGGCAATTGTTCCTTCCTCGGGAGTGAAAAGCCCCAAAAGACATTTTAGAAACACGGTCTTTCCCGAGCCACTTTGCCCGATAATAAGATTGGTCTTGCCCTTTTCGAACGTTGCCGAAACACCCTTAAGAACATGTGCGTCACCAAATGATTTATAAATATCTTTTACTTCTATCATCAGCCCAGCATTAATTGAGTAAGAACATAGTTTATAATAATGATGACGACACTGGTCCAAACAAAAGAGGTCGTACTCGCCTTACCGACCTCTAGTGCCCCACCTTTCATATAAAAGCCGTGAAAAGAAGGAATCGTGGCCAGAATAAAGGCGAACACCAACGTTTTGATGAAAGCATAAGTAATATGAAAAGGGATAAAGTCCAGTTGCACGCCCGTCACGAAATCGGCGCTGGTGCTAAAACCACCAAAAACCCCTGCAAACCACCCTCCAAAGATACCCACATACATCGCAATCGCGATAATGAACGGGTACAAGAGCAGTGCAATAATCTTGGGAAATACCAAATAATTTAGGGCATTGACGCCCATCACCTCAAGGGCATCGATTTGTTCGGTCACCCGCATCGTACCAATACTTGAGGTAATATAAGAACCTACTTTCCCGGCCATGATAATAGAGCAAAAAGTGGGGGCAAACTCCAAAATAATAGATTGTCGAGTGGCAAAACCGACCAAATATTTCGGAATGAGTTCGCTAGTAATGTTCAGTGCGGTCTGAATTGCGACGACCCCTCCGATAAAAAAAGAAATGAAAATCAGAATACCCAACGAACCGTAGATGAGTTCATCGATTTCCTTTAGAATCAACGCCCGCATTATCCGCCATTTTGTAGGTTTTTTAAAAACCTCTCGAACCATAATGGCATAAGCGCCGATCGAAGCAAGGTAGTTCATGTATTAAAGATAGATTTCTGATGGTAAAAATAGCAATAATGAATGTCTTTTGACCTTTCATTAAAGTTTAAAGGGTTTATTTCTATATTTTTGTTGCAACAATAAAAAAGACATGTCTAGAAAATTTTTGCCCCTTTGTCTGTTTGGATTTTTGATGGTTTTCGCCAATGAAAATTCATTTGCACAGAAAAAATCCGACACTCAAGATGATAATGAATTAAAAACTACGCCCAAGCTGGTTGTAGGTATAGTGGTAGACCAAATGCGCTATGATTATCTGGCCCGTTTTTGGAACCATTACGGTGATGACGGTTTTAAGCGAATGGTCAACGAAGGTTTCAACTGCAAGAATAACCACTTCAATTATGCTCCCACGAGCACGGGTCCCGGACATGCTTCGGTATATACCGGTGCTACCCCTGCTACCCATGGTATAATTGGAAACGATTGGTACGATAAGGAGTCAGGCCAGTCCGTCTATTGTGCTTCGGATAGTACCTATACATCGGTAGGCACGGTTTCCGACGCCGGTAAAATGTCGCCTCATCGTATGAACGTTACTACAATTACAGATGAACTACGATTGCATACCCAAATGCGAGGAAAAACCATAGCTATTGCCGTAAAAGACCGTGGCGCTGTGATTCCCGGTGGGCATACGGCCAATGCGGCCTACTGGTTTCACGGTGAAGATGAAGGTAAATGGGTTACCAGTTCCTTTTATATGACGACCCTGCCCAAATGGGTAAGCGATTTTAATGCTTCCAATAAAGTAGAACAGTATAAAAAGCCTTGGAGGCCTTTAAAAGATATCAACACCTATCTAGAAAGCGGTTTGGACAACAACACGTATGAGGGCCTTTTCGTTGGAGAAACCATGACCACCTTTCCTCATGACCTGCCGAATCTGTGGGACGAGAACGGAAAGTATGATTTATTAAAGGCGACCCCGTACGGTAATAGTTTAACCACTGATTTTGCTCTTGAAGCTCTGGAAGAGGAACAACTTGGGGCCGATGAGATAACCGATTTCTTGGCCATTAGTTTCTCAAGTACCGATTATGTCGGACATAAATTCGGTGTGAACTCGAAAGAAGTGCAAGATGTTTATTTAAGATTGGATGAAGATTTGGCCCGTTTGTTCAAGGCACTTGACAAAAAAGTAGGCAAGGAAGAATATACGGTCTTCTTGACGGCTGATCACGGAGCCGTTGAAGTACCCTCCTATTTAAGAGATCAAAAGATACCTGCTGGTTATTTTGATTGGGCGGCAATGGTCACCCGATTCAACGAGTTTCTAAATTATAAGTTCGGCACTACCGATTTGATCAGAAACAGCTCAAATTATCAATTGTTCTTAGATCATAAAATTATTCAAAATTTGGATATGGACGTTGCCGAAGTACAACAGACCATAGCAAAAGAGCTATTGACCTACGATAATATCGATAGGGTGTATACTGGCCATCAAATGTGGCAGAACGAATACACCGAGGGCATTCCAAACATACTGCAGAACGGATATAACCTAAAACGCTCTGGAGATATCCTTTTGGTATTGCGACCTGGTATTATTACCTATGCAACTACTGGATCGACACACGGTTCCCCTCAGGTATACGATACGCATTCTCCATTACTTTTCTACGGGAAGGGAATAAAAAAGGGAAGTACCGTTGAGCGTACGGAAATCCCAGATATTGCACCGACACTAGCGGCGTTATTGGGAATTTCTTTTCCGAATGGCACCACCGGGAAACCGATTCCACAGGTATTGGAATAATTCGCTGAACTAGATGAAAGCAGATCCCATTGGTATTTTTGATTCCGGGGTTGGGGGAACTTCGATTTGGAAGGAAATCCAAGCCCTAATGCCCAAAGAGAGTACACTTTATTTGGCAGATAGTGCAAATGCCCCCTATGGTGAAAAATCAAAAAACGAAATTGTCCGTCTTAGTATTAAAAATACCGAGTTTTTACTGGACCAAGGTTGCAAATTAATTGTAGTCGCCTGTAATACGGCAACCACAAATGCTATCGATTACCTGAGGGAAAATTACGATGTTCCTTTTATCGGTATCGAACCTGCCATAAAGCCCGCTGCCTTACAATCGAAATCGAAAACAGTCGGGGTTTTGGCCACAAAGGGAACATTATCCAGCAGTCTTTTTCATAGTACTTCGGAAAATCATGCTAATGGAATAACAATTATCGAACGAGAGGGAAGTGGTTTAGTAGAGTTGATAGAAGCAGGTAAAATAGATAGCCCAGAAATGCATGAGCTTCTAAAAAAGTTTCTAGCTCCAATGTTGGCCGAAGGAATCGACTATTTGGTATTGGGGTGTACGCATTATCCCTATCTAATACCGATGCTCGAAAAAATGCTTCCCGACCATGTAATGATTATCGATTCTGGGGAAGCAGTGGCACGGCAGACGAAATCGATACTGGAACAGCGCGATTTATTGAACGAATCGAATAAAAAAGGTACTGCAATTTTTCGCACCAATGGAAACCTTACAGTTTTGGAGAATTTTTTAAAGGACAGCGATGTCGCTGAGGTTTCTTATCTGGATTTTTAAGAAAGTTTGGTAAGCACTGCTTCCTTAAGGTGTCTTAAAACGTTCCTTTTACGATTCGAAAAAATTAAACACAACGTGTTTGTGTATGATGCGTTTACATCCCTCAGGGTGCATATGCAATATACAGGATGTTCTCGGCTGGCCTTAATTTTCAGAAATGCTAATAAATATACCATCTATACAGGACTTTAATTTATTTGTCGATCCTTCCCTTCCCAATACACTTTTCTAACGTCTTTTTTTAGGAGCTTGCCGGCACCCGATAACGGGAATGGTTCGGTTCTAAATTTTATGCTTCTTGGGCACTTGTAATTTGCAATATATTCACTCGCTTTGGAAATTATTTCAGCTTCAGTCGCGGTGTGGCCTTCCTTTAGAATGACCTCAGCGTGGACTTGTTCTCCCCATTTATCAGAGGGGATGCCGATGACCACCACTTCTTGCACCGCCGGATGATTCATCACGGCATTCTCCGTTTCTGCCGAGTATACGTTCTCGCCTCCAGATACAATCATATCTTTAACCCTATCGACTAAAAAGACAAAGCCATCTTCATCCATAAAACCGGCATCTCCGGTATGTACCCATCCGTTTCTGAGAGAAGTGGCCGTCTCCTCTGGTTTGTTCCAATAACCTGCCATGGCATTGGATCCTTTTACAATTATTTCTCCTATTATACCGGTAGCGACTTCTTTTCCGTCAACATCGGCTATGCGAACTTCTGTACAGGTTACTGCTTTACCAGCAGATTTGAGTTTTCCAGAATTAGGTCCTTCAATAACATGATATTCGTGTGTCAAGAGTGTTGCCAAAGGAGATAATTCAGTTTGTCCATAACCCTGACAGAATTTTGCATTTGAAAATGTATCCATCGCCCGAACCAAAACTGACTCTGAAATAGGCGAGGCTCCATAGATTACAAATTCAAGGTGTGATAAATCCGCACTTTTAACTGCCGGTTCGTTAACGGTCATTTGAATCATTATGGGTACCATCAAAGTATGGGTAATCTTTTGGTTATCCATTGCCTCAATAGTTCCTAGGGGAGTGAACATGGGTATAAATACATGGGTCGATCCTGCTAGCATTCCTGCATGTGTCATAGCCCCATCCGCTATATGGAACATCGGGGCGGTATGTAAAATACGCGCATACTCCTTTAAGTTTATGCTGTTCAAAAGGCATATGGCAGATGACCACAAGTTGGTATGGGTCAGCATTACTCCTTTCGGGAAACCGGTTGTGCCACCAGTGTAGAATATCCCTGCGAGATCATCATTGCTTCTGTAAGCATCTTCCACAACTTCATTGTTGCTTATCAGGTCTTCATAATTTACCATTCCCTCTGGAGTATTTTTATCACCGATGTATATAATATGTTCTAATTCCAGATCCTCCAATAATAGGGCAAGAGCCATTTCAGCAAAAGCGTCATCAACAAGCAAAATATTTACGCCGGCATCTTTGAGGGAGTACGCATTCTCTTTCAGTGACCATCTAATATTAAGTGGCACCACACAGGCACCTGCCCATGGCACACCAAAATAATATTCAAAATAACGATCTGAGTTGAGAGAAAGTATTGCTACCCGATCGCCCGTATCCACACCAAGTGAATGCAGGCCAGATGCAAATCGAGCCACTCTTTCTTTCAATTCGGCCCAATTTCTTTGCCGATTACCATTTATAGTCGCAATCTTATCTTTTCTTATTTGGGCATTTCTATGGACAGCTTGTGTTAGGTAGAACATATTTTTATATTATATTTTTTAAAAAATTATGCATGCTTGCTGAGAACGGTCTAGTATATGAGTAGTAGCGGGTTTCTACTCACTAACTTTTCAGTTTTGCACAGACCTTTGTTTTATGTTTTTACTTTCGTTATATCACTTAAACCGCTATTACTTATACACCGTGTTGGCGGTAGTTATTTATATTCCAAACATTTTCTTGATAATATTTCCCTTTAACTTTTGCAATGGTTTTGAGTTTGTAAAAGTTAAACTTTTTATATCATCAGGACAGTTCGTTAATATCTGATAACCGTTTTTTGTTATTAATACGGTGTCAGAATGTCTAAAACCTCCAACGCCTTCGATATAAATTCCAGGTTCAATGCTAACAACCATATTTTCTTTTAGAACTGTTTTGTCTCCCTCTGCTAAATAAGGACCTTCGTGATTCCCTAAACCTATTCCGTGACCAGTTCTATGCATCAAATTCTCTTTTAATCCTTGGTCAATTAAAAATTGTTTGGCAGCTAAATCTACATCCTCTGCAACTGTGCCAGATTTTAAAACAGCATAACTTCTCCTTCTCGCTTCTATCATTAGTTCAAAAGCTTCCTCTTGTTCTTTTGATGGCTTGCTTGTAAAAAATGTTCTTTCCAGTTCAGCCGAATATCCATTTACTCTTAAAAAAGCCAAACTAATATGTGAACCTTCAACTAAAACATCTGATACTTTCGGAATTCCGTGTGGTTGATAAGAAATTCGACTAGGCCAAGCCGCAACTAAAATATTTGTTGCTAAATAGTCAAAAGGTGTTTCTTTAATTACTTTTTGTTGAATAAAACGTCCAATTGAAAAAACCTCCAATTCCGACATTCCGAAGTAGGCATTCTTATTTAACTGCTCGATACTAATATCACAATATTTCGAGGCTTGTTTTATTAATTCAATTTCCGCATCACTTTTAATCCACCTTTGTTCTTCTAATATTGAATTTTCTACAACATTAAGATTAACCGAAGTTAAAAAAGCCGAAATTTCATAAGGCGTTTTACCACCAATGCCAATTAGTTTACTGTCCTTTACTTGCTCTAAAAGAATATCTTGCCAACGTTCTGGTTGTGGCGCAGGATATTCCCAGTAACTTTTTATTTCATTGACATTGTCAACTTTGTTAAGGTGAGCGAGTTCCATTTTAGGAACAATAAAACTCACGTTATTTGCTTTAATTATTAATAAAAATAATCTTTCAAGGCTTTTATAAGTCAAGCCGGTTAAGTAGTAAATATCCTCTTCTTCCGAAATGATAAGTGTGTCAATTCCGCTAGCTTTAATGGTCTTCTGAACTAACTGTATTCTCTGTTTGTATTCTGATGTACTTATGTTCAAATCGTAGTCTTCTTGTTTTTTCTAATTACCGCCAACAAGGGAATATAGTTATTAACTAATATAGGGATATATAGTTAATGATTATATCCAACTTATATAAGTTTTATACGAGGTCATCTTTGGAGCCCCATAAAACGGCCATTAAAAGCAACAACCGATAATAATTGGTAATGTCCCATAAATATTTCGTTTTAAGGGACAATCTTATATTCTCTTATATTGCCAACGTTCCCTTAGGTTTTTTACCATTTAAAAATAATTCAAGACCACTTATAGCGTTCTATTCGCCAGATGTATGTTTTCGATTGTTGATGTATTGCCATAGTCGTTATTTTATGGGCAAAAGGGCAAGGGCTTAACTACCTAACCAAGTTTGTTGGCCTGGCAAGTGTTTTTGGATGAAAATTCCTTAAATTTAATAAAACCTTCCCCCATTAACATACACTTCTATGAAACGGTATAGGTCTTTATTACTCTTCACACTTTTTATATTTCTCTTTTGGCACAAGGGTTCAGCTCAACCAAAGAAAATTATAGATAGTATTAAACAGGTACTAATGTCTACTACATCTGATTCAATCAAATATCGAGGATATGCTGATCTTAGCTGGTATTATGCCGATACTCGAACAAAATTGGATTCATCAAGATTGTATGCCGATAGCATTAAATTATTAGCCCTCGATCTCAATGATGAAAAAGGTCTTGTACTCTCTCATTTTTACTATGGATTAGCAGATAGATTTGAAGGAAAATTTCATGAAGGTATCCAGCATATGCAAAAGAGTGTTGACTATCATAAAAAAAGAGGAGACAGTACGAAAGTGGGAATAATACTATTTCAAATTGCAACAATGCATGAAAATTTGGGTAATTATGTCGAAAGTTTAGCGGCCTATCAACGGGTATTGGCCATTCATATGGAAAGGAGAAATGAGTTTAAACCGACCATTGCCAATGTGTTATTGGCTATGGGCCACGTGCAACGAAATATTGACAAGCATAAAGCAATTAAAACTTACGAGGAAGCACTTAAAATATGGGATGAGCTAGGGGATAAAGAGGGCCAATCAATGACTCTGGAGGGAATTGGTAACGCCTATGAAGAGATGAAAAAGTATGCGGAAGCAGAAAGGTATCTACTGAAGGCACTTGAAATTGTAAAAGGTGAGAAAAGAAATTATGGAATTGCTACAGTTCTGGAAAACTTGGGAACATTGTATGGAAGAATGGGCAATTATAAAAAGGCTCTGGAGCATCATTTGGAATCTCTAAATATTCGAGAAAGTCTTCCTTCACGGAGAAATTTGGCATTAAGTTTAAATAAAGTTGGAAGTACCTATTTGAATTTGGAAAAAAAAGAACTTGCGAAGAGTTATTTGCACAAAAGTCTCGTGATTTCTAAGGAGATAAAGAATGGAGCATTACTTAGGGAAAACTATAAGGCTCTAACGAATTTCTACGAATCAATAAATAATAAAAATGAAGCCTTTGAATATCAAAAATTATATATTGCTATTAAGGATTCCATGTTTACCGAGGAAAAAAACAAACAATTAGTCGAACTGCAAACCAAATACGAAACCGCACAAAAAGACCAGGAAATAACCTTACTGACCAAAGAAAACGAGATTCAACAGGCAAACGCAGCAAAGGAGTCTACGCTACGAAATGCCTTGATCGGAGGGCTACTCTTGTTGGCCATCATTGCAGGGCTGATCTTCTATTCGATGCGGGCGCGACTAAAAAACCAAAAATTGCTCGCTGTAAAAAATGAGGAAATAAAAATGGCCAATTTAAAGGAACGGCTGGGTACTTTGGAGATGAAAGCGCTGCGTGCCCAAATGAACCCCCATTTTCTATTTAATTGCATGAACTCGATCAATAGGATGATCATCAGTGAGGATAACGACATGGCGAGCAAATACCTGACTAAATTCTCCAAATTGGTAAGGCTTATGCTTGAAAATTCTGAAAACCCCAAGGTTTCGTTAAAAGATGAATTGGCAATGCTAAAATCCTATATTGAATTGGAAGTGATTCGTTTTAAGAATAAAATGGAATACAAAATCAACGTTTCCAAAACCATAGATCAGGAAAGTACCTACATCCCTTCCATGGTGTTGCAACCTTTTGTAGAAAACGCCATCTGGCACGGCCTGCTACATAAGGACACCAAAGGATTGCTGACAATCAATATCAAAGAAGAGGATGACAATCTACATTGCAGTATTACGGACAATGGTGTGGGAAGGGAACAATCACTGAAACTTCAAAAACAAAGTGGTCATAAAAAGTCGTCCATGGGCATAAAAATCACCACGGACCGCCTAAAATTATTGACCAAACAAAAGATAACCGAGGCCATTAAAATATTGGATCTAAAGGACAGTCAGAACAACCCTATAGGTACTCAGGTGAATATCCTAATCCCAATTTCATAAATTAAATCATGATCAGGGCTATTATAATCGATGACGAAGAAGATGCCAGGGAGGTACTTTCCCTTACGCTTCAAAAATTTTGCCCGGAAATAGAGGTCATCGCACTTTGCGGATCGCCTGAAGAAGGACTTGATAAAATAAACAACTTAGGGCCAAGCCTTGTTTTTTTAGACGTACAAATGCCCAATATGTCAGGTTTTGACCTTTTGGAAAAGGTTACTGACATTAATTTTGATGTAATCTTTGTGACAGCCTTTAACCGTTATGCCATTAAAGCGATTAGATTCAGCGCCCTGGATTATTTGTTAAAACCCATTGAAGTAGATGATCTGGTCTCTGCCGTGGAAAGAGTGAAAGAGAAACAAAAAAGCAACAGCGTTCATTACAGGTCCCTGTTGAACAATATTAAATACGGCAATGAAAAGTTGACGCGTTTGGCCATTCCTTCCGACAATGAAATTGTTGTACAAAAGCTCGACGATATTGTCTATTGTGAAGCTGATGGCAGTTACACAATTCTGCATTTAGTGAACAATAAAAAAATAATGGTGTCCAAAATCTTAAAGGAATTCGAAATGATGTTACCGGAATCCGATTTTTGTAGAATACACCACTCGACCATTGTCAATATCGATCATGTAATTAAATACATCAAGGGCGAAGGGGGCTATGTTATGGTGACCGGCGGAGGTCATTTGGATGTATCCCGCAGAAAAAAGGAGGGTTTTATAAAATTACTACACAAAATATAATACCACTTATCAAATTCCCGCACACACTTATTTGAAATACTTCCCAGTTATAAAGTCCGAATAGCGGCCGGCTTAAAAGAACAATACATTTAAACAAGTTTAATCTTTAAATGTATCTATCATGAAAAAGCCAGTACAAAAATTTGGAATTCAGATTTTAAGGTTTGCTTTGATCTTTTTGATTATCGCAGCCTGCAGTAAGGATGATACCCCCGACGTCAAAAATCCCGATCCAACCCCCGAAGAACAGGGAACACCAGAAGAACCGGTAGACCCTGTGAATCTGGATGCCAACAAAATAACCCAAAGCTTAAAATTCCGGAATGGCCGGGTTATAAAAGGTACTTTACCTACCGCCAAAAGTGCTAAATCAGCTGTAGCAGATCTAAAAATAGATACCGATACCATTTTTTGGGTAGAAGGGATTGTTAATCGCATAAAAATCTTAAAGCCCCAGAGTCCAAAGATATTCTCCTCTTTAGTGTGGACACAAGTGGAGGGCAGTGATTCGTATATAGAAGCTGAGTTTGAACAAGAACAGGAAAACGACACTATTCTTATTCTGAATTTTGATTTTGATGTTACCTCATGGGATCCACCATTTTCATTTAATCTAAAGTTTGTCCCAGCCGATGATACCGGTACAGAACCTATTGATGTATTTGAAAAACCCGTAGTTATTGAAAAACGTAACGACGGTGGCGGCGCATGTGCTATTGACATAGCTAGTGGTACAAAAAATATTCCGTTTTGGAGATGGGACGGGACTTATGTAAACGAAGATTATCATACTGGGCCATATGAATTTTCGTTTTTTGAAGGTGATGTTGTTGGTTGTTGTGGCGATAGTGGAAGTTATTATGGACCGTTTTGCCCCGTCGGAAACCCGGACAATGTATCGCTTCATTATGAATCTTCGTATGTAGTAACCTGGGACGAATTCTCATTTATTAGTGCAGATAAAATTTCGGGGGAGATGAGTGAGAATGCTCTTAATTTGGACATATTAAATACAGATTTTTGTGGCGCCTCTGTGTCGTATACTGATAATAATGTTCATAATGTTTTTGATGCAGATTATTACTTCGACCAAAGCAGTTGCACATTTTATTTGGATAATATGGTTGGCAATGAAGAAGAACTCTTTACAGAGAATGGTACGTCTCTTGGGTTTTTCCCCTTACCAATTTATATGGGCTCGGGATCAATGGTTGAATATCAAATTTTAAGTAACCATTTCATAGAAGAAAGAAGGGGAAATGTTGAGGGAGGCCCAGGGGAAGGGTTAGTGAGAATCTATGAAAAAGCATGGAGGACTAATGTGGATCCATCAATAGAATGGTTTGACTAAATCCAAAAATGATATTGGTTTTTAATTCTTAAAATAAATCAATACAAATTTATTCATACGAATGCACTGTTTTTATGTCTCAATGATTCAGAAACCCTAAAAATTTAAAAGATGAAAAATTCATATAGAATATATAGCCTTGTTTGCTTTGGCTTTTTGCTTACAACTACCCTAACTGCCCAAACTTTGGTGCCAGCTAATTTGCAAACCTATGATTGGGCAAGAAGTATGGGAGACACCTCAGTTGATGGGGGAAAAGCCATAGCTGTTGATGTCTCAGGAAATATATATACTACTGGTTTTTTTGATGGAATTGTTGACTTTGACCCTGATGATCTAGTGGTCCATGAACTTGAATCTGCAGGAAGCTATGATATTTTTGTCTGCAAATTGGATGCCTCGGGCAATTTTGTATGGGCAAAAAAATGGGGGAGAAGACGCCGATGCAGGTTACTCCATAGCCGTCGATGTATTCGAGAATGTGTATATCACAGGGTATTTTACGGGTACGGCCGACTTTGACCCAGATGATGTCGGGGTCTTGGACCTCGTTTCGGAAGGAGAGGAGGACATATTTATCTCTAAATTAGATGTCTTGGGCAATTTGGTGTGGGCAAAAAGAATTGGTGGAATATTAGGGGATCAAGGGAACTCCGTAGCTGTTGATGACACCGGAAATGTGCATACCACCGGTTTTTTTCGAGATACGGCCGACTTTGACCCAGATATTACAGGAATCCACAACCTCAGTTCATCGGGAGCCACGGATATTTTTATCTCCAAATTGGATGCCTCAGGCAATTTTGTGGGTGCAGGAAAAATGGGAGGAGATTTGTATGATGTGGGTAACTCCATAGCCCTCGACGAATTAGGGAATATCTATACTACAGGTTCTTTCCAAGCAAGAGCGTATTTCGACCCCAAAGCCGGAATGAATTTTCTTGAATCGGAAGGAGGCCGTGATATTTTTATCTCCAAACTGGATGCCTCAGGTAATTTTGTGGGAGCAAGGCGCATGGGAGGACCATTGGATGATGAGGGGACTTCCATTGCCCTCGGGATCGCAGGAAATATTTATACGACCGGCTTTTTTGACGGAACAGCCGACTTTGACCCGGATGCAGTTGCAACTTTTGACCTCACTGTTACCGGGGGCTATCCTGGAGCCATTGATATTTTTGTTTCCAAATTGGATAAGTCGGGTAATTTTAAATGGGCAAAGAACATGGGAGGTTCAGGGCTGGACAGTGGGTCCTCCATAAACGTTGACCCATGGGGAAATGTATATACCACAGGGTATTTTACGGGAATTGCCGCAGATTTTGATCCCGGGCTAGGAATCCAAAATCTTGATTCGCAGGGAGGGCTGGATATTTTCATTTCAAAACTAAGTGCTTCGGGTAATTTTAAATCGGCAAAAAGCATGGGAGCAGCAGGAAATGATAGCGGGTCGTCCATAGCCGTAGATCCTAATTTTAATGTTTATTCCACAGGATCTTTTGAAGAAGAAGCTGATTTTGACCCTGGAACCGGAGTGGATAATCTTCTTTCCAATGGGTTATCAGATATTTTTGTACAAAAACTAAGCAATTACCTTTCAATCCCTTCAAAAAATGAAATGCTTAGTCTGCCCCTGATATTTCCAAACCCAACAACAGATAACTTAACCCTTGATTTGGGTCAACTGTACGATACGGTAACTCTTAATGTAAGAAATTTTTCTGGAGAGCTTGTTTCAAAAGCGAACTATAACAAAACGGACAAAATTGACTTTGACATCAACAGTAGTCCCGGGATGTACTTTATTGAAGTCATAGCAAATGGCAAAAAGCTAATAAGCTTGAAGGTTGTAAAGAATTAAGCATTCATTTAATTACCACTCCCCCAACTTTTAAAGAAAAGAACAATTCTATCTCAAAGCCCTATCGGTAATGAATACCAAATACATAGATTTCATAGACCAAACCTTTGAATTTCCACAGGAAAATATTTCCTTGAAGGGATCCAACCTCTTGTTTCATGGCATAGACCTTATGAGTTTGGTCGGACAATATGGGAGTCCATTAAAATTTACCCTTTTGCCCAAAATACCTGAAAACATTAACAAAACCAAAGCATGGTTTCGTACCGCTTTTGAAAAGACCGATTACCGTGCAAGGTACCATTACTGCTATTGTACAAAGAGTTCCCATTTTGAACCGATAATCCAAGAGGTCATAAAGAATGATGTACATATAGAAATATCGTCAAATTTCGATATTGATATTGTCGGTCGATTGATCAGGCAGAACAAAATAGATCGAAATACCTACATTATTTGCAATGGATTTAAACAGCCCGAATACGTGAATAGTATTGCCAGCTTAATCAATGGTGGTCATGATCGCTGTATTCCCGTTCTCGATAATTTTGAAGAATTGACCCACCTGTGCCGTACGGTAGTTGGTAAGCTATCTATTGGTCTACGAATTGCCTCCGAAGAAAAGCCAAAATTCGAATTCCGGACCTCTAGACTCGGAATCGGCTATCAAGACATTGTTCCTTTTTATAAGTATAGTATAAAAGACAACAATAAAGTAACACTTAAGATGCTACACTTTTTTATCAACACAGGTATCAGTGACAGCAGCTATTATTGGAGCGAACTCAAAAAATGTTTACGTATATATGTGGAACTCAAAAGGATTTGCCCGTCATTAAACAGCCTTAACATAGGAGGAGGCCTCCCCATTAAAAACTCCCTTGGCTTTGATTACGACTACCAAGGAATAATTCAGTCGATTGTAGATTTGATAGGCACTGTATGTACTAAAGCCAAGATACCCTATCCCGATATTTTTACCGAGTTTGGAAGTTTTACCGTGGGAGAAAGCGGCGGAGTTATTTTCAAAGTTTTAGAACAGAAATACCAAAACGATACCGAAAAATGGTATATCATAGATTCCTCTTTTATCAACACCCTGCCAGATACTTGGGCCATTAACAAAAAATTTATGATGTTGCCTCTTAACGGATGGCACGATCACTATGAGAAAGTACTGTTAGGCGGACTTACCTGTGATGGGGATGACTATTATTCTAACGAGGGGTGCGCCAATGACCTCTATTTGCCAAAATTTCAACAAGAACGGCCACTTTACATAGGGTTTTTCAATACAGGGGCTTATCAGGAAGCAATCAGTGGCTATGGCGGTCTACAACATTGCTTGATTCCACATCCCCAACATATTTTAATCGATAAGGACGAGAACGGGCTTCTAAGTACAACTTTGTTTAAGAATCGGCAAAAATCAGAGGAACTCTTAGATATATTAGGATATGAAACTACAAAACAAGTGATATAAAATCAGGAATCTTGATGATAATGTTATTTAATCGAGGAAAGACCATGTACAACGTCAACGTATATCAAACCGCAGCCATGATGGCCGTCACGGACTGCGTACGTATCTTGTCGTGGGAAGAACTGTTTTCTGACAACGAAGATCTAAACGAAAAAATCGGCGAAGAAAAGTTTCTTTATATTTTTCAATATGGGATGGTCGGGTTTTTTGATCCTTCCAAGGATAGAAAAAATGGAATTTGCAATGAATTAAGGCAATTATATAATGAATTTCAAATTAGTCATTCTCCACAATCATTGAATCTTGTAGTGCATAAAAATATAAGTGATGATTCTTTCAATAAAGTGACACTTCCTTATCTCGATAGTGTTGCTCTAAAAAAGGTATTGCATACCATAGTACAATCTGTCACCATGAACAAGTATGCTAAAATTACCAACCAGTTGTGGGCAATTACGACAGCGCAGAACACTTATTTACGGGCGAATGGTAAATTAAAAATTACGAAAAGGCAACTAAAGATACATTTAGGTAGCTTATGGAACATTAAAACTGAGATTGAGGAAAACAAAAATGTTTTGGATACCATCCAAGATATCCATGAAAGTACTGGATCTAGTGGCAAATCTACGGAGTTGAGAAAAGCGTTCGGACTTAATGGCAGTTTAAGACAGACAAACGAACGATTAGCGATTATTCAGGAAAACCTTGAATTTTTCAAAGCTATATTGGATCAAAAGGAAAGCAGTAGATTAGAGTGGATTATCATTTTACTCATTGCAATTGAAATTGTCGATTTATTCGTATTGCGATTTTTAAAATGGTTACAATAGCATGTCTTTCACAGCGGTCTTTGATTGTTGAATATTGGTAATACCTACATCCTGGTCATTTTTTAATTCTCCCAATGTCAGCAGTCCATTTTACATCAATCTCAAATATAATTTCAGTAAGTAATAAAGGTTCCATAAAATGGCCGTGGCCGTTGCAGAAGTGGTCCGTACACAAGATACGGATGTAATCAGGCTGTTTTCAGCGAGTCTTAATAAGAACCGGTCTTGGTTGGATTTGCCGATAAAAAGCGCTCAAGTGGCCTTGAAGTACATCCATAATGGCCCTTAAAATACTTATGGAAGGTTTCCTTCCCCCTTTCTTTAGGTACTTTTTCAGGTTGAAGGCGATTGCCGCCATGAGTATGACCTTGTGCGCACCGGCCTTGCCCAGTACGCCTATTCTTCTTGGGCCGTAGAACTGGGTCAGACTACCGAACACGGGCTCTACCGTACTTTGTCTAAGGTTTTTCATTCGTTTGCCCCTTTCGCTGTGCTGTCTGGCGTAGGCCCTCAAGTATTGTTCGTCATAGATGGTTCTGGTGATTTTTTTACATTTGGTATTCGGCACACATTGGGATTTCATGGGGCAGGCCTTGCAGTCTTTCGGTGCCGCCCAATAACATTTCAGTACGCTACCGTCCCGGTTGGTTCGGAACCCCTTGAAAGGTATTGGCCTGTTCATCGGGCAATTGTATTCGTCCTTTTCCCTGTTGTATGGAAAACCGTCTATCTTGGGTTTGTATTTCCCGAAAACGGGTATCCACCCTGTAATCTTCCTTTGTTCGAGAAAATCGTAGTTGGACCCATTGGAATAACCTGCGTCCGCCAGGATATCCGTCATTATCAGCTCGTTCTTCCTTAAACGGTCCAGCACCTTTAGGCTGATATCCTTCAAGTACTGGCTGTCCCTACCGTCGGCAAAGTCGGCCTGGATATTCGAGATGACCCCTTCCGCGGTATCCACCGCCATACTACAGTGGTAGTTCAGCTTTCTGGCCTTGCCCGGCTTAACCGATATACGGGCATCCGGATCGTGTGGGTTGTAGTGTGTCTTGTTGCTCAGCAGACGTGCCTTCTTGTGGGACGCGCCGACCAGTTGTACCGGACTGTCCCTCAGATTTTGGTGGTGCTTCTCCATGCGCTTCAGTTCGTGTGCCGGGGCGGAGACACGTACGGGAGATACGCCTCCCCTACGTTTTTCCGTAGTTTCCCGATTTTCTTCCGACACTTTTTTCAAGTGGTCCTCCATAGGGGTGGCGGGCATTTTCGGCACTACGCTCTCCATGGACGCATTTGCCTTTATCGGGGCCGAATCCACTGCTTGGGTGTGTCCGGATACCATCCCGCTGTCGACGCACAGGGTGAATACCTTGTTGAACAAAGTCACAAAAAGGGATTCCGGGTAAAGCTGTCTCGTCCTGCTGATCGTTGAATGCCATGGCAGCTCCTCGTCCAGGTCATAGCCCAGAAAGTAGAGCACGTCCATTCGCATGCAGCAATGTTCCACCAGTTTTCGGTCGGAGGTGATGTTCTCAAGGTATCCCGTGATCAGTAGCTTAAAAAAGACCACGGGGTCGATCGAGGGGTTGCCGGTCTTGCCGTAAAGTTCTTTAGTATCCTTATAAAGAAAACTCAGGTCGAGCGTTTCGCGGAGTCTTCTGTAAAGATTTTCCTTTGGGATCCGGTCCGATAACTGGAAACTTAGGAAGAGTTTTTCGGTATAATTTTTTCTGCCTTGCATACCTTTAATTTACGGATTTCCGCACATAGGTAAAAGCAAAAATTGCTATTTATCGGAGTTCTGCAACAGCCACGGCCGTTTTACGGGACAATTTATTTAGTATGCAATACATTTTCTGAGAGTGTCCCATTCCTGGTCTCTTTTAGTAGTTTAGTTAATTGACCTTTTACGGGACGGTTTTGGAGGGAATAAATTTTTTCTACGAAGGCATCACCATGAGTTCACGACGAATTAGCGCCCTACTTCTTTACATACGTAAAATACGTAAAATCAAATTTGTGCTTTTCATCTTTTGAATGATATTCTTCCTTTACCAATTTCCAGATGTTCTCATCGATTTCCGGGAAAAACGTATCTGCATCATCAAAAGTGGCATGTATACGTGTCAATTCGATTTGGTTGGCAAAGTGCTCGCCTTGTTTATAGATTTCCCCGCCCCCGATAATAAATGAAAGTTCTTCGTTTTCAATAAGCTTTATGGCTTCATCAAAAGAATGTGCCACAATGCAATCGTCGAACTGCACTTGGTATTTTTTATCTCGGGTAATAATAATATGAATACGATTGGGCAACGGTTTCGGGAAGCTCTCAAAAGTCTTGCGACCCATAATGATTTTGTGTCCCGACGTCAGTTTTTTAAAACGTTTGAAATCATCGGGCAGGTGCCAGAGCAGGTCGTTATCTTTTCCCAGGGCATTGTCTTCCGCAGCCGCGGCTATCATGCAAATAGTGTTCACAGCTCTTTTTTTTATTGATTTGGGATAGCGGAAATTCAGTCTCGATTTTCTTTTGAATTTCGGCGATGCGTTCCTTTTGCCTACGCACCAATTTTTCGCGTTGGGTACGTTCCCATTCTTTTCCCATGAATTTTTGGGTCACAAAGACATTGAAGACATGTATGACGAACAAAAAGGCCCAAAAGGTAATGCCCCATATAAACCAATCATAGGTTTCCCCGTATTTTAAAATTTTATTGATGAGGATTAGAAAAACACTACCGATCAAAAAAATAACAAAGTGTACATACAACCGCTTTTTCTGTTTGATACGTGCGTGGGCCGTCTCCAACAGGTCGTGCTGCTCTAAATCTACTTCCGATTTGTTTTTGTTCTTGGAGAACATGTGAATAGGTATCTTTAACCACAAAGATAAGCGAATCGATAGAGATTAAAATTCACGGGAAATGCAAAACATACAAAACGAGTTTCCGATCCTTACGGACTGTATCTATGCAAATACGGCCGCTTCGGGCCTCATGTACCGAAGTTTGACCGAATGGCGCAAACAACATAGTGTCGACTTTTTAGTTGGGGCAAGCGAGGCACGGGCAGATGGAATGCAAAATTATATTCCCGGAGCGAGAAAGGCGCTGGCTACCTTTTTGGGCTGTAAGGTCGAAAATGTAGCTTTAGTGCCCAATTTTTCTTTAGGATTGAACCTGCTCTTGGAAGGATTGGACAAAAGAAGCAAAATCTTACTATTGGAAAACGACTACCCATCCGTCAATTGGCCTTTTGAGGATAGAGGTTTTTCTATTGAATATGCAAGGATAAATGCCCGTTTGGAAGAAAATATTTGGGAAAAGCTGGAAAGTGGAAATTTTTCGGTCTTGGCCCTAAGTTTGGTACAGTGGCTCAACGGAATCAAAATTGACCTCGAATTCCTGAAAAAAGTAAAAGAAGAATATACGGACTTAATCATAATAGCCGACGGCACACAGTATTGTGGCACGGAACGTTTCGATTTTGAAGATTCGGCGATCGACATTTTAGGAGCCAGTGCCTACAAATGGTTATTGTCAGGTTATGGTAATGGTTTTCTGCTATTCAAAGATCGTGTTCAGGAATACTTTTCGGTAAAGTCGATCGGCTTTAGTGCCGCGAACGCCAATAAGGAAATGCGGAATTCAATTCGATTTGCAAAACACTTTGAACCGGGCCATTTGGATACCTTCAATTTTGGAAGCCTAAAATTCTCGCTTGATTTTCTCAATGGTATCGGAATAGATAATATCGCAGCGCAGAACAAACGACTTTCGAACAAAGCGAAGGAAACTTTTACGAATCTCGGACTACTTAATGAGGATATCACCGAACGAAAAGATCATAGCACAATCTTCAATATCAAGGGCCATGATGGTTTATATAATCATCTTTCGAAAGAAAAAGTGATCTGTGCACAACGAGGCGATGGAATTCGACTCAGTTTTCACTTCTATAACACTGAAAATGACATAGATAAAATAGCAAAAATCTTAAAAAAAGGGATATAGAATTTAGCTACTTGAAAAATAAATTAGCTTTTTTTGGAATTCGGTGTTAATTGATGCCAAAATATTGTGAAAATGATAAAAATGACATTAGTCATTGTAAATGAGCATTTTAAAGTAGTAGTTTTGCAGCGAATTTAAAAACGACAAAATCCAATTTAATTTAAAATATTTTTATCATGGCTATTAAAAAACAGTATTTAAAAAGTAAACCAGTATGTAAGGTAACTTTTACCGTACCTGCTGAAGAAGCAAAAAAAGTAGCGGTTGTTGGTGATTTCAACAACTGGAAAGCTAACAAGGCAAGCTCATTGACAAAACAGAAAAACGGAAACTTCAAAGGTACTTTGGAACTTCCTAAAGAAGGTACTTTCGAGTTTAAGTACATTATCGATGGCAATTATGTAAACGAGCCTGAGGCAGACCGTTTCCAATGGAACGATTTCGCAGGTGGCGAAAACGCTGTTCTTGAGCTTTAATTAGCTGGAAAGAAATTTAAAAAGGCCCGAAAGTTTAAACTTTCGGGCCTTTTTTTGTGGGTCATTGCGAGCGTAGCGAAGCAATCTGTCGAAATGGGTTTCGACGCTTCAAAAGTTTGCATGATTGCCTTGACTATAGGGCCCATTTCATAATTTTTTAAGCTCCTCGCAAAGACGTTTACTTCTCCACAATTACCCCTTTCCAAAAAGCGACCCTACCTTTGATCGATTTTGCCAATTCGCTGACCTCGGGGTAATACCAGACCGCATCTTTATTTTCTTTGCCGTCTATCTCTAAGGAATAATATGATGCTTGCCCTTTCCACGGACAAGTAGTGTGAGTATCGCTCTCTTTAAAATATTCTTTTTTTATGCTATCCGCAGGAAAGTAATGATTGTTTTCGATGACTATGGTGTTATTACTTTCTGCGATTACCGTGTTGTTCCAGATGGCTTTCATATTTTCAAGTTCAAGTTCAAAAAAGTTTATGAGTTTATGGGGTTTATAAGTTGAGAAATTTTATGAGTTAATAAAATTTTTTTGTCTAAAAATCTAACATCTCTTTTTGAAAACATAATTCTTATAATACCCCTTCGAATCCACAAATACGTTTTCAATTTGCAATCCTGATTTCTCGGCGAGCCATTGTACGGTTCGGTCGTCATATTTTTGGGAAATTTCGGTATGAATCGTTTCCCAAGCCCTGAATTCGATTTTTAAGCGTAATTTTTCAATCCATACGCTCTGTTCTTTTTTTGAGACCAGATAACTTTTAGCAATGCCGGTTTCGGGGTCATAGACTTCCCAATGCAAAAATTCATCCAGATTGAAATCGGCTTCCATTTCGTTGTTGATGCGGGTCAAAAGATTCTTATTAAAGGCCTCCGTGATTCCGGATTTGTCATTGTAAGCATCTAATATGGTCTGTGGATCTTTCTTCTGATCAAAGCCCACAAAGAAAAGATCATCCTCATGCATGAGTTTTTGCACACGCTGCAAAAATTCAATAGCCTGCTGATGAAGCAGGTTACCAATATTACTTCCTAAAAACAGGATAACTTTTTTCGTTCCGTTGTTGGAATTTATTCGTTCCAGTGCTTCAAAATAGGTTCCCTGTTGTGTTTTTACTTGAACATCGAGAAGCTCTTCTTGCAACGAGTTCTCCAACTGATTTAAAACATTTTGACTGATGTCGATGGGTTGGTAGGTGAAATCTATATTTTTTTCTGAAAGATGCTTTAAAAGTATTTTGGTCTTTTTGCCATCCCCGGCACCTAATTCGATAAGATTGAAATTCGGGTTTCCCAGAGTAAAAAGATCGGTAATTTCTTGCTTGTATTCGTCAAGAATTTCGAATTCACAATCCGTCAAATAGTATTCGGGCATGTGCATGATATCCTGAAAAAGTTTATCGCCCTTGGCATCATAAAAATATTTGGAGGAAAGGTGTTTCGGATAATCGGTCAATCCCTTGTATACGTCTTTCTCGAATTGGGTTTCAAATAGTGTAGCTATCTGCTTATGCATAAAATATGTTTCGAAATTATCTGGCCAACCGTAACCCGGTAAATTGCCATCTTAAATTTGTTTGGAAAAAATTACGGTAGGTCGGTCTTGTATGTTTAATAGGTGTAGCTACCGAGCCTCCACGCAATACTTTTTGGTTGACCATGAATTTACCGTTGTATTCGCCCAATGAGCCTTCTGCCTTTTGATAATTGGGGTAGGGTAGGTAGGCACTTTCCGTCCATTCCCAGCGTTGGCCCCAGGGAAAATATTTTTGGGCCGTTTCCCACTCGAATTCCGTCGGCAGGCGACATCCTTTCCATTGGGCAAAGGCAAAGGCCTCAAAATAGGAAATGTGGGTCACGGGTGCATTGCCTAGTACTTTTTTTATTCCGCCTAAAGTGTATTGATACCATTGCCCATCGATTTTGTGCCAATATAAAGGTGACTCGATATTGTTCTGGTTCACCCAATCCCAACCCTCGGCATGCCAGAGGTCAAATTTTTTGTAGCCTTCATCATTGATAAATTCTATGAATTCTTGATTGGTTACCAATTTGTTGGATATTTCATACGGATGTAAATACACCTTATGCCTGCCCAATTCGTTGTCATAACAAAAGTCGTCTGAGTCATGGCCGATTTCATAAATGCCTTCTTCGATAGATATCCAATCCTGTGCATGGTCTTCGTTCGAGTGCTCTTTAAAATCATCAGAATATACAGGAAGCAGCGGTTTGTTGCCCAAAATATATTTAATATCGGTCAACAACAGTTCTTGGTGCTGTTTTTCATGGTGGATTCCGATTTCGAGAAGATCATGTAATTCTGAATCAGAATGGTCTTCAAACAACGCTTTAATGGCTTGGGTCACATATTTTCGGTATTCATACACCTTTTCAACTGAAGGTCTCGAAAGGTTTCCCCGGTCAGAGCGAACTACTCGTTTCCCCACGGTCTCGTAATAACTATTGAAAACAAAGCTGAAATCAACATTAAAAATGGTGTAGTCTTTGGCGTGGGGTTTTAGAATGAATTCCTCGAAAAACCAAGTGGAATGGCCCAAGTGCCATTTCGGAGGCGAAACATCTACAATGGGCTGCACCACATAATCTTCGATCTCCAAGGGTTCACAAATAGCTTCGGTATGTTTTCGGGTTTCCAAAAAGAAATCCAAAAGGGAATCGGTAAGAATCATAGCAAATTTTTTATTGAATTATAATAATTCATATCGGACTCAATAGCATTTCAGTTTGATGGAATCGGTTTTAAAATCAACGATATTCAGGATTTTCAAAATTCCAGCGTGTACCGTCATCCCAAGCTGCTCTAGAATTTCCGTAAGCCGGATACCCATTATTCTCTTTCAATATTTTAGCCAAGTGCAAGAGGTTGTAGGTCATGAACGTGGTATTTCGATTCGTAAAATCGTTGTTTTTGGCGTCTGCTTCCTCATCCAAATAACTGGGGCCTGGGCCTACCTCTCCTATCCAACCGGCATCGGCCTGTGGCGGAATACTATACCCTAAATGTTGTAACGCATACAACATGCCCATGGCACAATGTTTTACGCCATCTTCATTTCCGGTGATGATACAGCCTCCAGCCTTACCATAATACATATATTGGCCTTTATCATTTTGCATGCCGCTCATCGCATATAACCGTTCGATAAGTTTTGTGGCGATGGATGAACGTTCGCCCAACCAGATGGGCGTACCGATGACGAGAATATTCGCCGCATCAACTTTTTTGTAGATGTCGGGCCAATCATCTTTGTCGAACCCTTCTTTGGTCATATCGGGTTGTACGCCAACCGGCACATCAAAATCCACTAATCTTAAAACGTCTACCTCGACGCCTTCCGATTTCATGATATTCATCGAAACATCCATCAATCCGCGGGTATGACTTTTTCTTGGAGATTTTTTTAGGGTGCAATTGATAAATAGGGCTTTGAGTTTTGAAAAATCGGGTTTTTCTTTGGACATGAATGATGAGATTTTTGAAGTTTCATGGTATGGGTCGAATCTTAACGACGCTACTTACTTTCAAACTTCCAAAAAAATAAATTGCTATGTTATTGGAATAACAACAATTTTTGACTTATTAGGAGCATAGGAGATTAAATCGCCACAACCCCTTTAATATGCGGATGCGGATTGTAGTTCACCAACGTAAAGTCCTCGAATTTAAAATCGAAGATATCCTTGACTTCAGGGTTAAGGATCATTTTTGGTAAAGGCCTTGGCTCCCGGCTTAACTGAAGTTCTACCTGCTCCATGTGGTTATTGTAAATATGGGCGTCACCAAAAGTGTGAATGAATTCTCCGGGTTCATAGCCACAAACTTGTGCCATCATCATGGTAAATAGGGCATATGAAGCGATGTTAAAAGGCACACCCAAAAAGATGTCCGCGCTGCGTTGATAGAGTTGGCAAGATAGTCTTCCGTCGGCTACATAAAATTGAAAAAAGGCATGGCAGGGTGGGAGCGCGGCTTTGCCGTTCGCCACATTTTCTGCAAACGATATTGACGTATCTGGCAACACGCTCGGGTTCCATGCTGTGACCATCATGCGCCTACTATTCGGATTGTTCTTTAAGGAATGCACAACCTCTTTGATTTGGTCGATATCATCATTGTTCCAGTTGCGCCATTGGTGGCCGTAGACCGGACCCAGATTTCCATTTTCATCGGCCCATTCGTTCCAGATGCGAACGCCGTTTTCTTGAAGGAAGCCAATATTAGTATCGCCCTTTAAAAACCAAAGCAATTCATATACAATAGACTTTAAATGTAACTTTTTGGTCGTGACCATGGGGAAACCCTCGCTCAAGTCAAAACGCATTTGATGGCCAAAAACACTAATGGTACCTGTACCGGTGCGGTCGCCTTTTTGGTTGCCATTCTCTAGGACGTGTTTAAGTAAGTCGTGGTATTGTTTCATAGTGGGGTTAAAGGTAAAGCGTTATAGGTAAAAGGTCAAATGCCTAATGCTTTGAGTTATTATATTTTATCAACGAAACTTAGCCCAAAATCATCCCGGCAATTGTAGCCGAAAGCAAAGAAGCAATCGAACCGCCCAATACGGCTTTCATCCCAAATTCAGAAAGTGTCTTGCGTTGGGTAGGGGCCAATGAACCGATACCCCCGATCTGAATGCCGATGGAGGCAAAATTGGCAAATCCGCATAACATATAAGTGGCCATGATGACCGATTTGTTGAACTTTAAATGGGGAGTGGTCGCCATATCTTTTAGTTCGGCCAATTGAATATAGCCGACAAATTCACTGGCGGCCAGTTTAATGCCCAAAAGTTGCCCCATCAACATGATATCTTCCTCAGCGATTCCGATGAGCCACATCAAGGAGCGAAAATGCTTCCTAAGATGGCTTCTAGCGAGAATTTGTCATAGGAAGTATTTTCGCCGATCCAACTGTTGAGGTTCGTAAGATCCCCAAGACCGCCCAAGATGCCATTGATCATTGCGATAATGGCCACGAATACCAGCAGCATGGCACCGACGTTTACGGCCAATTTTAATCCTTCCGTGGTTCCGTTTGAAATGGCATCGAGTATATTGGCACCAATTTTATCCGTCGAAACATGTACATCGGTATTCACGGCTTCGGTCTGCGGGTAGAGTATTTTTGAAACGACAATTGCTCCAGGTGCTGCCATCACCGAGGCGGCCAATAGATGCTTTGCAAAAATGAGACGTAGGGCCGCGTCCTCACCTCCTAGAAATCCGATGTATGCGGCTAAAACCGCCCCGGCAACGGTCGCCATACCACCGATCATCACCAACAATATTTCCGATTTGGTCATTTTTTCCAAATAGGCCTTGATCAATAAAGGCGCTTCGGTCTGACCCAAAAAATGTTGCCAGCCACAGAGAGGCTTTCGGCACCTGATATTCCTAAACTTTTTGATAATAGCCAAGCCAAGGCTTTGACTACTTTTTGAATTACACCCAAATAAAACAACAACGAAGTCAATGCGGAGAAGAATATAATCGTGGGCAAGACCTGAAAAGCAAAAATATAGCCGAAAGTGGTCGTATCGACCACGAGTCCTTCGAACAGAAATTTACTCCCGGCCCGAGTAAAGTCAAGAATGCTTACAAAGACCTGCCCCAATTTTTTGAAGATCCACTGTACGAAAGGTACTTTTAACACCCCAATGGCAATAAGTAGTTGCAGTGCCATCCCAATACCCACGGTTCGCCAATTGATGGCCCTGCGATTGGAACTAAAAAGAAAGGCAATCATTATCAGCACCGACATGCCCAAAATTCCCCGCCACAAGCTATTTATGCTAAAACCTTCATTGGGCACCATTTCGGAAATGGTTGTAATGGCAGTTTCATTTGCCGAAACGGTATTCAAGCTGGTTTGCAGCGAATCAATGGTTGGAGTGTCTTGGGAAAAAGTGAAAAAAGAAACGAAGAAAACAAGCAGGAGAATCCGTAGTTGGGTTTTCATATATGCTTGATCGGTGGTTAATTGCGTTTCGAAATTTCGTCACGAAGTTTGGCGGCCTTTTCATAGTCTTCATTAGCCACGGCCTTATCCAATTCTTGATGTAATTCCTCGAGGGTTAGTTCCTTAAAGGCTCCGGCAACGCCTGCATCAATTTCTACGGTCTCGCCTTCCTGCAAGATTTCATCGACCATGATACTGTCGTCCTTTTCATCCTTGTCCTTATCCTTCGAAGAGAATTTCAAGAAGATTCCGGCCTTGTCTAAGATGGTCTTGTAGGTGAAAATGGGTGCATTAAAGCGAAGTGCAAGGGCAATTGCATCGCTGGTACGGGCATCGATAATTTCCTCGATCTTATCGCGTTCGCAAATGATACTGGAATAAAAAACACCATCGACTAATTTATGGATAATGACCTGCTTGATGACGATATCGAACCGATCGGCAAAATTTTTGAAAAGGTCGTGGGTCAGCGGCCTAGGTGGCTTTATTTCTTTTTCAAGGGCTATGGCGATGGACTGTGCCTCGAAGGCCCCAATTACGATAGGAAGCTTGCGATCACCTTCGACTTCATTCAAAATAAGGGCATAGGCACCATTTTGTGTCTGGCTGTACGATATTCCCTTTATTTTTAACCTTACTAAGCTCATACCTTATAAAAATACAAAAAGCTGTTTAAATAGTTGGGCGTACCATAATATTTAAACAGCCCGTTAAGCCGTGCAAATTAACAAAAATTAAGAGTTCTGCGCCTTAAATTCTTTTAATTTTTCAGTGAGTTTTGGAACGACTTCAAAGGCATCGCCGACGATTCCGTAATCTGCTGCCTTAAAGAATGGGGCTTCCGGGTCATTGTTGATGACCACTTTTGTTTTTGAGGCGCTCACACCTGCTAGATGTTGGATTGCCCCTGAGATTCCGATCGCGATATAAAGATTGCTGGCTACGGGCTTTCCGGTCTGTCCGACATGTTCCCCGTGTGGCCTCCAACCCATATCCGAAACGGGTTTTGAACAGGCGGTTGCGGCACCAAGAACATCGGCTAGTTCTTCAATCATTCCCCAGTTTTCGGGTCCTTTCAAGCCTCTTCCTCCCGATACCACAATATCGGCATCGGCAATGGTAGCTTTTCCGACCACTTTGTCTATTTCGGTGGATTTCACTGCAAAATCATCCTCACTTAAGGCTGGGCTAAAACTTTCTACGGAAGCACTTACGTTGTTTTCGTGAGCGCCGTACGAATTATTGGAAACCCCAATAATGCTTACATCGGTATTTATCTCCGTATGGGCAAAACCTTTATTGCTGAACGCTGTTCTTTTTACGGTCAATGGTGAAGTACCTTCTGGTGCGGCTACAACATTGGGTACATAACCCGCCTTTAACTTTGCGGCCAAGATCGGCACCAAAAATTTCGAATCGGTGCTCGAACTGACGATAATGACCTTAGCACCTTCCTTTTCTGCTGCCTCTACAATGGCGAGGGCATATGCTTTAGCATTGAAGGTCTTGAGCTTGTCATCGGATATGTTCAAAATTTTGGAGACTCCGTAGCTACCAAGACTGTCCCCTCCATCGGCATTGAAACTTACTGCCGTGGCGGAAGTACCCATCTGTTTGGCGACCGCACTGGCATAGGAAGCCACTTCGAAGGCACTTTTTTTGAATTTTCCGTTTTCTGATTCGGTGTATGCTAATACGCTCATTTTTCTTAATTAAATTTTTATATCACTTGACCATCATCTTTATAATCCTCTTAGGGGGATTAGCCCCAATTAACACACTTTGGAATTTGGGATTTGATGCTTGGAATTTATTTTAGATAACTTTCGCTTCGTTATGTAAAAGATTCACAAGATCTTCCACATTATCGACCAACTTAACGGCGCCCTTCGGTGCTGGTTTGTCGAATTTTTTGTCGGTGGTGGCATTTGTAGCATCAACCGGTTCGACCACATTCAATTTCTTTTGCCTCGCTTGCATAATCCCGCGCATATTTGGAATTTTTAGGTCTTTTTCTTCGACCAATCCTTTTTGTCCGCCAATAACCATGGGAAGAGTAGTGGTGATTTTTTCCTTTCCACCGTCGATTTCTCGAGTTGCGGAAACGGATGTTCCATCCACCTCTAAATCAATACAGGTATTCACGAAATTCATATCCAATAATGTCGCGAGAATGCCGGGCACCATACCGCCGTTGTAGTCGATGGATTCTCTACCACCGATAACCAGATCGTACCCACCTTCTTTCACGACCGCGGCAAGTTGTTGTGCGACGAAAAATCCGTCGGTTGGAATGGCATTGACCCGAATCGCCTCATCTGCACCAATGGCCAAAGCCTTTCGCATAGTAGGCTCCACATTGGCCTCGCCTACAGTAGCTACGTGCACCGTTGCGCCTTGTTTTTCCTTGAACCACATGGCTCGCGTCAATCCAAACTCGTCATTCGGATTGATTACGAATTGCACCCCGTTGGCGTCGAATTTCGTATCGCCATCCGTAAAGTTTATCTTCGATGTGGTGTCCGGTACATTGCTAATACAAACTAAAATCTTCATGCAGTTAAGTCTTTAAAATTGACCTCACGAAGATATGGAATCTTTTTATAAAATACTATGCACGCATAGTAAATTTTGAAACTTTTTTTAAACGGAACCCTTGATCCATTGATCATATATTTTCCTATTTTTGCTTGCGTTTTTGACGTACGTAAAAATAGAGACTCCATAATTATATACTTCAAAATATGAAGACACTACAGTTTAGGGAAGCCATAGTTGAGGCGATGTCGGAAGAAATGCGACGCGATGAATCCATTTATCTGATGGGTGAAGAAGTTGCGGAATACAATGGCGCCTACAAGGCTTCGAAAGGGATGTTGGACGAGTTCGGCGCGAAACGAGTTATTGACACCCCCATTTCAGAACTTGGTTTTTCAGGGGTAGGAGTAGGATCAACCATGACGGGCAATCGGCCTATCATCGAATTCATGACATTTAACTTTGCATTGGTAGGTATCGATCAGATTATCAATAATGCGGCGAAGATTCGGCAAATGTCGGGCGGACAGTTTCCTTGTCCGATCGTGTTCCGTGGGCCTACAGCTTCTGCGGGCCAACTTGCCGCTACCCATTCACAAGCTTTTGAGAGCTGGTATGCCAACTGTCCCGGTCTGAAAGTAATTGTACCATCGAATCCCGCTGATGCGAAGGGATTGTTGAAATCGGCCATTCGTGATGACGACCCTGTTATTTTTATGGAATCGGAACAGATGTATGGAGATAAAGGAGAAGTTCCCGAAGGGGAATATACTATTCCGATAGGAGTAGCTGACATCCGCAGGGAAGGTTCCGACGTAACAATTGTATCCTTCGGAAAAATCATAAAGGAAGCTGACAAAGCTGCCGATGAACTTGAAAAAGAAGGAATAAGTTGTGAAATCATCGACTTGCGAACCGTAAAACCTTTGGACTACGAAGCGGTTTTAACATCCGTGAAGAAAACGAACCGATTGGTTGTTTTGGAAGAAGCTTGGCCCTTTGGTAACGTAGCCACAGAAATTACCTACCATGTTCAGGCTCATGCTTTTGATTACCTCGATGCCCCGATACAGAAGATAAATACTGCCGATACACCAGCGCCCTATTCCCCGGTATTATTGGCCGAATGGTTGCCCAACCATGAAGACGTGATCAAGGCTGTTAAGAAAGTGTTATATAAATAAGGTTAACGAATTTGTAAGGCTACATTTGCTTCGCTGACAAACGCTCGGCGAGGCATTTGTTTTTTATGGTACGTTATTTGTACTTCGTGCCGCGAGAACACACAATTTCAATGAGAAAAATTCTTTTTTCCCTTTTTCTTTTTATTGTCCTTTTGGTCAACGCCCAAACAAAAGTGGGGGGTATCGTGACCGACGAATCCGGTGAGCCTGTGGCTTTTGCCAACATCCTTTTCAAGAATTCTACCGAGGGCACCATTACAAATGACAACGGCCGGTTTTATATGGAGTCGGAGGTGACCTATGACACTTTGGTAGTTTCTTTCATAGGTTTTGCCGATCTTGAAATTTCGCTTAGTTCGAAGGTCAACTATGATATGAACATTGAGTTGAAGGAAGCTACCGAGCAGCTCAAGGAAGTCATATTGATTGCTGGAAAGCAGTCCAAAAAGAACAATCCTGCAATTGATATTTTGCGGAAAATATGGGCTAAGAAAAGGGAGAACGGTATTCGAAAATTCAATCAGTATGCCTATGATAAATATGAAAAGATAGAATTTGACCTCAATACTATCGACAGTGCCTTGATGAAGAAAAAAATCTTCAAAGGCCTTGAATTCGTTTTTCAAGATTTAGATACTTCCCGGATAACAGGCAAGACATATCTGCCCATTTTCTTGAACGAAACTTTTTCACAAGTTCATGGTGACAATAGGTTTAAAGAGGAAAAAGAAGATATCCTCGGAAACAAAAATTCAGGATTTGATAACAACCAAGCCATCATAGCTTTCGTGGCTGACCTGTATCAAGACTATGACATCTACAACAATTATTTAAAATTCTTCGACAAGAGTTTTACGAGTCCATTATCACGAACGGGAATAGATACCTATAACTATGCTTTGAGAGATAGCGCATTTATCGACAATAAATGGTGCTACAATATTGTCTACTATCCAAGAAGAAAAAACGAGCTGACCTTTAAGGGCGATTTCTGGGTCAATGATTCTACCTACGCCATTAAGAACATCAATTTAGAAGTAACGAAAAGTGCCAATATCAATTGGGTCAAGGAAATCTATATCGAGCAAGATTTCGAGGTGGTCAACGATTCGGTATTCCTTTTGAAACGCGATTATATGCTAAGTGATTTTAGCTTTCAGAAAAAGGAAAAATCTCGCGGGGTTTATGGAAAACGTACGACTGTCTATGATAACTATCGATTCGATGAAGAAAAACCAAGGGAGTTCTATAAACCTGACAAGAATCCTTTGATCCTACCGAAACTGTAAAAGATGATGCCTTTTGGGAAAAGAACCGACTCGAAGACCTGAACAAAGATGAAAAAGGAATCTACCAGTTGTTGGATACCCTCAAGACCGTGCCCAAATTCAAATCATACTACAATTTGGTCAGTATTTTGGGGTCTGGCTATGTTGAAATCGATAAGTGGAATCTAGATATTGGTTCGGTCTACGATGTCTTCGGATACAATGATGCCGAAGGCCCACGAGTACGGTTAGGTGCGCGAACCTTTTTTGGACAGAATGACCCTTGGCGGATCGAAGGGTATATGGCCTACGGATTTATGGATCGAAAGTTCAAGCATGGTATTTCAGGAAAATTCCTCTTGGATAAAAAAAACAGGTTGATCATCTCCGGTGGAAATCGACGTGATATCGAACAACTTGGGGTTAGCCTTACGGCCACCAACGATGTTTTAGGTAGAAGCATAGCGTCTTCATCTTTATTGACCGTAGGAGCAAACAATCGATTGACCAAAATAAACTTAAGCGCCCTGAACCTTGAAATCGAACCCCTGATAAATTTTCGAATCGGGGTCGGCGGCACCTTCAGAACATTGAGTTCGGCTTTACCGGCAGACTTTAGTTTAGAGTATATTGACCCTACCGCCCCGACAGGTGTGTCATCTGAAATAAGACAATTCGATTTTCAGACCTTGTTGATCTACACGCCCGGTAAAAGAACGATTGGTTATGGAGTCGAACGAAAGGATATCAATGATAATTATAGCACCCTACTTCTAAAATATACAAAAGGTATCGACGGCATTTGGGATAGTGATTTTGATTATAGCAAATTGCAATTCTCCTATAGCCAGCCTTGGCAAGTCGGTGGTTTCGGAAGACTTTTCAGTACCGTTGAAATCGGTAAAACCTTTGGAGAGGTACCTTTGGGGCTTTTGAACGTTGTGCCCGGTAATCAGACTTTTTTCACGAATTATGGCACCTTTCCAAATCTTGATTTTTACGAATTCGTAACGGATACCTATGCATCGGTGCATTTGGAGCACAACTTCAATGGAAGACTTTTTTCGCGGATACCCTTTCTACGAAAATTGAATTTGAGGGAAATAGTGGCCCTACGTGGGGTTTGGGGTGAACTTTCGGACGCCAATACTGCGTTGAGCGGCCCTGCGAGTTCTACTACACCATTAAGGGCTCCAAGCGATAGAATTTATTATGAATATTCGGTCGGCGTCGGAAACATTTTCAAGATTTTTAGAATAGATTTTAACTTTAGGGGCAATTATTTGGACAGTCCGAACGCAAGACCTTTTGGGGTAACAGGAACCTTTGGTTTTAATTTTTAATAAAGAACTTGCCGATTTAGAGCCCGTTTAGGATTTTGTCGATTATTTTTTTACGCCTCTTTTTCCACCCTTCTTCGTTAAAATTTTGAACCGTAGCTAAGGCTATGCTTAAAAATTTTGCCTAAAAGGTCGAAAAAATGGCCTATAAAAATTCTAATCACAAAATCCTAAACGGGCTCTTAAACCCATAATCCTTATTCGGGGTATTTTAACGATTTCGTGGGGATTAAGGTTATGGATTGAAGTATCTTTGCACTCCCAAAAACAAGGAAGTTATGAGTGCAGATGAAGTGACATCGTTCGATGTTTTAATAGAAATTCCCAAAGGAAGTAGAAATAAATACGAGTACGATTTTGAGTTGAAAAAAATCCGTTATGACCGGATGATTTTTTCCTCGATGATGTATCCGGCGGACTATGGTTTTCTACCAGAAAGTTTAGCCCTGGATGGCGACCCGTTGGATGTGTTGGTTTTAGTGACCGAACCCACCTTTCCCGGCTGCGTCATGGAAGTTAAACCGATTGGAGTGTTTCATATGGCCGACGAAAAAGGTCCTGATGAAAAAGTAATCTGTGTGCCCGTTTCGGATCCAAATAGCGATAAATTGCATGATTTAAGCGACTTGAATCCTCATTTATTAAAAGAAATTGAGCATTTTTTCAAAGTCTACAAAGATTTAGAAAAGAAGAAAGTCGATGTTGGCGGATGGGGCGATGTTCACGAAGCCAAGGAAATTGTAGCAAAATGCATTCGTCGTTTCTCAAAAAGTGATGTGCCTACGGAAGAAGTAAGCATAAAATAAATTAAGAGTACACTAGTAATGATAAAAGCAGCACCCGAACGGTGCTGCTTTTTGTTTAAGTGTGTTTTAAGGCCGGCTAACCGCCCCGAAGACTTATTTACTTGACGGTTTCACATTGATGCTTTCTATGGTAGGTGCAAATCAAGTTTTTTACTATTTTTGCAGCCATTTAAAACTAATAAACAACTAATCGAATGGAATTAATAGTGAAGTTCTTACCGGTATTTGGGCTAATTGCCCTTGCCTTTGTTTTCATCAAGAATATGTGGGTCTCCAAACAAGAAGTGGGGGATGCCAAAATGGCTAGAATCGCAAAGAATATTGCCGATGGCGCCATGTCTTTTTTGAAGGCCGAATACAAAATTCTGTCCATCTTTGTTATTGCAGTAGCGGTTCTTTTATATTTTAAAGGGAGTAACGAGGCTGGCTCCAACGGAATGGTGGCCGTATCATTTATTGTAGGTGCGATATGTTCTGCATTAGCTGGGTTCATCGGAATGCGTGTAGCTACCAAGGCGAACGTAAGAACGACCCAAGCAGCTCGTACTTCACTGGGCAAGGCCCTTGAAGTAGCTTTTGCCGGGGGTGCCGTAATGGGATTAGGTGTTGTAGGTTTGGGTGTCTTAGGCCTGAGCGGACTCTTTATGATCTATCAAGAAATATGGCCAGGAGCCGATAATTTAGGTTTGGTCTTGAACGTACTTTCCGGATTTTCTTTAGGAGCTTCTTCTATTGCGCTATTTGCACGTGTAGGTGGAGGTATTTATACCAAAGCTGCGGATGTCGGAGCGGATTTGGTTGGAAAAGTTGAAGCAGGTATTCCTGAAGATCATCCTTTGAACCCTGCTACCATTGCGGATAACGTTGGTGATAATGTTGGCGATGTTGCCGGTATGGGAGCCGACCTTTTTGAATCGTATGTAGGTTCGATTATAGGTACCATGGTATTGGGTGCTTTTATTATTACTCCGGATTTTGCTGGTCTTGGTGCCGTTTATCTTCCTTTGGTCTTGGCTGCGGTAGGTATTATCATGTCCATCATCGGTACTTTCTTTGTAAAAGTTAAGGATGGTGGTAACCCACAAACAGCTCTGAATATTGGTGAATTCGGTTCTGCCCTATTAATGGTCATTGCTTCATACTTTATTATTCACGCTTTGATTCCTGAAACGGTTGAAGGATTACCAAGTGGTGCGAATGGAATCTTCTTTGCTACACTTGCCGGTTTGGTAGCAGGTCTAGGTGTTGGAAAGATTACGGAATATTATACAGGTACAGGTACTAAGCCCGTGAAGTCTATTGTTAGACAATCGGAGACAGGTGCCGCTACCAACATTATTGCAGGTCTTGGGGTAGGTATGATGTCGACCATGATTCCGATATTATTGATTGCAGCCGCCATTTTAATTTCGCATCACTTTGCCGGTTTGTACGGTATTGCCATTGCCGCTGTAGGTATGTTGGCCAATACGGGTATACAATTGGCGGTTGATGCTTATGGACCGATTTCCGATAATGCCGGTGGTATTGCCGAAATGGCCGAATTACCGAGCGAGGTTCGCGAACGTACCGATAAATTGGATGCCGTGGGTAATACGACCGCCGCTATCGGAAAAGGTTTTGCAATTGCCTCCGCTGCTTTGACGGCATTGGCACTTTTCGCCGCCTTTATGAAGGTTGCGAATGTTACTTCCATTGATGTATCCAAGCCGACTGTTATGGCTGGACTTTTGGTCGGTGCCATGCTTCCTTTTGTATTTTCTGCTTTATCGATGAACGCCGTTGGGCGTGCAGCGATGGCCATGATCGAAGAAGTGCGTCGCCAGTTTAGGGATATTCCTCAATTGAAAGCTGCCTTGGAAGTGATGCGAGCCGTTGATTCAGATATGTCGAAAGCGACTCCTGAGCAACGAAGAATTTTTGATGAAGCTGACGGATATGCAGAATACGACAAATGTGTTGACATTTCTACAAAGGCATCTATCAAGGAAATGGTATTACCGGGCCTATTGGCGATTGCTGTACCCGTCGCCGTTGGATTTATCGGCGGAGCCGAAATGTTGGGTGGACTATTGGCCGGTGTTACATCAGCCGGAGTTCTGATGGCGATTTTCCAATCGAATGCCGGTGGTGCTTGGGATAATGCCAAGAAGATGATTGAATCCGATGGTCGTAAAGGTAGCGATGCACATAAAGCAGCCGTTGTTGGTGATACCGTTGGAGATCCGTTTAAGGATACCTCAGGACCTTCTTTGAACATCCTCTTAAAATTGATGTCCGTTGTGGCCCTTGTCATTGCGCCAAGTATCGCCTTGAGTGTAACTGGAGTGGCAGGTGACCTCAACAAGGAGGAAAAAACAATCACCGTGACTATGGATGCTGAAAATGCTGATTTAGCAGAGGCGACCATTGCTTATTCTACCGTGATAAACGGAGAAAAAGTTACCGAAGAAAAAACCTTTAAAGGAACTCAGGACGAGGTTGAGGCACAATTAAAGGAATTCGAAAATGCTACCATCGAATCAAAAGGCAAGGAGACTGAAATTACTATTGAAAGAATGGAGGTCATAAAGCAATGATCTTTAGTTGATATACTATTGAAAGAGGCAAACTTGTGAAGTTTGCCTCTTTTTTTTACTGCAACTTAAAGGTAATAGGAATGCTAAACGGAACTCTTACGGCTTTACCACGTTGTTTTCCCGGAATCATTTTTGGCAGTTTGTCAATGATTCGTGTGGCCTCTTCGCCAAGATTTTTATCAGGACTTCTCATGATTTGAATATCACCAATACTTCCATCTTTTTGGATTACAAAATTCATGTAAACTTTCCCTTGAATACCCATTTCTTGTGCAATTTCCGGGTAACGAAACGTTTTTTTGACATGTTTTAAAATCATCGTATTAAAACATGCTTTTTTATCAGTTTCTCTTTCGCATCCAGGGAATACAGGAACATTTTCGATAACTGAAAAGGGTACGGGTATATCTTCGTCAGGTTCTTCGACAATAATGCTATCGATCACAATGGGAGTTTCTGGAGTAACTTCTGTAATGGCTATTGGGGTTTCCTTACGGGGGTCATCCTCTTTGATAATTTCAATTTCATTAGCTATAACTGGCGGTGGTGGAGGTGGTGGCATATTGGGTAGTATAATTGGGGGAATCTCTTCCTCAATCCCGGTATCTGGACTATTCATTCCCACATCATAGATTTTTTTATCATACGTCTTCCACTCCAAAGCCACGAAGGTAAGCAAAAGCACTAGTGCGAGTCCTGCTATAAAATAAAGTCCTCGGTTGCGGTTCACATCTTTTTTCGGATTCTTTTTTGGTTCCATCTTTTTAAATTTTTGTGCCTATCTGTCTGCCCTCCGTACGAGACTTCGGAAGGCGGGGTCGACAGGCGGGTTTTACATGATTTAAAGTTCAATTGATTTCCATGCGCGCGAAATCGGTTAGCCTTAGGTGGTTTTAACTATTTAAACCTACTGCATAAATCGTGCTCCTGAAATGAAGAATGAGTGAAAACGACCTTTGATTGAGCCAAGTACGTTTCTGAATTAGTATGGTCAATTTTTTGATGCTTAAAGACCATTGTAGCATAACGTGATTCTTTATATTTGGAATCATGGGATTATTTGGTAAAAAAGACAAACTACAGATTATCGCCTTTCAGACCTACGGCACCAATACGCATTTGTATTTAAAGGGAAGGGCGCTGGAGGATGAGGAAATCGACTTGGCTGATAAGGGTCTTTACAAATTGATTCGTAATACCTATCAGCGATTCGATGCCGATGAAATAAGGCACACGCCCTTAAGTATAAAATTAACTGATGGTCGAGCCATATCGGGCGAAACTAATGATGAGGGCTATTATTTGGTTGATTTGCCAATGGAAAATCTTGGTCTCTTAATCAATGATGAGGGTTGGATGAAATATGAAATCTCATATTCCGATTTTTCTTTAAAAAGTGAGATTCTGCATGAAAATCGTTTTCCCGGCGAAATGCTGATCCCGAATGAAAATGCAGAATATGGAATTATCAGTGACATCGACGATACCATTCTATGGACCGGGGTGGCCTCTTTTTTAAAATGGCGCGCCATACTTCGCACTTTTTTTCGAACGTGGGCAAACGAACTCCCCTCAAAGGGGCGGCCGAACTTTATCACCAACTACATCGCGGTAAATCAGGGAAGGCTGCCAATCCGATATTCTATGTTAGCAACAGTCCTTGGAATCTATATCGTTATCTGGAGTTCTTCCTGACAAAAAACAATTTTCCCAAAGGCCCTATTTTATTGAGGAGCTTACGGGCCGCTTTGACCAATAACCACGATACGGAAAAGCCGCATAAACAACATGAGATTCGTAATATTCTAAAAACATACCCAAAGCTGAAATTTTTACTGATAGGGGATAGTGGTGAGCACGATGCCGACATCTATAAAGAAATCTCGGAGGAATATCCAAATCGCATATTGGCCATTTATTTACGAGATGTTGGCCATAAAAAGAGAATGGAACGGGTTCGCAGCTTGTTCAACGAATTTGAAGTTACCCCGGTTCTTTTTGCGAAGCATAGTGATCAGGTTAGAGATCATGCCAAGGAAATAGGACTGCTTTGATTTAAAATTTAGCTGCTATCTTGATATGAACAGCCTAGAAAAGCCCGTTGATTTCGGCGTCAATTTTATTGATGATCGTGCCTAAATCCTCAGGATTGTCCACAAAATCCAGTGTGTCCACATCAATAACAAGAAGATTCCCCTTTTCATAACCATGTACCCATGCCTCATAACGTTCGTTCAATCGGCTTAGGTAATCAATGGAAATGGAATTTTCATAGTCTCTTCCTCGTTTGTGTATCTGCTTGACTAGATTTGGAATAGAACTCCTCAGATAGATGAGCAGATCAGGCGGTTGTACCAAGCTCTCCATCAACTCAAAAAGACTGGAATAATTGGTAAAGTCGCGATTGGTCATAAGCCCCATCGCGTGCAGGTTGGGCGCAAAAATATAGGCATCCTCATAGATGGTTCGATCTTGAATGATATTCTTGCCGCTCTCCCTAATTTTTAAGATTTGCCGATAGCGATGGTTAAGAAAATAGATTTGAAGGTTGAAACTCCACCGCTCCATTTGATTATAAAAATCGTCGAGATACGGGTTGTCGACCACATCTTCGAAGTGGGCCTCCCATTTATAGTGTTTGGCCAATAATTTTGTCAAAGTGGTCTTTCCGGCTCCAATGTTTCCTGCAACGGCAATATGCATTTTTGCGCTATTTTATGGTTGGTGTTTTCCTTTGAGGGATGGCGCACAATATACGAAGTATATCGAGTTTTGGAAAAAATAGTAGGTTAAATACGCAATAGATATTCGTGTTTCTGAAATTGCAACCATAAATTTGGCCTTGCGTCAAAGACCCCTATTTGTACAAGTGCATTTCGAAGAACTTTTTGCCGCTTTGAACAAAACTTGTAAGATTGTCTTTGCCACCAAAACAATTTTCATATTTTTGCGTTCTCAAACACGAGGAGGGATTTGACTGATTGCAACCTCGTATGCCAAATTAAGGTTTGGCGCAAGAAAAATGCTAAAGCAGTTGATATTGATTAAAGAATATCATGCTTCTTTCGACCGTTCCGTCAAATCCCCGATTTATAAAATAAAATAGTATAAGATATGTCATATCTCTTTACCTCTGAATCCGTTAGTGAGGGACACCCGGATAAAGTCGCCGATCAGATCAGCGATGCTCTTTTAGACCATTTTTTGGCCTTCGACCCTGAAAGCAAAGTGGCTTGTGAAACACTTGTTACAACGGGTCAGGTCGTTTTGGCCGGAGAAGTTAAAAGTGATACCTACTTGGATGTACAGAACATCGCACGGGATGTTATTAACAAAATTGGATATACCAAAGGAGAATACCAATTTAGTGGAGATTCATGCGGTGTAATTTCATTGATCCATGAACAATCACAAGATATTAATCAGGGTGTCGACCGGGGAAAGAAAGAAGAGCAAGGTGCTGGTGATCAAGGCATGATGTTCGGCTATGCCACGAAAGAGACTTCGAATTATATGCCTTTGGCACTCGATATATCGCACAAGATTTTACAGGTATTGGCTGATTTGAGAAGGGCAAACAAAGAAATAAAATACCTAAGACCGGATGCCAAGTCGCAGGTAACCATCGAATACTCCGATGACAATGTACCTCAGCGCATCGACACGATTGTAGTATCTACCCAACATGATGCCTTCGATAAGAATGATGACAAAATGTTGGCCAAGATTAAAAAGGACATTATCGAGATTCTGATTCCGAAAGTGAAAAATAAGCTTCCGAAGAAAATCCAGAATCTGTTCGATGACCAAATCAAATATCACATCAACCCTACCGGAAAGTTCGTAATCGGCGGACCGCATGGCGATACAGGACTTACAGGAAGAAAAATCATCGTTGACACCTACGGTGGAAAAGGAGCCCACGGCGGTGGTGCATTCAGCGGAAAAGATCCGAGCAAGGTTGACCGAAGTGCAGCTTATGCTTCACGACATATTGCCAAAAACTTGGTCGCTGCAGGTGTTGCCGATGAGATTTTAGTCCAGGTAAGTTACGCGATCGGTGTAGTGGAACCTACCTCTATTTTTGTGGATACCTATGGCACTACAAATGTCGCCTTGACCGATGGCGAAATCGCAAAAAAGGTTGAAAAATTGTTCGATATGCGTCCGTTTGCCATTGAAAAAAGACTGAAATTGAGAAATCCCATTTATTTGGAATCAGCTGCTTATGGCCATATGGGCAGGGAATCTAAAATCGTTAAAAGAGTTTACGAATCACCATACAATGGGCGTATCGAAAAAGAGGTAGAACTTTTTACTTGGGAGAAATTGGATATGGTGGATAAAGTCAAAAAAGCATTTAAATTATAGTAATTCTTTAATAGATTAACATACCTTAAATCTGTCAGGTTATATAACCTGACAGATTTATTAGGAAAAGGATAAATCAATTTTTCCATCGATTTACTAGGAAAATAAATATCCATCCTTATATTTGTTTTTCCAAAAGTTCAGACACGTATTGAATTGTTATCAAGAAAGGTGGAGGGAATAGACCCTTTGAAGCCTTAGCAACCCTTTGTTCTCCCGAAAATTGTCGGTAGCAAAGAAGGTGCTACATTCTACTGCGTGCCGAATTTATTTCGGTATCTCGGAAGATAACGCAACTAAATTACATCGGTAATTTTTCGCTTTCTTAATAACTTTTTGATTTAACCAGACTGTACAGTCCGCAGCTGGAGGTTTGGCTTTTAATAAATCTTTTTTGTCATTCCCGCAAAGGCGGGAATCTATTAGAAACCAGTATTCCAAATAATATTTGGATGCATAAAACCTTAAATCATGAGTGAACACAAATTTTCAACGAATGCCTTGCATGCAGGACATGACGTTACCGTAAACGGAGGTACTCGTGCCGTACCTATTTATCAAAGCACAGCCTATGTTTTCAATAACTCTGACCACGCGGCCAATCTTTTTGGTTTGGCGGAATTCGGTAACATTTACACTCGAATAAATAATCCCACAAACGATATTTTGGAGCAACGATTGGCCGCCTTGGAAGGTGGTGTCGCCGCTTTGGTAACTGCCTCGGGCACCGCTGCCATAGCTACTACGCTCATGGTTTTGTTAAAAAGCGGGGATCATATTGTAGCGTCCAACAGTTTATATGGTGGCACCTATAATCTTTTAAGCGTTACGCTTCCCAGACTTGGAATTACCACAACTTTTGTAGACCCCGAAGACCCGACCAATTTTGGAAAGGCGGTAAAAGAAAACACACGGGCCATTTTTGTGGAATCCCTTGGGAATCCCAAATTAGACGTATTGGACTTAAAAGCAATTTCTTCGGAAGCAAAAAGTGCCAAGATTCCATTCATAGTTGATAATACGGTCGCAACACCGGCTTTATTGAATCCTATCGAACATGGTGCCAACATCGTAATACATTCGTTGACAAAATATATCAATGGTAATGGGACGGCTTTAGGTGGTGCTATTATCGATGCAGGAAACTTTGATTGGGCCAACGGAAATTTCCCTGAGTTCACAGAGCCATCTGCCGGTTATCATGGATTAGTATATCACGATGCGGTCGGACCGATTGCCTTTATCATAAAAGCACGAATTGAGGGATTACGTGATTTTGGTGCGGCTTTGAGTCCTTTCAATGCGTTTCAGATCATTCAAGGTTTGGAGACTTTGGAGATAAGAATGAAAAAGCATAGTGAAAATGCCCTTGCCTTTGCAAAGTGGTTGCAAGAGCGTGATGAGGTGGCATGGGTCAACTATCCTGGTCTGAAAACGAGCAAGTATTTTGCCCAAGCGGAGGCCTATCTTCCAAAAGGACAGAGTAGTATCGTAACTTTTGGTGTAAAAGGTGGTTTTGAGTCCGCTAAGAAGATAGCGGATAACACCAAATTGTTCTCGTTATTGGCCAATATCGGGGATACTAAATCTTTGATTATTCATCCGGCAAGTACCACACACCAACAATTGGATGATGCGGCACAAGAGTCGACCGGGGTTACCAAAGATTTGATTCGTTTGTCTGTCGGACTTGAAAACTTGGACGATTTGAAGTCCGATTTGGAAGTTGCGTTTGCAACAATCGATAAATCTGTATTGGCTTAAAAAATCTGCTGTCACATCGAGCGCAGTCGAGATGGTTTAGTTCTCGACTGCGCTCGAACAGACAGTTCTATCACCATATATTTTATATGCTCAACCACTTACATTTAAAAAACTACACCACCCTCAGCGGAGTCTCCCAAGACATTGAACTTTCCTATCAATTATTTGGAAAAGAACTTCATTCGGCCCCAATTGTTTTGGTCAACCATGCCCTTACCGGAAACTCAAACGTAACTGGAGATGACGGCTGGTGGGCAGCACTTATCGGCGAAGGAAAGTGTATCGATACGAACAAATACACCATACTTTCCTTTAACATTCCCGGAAACGGTCATGACGGATTTGTAATCGATAATTACAAGGATTTCGTCGCAGGAGACGTGGCGAAGATGTTTCTCTTGGGACTGGATCAAATTGAAATAAAAAAACTCTTCGCCATTATAGGAGGTTCGCTAGGCGGGGGTATCGCTTGGGAAATGGCGGCACTGAATCCGAAAATTACGGAGCATCTGATTCCCGTGGCGTCGGATTGGAAATCTACCGATTGGTTGATAGCCAACTGCCAGATTCAAGAACAGTTTTTGGTAAACTCCAAACAGCCTGTACATGATGCTAGAATGCATGCTATGCTTTGTTATCGCACACCAGAATCTTTCAAGGAACGTTTCAAGCGTAGCACCAATGAAGAATTACAGGTCTTCAATGTAGAAAGTTGGCTGATGCACCATGGCGAAAAACTTCAGGAACGTTTCCAGTTATATGCTTATAAACTGATGAACCAGTTACTGAAGACCATTGACATCACTCGAAATGGGGAACAGCCATTTATTGACTTGCAAAATAGTGATACGAACATTCACATTGTAGGAGTAGACTCGGACCTGTTTTTTACGGCCAAGGAGAATAAAGAAACTTTTAGGCAATTGGCCCAGGCCAATAGTAATGTGACCTATGGTGAGGTACAATCGCTGCATGGGCACGATGCTTTTTTGATCGAGTTCGAGCAAATGCAGAAACTGTTGGATGGTATTTTCAATCAAAACGGAAAATCCCAAAAAATAAAGGTCTTAAAATTTGGTGGAAAATCACTGAGCAATGGTGAAGGACTAGGTAGTGTGCTCGAAATCGTGAAGGCAAAAGTTGATAATGGGGAAAATATAGCGGTAGTACTTTCCGCCCGTGAAAAAGCAACGGACCAACTGGAAATCATTTTGGACAAAGCTGCGAATGGAGAAGATTTTTCGCAAGACTTCGAAGCCTTTGAGAAATACCAAAGCCATACCTATAAAAATGTCAGTCTTTCCGAAGAGTATGCTAATCTCTTCAAATTGTTCGAAGGTGTTTCTTTCTTAGGGGATTATAGCAAGAAAATCAAGGATCAAGTTTTGGCCTATGGGGAATTGATTTCGGGCATGTTAGTCACCAAATTACTTATCGGAAAAGGTATCAAAGCGGTTTTTGTCGATTCAAGAAAACTCATTAAAACGGATGATAATTTTGGGGATGCCCATGTTTTGGAAGCTATTTCCAAGGAGAATGTATTGCGGGAGTTTGCCAAGTTGGATACCGATGCCGTACCCGTTATTACAGGGTTTATAGCGTCGACCGAAAACGATGAGACAACAACCTTGGGAAGAAACGGAAGCAATTATTCCGCGGCATTGATTGCCAACTTTTTGGATGCCGAAGAGTTGCAGAACTACACCCATGTTGATGGAATTTTTACCGCAAATCCTGATTTTGTGGATGAGGCGAAGCGCATTTCTGAACTTTCGTATGCCGAGGCGAACGAGCTGGCCAGTTTTGGGGCTAACATTTTACATGCGAAGACCATTATTCCCCTGATAGAAAAAAATATTCCACTTCGCATTCTTAATACATTCCGAAGGGAAAATGAGGGTACTTTGATCAGTGCAAAGACCAATAAAGAAGGAATTAAATCGTTGTCGGTCATCGAAAATGTTTCCTTGATCAATTTAGAAGGAAGGGGATTGCTTGGAAAAGTCGGCGTTGATGCCAGGATCTTTAGAGCCTTGGGTGAGAACAATATCAGTGTGAGTATTATTTCCCAAGGATCATCAGAAAGAGGAATCGGATTGGTGGTCAATGCGAACAAAGCACAACAGGCAAAGAAAGCGTTGCAGCATGAATTCAGTAGCGATTTCTACGCCAAGGATATCAATACGATTACCGTGGTAGATCAAGTTTCTGTCATTTCGATTGTAGGCCAAGATTTGAGTTCTTTTCATAAACCGTACAATGCGCTCATTAAAAATCAAATCGTTCCGTTGTTGTTCAACAATACCATTACAGGAAAGAACGTAAGTTTGGTGGTCAAGAAATCGGATCTCAAAAAAGCGCTCAATGTCATGCACGGCCAGATTTTTGGCATCAGCAAAAAGGTCAATGTGGCCATATTTGGTCATGGCAATGTAGGTGGAACATTGATCGACCAGATTTTAAAATCCTCAAAAACTATTGAAAAAAGAAAAGGAATTGATTTGAATGTTTTTGCTGTTGCCAATTCTAAAAAATTACTTCTTTTGAAAGAGGGCCTTCCTAAAACATGGAAATCGTCGATTCAAGAAAAAGGAAGGGATTATAAAGTGCAGGATGTTTTTGCCTTTGCCAAATCAAATCATCTTGAAAATTTGATCGTGGTCGATAATACGGCCAGCAAGGATTTTGTTGCGAACTATTTTGAGTTCGTCGAAAACGGTTTTGACTTGGTATCATCGAATAAAATAGCCAATACATTGGGGTTTGATTATTATCAATTGTTGCGCGAAGAGTTGTCAAAAGGTCAAAAGCAATATTTGTATGAAACGAATGTGGGGGCAGGTCTGCCCTTGATCGATACCATTAAATTGTTGCATCTTTCCGGTGAGAACATAACAAGAATCAAGGGAGTATTTTCAGGAAGTTTGAGCTATATATTCAATACGTTTTCGGAAGTAGGTGCACCTTTTTCATCCATTCTAAAAGATGCGATGCAAAAAGGCTTTACCGAACCCGACCCGCGTGAAGACCTTTCAGGTAACGATGTGGGAAGAAAACTTTTGATACTAGCCAGAGAGCTCGATTTAAGAAACGAGTTTTCGGATATCAACATCCAAAATCTGATTCCGGCGGCATTGCAAAAAGGGGAAGTCGATTTTTTCTTGAGGAACTTGGATGCCTTGGACGATAAATTCAACGAGATCAAAAAGAATCAAAAACCGGGTCACGTATTACGATATGTAGGTGATTTACACGGAAACCTTCAAAAAGAAAAGGGTATTTTGGATGTAAAGTTAATATCCGTAACCAAAGAAAGTGCTCTTGGCCAAGTAAAGGGTTCCGACTCGATTATCGAAATTTACACGGAATCGTATGGAGAACACCCGTTGGTCATTCAGGGTGCCGGCGCCGGTGCCGCAGTAACTGCTAGAGGTGTTTTTGGTGATATTTTGCGGATAGCTGAAAAAGGATAGTCGAGGTACGAAGTACGAAATTTGAATAAAGAAATTCCCCCTTTGAAGGGGGAGTAAGGGGGATGTTTTAGGAACACTCAGACTCCCCAGAAAACAAAAGAAAGTTTTTAGAATTAAGAAAGTTTTAAAAAATTCCTGCCTTCACGGGAATGACGATAAATATGAAAAAGCAATTTGAAACCAACGCCATACGAACGCAACTCAAACGAACAGAAAATCTGGAGCATTCAGTACCCATGTACCTGACCTCAAGTTTTGTCTTCGAGGATGCCGAGGATATGCGTGCATCCTTTGCCGAAGAAAAAGACCGAAATGTCTATTCACGATATTCCAATCCGAATTCATCGGAGTTTATTGAAAAAGTATGCCAAATGGAAGGAGCCGAGGCCGGTTTTGCCTTTGCTTCTGGTATGGCGGCCGTGTTTTCGACTTTTGCAGCATTGCTTGACAGTGGGGATCATATTCTTTCGGCTCGAAATATCTTTGGCTCCACCCATTCGTTGTTCAACAATATTTTCCCAAAATGGAATATTTCGCATACCTATTTCAAGATAGATGAACTTGATACCGTTGAAAATCGTATTCAGGCGAACACAAAAATAATTTTTGCGGAATCGCCCACAAATCCCGGGGTAGATGTTGTGGATTTGGAAGTACTTGGCGCAATTGCCAAGAAGCACAATCTCATTTATATTGTGGACAACTGCTTCGCTTCCCCATATCTGCAACAACCCTTAAAATTCGGTGCCGACTTGGTCATTCATTCCGGAACCAAATTAATGGACGGGCAAGGACGGGTTTTAGCCGGAATGACAGTAGGCAATGCAGTTCTTATCGACAAAATTTATAGATTTTCAAGAATTTCGGGCCCTTCGCTATCTCCATTCAATGCCTGGGTCCTATCAAAAAGCTTGGAGACTTTGGCTATTCGTGTAGACCGTCATTGCGAAAATGCGTTAAAACTTGCGGAATTTTTGGAAGGTCATGAAAAAGTGAATTGGGTCAGATATCCATTTTTGCAATCACATCCCAAATATGATATAGCCAAAAAACAGATGAAGGCCGGAGGCTGTGTGGTTGCCTTTGAAATCAAAGGTGGAATTGAAGCCGGACAAAAATTCTTCGATTCCATAAAAATGTTATCCCTTTCCGCAAATTTGGGCGATTCGCGAAGTATTGTAACGCACCCTGCTTCAACTACGCATAGCAAGTTGACAGTCGAAGAAAGAGCCGAAACGGGTGTTACCGATGGTATGGTCCGTGTTTCAGTTGGGTTGGAGCATATCGATGATATTATTGGGGATATTCGGCAGGCGTTGGGTTAATTCCACTTATTACCAATTGTATACCGCCCACGCTTTTTCATTATCTTAGCAACATGCTCTCCAAAAAGACAAAATACGGCTTGAAGGCCTTGACCTATTTGGCTTCACAAAAAGATAACACTCCGGTTCAGATTGCCGAAATTGCAAAGCATGAGAACATTTCACAAAAGTTTTTGGAAAGCATTCTATTGTCATTAAGAAAAACCGGATTCCTAGGTTCAAAAAAAGGAAAGGGTGGGGGCTACTACCTGATTAAGAATGCCAATGAAATCTTGATGACCGATGTGATGCGAATTTTGGAAGGCCCAATTGCCATGGTGCCCTGCGTCAGTTTGAATTTTTACGAAAAATGCGATGACTGCCCCGATGAAAATACGTGTTCCGTCAATAAGTTGATGCTAAAAGTCAGGGATGCCAATCTAGCGGTGTACCGAAACAATACCCTCGCTGATCTGGTCATCTGATTTTTTACTCCTTTGAATCCTGAAGGCCAGCAGAAGGAAATCTTTTCAATCTTCTTCTATTTTCAAAACATTCATGAATAAACATTAATTTATCATTCAAAATTTTAATAATCTATTAAATCTATAGGATAATTATAAATTTATCCTAAAACAGTATTCCGAAACAATAATTTTGTTATATGTTTGTTCACTCTATTAAATAGATAGGATAATTAGATTAAGTTGAGTTCATGATTGTAGATCAGTTTGTTTTAAGCAAAAAAGAGATTAAGACGCGATATGTTTCCGATAAGAAATCAGAGCGACCCATGCGCAGTGTGGCCAAAGCGGTAAGTTGGAGGGTTATCGGCACTTTGGATACCTTATTGATATCCTATCTGCTTACAGGCAAGGTAGCTATAGCGGCCTCTATTGCATCGATAGATTTCATAACCAAGATGTTCCTTTACTTCTTTCACGAGCGATTGTGGAATAGAATAAACTGGGGAAAATAACAGAGTACTATGGCCTTTACACAAGAACAAATTACAAAGCTGAACATTCAATTTAAGGGTATTCCACCCGAAGAAATCATTTCTTGGGCTATCAAACGTGCGGGAGATCCGGTGGTCACGACCAATTTTCGTCCATATGAAGTAGCGATACTTAATGCCGTCGTCGAAGGGAAAAAAGACATTTCGGTGATTTGGTGTGATACAGGGTATAATACTCCGAATACCTACAAACATGCCGATGATTTGATTCAACGGTTGCAATTAAATATTCACCTGTATGTGCCCAAGCAAACGACCGCATATCGCGATACCATCATGGGTATTCCACAGATTGACGACCCTAGACATGTCGAGTTTACGGAACAGGTGAAATTAGAGCCTTTCAGAAGAGCAATGGATGCACATAAACCTGATGTTTGGTTTACGAACCTTAGAAAGGGACAAACGGCTTTGCGTGATTCATTGGATATTTTGAGTCTGAGCAAGGACGGGGTTTTAAAGGTAAGTCCATTTTATCATTGGTCAGACACCCAACTGGATGCCTATTTACGGGAACGAAATCTACCCAACGAACATACCTATTTCGACCCAACCAAAGTACTGGAAAATCGGGAATGTGGTTTACACTCATAAAACGTAATTCAAATGAATAGCAGTACTGCACACATAAATGCATTAGAAAATGAAGCCATCTACATCTTTCGGGAAGTGGCCGCTCAGTTTGAAAAACCGGTTCTGTTGTTTTCCGGAGGAAAGGATTCCATCACGCTGGTTCGATTGGCGCAAAAAGCCTTTTGGCCGGCCAAGATTCCGTTTCCTTTAATGCATATCGATACAGGGCATAATTTTCCGGAAACTATTGAATTCCGTGATAGATTGGTTGAGGAACTAGGTCTCGAACTAATCGTTCGAAATGTTCAAGATTCCATCGACCAAGGAAAAGTAAAGGAAGAATCCGGGAAATATTCGAGCAGAAATTCCCTTCAAACCACAACACTTTTAGATGCCATCGAAGAATTCAAATTCGATGCCTGTATCGGTGGAGCAAGGCGAGATGAGGAAAAAGCCCGCGCCAAGGAACGCATTTTTTCGGTACGCGATGATTTCGGTCAATGGGACGAAAGAAATCAACGTCCTGAACTCTTTGATATGTTGAACGGTCAAATCGAATTGGGGCAGAACGTCCGCGTTTTTCCAATATCGAATTGGACCGAGTTAGATGTTTGGTCCTTTATCGAAAAAGAAAATATTGAAATCCCGTCCATCTATTTTGCTCACAAGCGAAAAGTGTTTTTAAGGGATGGGCTAATTTGGTCACATTCTGACTATGTCTTTCAAGAAGAAGATGAAGAAGTTTTGGAAAGAATGGTCCGATTTAGAACCGTAGGCGATATGAGCTGTACCGCGGCAGTGTTTTCCGAGGCCACGGATATCGAATCCGTGGTTCAAGAAATACGCGATTCCACAATTTCCGAAAGAGGTGCGCGAATCGATGATAAGCGTTCAGAAGCGGCCATGGAAAAAAGAAAACAACAAGGATACTTTTAATAGAGTGTAGGCAGTATAAAGCGAACAGTTTAAGACTGTTGCGTGATATTGCATACTAGTTAATTTTTATATTACTAAAACAAATGGAAGTACTAAAAATAGCAACAGCTGGTAGTGTAGACGACGGTAAAAGTACCTTGATCGGCAGACTGCTATATGATACAAAATCGTTGACTACCGATAAGTTGGAGGCCATCGAAAAGACTAGTAAGAAAAACGGGTACGATTATTTGGATTTCTCATTGGCGACGGACGGACTCGTTGCAGAACGTGAGCAGGGAATAACTATTGATGTAGCCCATATCTATTTCTCCACATCTACCAAAAGTTATATCATTGCCGATACCCCAGGCCATGTCGAGTACACACGAAATATGGTTACTGGCGCTTCAACGAGCCAAGCTGCGATAATTTTGATTGATGCGCGAAAAGGAGTCATCGAGCAGACGAACCGGCACTTTTTCATCAACAATTTGTTACGTATCAAAGAGGTTGTTGTTGCCATCAATAAAATGGACCTGGTCGACTTTTCGGAGGATAGATATAATGAAATCAAAGCCGATTTTACGGAATTGATGGGCAAGCGCGATTACGAAGATCAGAAAATCACGTTTATTCCCGTGAGTGCCTTAAAGGGCGATAATGTAGTCAACCGGTCTGAGAATACACCTTGGTACAAAGGCGAAACATTGCTCGAACATTTAGAAGGTTTGGATTTGGCTGCGGTGTCCAACGTAGGTACGCCACGTTTCCCGGTACAATATGTTATCCGTCCCAAGACGGATGAGCACCATGATTTCCGGGGATTTGCAGGAAAGGTTTATGGGGGTGAATTGAGTGTGGGTGATGAGGTCGTTGCACTGCCATCACAAACAAGGTCGAAAATCAAGGAAATCTATTTTTACGATCAAAAGTATCAGACGGCTGCAAGACGTTCGTCGGTAACCATAACCCTGGAGGATGAAATCAACCTAAGTAGGGGGGATATGTTAGTAAAAGCGGGTGATTTGCCAACTATTGAAAAGCAATTTATCGCCACAATTTCTTGGATGGATTCCGATAATTTAACCACCGGTAAAAAATATGTGGTCCAACACGGCGTGAACAAAGTGTTGGCGAAAGTGGACAACATCCATCATAAAATAAATCCTGATTATTCAGGGATCGAAGAAAATGTAAATGGACTTGGCATGAACGATATTGCCCAGGTAACCTTTAAATTGAACAAACCTATTTTTTATGATAAGTTCAAAAATCATAGAACCAACGGCTCTTTTATTTTGATAGACACCCAAACGAATAGCACAGTAGGGGCCGGTTTCATCAATTAAAAAGTTCATTAAATGATTGTCCCCTTGAGGGGACCTTAGGGGTGTTTTGCGGAATGCTGAAAATATATAACCTATTTACCCCATAGGAAAATAAGAAAAATAATAGTCTTGGTTCTAGTATGTAGATTCCTGACTCTTAATAAGAAAAATGCAAAGTTTTAGAACTGAAATAGAGAACCCGATAGTTGAGAAAGATATTCTCGAGTTGGAACGTAAGATAAACGAGTTCCATAATGGGAAACTGGATGAGGAAAAATTCCGAAGTCTTCGTTTGGCACGTGGCGTTTACGGTCAGCGACAACAAGGTGTTCAAATGATTCGCATCAAATTGCCGTATGGTAAAGTGACTTCGCAGCAATTGCATGGTATTTGTGATGTCTCGGATGAGTTTTCCACTGGGCGTTTGCATATCACCACGCGACAGGATATTCAAATCCACTATGTCGATTTGGATAGAACTCCCGAGCTTTGGGCGCAGTTGGAAAAAGACGAAGTTACCCTTCGTGAGGCATGCGGAAATACAGTACGAAATGTAACGGCAAGTGAAACCGCAGGAATTGATATTGATGAGCCTTTTGATGTTTCGCCTTATGCCGAGGCATTGTTTCGATATTTTCTTCGTAATCCTATCAGTCAAGAAATGGGCAGAAAGTTCAAAGTTTCCTTTTCTGCAAGCGATGCCGATACCGGACTTTCATACATGCACGATCTTGGGTTTATTGCCAAAATAGAAGATGGCGTTCGCGGATTCAAAGTAATGCTCGGTGGCGGATTGGGTTCGCAACCGCGCCATGCCGAAGTGCTGTTTGAATTTCTTCCTTCGGATAAAATTATCCCTTTAATGGATGGTGTAATTCGTGTTTTTGATCGCTACGGTGAACGAAAAAGTAGGGCCAAGGCGCGGATGAAATTTTTGTTGAAAGATATTGGCCTTGACGGATTCAAATCCTTACTTGAGGAGGAGAAAAAGGCAATCCCATATCAAACATGGTCTATTGATGCCAAAAGCTATCCGAAGATCCAGGTAGCGGAGACAGAAATCTCAAATGCCGAAATCAAAGATAAACTGGCTTTCGAGAAATGGAAGTCTACAAATATAGTTTCTCAAAAACAGGAAGGTTTTGTTGCTATAGGTATTAAAGTTTTGCTAGGAGATTTCTATACGGGTAAGGCAAGATTATTGGCGGATTTAGTACAGAATTATGCCGCGGGGAAATCCGATTATCATTGAGGCAGAACATTTTGATTCCATATATCAAGGAAGAACTGATTCCTTTCTTTTATCAGAAACTCGAAAAGTTGGGCTTTGTAGAAGCGGGTTATAATAAGGCATTGGACATTACGGCCTGTCCGGGTACGGATACTTGTAATTTAGGAATTGCAAGTAGCACGGGAATTGCCGAGGAATTGGAACGGTTGATTAAAGCTGAATACCCCCAATATATTAGCAATCCTGATGTGGTCATAAAAATTAGTGGTTGCATGAACGCCTGTGGGCAGCACAATATGGCGAACATCGGTTTTCAAGGGATGAGCATCCGAACAAAAGATAAATTGGTTGCACCAGCACTTCAGGTTTTATTAGGTGGTGGAAACGATGGAAATGGAAACGGCCGTTTTGCAGACAAGGTTGTAAAAATACCAAGTAAAAGAGGTCCGGAGGCGCTGCGTTTGATCTTGAATGATTTTGAGACCAATGGAAAGGGAAAACCTTTTGCGGATTATTATGCAGAAAAGGGAGAGCACTATTTCTACGACTTTCTAAAGCCTTTGACCGATATCGAAGACTTGACGCAAGAAGATTTTATCGATTGGGGTACTATTGAAAAATATAAAAAGGAAATCGGTATTGGCGAATGCGCGGGAGTTGTAATTGACTTGATTGCTACGCTATTACTTGAAAGTCAAGAGAAAATCCAAAATGCCCAGGAAACTTTTAATGAAGGAAAATGGGCAGCAAGCATCTATCATTCGTATTCTTCGATGGTCAACTCGGCCAAGGCATTATTGACCGCAGAAAAAACGAAAGTCAATACCCATTCGAGCATCATTAAAGATTTTGATGAAAAGTTTGTTGCAGCAGGAAGAATTGCCATCGCAGGCGGATTTGAAGATTTGGTATTACAATTGAACAAAAATGAACCCACTGAAGATTTTACCAAAAGCTATTTAGAAGATGCAAAAGCATTGTTACAGAAAGTAGAATCCTTCAGAAAAATGGAATTAGCAGAGGTATAGAAAGATGAAAGAGATAGTGAAATATTCAGAATATATCTCGGAGGCTGAGCGAAGCCGAAACCGGGGTTGGGAAAATTGACCGTAGTAGGGGCAGGCCCAGGCGACGTAGAGCTTATTACGCTGAAGGCCATAAAGGCCTTGCAGAATGCTGATGTAGTTTTATACGATGCTTTGGTCGACACGGAATTATTGGAGTATGCACCTCAGGCAGAATTAATTTTCGTGGGGAAACGCCGGGGGTGCTTTTCTTACCAACAAGAACAGATCAATGAGTTGATTGTTAGCCGTGCAAAAAGTCATGGACATGTAGTGCGATTAAAAGGAGGAGACCCCTTTGTATTCGGACGGGGTTCAGAAGAAATGGAATATGTTGCTCAGCATGGATTGGAAGTCGCGATGGTTCCGGGAATTTCATCTTGTCTCTCCGTGCCAGCGGCTCAAAACATTCCGGTTACGAAGCGAGGTTCAGCAGAGAGTTTTTGGGTAATTACGGGTACTACAAAAGAACATAAATTGTCAAATGATGTGCGACTGGCCGCCAAGTCAAGCGCTACGGTGATCATTTTAATGGGAATGTCAAAACTTCCTCAAATCGTTGAACTTTTCAAAAAAGAAGGAAAATCGGAAACTCCCATTGCGATTATTCAGAATGGTACAAGAGAAAACGAAAAAGTCGGAGTTGGCACCATCGATTCCATAGCGTGTGAAGTAGAAAAGCAAGAATTGGCGAATCCGGCAATAATAATTATTGGCGAGGTAGTGCGGCATCGAGCGCAAATATTGGAGATTCAAGAACAATACTGCGAACTAGAAAAAGTGTGAGAAATATAAATGATGAAAATGGTATTGGCTCCTCCCCTCAGATGAGGAGAGGTGGATTCTCGCCCTTTTTGGCGGGAAGACGGAGAGATTGAAAGCCCAAGCCGCTAAAGCATAAACCAAACCTTAAAAAAATTCCCAACGGAGTTTATCCTGAGCGGAGCCGAAGGGCGGGAATGACCATAAATAGTGTTTTTAATGGAAAGAAATAACCTATATCCGATTTTTTTGAAAACCTCGAACCTTCATATTCTGATTGTGGGAGGGGGTAATGTGGCTGAAGAAAAACTAACGTTCTTGACGAAGTCGAGTCCAGATGCGAAAGTGACTATGGTTTCTCCTATGTTCAGAAACGCCACAAAGGAATTGGCCGCCAAATATCATGTCGAATTGATAGTAGACGAGTATAATGCGAATTACTTATATGGCAAACATATGGTCATAGCTACCACAGATGTTCCAGAGGTAAACATTCAAATTTATAAACACTGTCGTAAACTGAATATTCTAGTCAACGTCGCCGACAATCCTCCGTATTGTGATTTTTATATGGGGGGAATCGTCACAAAGGGAAATGTAAAAATCGCGATTTCCACGAACGGACAATCTCCGACTACAGCAAAACGCTTACGTCAATTTTTCGAAGATGTCATTCCGGAAGATATCAACCAAATGCTAAAAAATCTTAACGATTATAGAAAAACAATAAAGGGAAATTTTGAGCAAAAAGTGGAGAAAATGAATGAAATCACGCAAAAATTGGTCGAAAAAGTGTAAAAAATGATAAAACTAGTAGAAAGTAAGAAGTGTAAAGCAATAAGTTTTTCAGACATAGGGCAACTTCTACTTAATATTTTTTACTAATTACTTAATACTAAAAACAGATGATAAAAACAGATGATAAAAACAGATGATAAAAACAGATGATAAAAACAGATATACTAATCATAGGCGCAGGCCCAACCGGATTATTCACGGTCTTCGAGGCCGGATTATTGAAATTGAAATGCCATTTGATAGATGCGCTGCCGCAACCTATGGCGGACAATGTTCAGAAATCTATCCGAAGAAACCGATATATGATATTCCGGCTTTTACGGAAATCTTGGCCGGTGATCTGGTCGATAACCTAATGGATCAAATAAAACCCTTCGAACCGGGATTCACATTGGGCGAACGAGCCGAAACATTGGACAAACAAGATGATGGTTCTTACATAGTTACGACCAATAAAGGAACACAACATCAAGCTCCGGTTGTTGTTATAGCTGGCGGATTGGGTTCGTTCGAACCGAGAAAACCTCCTATTGAAAACATTCAAGAATTTGAAGATAGAGGTGTCGCATATATCATTAAAGACCCTGAAGTCTATCGCGATAAGAAAGTAGTCATTGCCGGTGGCGGGGATTCCGCTTTGGACTGGGCGATTTTCTTGGCCGATGTAGCTGCTGAAGTTTCTTTGGTACATCGAAGAAATGAATTCCGTGGTGCATTGGATTCCGTAGAAAAAGCATCCGAACTCGCGAAGTTGGACAAAATAAAACTCTATACGGAGGCCGAAGTCCGAAAATTATATGGCGACGAACATTTAGAAGCCGTTGTCATAAAACAGAATGATTCTGAAAAGGGCGAAACGTATTTGGAGGTAGACAATTTCATCCCTCTTTTCGGTCTTTCCCCAAAATTGGGCCCTATAGGTAATTGGGGATTGGAAATCGAAAAAAATGCGATCAAAGTCAATAATGCAAAAGATTATCAGACTAATATTCCCGGGGTGTTTGCCATTGGAGATGTCAATACCTATGAAGGCAAATTGAAGTTGATATTGTCCGGTTTTCACGAAGCGGCTGTTATGTGTCAATACGCCTACCAAATCATCAATCCGGGAAAACGATATGTCATGAAATATACCACGGTAGGCGGGGTAGAAGGCTTTGATGGTAGCAAGAAAGAAGCAAAAAAGGAAGTTGTGCGAAGTATTGCTTAATATTTGTGTTAGTTTTAATTGGCTCGAAGCCTCCTGTCTTCTCATTGGCAGGAGGTTTCCATTTATTTGGTTTTTCATTCCAGAACTTGTAAAAACCCTGGACTTTTCTTGCTTTTGATTACCCTGTGGCGTTACTTTGCAGTCAGTTCATTCGCAAGTTGTATTCGTTATCAAGAAAGGTGGAGGGATTAGACCCTATGAAGCCTTAGCAACCCTTTGCCAAAAGAAGGTGCTACATTCTACTGCGAGCTGAACAGGTTTCAGTATCTCGGCAGATAACAAAAGACATTGGTCTTACCTTTTCCCGTTCCTGATATACGATACTACAATACACTACGTTTGCCCTATGGGCAAAGGTTAAATGTATATGGATGGCGAATTACATTGATATATGATAGACATTAAAGCGATACTTAAAGAAAGGATTTTAGTTTTGGACGGTGCCATGGGCACGATGCTCCAGCGCTATAAATTTCAGGAAGAGGATTTTCGTGGAGACCGCTTTAAGGATTGGGAACATCCCTTACAGGGGAACAATGATCTCTTGTCATTAACCCAGCCAGAGGCCATTGCCGAAGTCCATCGGAAGTATTTTGCTGCTGGAGCGGATATCGTCGAAACAAATACCTTTTCCGGAACGACCATCGCCATGGCAGATTATCATATGGAGGATTTGGTCTACGAACTCAACTACGAATCCGCCAGAATAGCGAAAAAAGTTGCTGATGAATTCACTGCAAGGGAACCACAGAAACCAAGATTTGTTGCGGGAAGTATCGGCCCAACCAACAAAACGGCCAGTATGTCTCCCGACGTGAACGATCCGGGATTCCGTGCGATTTCCTTCGATGAATTACGCATCGCCTACAAACAACAGGTCGAGGCATTGCTCGATGGTGGAGCGGATATTCTTTTGGTAGAAACCATTTTTGATACATTAAACGCCAAAGCCGCACTTTTTGCTATTGAAGAGGTCAAGGAAGAACGAAATATCGATGTGCCGATTATGGTCAGTGGTACAATTACCGATGCTTCCGGCAGAACCTTATCAGGACAAACGGCGGAAGCTTTCTTGATTTCAATATCGCATATTCCGATTCTTTCCGTCGGATTCAATTGTGCTTTGGGTGCGAACCAATTGGTTCCTCATTTGGAAGTGATATCCAAAAGATCGGAACACTTTATTTCGGCTCACCCCAATGCAGGTTTACCAAATGCTTTTGGAGAATACGATGAATCTCCCGAAAAAATGACGGAGCAGATAAAAGAATATGTCGAAAAAGGTTTGGTCAATATCGTTGGTGGATGTTGTGGAACGACACCTGAGCATATTTCGGCCATAGCCGATTTAGTACAACAATACGACCCACGGTCTTTAATGGTTGAAAGTGAATAGATGGAGGAAACTAAACCAAAATATTTAAAGTTAAGTGGCTTGGAACCACTCGTCGTCACCCCAGAAAGCAATTTCATCAATGTAGGCGAACGTACCAATGTAGCCGGCTCAAAGAAGTTTTTGAGACTGATCAAAGAAGAGAAGTTCGAAGAAGCGCTAGATGTTGCCCGTGACCAAGTCGAAGGCGGTGCGCAGATTATCGACATCAATATGGATGATGGTTTGATCGATGGCAAGGAAGCCATGGTCAAGTTTTTGAATTTGGTGATTGCAGAACCCGATATTTCACGAGTGCCCATAATGATAGATAGTTCTAAATGGGAGATTATTGAAGCTGGACTTCAAGTAGTACAGGGCAAATGTGTCGTGAATTCCATTAGTTTAAAGGAAGGCGAAGAAGAATTTATCCATCATGCCAAACTTATAAAGCGATATGGTGCCGCAGTCATAGTTATGGCCTTTGATGAGGTAGGGCAAGCCGATAATTATGAACGTCGTCTCGAAATTTCCAAACGTTCGTATGATATTTTAGTTAACAAAGTTGGTTTTCGTCCCGAGGATATCATTTTTGACCTGAATATTTTTCCCGTCGCTACGGGAATGGATGAGCATAAATTGAATGCACTTGATTTTATCAACGCAACGAAATGGGTACGTGAAAACCTTCCATATGCAAGTGTAAGTGGTGGGGTCAGCAATGTTTCATTTTCTTTTCGGGGAAATAATCCTGTTCGGGAAGCTATGCATTCTGTCTTTTTGTACCATGCGATTAAGGCTGGAATGAACATGGGTATCGTCAATCCGACGATGTTGGAGGTCTACGACGATATTCCAAAAGATTTGTTGGAGCGTGTTGAAGATGTCATGCTCAATCGCCGTGATGATGCTACGGAAAGATTGCTCGATTTTGCCGAATCTGTGGTCGGTAAGGCCAAGGAAAGCAAGGTCGATCTGTCTTGGCGCGAAGAACTTTTACAAGATCGAATTACCCGTGCTTTGGTCAAAGGTATTGACCAATATATTGTTGAGGATGTTGAGGAAGCACGACAAGCTTCCGACAAACCCATCGAGGTCATCGAAGGTCATTTGATGACGGGAATGAATGTCGTTGGCGACCTTTTCGGGAGTGGAAAAATGTTTTTGCCCCAGGTTGTAAAGTCAGCTCGTGTAATGAAGAAAGCGGTGGCGCATTTGCTCCCCTATATTGAAGAGGAAAAATTGCTTAATCCGCAGGAAGGCGATTCCGATGGCGCCGGAAAAATACTGATGGCAACGGTTAAGGGAGACGTTCATGATATCGGCAAGAATATCGTAGGCGTAGTGCTTGCCTGCAATAATTATGAAATTGTCGATTTGGGCGTCATGGTTCCGCCTGAAAAAATTATAGCACAAGCCATTGAGCATAATGTGGACATTATCGGATTAAGCGGATTGATTACCCCTTCGCTTGACGAAATGGTGCACCTGGCCAAAGAAATGGAACGGCAGAATTTTAAGGTGCCACTATTGATAGGGGGTGCAACGACCAGTAAGGCGCATACGGCGGTTAAGATAGACCCGCAGTACAGTCAGGCCGTGGTTCATGTGAATGATGCCTCCCGAGCGGTTACGGTGGTCGGGGACCTCTTGCAAAAAGACTCCTCCGACAGCTATAAGAAATCCATTAAGGAAGATTATGATGTCTTTCGGGATAAGTTCTTGAAACGTTCTGTTCAAAAGGAATATAAAACTATCGAAGCCGCCCGAAAAAATAAGTTCAAGATCGATTGGAATAGCTCGGAAATAGTCAAGCCCAATGAACTTGGCATTCAAGTTATCGAAGATTTGAATTTGGAAAAACTGGTCGATTTTATTGATTGGACACCTTTTTTCAGAAGCTGGGAACTGCATGGGAAATATCCGGATATCTTGAAAGACGATATTGTGGGTGATCAAGCGACAGAATTGTTCGCAGATGCCCAAACGATGTTGAAAAAGGTTTTGGAAGAAAAAAATTAATGGCAAAAGGCATATTCGGATTATTTCCTGCCAATACTGTTAATGATGATGATATTGAGTTAGAATGTCATCCCGAGCGCATTCGAGGGGCGGCTGGCGAAGAGGAAGTTAACAAGACATATGTCTTCAGAACCCTCCGTCAACAATTACAGCGCAGGGAAGGTGTGCCTGATTATGCATTATCCGATTTTATATCTCCAAAAGAAAGTGGAAAGCAAGACTATATCGGCTGTTTTTGTGTCACTACAGGTTTTGGAACGGCGGAATTGGCGGCCCAATATGAAAAGGATTTAGACGATTATAGTTCGATAATGATAAAAGCTTTGGCAGATCGTTTGGCAGAAGCTTTTGCCGAATATTTGCACAAAGAAGTCCGAACGAAACATTGGGGGTATGCTGCGAACGAAGATTTGAGCAATGAAGATTTGATTAATGAATCATATAAAGGTATTCGTCCTGCACCGGGGTATCCCGCTTGTCCGGATCATTTGGAAAAATTGACAATTTGGGAAATACTTGATGTTGAGAAAAAAATAAGAGTAAAATTGACGGAGAGCTTGGCAATGTGGCCCGCAGCATCCGTTTCAGGGTATTATTTCGGTAATCCCGAAGCCCGCTATTTCGGATTAGGAAAAATAAAGGAAGATCAGGTAAAGAATTATGCAGAGCGAAAAGGGATTTCGATGGAGAAGGCCTTAAAATGGCTGGCACCGAACATTGCGGATGACTAATTTATTTAAAGAATGAAAGTAACTGACCATATAAAAGAAGCCAACGGAAAAACATTGTTTTCCTTTGAAATAATACCTCCAGTAAAAGGGCGGAACATACAGGAACTGTATGATAACATAGATCCTCTGATGGAATTCAAACCTCCATTTATTGATGTCACCACTTCACGGGAAGAGTATGTTTACATCGATCGAGATGGCTTACTTGATAAAAAATTGACAAGAATGCGCCCGGGTACGGTTGGCATCTGCGCTTCGATCAAGCATAAATATGATGTCGATACCGTGCCACATGTGCTTTGTGGCGGATTTACCAAGGAAGAGACCGAATACCTTCTTGTAGATTGCCATTATTTGGGCATTCAAAATGTTATGGCCCTTCGCGGGGATGCTATGCGTGAGGAAAAATATTTTGAGCCTACCAAAGGCGGGCATCCGTATGCCATAAGTTTGGTGAAACAGATACATGATCTAAATTGCGGACAGTACCTGCATGAAGTTATCGAAACCGATGATTGTGCCAATTTTTGTATCGGCGTTGCGGGCTATCCTGAAAAGCATTTGGAGGCTCCATCCTTGAAGTCTGACCTTATACGACTAAAAGAAAAAGTAGAGGCAGGTGCCGATTATGTGGTGACCCAAATGTTCTTTGATAATAAAAAGTTTTTTGAATTCGTGGATGCGGCGAAAGAAATGGGAATCGATGTGCCCATAATTCCAGGAATCAAACCGATTGCGGTTAAGCGACATTTACAGCTACTCCCTCAGGTTTTCCGAATCGATCTTCCGCAAGATCTTATCGATGCCGTGGATGCCTGTAAAGACAACAAGGCCGTTCGTCAAGTAGGCATCGAATGGGGCATCCAACAATCAAAGGAATTGAAGGAGGCAGGCGTTTCTGTGCTCCATTATTATTCCATGGGAAAATCGGACAATATCCAAGCCATCGCGAAAGAGGTTTTTTAGGTTTCAAGTTTTCCTTGGAATTTGGAATTTGTGATTTGGAATTTTTAAAATAGTACCTCGTACCTTGTAATTCACAACTCATATTTAAATAATCGTACTTACCTTTACCCTCCATGAGGCCAAGTCTGTTTCTTCCCTCCTTTCTATGGGCTTTCTTTTGTTTCTCCCAAGATGGGGAGATTAAAAAAAGATACGTGTTGGATGCAAGTACCTTCTATGGTTCCATTTTATTGCACAATCCCGATATATCACATTTGATCAGTGAACATCCTTCTGGCTTTATCCTTGGGTTTAATCGGAAAACCTATGGAGAAGAGGACTGGGAAGAATTATACAATTATCCCGATTTCGGGTATTCTTTTGTGTATCAAAACATGCACAACGAGACCTTAGGGAAGAATTTTGGAATCTTTGCCCACTATAATTTTTACTTTTTAAAGAGAAACCTCCAACTTAGAGCAGGACAGGGCATATCCTATACGACAAACCCGTACGATAAAAATGATAACTTTCGCAACAATGCATATGGTTCCGATATAATGAGTTCGACCTATTTGATGTTGAACTTTCATCGCGAAAATATTCTAAAGGGATTGGGTTTTAAAGCCGGTATTTCGGTCATTCACTATTCGAACGCCAATGTAAGGGCACCGAACACATCAACGAATACGTTTGCCCTCAATGCAGGATTGACCTATGATTTAGATGGTGGATTATCTCGGGAATATATCATCACTCCCGATAGAGAAAAAGTAACGGAGCCCATACGGTACAACCTTGCATTTAGAACGGGTATCAATGAAAGTGATATCATTGGTCTGGGGCAACATCCTTTTTATATTTTTTCGGGCTATGCCGATAAACGTTTAGGTCGAAAAAGTGCCATACAACTAGGCGCAGATTTCTTTTTTCCAATTTTTTAAAGGAATTGATTCGATATCAAGCCATCTCGTTCCCCGAATACGGAGTTCAAGAAGATGATGATTACAAACGCGTTGGGGTATTTGTGGGCCATGAACTTTTTATCAATAAATTAAGTGTAATCGCTCAATTAGGATACTATGTGTATTATCCTTTCGATTTTGAGGGAAGGCTTTATAATCGTATAGGCATGAAACGTTATTTTGGAAAAAAAATGTATGGCGCTATTACGTTAAAGTCCCACGCCGCGGCTGCGGAAGCTGTTGAGTTCGGGGTGGGGATTAGGTTTTAAAGTTATGAGTTATGAATTCGGCGTTATGAGTTTTGTAGAAAGGTTTTTGAAATGGGCCCTCCCCTTTTTTCAAGAGGAGGTGCCGATAGGCGGAGGGGTTGCTCCAGGAAAATCAGATGGTGTTTTGATACCAAAACTTTCGTTGCTTATCTTATTCTTCGCTACTTCCTGCAACACCGACTCCGCCCCAGACTGCCTCCAAAATTCAGGAGAAATCATTCGTAGAGAAGTTCCCGTTCCCGATTTTTCAAAAATCACGGTCTTCGAAAAAGTCGGTCTGACTGTGAAACAGGGCGACACCCAAAAGGTCGAAATCGAAGCAGGGGAGTTTTTATTTGAAGAAGTAATTGCAATTGTGGAAGGCGATAGATTGATTTTGCGCAACGAAAATGGCTGTAACCTATTCCGTGAATACGGATTGACAAAGGTGTATGTGACCGCCCCGAACATTACCGAAATCAGAAGCAGTACGGGGGAAGCAATTATAAGCGATGGGGTTTTGGCCTATCCGAACCTTGAGCTTTTTTCAGAGAGTTTTTGGATCCCGAGTCCGAAACTACGGATGGTGAATTTGATTTGGAACTCAATGCCCAGAGTGTATCGGTCGTTGCCAACGGAATTGCCTATTTTAAATTAAGGGGGCTGCCGAAAATATCAGCCTGATTATAGCGGCCGGAGACTCGCGAATCGAGGCCCAAAACCTAACTGCCCAAAACGTGATTGTAGATCATCGAGGAAGTAATGACATGTTTATCGAGCCGCAGGTATCCGTTCGAGGTGTGATTCGTGGCAACGGTGATGTAGTGAGTTCAAACCGACCTGCAATTGTTGAGGTTGAAGAGTTGTATAAGGGAAGATTGATTTTTCGATAGACGTCTTCGCGAGGAACTTGACCAAAGTTTAACGGTTGCAGAATATTAAAAGCGACGCAACGATCTGTAACTTTGTATACCAAAGCTATTTTTAGAAAAACTTCAGTAAAAATGCAACAGATTGCCGCGCCACCCGGAAAGCGTGGCTCCCAATGACGAATATGATGAACCCCATCCTAAAAAAAATATTGAATTTTTCGGCTTTCCAAAGGGTGTTGGGGCCAAGCCCTGATTTACAGGGATTGGCAAGAGCCGACGCGCTACTTTTAAATTTGGTCAACCAAAAGAAAGTCCCCGGACTTTCGATTACCGCTTTAAAAGACGGAAAAACAATCCTGCAAAAAGGCTATGGCTATGCGGATATCGAAAAAGAAGATCCTGTTGATCCTACAAAGACTATTTTCCGAATTGCAAGTGTCTCCAAGAATATTGCGGCTACTGCTCTTGCATTTATGGTCGAGGAAGGCAAAATTGAATTGGATGAATCTTTTTATAAGTATGTGCATTACTTTCCCAAAAAGCAATGGGACTTTACCATCCGGCAACTGGCAAGCCATACCGCTGGAATCCGAGGTTATCGCGGCACCGAATACGGACTAAATAAACCCTATTCCTTCAAAGAAAGCATTAAAATCTTTAAAGACGACCCATTGCTCTTTGAACCTGGTACGGATTATTTCTACAATAGCTATGATTGGGTACTGATTTCGTTGGCGATGGAAGAAGTGAGTGGTATTCCCTTTGAAGAGTATGTTCAAAAAAAAGTGTTGACCCCCTTGGGCATGGGGAATACTTTTACCCCTGACTGTCCGGTCGAGCGCAGTCGAGACTTCCATGAGTTCGACGAAGAATTACTTTCAACTTTCTACACCAAAAACCGTCTAGGAGGTTTCCGCGAGGCCATCCCCGTGAACAATTTCTACAAACTGGCAGGTGGCGGTTATCTTTCCACTTCTGAAGACATTGCCAAATTCGGACAAGCCTATCTGGAGCGTGAAATTTTAAATGAAGAAACAAGGTTTCAATTTTTGACTTCACAATTCATCGATGGAAAACCAACCTATTACGGACTCGGTTGGCAAGTCAGCCAAGACCAAAAGGGCAGACCTTATTATGGACATATCGGTAATGGGGTGGGAGGCTATTCCAACTTTTTTGTGTATCCTGAGGAGCAAATGGTTTTTGTTATTTTGATTAATTGTACGGATCCGAAAGTGCAGGAGGATTTGGATGAGGTCGTAGATACGTTAATTTTGAGTCTTAATGAAAGTTTGCGTTCTTAAATTAGAGACTATATCTGATTTTACATTGCTAATTAGTAACTTCAAGACATCATAATCAAAGCCGTATTAAAATGAAAAAAATTGATAGTTCTATTTCTTTTCGTAAGCATTGCTTGTAAATCTGAGAAGAAAGACAAAATCCAAGATGATTCCCCAGTTACTTTAGATCAGCATTCTTTAAAAAAAATCGATGTGCATGCACACTATAAATACGAAAGGGATTATATGCCAAGTCTTTTCGAAAAATGGAACATGCAAGGTGTTTTGGTAGATGTTTCCAAGGCCGATTCGAAAGGGATAGGTAGAAGTTGGAGTGAATATGTAGCCCATGCGAAAACACAATCAAATGTCTTTTTCCTATGCTCCTCTCTGATAGGCGTCGGAATCGATGCACCTGATTTTGCAGAAAAACAGATAGCACGTCTGGAAAAAGAAATCAATGAGGGCGCACGTATGGTCAAAGTCTGGAAAAACTTCGGTATGGTCACGAAAGATGCTTCCGGTACATTCATACAAATCGATGATGTTAGGCTACAACCCATTTGGGATTTTCTAAAATCACGGAATATTCCCGTAATGGCCCATATCGGGGAACCTATTCAAGCTTGGCGACCTTTGGATGATCCTAACAATCCCCATTTTGGATATTATTCCGAGCATCCGGAGTATCATGCTTATAAGCACACTGAGATTCCCTCATATGAGACTATTATAACCGCACGGGATAATTGGATAGCCAAGAATCCTGATTTGAAGATTTTATGTGCCCACTTAGGTAGTATGTCCCACGATGTGGATATGGTTGCCGAGCGGTTGGATAAGTTTCCAAATATGTACGTGGAAACCGCAGCGCGTTTTGGCGATTTGGTCGGTCAAGATTCGGATAAGGTCAGCGCTTTTTTTGAAAAATATCAAGATCGAATTTTCTTCGGAACGGACTATGGTAATTCAAATCCCAAGGCCGGTTTGTCACTTGAGGAGTTGACCACAGAGGCTCAGACTTTAGATGAGAACTACAGCCGTCTTTGGACCTATTTAAGCACAACGGATTCAATTTCATTGAGGGGTCAAAAGAATCACGGGCTGGCACTTACAGAGAGAATTTTAATTAAATTCTACTATCAGAATGTTGCTAATTTTTTGGAGTTGGAATAGGAGAGCATATTAATCATCTTTTTATGAAGCCTTAAGTACACAATAAATATTTTGACATCAGCCTCTAAAATAACGATATGAAACCGGAAAAAATCTGCCAATACCTAATTTTGTTTTCCTTGTTACTGATTTCTTGTGATAGGTCAAAAACCCTATTCCAGCCCAATGGCACGAATTGGCTACAAAAGGGCGATGCCGAATGGAAAATTACCGACAAAGAAATCATCGGAAGTTTGGTCCGCGGCACCGGTTTTATAATGACCAAGGATACGTATGAAGACTTTGAACTTGAGCTTGAGTTTAATCCTGATGAGACTATTAATTCGGGTATTTTTATCCGTTGTAAAGATTATGCGCTAAGTTATACCGATTGCTATGAAATCAATATCTGGGATCAACATCCAGAACAAAAAGATAGAACCGGTGCCATAGTTTCAAGGGCCACCCCACTGGCACAAGTACAGACTTTGAATAAATGGAACACCTATAGAATACGATGTGAAAAAACCATATTCAAGCTTGGATCAATGGTGTTCTGGTATCGGATCTTGAGAACGATGATTTAAAAGAAGGGTATATTGGGCTTCAAGCGGCCGAAATTGGCATGGTCAAGTTTCGGAATGTTAGACTCAAGACTTTATAAATTTACCATAAACTCTATTCAAAATATCCAAAACTTTGAGAAGTGTTTTTTACTTTAAAAGATTGATTTCATAATTAATACTTTGAAATGAAAAAGAGTAATGACCTAGTTGATTTTATGCAATCTTTAACTATAGAACTGAAAGGCGAATACGACAGGATTCAAAAACGTTCTACAGAAGATGCCGCAACCGCAGGAGATCAAGGCGAAGAAAATTGGGCATCCATATTTAGAAACTGGCTTCCTTCTGATTATCAGGTCGTAACCAAGGGCAGACTTATGAATCCAGCAGGCGAAACCAGTCCTCAGGTTGATGTTGTCATTCTCTATCCATGGTATCCTAAAGCTTTATTAGATAAAAAATTGTTCCTTACCGCTGGTGTAGTTGCCGAATTCGAGTGTAAAAACACCCTAAAAGCAAGTCATATTGACAAAGCTGTTGAAAATTCAGTCAAAATTAAAAACCTGTATGAAAAAGTTAAAGAAAACCCAGTATTAAAAATGTTCTATTATGGCGTTGAGCATAAAAATTCAAGTAAGCACAAAAAAAGAATTAATTGGAAGAATGAGCTTTGTAGTCCAGTGATTTATGGTCTACTGGCGCATTCACATTCATGGAAAGCAAGTGGATCAGAACCTAAAAAAATTGTTAGCGACAAATTGATTGAATGCGATGCTAAACTCTTTAAGCATCCCAGAGAGTGCTTAGATTTTATATGTGTGAGCGATATAGCAACTTGGTATTCCGCTAGAACTCCCATGTCGCCAAACCCCAAAATTGATAATGGTGAAGTTGTAGCTAAATGGCAACCAGGACCAGTTACATATTATAAAATGACAAAACCAGAGGCATTCTTAAAAGATTCCGTTCCATATTTGAGCAATACGCCGCTTGGAGCTCTCCTTACAGAGTTGTTGAAGAAACTTTCTATAAAGGATAGTAGGCTTTTTGAAATTTCAAAGTACTTTTCTAAGGCTTTAAATACACATGGCGACAGCGAATCTAGGGTATGGTCAGAGAATATTTTATCAAAGACATCTAGAAAAAAATTGAATAAGAAAGCTGATTTTTTAAACCTAGAATGGATAGATTCTCCTTGAATTAAGATTATTAAGTGAATACGAATTTAATGGTTCTTTTTAAAAGCGTGTTATTGGAAATAAATTTTAAAATAACATATATTAAAAACAAAAGAAATAAAAATGTCAAGAAGTTTTTTCGTCCTTTTATTAATATTCGGACAATGTCGTATGCATGCCCAAACCGCCATCTCCGGCTATGTCGATATTGACACTGATAAAACGCAAGGTCAAAAGGTTTACTTGGCGAAACTCGATGTCGATAACCTAGAGGATCTAAGATATGCCCAACCTGTGGCTTGGTCGCCTATCAAAAAAGACGGTTCGTTTTCTTTTGACCGCAAACATCTTTCCGATAATGATGCGGTCTACCGCTTGTATGTCAATCAAATGGAAGAGGCGATTCAAGATACCATCGCCCATGGTTCCACTTTTATTCTTTCGAAACACGATAGTATTTATTTTCCAAAAAGCGTAACGCCTTTTGCAGACTATACCTCTACCAATACTGCCGACCGGGAATGGAAAAAACTACGGGCCTTCGAGACGGAATTACTACAATCGCAATTGGTAGAAGATGATGAAGCTTCCCAATTAAAAAGCTATGCCAAAGATTCCCTTCGCATTCTGATGGTCAAATTGATTGGGATTCAGCAATTGGACGAAAAAGATTTGTTGGATCAAGACATCGCCAAGAACCCGGACTATTATCTTGCCCTTTTGAACGAATTGAAAGAAAGCGAAATACCATCAGAAAACTATCTTTTTCTCGAAAAAAAACTGGCATTTTTGACTCAGGAAGTCGTCGAACAGAAATATGCTTGGAGCAGAGCGATTAATTTTATTTTAGGGTTTTTAGTAGTTGGCTTAGGGGCAGTTTTAGTTTTTAGAAGAAAAAGGCAACCAGCTTTGCCTGACTTGAGCAAGCAAGAACTCACCATTCAAAATCTGATACTACAAGGTAAGACTAACAAAGAGATTGCCAACGAGCTCTTTATCAGCATCAGCACGGTCAAGACGCATATTACCAATATCTATAGCAAACTGAAAGTTGGTAATCGACAGGAGCTATTCCAAAGAAATGAGGGCCAATAATCTTCAAAGGCCCCAGAATATTGCTTAAGGTTCAATAAATTTCACTTTTCAAATAGTTATTTAAATAAGGTTTTCTATTCTTCATTCCTGAGGTCGAAGGACGTTTAAAAGTATAAAGTCCTCTCCCGTCGGGGGAGAGGATTTAGGAGAGGGGACTGTGTTCAAAGTATTATTAAAAACACAAAATTAGTACCCGTACTAGTCCTTAATTCCAACTACATAAAATTCCATTTCAGACTTTTCTAGAAGTCCTTTGTAGAAAAGTGTAGTATGGTTTCCGAACATTTTCAAAAATGGAACATTGGTTTGGGGTGGTTTTCATTTGCCATTGCATTCCTCGTTTACGCTTTGACAGTAGAACCAACAGTAAGTTTTTGGGATGCAGGCGAATACATTGCCACATCTGCTAAATTACAAGTAGCCCATCCACCTGGTGCACCGTTTTTACAAATGATCGGGGCATTTTTTGCGATGTTCGCTATAGATAAGACCCAAGTGGCACTGATGGTCAATTACGTCTCCGTAGTTTCCAGCGCGTTTACCATTCTCTTTTTATTCTGGACGACTACCAATCTGGTTCGTAAATTGATGAATACGGAAAAACCCTCGGAAGCACAATCACTTACCATTTTAGGAAGCGGACTAATAGGTGCTTTGGCCATAACCTTTTCCGACAGTTTTTGGTTCAACGCCACGGAGACCGAAGTGTATTCCATGGCAAGTCTGGTCATGGCCCTTTTATTATGGCTAGGACTTAAATGGACGGACAATCTTGAAAATCCGCGAGGGAATAAATGGCTCATTCTAATTTCATTCGTAACCGGACTCACTTTCGGTATTCAGTTTATGGGGTTTTTGGCGATTCCCTCTATTGGGTTGTTGTATTATTTTAAAAAGCATAAAACCGTTACGGTCAAGAATTTTATCATTGCGAATATTGCCGTAGTTGCCCTACTGCTATTGATTTTCAAATTCTCTTTGACCTATGTGCTAAAATTGTTCGGGTGGAGCGAAGTGTTTTTCGTGAACACTTTTGGACTCCCTTTTAATTCTGGAAGTCTGATTATGGGGCTGCTTTTTGCAAGTATTTTTTATTGGGGGTTGCGCTTTACAAAGAGGAAGGGATTCAGAAATGCAAATACTATAGTGGTTTCCCTACTTTTTTTGGTTTTGGGGTTCTCGTCTTGGTTGATGCTTCCGATTCGTGCAAGCGCCAATATTGTCATCAACGAGGGTAATCCGTCAGATGCCCGTTCACTTTTGGCCTATTACAATCGGGAGCAGTATCCCGCGCCATCAAGTCCGTTTTATGGAGCTTATTATTCGGATAAGTTTGCAGATGACCATCCCGAAAAAAATGACCGCCCAAAATATGAAAAGGATCATAAGCTCGGTAAGTATGTCATCGCCAACAATTATAAGGATGCATTACGAGGTTCTAGTCCGAAACATGTGGGATGGCTTCCGCGAATGTGGAGCGAACAGAATGCCGAAAATTATATGCGCTATTATGGTGCGCTCGAATTTACTATAAAAAGGGAATTTCGAGGCAACACAGAGCTACAAGAAGCCGTCCAATCCCTTCGTAAACAATATGCCGATGGAGAAATCGATGCGGAAGAATATATCAGGTTTTTGACCGATGCGAGCGACTATATCGAGGTAAAGCCTCCTACACTTGGGCAGAATATCGAATACCTTTTTCATTTTCAATTGGGCTATATGTATTGGCGGTATTTTATGTGGAATTTCGTCGGGCGCCAAAATGATGAGCAGGGGAGGTTCAATGGCGATGGCGAATGGCTCAGCGGTATTTCAATTATTGACAACATGCGATTGGGAAGTCAAGAATACCTCCCGACCGAGGTATTGGAAAATAAGGCCCGAAACACCTATTTCTTTTTGCCCCTGTTATTAGGTTTGATCGGACTGATTTTCCAACTTTCCAAAGACCCGAAACAGTTTTGGGTGTTGTTGGTGTTCTTCCTATTCACGGGGTTGGCGATACAGTTTTATACGAATCCGCCGATTTTTCAGCCTCGGGAACGTGATTATTCTTTGGTCGGTTCTTTTTGCATTTTCGCCATTTGGATCGGGCTTGGCGTATATGGACTTTTTGACGAGTTCCGAAAATGGGTAAAGCCCAAACTTCTCGTGCCAATTGTGGTTGTCGTTTGCTTTTTTGCCGTTCCCGGATTGATGGCGTACCAAAATTGGGATGACCATGACCGTTCAAATCGCTATACCGCTTTGGCCATGGCAAAGGCATATTTGGATTCTACCAAGAAGGATGCGGGCTCAATATTGTTCACCATCGGCGATGTTGATACTTTTCCGCTGTGGTATGTTCAGGGTATCGAAGGCCATAGAACCGATACACGGGTAATCGTGACGACCTATTTCAATACGGATTGGTACATCGACCAGATGAAGCGAAAGGCCTACAAGAGCGAGCCTATTCCTTCACAACTGACGCATAACCTGTACAAGTATGGTTCTCGAGATGTGATTTACCATGCTCCAATGACCGATACCCGTTGGCCGATTCAGGACTTTATAAAATGGGTCGCCAGTGATAAACCCCAGACCAAGGTCAAGAGTTTGTTGGAAAAGCAAGGCAGGGATATTTCCAGTTATTCGGAAGGATATTTGGATGTTGTTTTTTATCCCACGAACAAAATCCGTGTTCCCGTTAACAAAAAAAGTTTTGGCGACTGGATTGGTTAAGGCGAAAGACTCCGCCCAAATAGTAGATTATATCGATATCGATTTGCCTGAAACAGGAATAGGTAAAGGAAGTCTTTTGATGTTGGATATCATCGCTAAAAATGATTGGGAACGACCCATATATTTTTCAGGAGGAAGTTTTGACGAGCAAGAATATATCTGGATGACCGATTACCTACAATTGGATGGCCTGGTCTATAAGCTTGTTCCGATAAAAACGGAAACCGAAAGTATTTTTGAGAAAGGCCGTATTGATTCCGAACTCATGTATGACATCGTAATGAATTGGGAATGGGGCAATTCCGGAAGTTCCGAAATTTATCATGACCCCCAAACGAGAAAACAGTTTGGGGTAACGCATCGGATTGCGTTGGCACGTTTATTGGAAAAATTGTTGGAGGAAAACAAAGTCGAAAAGGCCAATACCATTATCGATTTGGCCATGGAAAACATTCCCGTTGAGTACTATGACTATTCTACCTTCGTAGAACCATTTCTGAATGGTTATTACCAAGTAGGTGAAACTGAAAAAGGAAGAATACTCTTCCATCAACTAAAAAACATATATCAAGAACGTTTGACCTATTATTCAAAGTTGTCAATGGATGGACAATATGAAAATATCGAAGAACTTATGGCCGATTTGCAGGCCTATCGGCGAATTATTGATATTCTGGCAGAAAATAAAGATACTGCATTGGCCGAAAGGGAAAACAAGGTGTTTAACCGGCAACTAAATATGTTTCAAGAACTGTTAGATCAAGGTTAAATTCATTTTTGTTTAAAGTAATTTCATTAATTTTAAACAAAAATAAGCACTATGAAAAATTTTAAAATACTTTTTGCGATAGCCTTCGTCGGCATGATATCTACAAATATTTCCGCTCAAGAAATTACCTCGTTCCCCGGTATGTGGGGCGAACAGTTCTATCAGGACAAAGAAAAACTAAGCTGGAAGGAAATCAATACTATCATGATGGAAAGTCCGGTTTCAGAAGGGTACTGGAAAAAATCAAAGAAACAGGCTTTGGGTGGTATGTTGTTCGGAGCGGCCAATTTCGGGTCTTCCATTTGGCTACTGTCTAATTTGGATAAAAACGAACCGTTGACAGCGCCATTGATTACAGCCGCGGGTACGGGCCTTATCGGAGCGATATTCTTCAAATCGGCCATGAAGAACAAAAAGATGGCAATTTTGGAGTACAATGATAGTTTGGGCAACACAACGTCGTTTCACTTAGTGCCGGTAAGTAATCGCAATGGGTTGGGGCTGGCATTACAGTTTAACTAGATTTATTTAAGAGTTTAACCTCTTACATAGTATAGGGATAAGTGTTATTTTAGTGATTGTGCAAGTGGAAGTAATTCCAATTCTAAATCACTATGAAAGCATTTATCCCTTTTTATTTTTCGTCAAAAATCATTCTTTATCTACTCCTCGGTATTTTGCCTATAGTTGTTTTAGGTCAAAAAGCGGATAAGCTTGAAAAACTCTCCCAAGAGTATGCCAAGGCTTCCTTTCCTATGCTGAGGGAACTTTTGAGTATTCCCAACGACGCCTTTTATCCCGAGGATATCGAGAAAAACGTTGCCTGGTGTGAAAATGCTTTTGAGAAAAGGGGTTTTACTACACAAAGGTTGAATACTGAAACCGTTCCCTTATTGTTAGCTGAACGAAAGCATCCAAAGGCAAAACAAACGGTACTGATTTATCTACAAATCGATGGACAGCCAGTGGATAGCACGCGCTGGTTTCAAGAGAGTCCGTACAAACCTGTTCTTAAGAAAAAATCAGGGCAGGACTGGCAGGAAATCTCCTGGGAAGAAATTAACAACTACGAAGATGACTGGAGGGTATTTGCCCGTTCGACGAGCGACGCAAAAGGACCTGTCGCCATGTTCTTGACGGCGCTAGATGCTGCGGCGGCCGAAAACATCACCCCGAACTACAACATCAAGGTCATCATGGATTTTGAAGAAGAATTAGGTTCACCTCAATTGCCAAAAGCCGTAAAAGAGAATTCGGAGTTGCTCAAGGCCGATATGCTCATCATTTTCGATGGCCCCAGACATATTACCAACAAACCCACCTTGACTTTTGGCGCGCGTGGTATCGCGACGATAACGTTGACTACCTACGGACCGGTCGTACCGCAACATAGTGGCCATTTTGGAAATTATGCCCCGAATCCCGCTTTGCGGTTGTCGAAATTGTTGGCTTCGATGAAAGATGATGAAGGCCGGGTCACCATTTCAGGGTTTTATGACGGAGTTAATATCGACGCCAATACCGAAAAAATACTGAAGGCGGTCCCCGATGATGAATCTCAAATCAATAAACGATTACAAATTGTAGAGGCGGACAAGGTGGGGAGCTACTACCAAGAGGCGATACAATACCCATCGTTGAATATTCGAGGAATGCAATCGGGCTGGATTGATGAAAAGGTGCGCACAATTATTCCTGGATGGGCAAGGGCCGAAATCGATGTGCGTCTGGTACTCGAAACGGACCCAGAACGATTATTACAGTTGGTCAAAGACCATATCGGAGAACAGGGCTTTTATGTAATAGATCGGGAACCTAACAAAGAAGAAAGGTTGACGTATGATAAGATAGCGACCTTTACCTCGGAGATATCCTATCAATCTTTCAGAACCGATTTTGATTCCGAAGTGGGCATTTGGTTGCGGAGCGCTTTAAAGAATGCCTTTGGCGAAGAACCCATCATGATTCGAATGAGTGGTGGTTCGATTCCCATCTCTCCGTTCGTCACCACACTTGGTATTCCTGCGGTTACTGTTCCAACAGTCAACCGGGACAATAATCAACATAGCCCGAACGAAAACATCCGATTGGGAAATTACAGGGAAGGAATTAAAACAATGCTTGCCATTTTAAAGGAAAAGCTTTGAACAATTATTCAAATCTCTAGCCTCCCGTTGTTTCGGTAAACAAACTCTCTAAATTCTTGTTCTTTCTGCTCAGTTGTAGCGTTTTTAGTTTGTTGTCATGCGCAAAATCGAAGACAGCAGGGCGCATATCTTTTGATGTATTAAAGGTAATTTCATAGATAAAACCACCCGTATTTTTTACACGGGTTACATTTGGGAGTTTGTTCAAGAAAGCTTCCTCGACCCGATAATCAAACTCTACTTCGATAATTTGTTCATCTTCTTCGCGAAGGTCGGATAGTTTTTTATCGGCGACCAAAGTTCCTTTATTGATAATCAATACCCGGTCGCAGACGGCCTCCACCTCTTTCATGATATGGGTGGAAAGGAGTATCGTTTTTTCTTTTCCGATTTCTTTGATGAGTTTACGTATTTCGAGCAATTGGTTAGGGTCAAGCCCTGTTGTGGGCTCATCTAAAATTAGTACATCTGGATCATGCAAAAGGGCAGCGGCCAATCCAACACGTTGGCGATAGCCTTTTGAAAGCTGTCCTATTTTTTTGTGGGCTTCTGGCGTGAGTCCGGTTTGTTCGATGACCTCGGCAATTCTATTTTTATCTACTTTATAGACGTCCGCGTTAAAACCAAGATATTCCTTAACATACATATCCAAGTACAACGGATTGTGTTCCGGTAAATACCCGATACTCTTTTGTACGTTTCGCATTTCGGTTTGCACATCGTACGAGTTCACCTCGGCTGAGCCTCCATCCGCCGAATAATAGGTCGTTAATATCTTCATCATGGTTGATTTTCCCGCACCGTTGGGCCCAAGAAATCCAACAATTTCCCCTTTTCGAATATCGAAAGAAACATCATCAAGTGCCTTTTGAATTCCGAATGTTTTGCTGATATTTTTGACCGATATGGACATGCTGATTGAATTTTTTCAAAAATAAACAATATAGGTTTGATTTGAAGTATTCGTTATTTCCAATAAAACTTATGTAGCGGATAACTATCTTCGATCAATTCCCCGGAAACCTAAGAAAATAAAAAAATATATCGAAAAGGTGTTTTTTAATTTTAATTCTTACATTAGCCCAAGTTTAAGTGTATTATGACAAAGCAATATTTCTGGAACGGTTTCTATTTTTACTTCTTTTTTAAAAGAGGTACGGGACTGTTGTGAATTATTGTATGATATAAGCAAATTGAAGTCCCGTGAAAAACGGGACTTTTTTTGTTTTTCATTTCTTTAAAATGAAAACACCCTGAGCTTGTCGAAGGGATCGCAGAATAGAATACCAATGAGATTAAAAATAGCAATACAAGGCATCAAGGGATCAAACCATTATCAAGTGGCTAGGGAATACTATGGTGCTGATATCGACCTCGTCGAATGTTTGTCATTTCATGGTTTGGTCGATTGTTTATTGGAGGGCACAGCGGATAAGGGCATCATGGCGATAGAAAATTCTATTGCGGGATCCATCATTCCTAACTATGCCTTGGTATATGATAATGCGCTACATATTATTGGAGAACACTATTTGAACATTCACCACAATTTGATGGCTTTAAAGGGGCAACATATAAACGATATTCTCGAGGTTCGCTCGCACCCAATGGCCCTATTGCAGTGTCGTGAGTTCTTGAAGACCCAGCGACATATAAAAGTTGTAGAGGATGTGGATACGGCTGAAACTGCAAAACAAATTCAGGAGAAAGGCTTATTGAGAGTAGGGGCGATAGCTCCGAAGGTCGCTGCAGAACTATACGGACTTGAAATTATCGCCCCTGAAATCCAAACGATTAAAAATAACGCTACCCGATTTATTATTGTTAAGACCAAGAACAAGGAGATTCCGAAGGAAGATATCAACAAGGCATCTGTTCGCTTTGTGACGGATCATAAACGGGGAAGCTTGGCGGCAATCTTGAACGTTATGAGCGATTGTAATATGAACTTGACAAAAATACAGTCGTTGCCTATCATCGAGACCCCGTGGAAATATGCCTTTTTTGTTGATGTAACCTTTGATGTCTATACCAGTTTCGAAAAGGCAAAAGCACTTTTAGAAATTATGTCGGAAGATTTTAAAGTACTCGGAGCCTATAAAAATGGAAGAATATGATTCGTACCGCAGATAGATTACATTCCGTCGAAGAATATTACTTCTCCAAAAAATTGAGGGAGGTAAGAGGACTCATAGCCGCGGGACGGCCAATTATCAACATGGGAATTGGGAGTCCAGATTTGGCACCATCCGAGGCGGTTATCGAAACCGTTAAAAATGCGGTCTTGCACGCTGGTGCCCATCAGTATCAAAGCTATCAGGGCTTGCCCGAACTTAGAGAGGCTATAGCCGATTTTTATAAATCGAAGTTCGAGGTCGAAATGAATCCAGTAGACCAGATTTTACCGCTAATGGGTTCAAAGGAAGGCATCATGCACATAAGTATGGCCTTTTTGAACCCAGGGGATGAAGTCTTGATTCCTAACCCCGGATATCCAACATACAATGCGGTTACAAAACTGGTCGGTGGGGTCGGTAGAAATTACGATTTAAAGGAAGTTGAAGGTTGGTTTCCTGATTTGGAGGGTTTGCAACATCAGGATCTTTCCAAAGTCAAGTTGATGTGGGTGAGTTATCCGCACATGCCTACGGGAGCAACGGCGACTAAAAAGCAATTGACAGCATTGGTCGACTTCGCTAAAAAGAATGACATATTACTGGTTAATGATAACCCTTACAGTTTTGTATTGAGTAGTAACCCTACCAGTATTTTGGCCATAGAAGGGGCTAAAGAAATCGCCTTGGAATTGAATTCATTAAGTAAAACATTTAATATGGCCGGTTGGCGTGTTGGCATGGTTTTGGGTAGTGCCGGACATATAAATGCTATTTTGAAAGTAAAGAGCAATATGGATTCGGGCATGTTCTATGGCATCCAAAAAGGAGCGATAGCTGCCCTGAAAAGTGGAAAGGAATGGTTTGAGGAATTGGATAAAATTTATACCTCCCGAAGAGATTTGATGTTCGAGCTGGCAAATAAATTAAAGTGTACCTATGACAAGAATGCCGTTGGAATGTTCGTTTGGGCCAAATTGCCAGAAGGAAGTGCACCATCTGAAAAATTCGTCGATGAAGTACTGTACGATAAAAATATATTCATTGCCCCTGGAACCATTTTCGGAAATAATGGAGAAGGGTATATTCGGTTTTCGTTGTGTGTATCGGAAGACAAAATAAGAGAAGCGATTGGTCGATTTTAGAATCAAAAAGGAAAAGAGTTAAAAGTTGAATGGCTTGTGAAATTTTTGATTCTGGCAAGATAAATTCCCCCCTTGAGGGGGGCAGGGGGTGTTGGTTAATGTATTTTAAAAGCTCATTAAATGAACATATTCATCATTGGTATCGGATTAATAGGAGGTTCTTTTGCAAAGGATGTGAAAAGATTACACCCTGAAGCCAAAATCTATGGAATCGATACGAACGATGCACATTTGGTCGAAGCCATGGGCTTGAACATAATCGATGCAAAATCAACGTACGAAGAACTGCACCTTGCCGATATGGTAGCGGTAACCATTCCCGTTGATGTTTTGGTCAAAGAGCTTCCTGCAATATTGGATGCAGTTAATGAAGATTGTGTGGTGTTCGACGGGGGCTCCACTAAAAAAATGGTATGTGATACGGTGAGCGACCATCCCAAGAGAAGAAACTTCTTGGCATGCCATCCGATTGCGGGAACGGAATTTTCAGGTCCGTCATCGGCTATTGAGAACTTATATGAGGGCAAGACCAATATTATCTGTGAGGTCGAAAAAACAGCTTTTAAGTTGCAAGAAAGGGCTTTACAACTATTTCAACAAATCGGAATGCGCATTCGTTATATGAACCCAGAGGCACATGACAAGCACATTGCCTATGTATCGCATTTGTCACACATCAGTTCTTTTATGTTAGGAAAGACGGTTATCGAGAAGGAGAAAAATGAACGTGATATTTTTGACATGGCAGGTAGTGGATTCGAGAGCACGGTACGCTTGGCAAAAAGTTCCCCGGCCATGTGGACGCCAATTTTTGAACAGAATAAGACAAATGTAGTCGAGACTTTAGAGGAGTATATTCAGAATCTACAAGAATTTAAAAAACTGTTGGAAGATGAGAATTTCGAAGGCATTTATAACGAAATGAACGACACCAACAAAATAAAGGAAATATTAAAAGGAATACCACTTAACAAACAATAAAATGGAGAATTCAAAACAAATGAGAGCATGGTTGGATGATTTAGGATTATGGCATCCACTGGTGATCGCAGGACCATGTAGTGCCGAGACCGAAGAACAAGTATTGGGCATCGCGCATAGCTTAAAAGATACTGATGTTAGTTATTATAGGGCCGGAATCTGGAAACCCAGAACACGCCCGGGTAATTTTGAAGGCGTTGGTGCGCTTGGCCTTAAATGGCTTCAAAGGGTAAAAGAGGAAACTGGCCTAAAAACAGCTACCGAGGTGGCCAATCGTGCTCATGTTGAACTCGCTTTGGAACACGATATTGATTTATTGTGGATTGGCGCAAGATCGACCGTGAGTCCTTTTATAGTACAAGAAATTGCCGATGCCCTAGAAGGTACCGATAAGGTGGTTTTGATTAAGAATCCCGTCAATCCTGACCTGTCTTTGTGGTTGGGTGCGGTAGAGCGATTGCATACGGCAAATATCAAAAAGCTGGGGGTCATCCATAGAGGATTTTCTACGTATGAAAAAACAAAGTACCGAAACATTCCAGAATGGCAGATGGCCATCGATTTGCAGACGAAGTTTCCAGATTTACCAATTATAAATGACCCATCGCACATCACAGGTAAACGGGATATGATATTCGATGTTTCACAAATGGCGCTAGACCTTAATTTCGACGGATTGATGATAGAAACCCATCACGATCCAGATAACGCATGGAGCGATGCGGCACAACAAGTAACACCAGAAACTTTGGTGCAGATTATGAAAGATTTGAGAATTCCGAAGGAAACCGACCCAGAAACAGCCTATAATAGAGATTTGAACAATCTTAGGGCGCAAATCGATGTCATCGATAATCAACTCATTGATACCTTGGGCAAGCGCATGAAAATCTCAGATGGTATCGGAAGGTTAAAAAAAGAGAAGAACGTTGCTGTGTTACAGAGCAATCGATGGAACGCAATTTTAGGAAAAATGATCCTTGAAGGCGAAACGAAAGGTTTGAGTGAAGAATTTGTACTAAAAATGTTCAAGGCAATTCACCAAGAATCGATCAACCATCAAGAGAAAATTATTAAGGCTTAGCACATAATTGCGAACCTGCCAGCCGGCAGGCGGGCGAAGTAAAGCAATCCGTTGAACACATGTATGACATGTTCAACGGATTGCTTTGTTTTTCGCTTGATCGTGAGTGCTTCGCAATTAATCCTTTTTAAAAACGTATCGGGTGATAAAAATGCCTTGCCCATCTTTATCTCCGGCATCCGCCTCGACCCCACTGGTTACAAAAGCAAGTTCCCAACCCTCTGCCGCCATTGCGTTTAACTTTGAAGAAATCACCGCATCGTTGGCAGCGATGTTTTGAAAACGGATTCCCGCGATATTGTAAAAATTGAGCAGCTTTGTTTCTTCAAAATTCTTTACTCGAATTTCTCCTCTTTTCGATTTGTTGCGGGTATTGTCCTCTTCGGTCTGTTCAGAGGTGTACTCCGCAAAATCCTTTTCTTCCTTGGCATCGATAATTCGAGATCTCCCCAAGCCGCTGGGCACAATCGATTCGACACTAGTGATTACTTTAAATTGTTGCGCGTTCATTTCAAGGGTGGCGGCCGTGACAAAACAAATCGCCAGAAGTAATTTTCTCATATTTTACTTTTTTAAGGTTTACAATAAAGGACAAAAAGTTTTCAGATAGGTTGCATCCTGCAACATATTTTACCGTATAAACTTAATTGTTCTAATTTCAAATTACAAGGGTTCATTGCCCACTGAAAGCAATTCAAGGTGAATAAACTATGAAAGTATTGTTGTTTCTTTGTAATAGATAAAAAATTGATGACAGGAATCGTTTATAAATCTACCGGAAGTTGGTACACCGTAAAGACCGAAGAAGGTGTTTTTTATGAATGTAGGATAAAAGGAAAATTCAGGATAAAGGGAATTAAAAGTACCAATCCTGTGGCGGTTGGAGACGTTGTAAATTTCGAAATCGAGGAAACTGGCGATGAGGTTACCGGTATAATTACCAGAATTAGGGACAGAAAAAACTATATAATCCGAAAATCGGTTAACCTGTCCAAACAAACACACATAATCGCAGCGAATCTCGACCAGGTATTTTTATTGGTCACGCTTAATAATCCGACTACCTATACCATTTTTATCGACAGGTTTTTGGCAACCGCCGAGGCCTATGATATCCCCGCGATTTTGTTGTTCAATAAATTGGACACGTATAGCGATGAACAATTGGATGAAATACGATTTTTGGCCACGCTTTATCGCAAAATCGGCTATACCTGCATTGGCATTTCGGCCAAAACCGGGAAAAATGTAAATCAGGTCAAAGAACTTATGAAAGGAAAGACGAGCATGTTCGCCGGCCATTCAGGAGCTGGAAAATCGACTTTGATCAATGCCATTGAACCAGGTCTGGAATTAAAGACTGCGGAAATATCAGATCAACATCTACAGGGTCAGCATACGACCACCTTCGCCGAAATGTTCGATTTAAGATTCGATGCGAGAATAATAGATACACCCGGAATCAAAGGTTTTGGCATGGTCGATATGGAGGCAGCAGAAATTGGGGACTATTTTCCCGAGTTTTTTGCCTTAAAGGGCGAGTGTAAATTCAATGATTGCCTTCATATGGATGAACCGGATTGCGCGGTTAAAGAAGCACTGGAGAATAACACGGTGTCTTGGAGCAGGTACAGAAGTTATGTTCAGATGACTGCGGGCGAGGATGAAAATTATCGAACTGATTTATTTGAAGACAAGAAATGAGAGCTGTTGTTCAAAGAGTTACATATGCTAAAGTTACGGTCGAGGAAAGTGTAATCTCTGAAGTTGGCAAAGGTCTTCTCATACTTTTAGGCATTGAAAACGCGGATGGTAACGATGACATTGATTGGCTTGTTAGAAAAATAGCCAATCTGAGAATTTTTAACGACGCTGAAGGTGTTATGAACCGCTCACTTTTGGATGTTGGGAGAGAGGCTTTAGTGGTAAGCCAATTTACCTTACATGCGGCCACTAAAAAAGGAAACCGACCTTCATATATAAAGGCCGCAAAACCCGAAATTGCCATTCCCTTGTATGAAAATTTTGTATTAAGTCTCGAAAACGAACTGGGTATAAAAGTCGGCACGGGAATTTTCGGTGCTGATATGAAAGTCGAACTGTTGAATGATGGCCCTGTCACCATCGTTATGGATACAAAAAATAAGGAATAGAACGAAGATCTGGAATTTTTTTGGTTGAAAATGTAAGAAATATAACACCTTTGGCGTTATATTACTTCAACTTAACCGACCAATGCGTTTATTTTTTGTTCCCCTCCTTGCCATTTTCACCCTGGTAATTTCTGCTCAAGAAAATCAGTATCAAACGCTGTTACTTGATAAAAACCTGACCCAGAATGCCAATGCCGTTTTGCGGGCCGATGAGATTCTCATTGATTTAGAGGCCGAAGACGACATGGTCGTATATCGCAAAAAGGTGGTCACCATTTTGAACAAAATGGGCAACAGGTTTGCCGGGTGTTTTGTCGGCTATGACAATGCTAGAAAAGTAAAAAATATTCAAGCGGAAATTTATGATGCTTCCGGAAATCGGCTTGAGCGAATAAAAGAAAATAAGTTCAAGGATGTAAGTGCTGTCGATGGTGGTACGTTATATTCCGATTCGAGGTACAAGTATTATTCCTATTCTCCCACTCAATATCCCTATACCGTAGTCTTTACTTATGAGACCCAAACTAAAAATACCGGAGAAATTCGTTCGATGTGGTCTTTCTTGAGCGATTATGAGTTAAGTACGGAGCATAGTCGAATTCAAATTGACTTTTCATCACCGGACTTAAAACCGGAAATAAAAGAACTGAACCTGGAGGGCTTTTCGGTCACCAAAAAAGAAACTGCAAATAGTTTAGTGTATGAGGCGAAAAACATTCCGGCAATAAAGGAAGAGTCTATGAGCCCTTCCTTTAAGGACATTGCGCCATGTATAAAGATACGTCCGGTTAAATTTAACTATGAGGGATACCAAGCCCATATCAAAGATTGGAACGATTTGGGAAAATGGATGTATACCAACCTTTTGGCCGGTCGGGATGAATTGTCGCAGGCGACGATCGACAAAGCGAAGAATTTGGTCGAAGGCGTAACCGATGACCTCGAAAAAGCGAAGATCATCTATAAATATGTGCAAGACAATACACGATATATAAGCGTTCAGGTCGGTATCGGGGGAATTCAGCCGATAAGTGCCATCGAAGTAGACCGTGTTAAGTATGGTGATTGTAAAGGACTATCGAATTATACCGGGGCATTGCTCAAGACCGTCGGTGTCGAGGCATTTTACACCCATGTTCAGGCGGGTCCCAGAAAGATAGATTTTGATGAGGACTCTCCCGATCTAGCACAAGGCAACCATGTTATTTTGGCGATTCCCTACAACGGAAAATATTATTGGATCGACTGTACCTCACAGACACTGCCCTTCGGATTCATTGGGGATTTTACTGATGGAAGAAGGGCATTCGTTATCAAACCGGATGGTGGGGAACTCGTGACGACTACTTCCTATATCGAGGAACAGAACTACCAAAATACCAAAGGAGCTTACACTTTATATGAAGACGGGAGTATATCGGGCGATATCGCCATTCTTACTAAAGGAATACAGTATGATGATCGTTTCGGACTCGAACAACGATCGAAAGAGAATATCCATAAGCATTATAAGTCATATTGGGACAATATCAACAACCTGCATATTAACTCATATGATTTTCAAAATGAAAAAGATGCTATTGTTTTTAATGAAAAACTATCCGTAGATGCCGTAAACTATGCATCTAGAAGTGGCGATCGAATGTTGTTCGTGGGTAATACATTTAACAAGGTCAAATATATTCCAAATCGATATCGCGACCGAAAACTACCATTTGTAATACAAAGGGGATTTCTTGACGAAGATGAAATTAGCATTCATATCCCTGAAGGATACAGTATAGAAGCAATTCCCGAAGACAAAGAAATTACCAATGATTTTGGGTCTTATTTCTGTACCTATGCGAAATCGGATAAAAATATAATCCTTAAGAGGAAGTTCTTGGTAAAAGAAGGAAAATATCAGAACACAGACTATGACGCGTATCGAACTTTTATGAAAGAAGTTTCAAAATGGGATAATTCTAAAATCGTCTTGATAAAATCATAAACCATATCATGAAGAAGTTACTTTTAATTTTACTGATTATTACAGTTCAGATTACAACCGCTCAAAACTACTCCTTTGGAAAAGTTTCAAAAGAAGAGCTTCAAGAAACATATAATCCATTGGATTCTTCGGCAGCGGCGACCTACTTATATAAATACCGCAAAACCAACTTCGATTATGTTACCGGTCTGGGCTTTCAACAAGTTACCGAGGTTCACGAACGCATCAAAATTTATAATAAGGATGGCTTTGACTACGCTACCAAGAAAATTGCCCTATATAAAGATGGTAGTAATAGGGAAAAGGTCAATAGCCTGAAAGCGGTTACCTATAATTTGGAGAACGGAAAGATTGTGGAAGAAAAACTCAGGAAGGATGGAGAATTTGAGGTAGAACTTTCAAAGTACTATGATCAACAGTCTTTTACCATGCCGAAGGTAAAAGAAGGTTCAGTAATCGAATACAGGTACAAGTTTGTTTCCCCTTTTCTGGCCAATGTTGACGAGTTTGTTTTTCAACATGACATTCCCATCAAGAAGCTGGAAGCTATTATGGATTCCCCCGAGTACTTTAACTTCAGGGTAAATACCAAAGGATTTTTAAGGGTAGTCCCTAAAGTCGAGCAGAAGAACAGAAAGGCCAACCTTTCCCAACGTGTGGTGCAAAAGTCAGGAAACGGCACGGGCGGCGGCGTCACTACGAAGCGAGAAACGTCAACGGTCGATTATGTAAGTACGTTAGCTACCTATGAACTGACCGATATACCGGCCTTGAAAGAAGAGCCGTATGTCAATGGAATGCAGAATTATAGATCTGGGGTCAAATATGAACTTTCTTATACAAAATTTCCGAATACGCCCATTGATACCTATGCCACCGATTGGTCGGCTGTTGTAAAATCAATTTTCGAGAATTCAAGTTTCGGTGCCGAATTGAATAAAACCGGCTATTTCGAAGATGAAATCGATGCAATTGTTTCCGGTATTCAAGATGATGAACAAAAGATTATTTCCATTTTCGAATTTGTGAAATCAAAGGTAAAATGGAATGGCTTTTACAATAAATATACCGCTGACGGCGTAAAAAAAGCATATAAGGAAAATAAGGGCAACGTAGCAGAAATCAATCTGATGTTGACCTCGATGTTACGATATGCCGGGCTTAAGGCGGATCCGGTATTGGTCAGTACCAGAAAAAAATGGCATACCCCTTTTTCCGACCAGGGAAGGATACAACTATGTCATAAGCGCGGTAGAACTGCCTGCCGGAACGATATTGCTTGATGCCACCAGTTTTTATAGTATGCCGAACGTCTTGCCTTTTAGAACCCTGAATTGGGAAGGAAGAAAAATCAAAAAGGATGGAACATCGTCTACCATAAATCTTTATCCAAGAAACAAAAGTTCAAGAAAGATTTTTATGAACGCCGGTTTTACCGAAGATGGAATGATCAATGGTAAGGTTCGCGTTTTAAATTCTGACCATAACGCCATTGCGTTTAGGGAATCTTATTTCGAGGATACCGAGGAGGCTTTCTTGGATGATTTGGAAGTAGAAAACGGTGATATCGAGATTAGTGAGTTTACCGTTAAGAATGCCAAGGATACCAATAAACCTGTAATAAGCTCATATGATTATACCAAAGAGGATGGAATGGATATAATTTCCGATAAGATCTATTTTTCACCCATGTTCTTTTTTAGAAGTACCGAAAATCCTTTTAAATTGGAGAAGAGGGAATTTCCCATAGACTTCGGATATCCTTCCGGTGAAGAATATACTTTTTCGATTATGCTACCTGAGAATTATGAGGTTGAAACGGTGCCTGGGCCCTTGGCCATTGCCTTGCCTGACGGTATGGGTGCTTTCAGGTACACTATCATGAGCACGCCAAATATGGTGCAGCTTAAAGTTGTCTCAGAAATAAACAACGCCATTATTCCTGCTTTGTATTATGATTCCCTAAAAGAATATTATAAAAAAGTGATTGAAAAAATGAATGAAAAGGTAGTTTTGTCTAAAATCTCTGATAATGGACATACAGAAAGCGCAGCTGGCGGTAGATAATTGGATCAAAGCCCATGGAGTACGCTACTTTAATGAATTGACGAATATGGCCCAGCTGACCGAAGAGGTGGGTGAAGTGGCCCGTATCATCGCCCGTCGATACGGTGAACAGAGTGAAAAGGAATCGGATAAAACAAAAGATCTGGGCGAAGAACTTGCAGATGTGGTCTTCGTCGTACTTTGTCTGGCAAACCAAACCGGAGTCAATTTACAGCAAGCTTTCGACAAAAAGCTTGAGGTAAAGACCCAAAGAGATCACGACCGTCATCAAAACAATAAAAAGCTCAAATAGTACTATATTTGGGCTTTCTTTTTTGGTCTTAAAAAAACAAGTTTGAAAGTATACCTATCCGGACCTCCGAGCCATCTTCTGCACGAAAGTATTCAAATTACGGGCTCAAAAAGTGAATCGAATCGATCTCTTTTGTTGCAGGCACTATATCCGAGTATTCAAATAAGCAATTTGTCCAACTCCGATGATGCCGAAGTCATGCAAAAAGGACTTCAAATTTCAAACGGAGTCGTAGATATTCATCATGCGGGTACCGCGATGCGTTTTCTTACAAGTTATTTTGCTTCCCAAGAAAACAATGATGTGACCCTTACGGGCTCGCAGCGTATGACCGAACGTCCGATAAAAGTTTTGGTAGATGCGCTACGTAGTCTTGGCGCCGATATTGAATATGTACACAACGAAGGGTATCCACCCATTCGAATTAAGGGAAAAAAGCTGAAAAAAGTAAAGTTAGCCTCCCTGCAGATGTAAGTAGCCAGTATATTTCATCTCTACTGCTGATCGCACCGAGTTTGAAAAATGGACTAGAACTAGTGCTCATCGGAAAAATAACGTCGGTACCCTATATAAAAATGACCCTAGGGCTTTTAGAACGGATTGGAGTAACCACTTCGTTTGTAGGTAATACAATAAGGGTGACACCAAAGACAGCCATTGAGCCAATTACTTTAGTGGTTGAATCGGATTGGAGTTCCGCTTCCTATTTTTATAGTATAGTCGCCTTGAGCGATATCGGATCAGAGGTTGAACTTTCTTCTTATCGAAAAAATAGTCTGCAAGGTGATAGCGTGCTTTCAGAGCTTTATAAAGGGTTTGGGGTAGATACAGGTTTCAAGAATAACAAAATTGTTCTCCGTAAGATAGCCAAGTGCGAATCACGAACTGTCAACTTCGATCTTTCCAATGCTCCTGACATAGCACAAACTATCGCAGTGACCTGTTTTGGCCTGGGGGTGGGTTGCTACCTAACTGGCTTACATACCTTAAAAATAAAGGAGACGGATCGATTGGAAGCTATGAAAACCGAACTTCTGAAATTTGGTGCCGATATTTCTGTTAGTGACAAAGACCTGACTTTGCAACCTTCAAAAATTGCCCCTGATCAAGTTGTGGTCGACACTTATAACGACCACAGAATGGCCATGGCTTTTGGGCCACTGGCAATGAAAAATGCCTTTGAGATGAACGATGCCGAGGTCGTGTCAAAATCGTATCCCGATTTTTGGAAGGATCTAGAAAAACTACAATTCAACGTTCGTAAATTATAAATTTTATTTAATCGTTCTTTTACTTGACAACGCCTATGGCCGAATCGTATATTTGCAGCCGCAAAACACGTAACTAAAAATAGTTTATGAAATTATCGCACTTCAGTTTTGAACTTCCCGAAAATTTATTGGCTGAACGTCCCGCTGAAAACAGAGACGAGTCGAAACTTATGGTAGTTCATCGGGAAACCGGCAAAATAGAGCATAAAATGTTCAAAGACCTTATTGATTATTTTGATGAGGATGATGTAATGGTGTTGAACAATACTAAGGTGTTTCCTGCACGATTGTACGGAAATAAGGAAAAGACCGGTGCGAGAATCGAGGTGTTTCTACTTCGAGAGCTGAACGAGGAACAACGTCTTTGGGACGTTCTGGTAGATCCCGCACGAAAAATCCGTATCGGAAACAAACTCTATTTCGGGGAAGATGAAAGCTTGGTTGCTGAGGTCATCGATAATACCACCTCACGCGGTCGAACACTACGATTTTTATATGATGGTTCTTACACCGATTTTAGAAGGAAACTAAAGGAACTTGGCCAAACCCCATTGCCCAAATATATTAAACGCGATGTTGAACCTGAGGACGAAGATCGATACCAGACCATTTATGCAAAGCACGAAGGAGCGGTGGCAGCACCTACCGCAGGACTCCATTTTTCAAAACATCTTTTGAAGCGTTTGGAAATAAAGGAATCAATTTTGCCGAATTAACATTACATGTTGGTCTTGGTACTTTCAATCCGGTAGAAGTGGAAGATCTCTCCAAGCATAAAATGGACAGTGAAGAATTGATTATCGATGAAAAGGCTACGGAAATAGTCAATAACGCAAAACGGAACAAGCGAAGAATCTGTGCCGTGGGCACGACCGCCATGCGAGGCCTGGAAAGTGCCGTATCATCGGACCACATGTTGAATACTTTTGACGGATGGACGAACAAATTCGTTTTTCCGCCACATGAGTTCAGTATTGCCAACGCCATGGTGACCAATTTCCATTTACCGAAATCGACCTTGTTAATGATGGTATCGGCGTTCATGGGCCACGATTTAATGAAGAAGTGTTACAAAGAGGCTATTTTGGAAGGATACCGATTTTATTCTTATGGTGATGCCATGCTGATATTATAAATCAGATTTATTTTTATTTCCGTGGAGACGGAAATCTGTCAACATAAAAATCAATCCCTCTATCATCAAAGTGAATAAGAGGGATTTTTATTTCCATATAATGGAGAAGACAAAAAAGAAAGACATACGAGCCCTTACCAAGGCACAGTTGCGTGACTTTTTTATTTCGCAGGGCGATAAGGCCTTTCGGGGAAATCAGGTGTACGAATGGCTTTGGCAAAAATCTGCACATTCTTTTGAGGGCATGACCAATATTTCGAAAGAAACCAGGGAAATGCTCGAAGCTAATTTTGTGATCAACCATATAAAAGTAGATCAAATGCAACGCAGTTCCGACGGCACGATTAAGAATGCTGTCCGTCTGCATGACGATTTGATCGTCGAATCGGTACTGATTCCTACAAAGACGAGAACGACCGCCTGCGTGTCAAGCCAAGTGGGCTGTAGTCTAGACTGTAAGTTCTGTGCTACTGCCCGATTGAAGCGTATGCGCAACTTGAACCCGGACGAAATCTATGATCAAGTAGTCGCTATCGACAATGAAAGTCGTTTGTATTTTGATAGGCCTCTGAGCAATATTGTATTTATGGGTATGGGCGAGCCGTTGATGAACTATAACAATGTACTGAAGGCTATCGAAAAAATCACTTCTCAAGAAGGCCTTGGTATGTCGCCAAAACGAATTACCGTCTCCACTTCAGGAGTACCCAAAATGATTCGGAAAATGGCCGATGATGCAGTAAAATTTAAATTGGCGGTTTCGTTACATTCAGCGATCGATGATATACGTACTTCCATTATGCCGTTCAATGCCACTTTCTCTTTGGAAGATTTACGCACGGCATTGGATTATTGGTATGAAAAGACAAAAAGTCGTATTACCTATGAATATGTTGTTTGGGAAGGTATCAACGATTCTCAAAAAGATGCGGACGCATTAGTTGATTTTTGCAAATTCGCTCCCTCAAAAGTGAACCTCATCGAATACAACCCCATAGATGATGGTGAATTCAAGCAAGCCTCGAACCGGGCGATCGAGATGTATGTTGATACGTTGGAGCGAAATGGAATTATTGTAACGGTCCGACGTTCTCGAGGAAAGGATATCGATGCGGCTTGTGGGCAATTAGCGAATAAGCAGTAGACAGTGTTAGTATGTAGTCCTTGATTTGGGCAATAGAAAAACTATGATTTAAGGTCGAATAGGTTATCCTGAGGGTAAAATTGTGGGTTTAATCAAAAGATATTACCCAAGAGTTTGATCTATTTTTGAGGGTCTCGCTGAAAACTTCTTTAAACCCTGAACCTCTTTTGCAAAGGAAAATTGAACCCCGCCTCGCCAGCAGGCGGGCTTGAACAAAGAAATACTGCGAACTGCAACTGCCTACTGAATACTCCTTGCTTTTCCCTATTTTTACAGGAATACACTAGCCTACCCAATAAACCGAGAATCCTTTGAAAATAGTATCCCAAATAAAGGAACCCGTAAGGGAAGAGATGGAGCTCTTTGAGCAGAAATTCCATCAATCCATGGCTTCGAAAGTAGCCCTTCTCAATCGTATCACCTATTATATTGTGAACCGTAAGGGCAAACAAATGCGCCCGATGTTCGTTTTTTTGACTGCCAAATTGTTGAGCAATGGTGAAGTCAACGAACGCACCTATCGCGGGGCTTCGGTCATCGAATTGATACATACGGCCAGTTTGGTGCATGATGACGTGGTCGACGATAGTAATAAACGTCGAGGTTTTTTTTTCAATAAATGCCCTTTGGAAAAATAAGATTGCGGTGCTGGTCGGCGATTTTTTATTGGCCAGAGGAATGCTTTTGTCCGTTGATAATGGAGATTTTGATTTGCTTAAGATTATTTCCGTAGCGATGCGCGAAATTAGCGAAGGCGAGCTGTTGCAAATCGAAAAAGCGCGAAGACTTGATATTACGGAAGATGTATATTACGAAATTATTCGTCAAAAAACGGCGACTTTGATTGCGGCATGTTGCAGTTTAGGTGCTTGTTCGGTAAAACCCGATTCTCCCGATGTGGAGAATTTTCGAAAATTTGGAGAGCTCTGCGGAATGGCCTTTCAAATAAAGGACGACCTCTTTGACTATGGGGAAAATAAAATTGGCAAACCTACCGGTATTGATATCAAGGAACAAAAAATGACCTTGCCGCTAATTTATGTTTTGAACCATTGTAATCCGAAGGACAAAAAATGGGTAATCAATTCGGTAAAGAATCATAACAAGGATAAAAAAAGGGTCAAAGAAGTCATCGCTTTTGTAAAAGATAATGGCGGATTGGAATATGCCGTGCAAAAAATGCTCGAGTTCAAGACCGAGGCACTCACCTTGTTAGATCATTATCCTGAATCAGAATATAAGAGTGCCCTACGTCTGATGGTAGATTATGTGGTCGATCGAAAAAAATAATCCAATCCACTAAAAATCAATAGGTTTAAAAATAATTCCTAAAAAAAATTTCTTCAGGCAACGTTTTTGCTATATTCTTCGTCTAGTTAAATAGAAGCCTTTAAAATTGAAGATCATTCCATTTTATACAAACGAGAAACAACTCATTAAAAAGTCGATCAAAGGTGACCGAGAGGCGCAACGTCGACTGTATGAGACCCATGCCCCTAAAATGTTGGGTGTATGCCGCCAATATATCAAGGACATTCATTTTGCCGAGAATGTAATGATTAATGGCTTTGTGAAAGTCTTTCAACATTTGCACACATTTAAGTTTGAGGGAAGTTTTGAGGGATGGATCCGAAGAATCATGATTCGAGAGAGTATTTCATACCTAAGAAAACGTCAATTCGTAGTTTATGATGATGACATTTTCGAACAAAAAGAAGCTAATAGTATTTCGATTTCAAATGATTTGGATGCTGAATACATACAAATTCTAATCGATAAGCTTCCTGAAGGTTATAAATTGGTTTTTGTTCTTTTCGCCGTGGAAGGGTATAGACACCAAGAAATAGCGGATATGTTACAAATCAGCGAGAGTACTTCCAAATCACAATTATTCAAGGCCCGTAAAATGTTACAGGCCCAATTGAAAAAACAAAATATCATCGGTTATGGAAACCAATAAGTTTGAAAAACATATACAGGAAAGGCTGAAAGGGCGGGAAATTCAACCCTCACTGGATGCGTGGGAAAGAATTTCCGAACAATTGGAAATGCCCGAAACTTCAAAAAGTAAAAGTTATTTCTGGTATGGTATCGCGGCCAGTGTTGTGGGGCTGATTCTAATCTCAGTTTTGGTTTTTAAAGGACCGGATATAAAATCAACTCCTGAAGTCGAAATAGTGAATTCACCAAAAACTGATGTTAAAAGTGAATTGGAAGAAGAAACAACTCCTGTAGAAAAGACAATTGAAACTACCATAGTTCTTGAAGATGTTCAAAAAAAATCATCTGAAGTTATACAAGGTGATGTAGTTGTTGGAGATGTTGGACCCGAGAAGACATCAAATGATTTTGAAGTCAAAATCGAGGATAACGATACTAGGTCAAAATTGTCGGTTTCAGACGCACGTATCGAAGCCAAAATTGCTGAAATGGTAGCCCAAGTCGATGCCATGGAACAAGATACATCCGCTTTGACCGATGCCGAAGTAGATTCTCTTTTGAGAATGGCCCAACAAGAACTGCTGACCGATAAATTATTTTCCAATAGCGGTTCCGTCGATGCCATGGCCCTTCTATCAGAGGTGGAGGAAGAACTTGATCAATCCTTTAGAAATCAGATTTTCGAAAAACTGAAATCCGGATTCCTAAAAGTAAGAACCGCTGTGGTCGACCGTAATAACTAATTCATCAATCATTCATCAATCAGGCTTCCATTCTCCTCTCCGCTCCTGGCGGAGAGGTCCGGAGGAGCTTATCAAAATCAAATCATCATGAGTAGACTAGCTGTTTATCTTTTCGCATTAGTAGTTGCATTTTCAATTCAAAATGCCTCGGGACAAGAATGGTACAAGGAAAGAATCGAGCAATTGAATGCTCAAAAAGCGGAAATAACCGAACAAGAAAAAGAAGCATTGAAATCTGAAGTTTCATACATCAACGAGCGTTTGGAGGATGGCGAAATCACTACCGCTGAAGCCAATACCTTAAAAGAAGAAGCTGCAAAAAAGCGAGCTTTGAACATAGAAAATAGGATAGCGATTATCGATAACAAAATTGCGTTGCTTGACCGTAATGAAGGAGCGGTTTTGCAAAATGAGAATGAGTTCACCATTCGTGATGAAGATGACGGTATTAGTATAACGCTAGGTGATGGAGAACCTTGGACTATTTTCAAAAGTCGAAACAGACCCCTGAAATATGATCGCAGGACCAATTCGGACTTTGTTTTTGCGGTGGGGCTGAACAATGCTCTGGTAGATGGCCAGTCGCTTGAAGATTCCCCATACAAAATAGGAGGAAGCAGGTTTGCCGAATTAGGATGGTCTTGGCGTACACGGGTCTTCAAGAATTCGAATTTCATGCGCTTTAACTACGGTTTTTCGTTTCAGTTTAATGGGTTAAAACCCAAGGGCAATCAGTATTTCGAAGCAAACAACGGTCAGGTATCGCTCGAAGAATTCGAATTTGATTTGAAAAAATCAAAGTTTAGGATGGATAATCTTGTTTTTCCCGTACACCTTGAATTCGGGCCTTCGAAACGTAGAGAAACCGAAAAGACAATTCGCTACTCTTTGCGAAACCAGTTTAGACTCGGTATAGGTGGCTACGGAGGTTTTAATCTAGGTACGCGTCAAAAATTGAAATACAACCGCAACGGCGAAAATGTAAAAGACAAATTGAAGCGAGGCTATAATACGACCAATTTCGTATACGGACTCAGTGCCTATGCTGGTTTCGATGGAATATTGTTGTATGCCAAGTACGACCTCAATCCTATTTTCAAGAATGCCGATGTGGAACAGCATAACATTTCTTTAGGGTTGCGATTTGATTTGTGACGCTATTGCGAGCAAAGTGCGGCAATCTGTCGACCTTTTGTAAGAAGCTCGTGGACAGGTTTCTCACGAAAGTGCGCGTAGCATCTCCTCCGAAAACTCCTCTTCAAAATAGACACGCTTGCAATGCGAACATTCGGCAACGGTATTCGATGATATTCTGAAAAGTTTTATCCAGAATAAATGGAACCAGTTGCTGGTCTTTGAAACGGTCAGCGTTCCCGATTGTGCGCAAAAGGGACAGTTAACATTTTGAAGTTGTTTTATTTCGGTTTTTCCAGGTCTTGTGCCTAAAAAGAGAATCATGACCAATGATTTATCCAAAGATAGGAAATACTAAAATCGTTTAAGATGTGATTTTTTGAACGTCCATTCCGGAGTTTTGAGCGTATTGCCAAAATCGACAGAATACCACGGACTCAAATTTGGATTAATTGGATTTTTAAGAATCTGAATTTCTTGGGCCGGCATATAACTTTGTGCCAAAAGAAATACTTTTTCGCCTGTAGATTCTTGAACAGCCATATCGACCACAATAACGGCATGTCCTGGAAAACCTCCCTTGATAAAGACATTCCCGATTTTCATTTCTTCAAGGTCGGTCGGTTTCAGTTCTTTTTCCAAGGAAGCTGTACCGGCATAGCTAAAGACCATTTCAAGATACTTCCAGAAACTTTTATAGCTGTCTGAGGCTTGTGATGATTGTTTCCAAAATACTTTATTTCCGTCGACCACAATCCGTTTTCCTTTTTGCCAATTTGGATAATCCGCATTAAAACCATTGGTAAAGTTAAAATGGATGCTATCGTATTTTTCTTCCTCAAAAAAATATTCGGCCCTTAATCGGATTACGGCATCGGCACATTGATGCAAATCTCGTTTCCCTATCGGTAAATCCACTACCGCATCGTAAATATTCCTATTGGGTTTGGTGCGTCCATCGAAATAGGTAACCGGCGCACCTGATGGTTTTAAGGGAAGGTTTCTAAGATAATAGGCGAAAGAAGCACTATCTGCCGTAATTCTTCTGAATCCTTGAGGAATGACAAAACGCGTATCGATAGTTTTTCCGTCCGTATCAAATTGTGAAGTAACATGCTGGTTTTCCGGCTTCGAGACGGTGTTGTCTTTTTTGGAAGAAGAGCCTTGCCCGCATGCATTTAGGACTATGAACAACAGTACTAAGGCGAACAAAGCTCTTTTCATAAACAACCAACTTAAATGAGTTCATATTTTAAAGAAGCTCGAAAGAAACCGAGATGTAGTAGTCTTTGGTGTTTGCCGGACTACCGTAATACATCGATTCAGAAATTTTCGTGTAATTCGTATCGCTGATATAAATGGCTTTTCCGATTTTTCTACCGACTTTTTCGGCAATGGCTTGCGCTTTTTTCTTGGCATTGTCAAAGGCGCTCTTAGCATATTCGGCCATTTGATTTTCCGTTAATTCGGCATCGAGGGTCGTGTCAGACTTCGTTACACCGATCGATTTGACCATCAAGAACTTTTTTATTTCATCCAATGATTTGGTCTTGAAAACGAATACGGTACCCTCTTTGTCATAGCCCATCATAGAATAGTGCAGGTCATCTTCTTCAAGACGATCGCTGCTAATGCCTATTTTGGCCAATTTATCAAGATACCCTGATTTTACTTCGGACATTGACATGGTTTCTGCATCATAATAGACGTTCGACATGCTTACGATCATTTTTGCCGTGTATTCGGGTGACATGGAGTATTTGTGTATTCCGTTTACGGTTATATTGTTGGTATAACTCTGTGCGAAAGTTGTCATGGTCGTGAAGATGAGCGCAATAACTAAAATTGATTTTTTCATGGTTTTTGTTTTATATCCGTTTTTTTTCGAATGTATGATTAATAGAAAATGGTTTTACAGTTTTCATAAAGAAACGTTCAATAGTCGATAAACTTATGCAATGGTGAATAAAAAGGAGGCTACGACCATCCAAACTCCGACCGCAATGCCCAAAAGTCCTAATTTGCCTTGTTTTGGGGCCAATTTCTCCCGAAACTCCTCGGCCTTGGCCTTCGCGGATTCGTTGTTGGAGAGAAAAAGCTTGTTGATCAGGCCTGAACCAAGCATAAAACCCAAAGTTGCAGAGACCAGATTACCGAGCAAAATGGTGACCCACCATATGGGTGCTAGGCTCAACCAGTTCAGGTTCAATATTGCGGTAATGACGCCCCAAACTCCCAAGAAGCAGAAGACGATACCGATCCAGCCTTGATACGGTTCAATTTTTGCCAATAGTTCTTTGGCGTTCGGTTTTTTTGAAAGTATCAGCGAGGGTACGGCTATGATACTCAATAATACTAATGAAATTCCCCAGATCATAATTTTTGTTTTTAAGGTTATTAATGGGTTTTTAAATTCTATGGTACAAAGTTGCGGTGATTGGCCACCAGATTTTACCCTTTTGATAGTGAAAATGGACTCCCTGAAAATGGGGGTTCATTCTTTCTAGCACGCCTATTTTAGCTTATATTTACCGATACGGATTGTTATATTTGCTTAACTAGACCCACAACATTTTGATTTCAAAATCCACCATAGACCAAGTATATGAAACCGCCCGATTAGAGGAGGTTATCGGTGATTTTGTACAGTTGAAAAAATCGGGTTCGAACTTTAAGGGGTTGAGTCCGTTTACCGATGAGCGCACGCCCAGTTTTATGGTCTCGCCCGTAAAGCAGATATGGAAGGATTTTAGTAGTGGCAAAGGTGGTAATGTAGTTGCCTTTTTGATGGAACACGAACATTTCACCTATCCCGAGGCTATAAAATATTTGGCTAAAAAGTATAACATCGAGGTCGAGGAGACCGAGCGCACCGATGAGGAAAAAGAAGAGGCGAACGAACGTGAGAGTATGTACTTGGTCTCTGAATTCGCCCAGAAACATTTTTCCGAAATGCTTTGGGAAACCGAGTTAGGGAAAGCTATTGGTCTCAGTTATTTTAAAGAACGCGGTTTTACCGATGAGACCATCAAAAAGTTCCATTTGGGGTATTGTCTGGATCAGTGGGATGGTTTTACGATGGCGGCCCTTGATAAGGGCTATCGTTTGGAATATCTAGAAAAAACAGGATTGACCATTGTAAAAGAAGATACCGCCAATCCTGGTGATCCAAAAAAGTTCGATCGTTTTAAAGGTCGTGTCATGTTTCCCATCCACTCGATGAGCGGACGTGTACTTGGGTTCGGGGGACGGATTTTAGGCAATGACAAAAAAGCTGCGAAATATCTGAATTCCCCAGAGAGTGACATCTACCATAAAAGCAAGGTGCTCTACGGCATCTATTATGCGAAACAGGCCATTGCCAAAGAAGACAATTGTTTCTTGGTCGAAGGGTATACCGATGTCATTCAATTCTATCAGCGGGGCATACAAAATGTGGTATCGTCCAGCGGTACGGCATTGACTCCCGAGCAGATTCGGTTGGTCAATCGCCTTACTAAGAACATCACCGTTCTTTTTGATGGCGATGCTGCGGGACTCCGCGCTTCCGTACGTGGTATCGACCTGATTTTGGAGCAGGGTATGAACGTGAAAGTATGCTCTTTTCCCGAAGGTGAGGATCCCGACAGTTTTGCAAAGAACAACGAATTGGAAGACGTTACGCTGTATCTTGAAGAAAACTCAAAGGACTTTATTCAATTCAAGGCCAATCTTTTGGCCCAGGAGGCAGCCAACGACCCTATCAAGAGGGCAGATACGGTTCGTGACATTGTGAATAGCATTTCCAAGATTCCGGATGCGATCAAAAGGGAAATCTATATTCAAGAATGCGCCCATATCATGAACGTTTCGGAGGGTGTGCTCTTTAGTACCTTGGCACAAATTGGTAAGAAGCAAGCATCGGATGCCTCGAAAAAGGTACAACAAGAACAGAAGGCCTTCGAAGTTGTAAAAAATGAGGTTGCCGTAGAAAAAGTAGATGTGCAATATGAGCTGGAACGAAAGATTATTGAGATGCTACTTCTATACGGAAATGAAAAGCAAGAGTTCGAAGACCTTGTACTCAAAGAAAATGAGGAGGGAAACTTGATTTTGGAGCCCGAATCGTTGGAAGCAAAGGTTTATGAAAAAGTCTATCTCGACCTTCAAGATGATGAGATTGAACTGACCAACGAACATTTCAGAAAAATATATTATAAATTGATTGCCCAGTTGAACGAGAAAGAAGATTTTTCGGTAAATACGTTCATTGCCGAACTGGATCAAGAAATGGTTTCCGAAATATCCTCTATTTTGATGGAGGAAGAAAAATATGTTTTACACGATTGGGAGAGCAAGGATATCTATCCGAAAGAGAAAAAGAGCGGAGTTGCCCAACTCGTTAGCGAAACCATTTTGACCTTACGTTGTTATTTGATCAAAAAAAGGATGGAGACATTGCAGGGAGAAACAAAAAACAATGAAGAAGACCATCAAGAGACCTTGGAAGAAATTATGAATTATATACAACTGAACAAATTACTGAACAAAAAATTGAACAGGGTTTTATCATAATTCGGAAATTAAAAAACCCAAGCATAGCTTGGGTTTTTTGTTTCAGGTCGGCAGTATGTCGTTAATATAACTCCAGTGCTTTTGCCTGTTGCAAAAGGTCCACCATATTGTCAACGTTCAATTTTTTCATCAAGCGCGCCTTGTACGTGCTGACCGTTTTCTCATTGAGATTGAGGCTTTCGGCCACATCTTTGTTTCGTTTTCCACTGGCCAATAGTTTTAGTACTTCAACCTCTCTTGTCGAAAGTTTTCTGAAGAATCTTCTTGGCTTTTGTGTACCCTCGTCGAATGCCAATCGCTGGGCCAGTTCGTTAGTGATGAACATATTGCCCTCGGCAACTTTTCGTACGGCAGAGATGATGTAGTCGATATCGGATGCTTTCGAAAGGTAGCCGAACGCACCTGCCCTAATGGTACTAAGTGCATAAACATCTTCAGATTGGCCACTATACATCAATACCCGTACATCGGGGTATTCTTTTTTGATCTTTCGCAAAGTCGCTATACCGTTAATTTCAGGAATGTCCATCTCAAGCATAACCACATCTGGTGAAAGTTCTTCCAATTTCGAAAAAAGTTCGGATGTCGTGGATACTTCACCAAGAACTTGAAAACCTGAGGCCGCTTCTAAAACATTTTTTACACCCATTCGAATGATTGGATGGTTGTCTGCAATTAATACTTTAATCATTTTGGTCTAGTTTTTTCGATACTTATAATCTCGTAGATATGAGTAAATTACTCACACGCAATGTAAGTTTTAAATATCTAATTATGAAGACAAATTTGTAGTTTTTTTCTCAAAAAAAGGTAATGTAAGCCATTATATTCGTTTTATATACCTGATTCTTAGTTAAGTGGTACGTTTTAACATTTCAGGAATGTCGCAAACCGGTATCGGAACCATTTTATGCTTGTTGGCCGTATTGAATTTTTTATAGATTTCGAATACTTGTTTCTCCCTTCCCGAAAAGTCGTCTGTCTGCTTTCCACGGGCATCCATCTGCATGGCCCACTCCAATTCGGGGTATGATGCGCCTATTTGGTCTTCATCGGTTCGGTCGTCTCCCCAAAGTCCATCGGTAGGTGCCGCTTTGATGATTTCTTCGTTAATTCCTAAAAACTTGGCGATTTCATATACCTCGGTTTTTAAGAGATCTGCAATAGGGCTGAGATCGACGCCTCCGTCACCGTACTTCGTGTAAAATCCTACACCGAAATCTTCGACCTTGTTTCCCGTACCTGCGACCAGATATTTTTTAAGTCCTGCAAAATAGTATAATGTTGTCATGCGCAATCGCGCGCGCGCGTTGGCCAAAGTCAAAAATCGTTCTTCTTCATGTTCAACGGTTGGCAATGCGGTCTTGAAACCTTCGAAAACGGGCGTAAGATCCACCGTTGCCGAATCGACCCCTTTAAAATTATCCTTGAGCCAATCAATATGGTTCAGTGCCCTACTGACCTGGCTTTTCGCTTGGTGGATGGGCATTTCAAGACACAACAGCTCAAGTCCGGTTTTTGCACATAAGGTCGAGGTTACTGCCGAATCGATTCCGCCCGAAATGCCAATGGTAAAGCCGCTCATCTTGGCTTTTGTGGCATAATCCTTTAGCCATTCGACAATATAATCGATTACTTTTTCGGTCTGCATGAGGGTTCTTATTAGGTTAACTGTTAACTTTGCCGGATAAAAATAAAGGGTAGCAAGGTAATATTAAAGCATAACCGAATTTACTTTCTATGGAAAAGAGGATTTTTGTGTTTTTTTTAATTTTGGCACTGTTTTTTGCCTGTAATGATAATGATAAGACCGCGGAGGAAATAGCCAGCATCCCGCTTGAACTTCGGGTCGCAAGGTTCGATATGGAAGTAGGCGATGCGCAGCCTTCCGATCTTCCCAGGTTAAAAAAAGCCTATCCCTATTTGTTCCCACCACAATACTCTGATAGTATATGGTCGGCGAAAATGACGGATACGCTTCAAATTGAAATTCTTACCGAGGTAAAACAAGCATTTCCTGATTTTGGAAGAGAAAGGGAAGACTTGGAAGCATTGTTCAAACATATAAAATATTATTTTCCGAAACATGAAGCACCTCTGGTCATTACATTGACTTCGGAGGTCGATTATCAGAATCGCATAATTTTGGCCGATACCCTCTTGCTCATCGGCCTCGATAATTACCTCGGAGCGAATCACAAATTTTATAAGGGGATGCAACAATATATCGCAAACGGATTGGATCGAAAATATTTGGTCAGTGATGTGGCAAGTGCCTTTACTCAAAAAGTGGTGCCACGGCCCGATGCACGTACTTTTCTTTCGAAAATTATCCGATATGGTAAAGAGTTGTACATAAAGGATAAAATAATGCCCTTTGGTACCGATGCCGAAAAGATCGGATTTACCGAAGAACAATTAGAATGGGCCAAAGGCAATGAAGAACCTATATGGCGCAATTTTATTGAGCAAGAACATTTATATAGTACCGACAACAAACTCAATCTTCGCTTTTTAGACCCGGCCCCTTTTTCCAAATTCGGTCTCGAACTCGACAATGAATCACCCGGAAGAATTGGGCGATATATAGGATGGCAAATCGTAAGAGCATTTATGGATATAAATGAACTAACGCTAGAACAGCTTATGACTGTGTCCTCGGAAGAAATTTTCAAGAAAAGTAATTATAAACCTTCGAAATAATGGCAGTGCGGCATACTTCAGAAATAACCTTAAAAGTCGGCCTCGATGAAAATCGCGTGCCCGAAGAGCTAACATGGTCCGCCCAAGACGGGGGAGTGGACAACGAAGACGCAAAGGCCATGCTGCTCTCGGTTTGGGACAGTAAAAACCAAGAGTCGTTAAAAATTGACCTTTGGACCAAAGATATGCCCGTGGATGAGATGAAGATTTTCTTCCATCAGACTTTGGTCTCGCTTTCCGATACGTTTATGAAGGCTACCCAAGATGAAAAAATGACGGCCACCATGAAAGATTTCTGCGATTATTTTGCGGAGAAATTAGAACTGAAGTAGCGACCGGATTCATAAATCAATCAATGGCCAAAACCGGAATTTTAGATTTTAGGGTCAACATTTCGGTCAATCTTCCTTCGGAAGGATTACTCTTTTTTGCATGATTTCTAGGAAGTATGGCTATCATGTCCATTTCTTTTTCAGAAGCATGTGATAAGATGCCTTTGACCACATCGGGATTTTCGATAAAAGTATGTTCAGAATAAAAATTCTCCAGATAGTATTCGAGCAAATTTTCATTGGTTTGATCGGCTTCTGAATAGCCATACATTTCAGATGTATTTTCAATGGTCAAGACATGGACTTTGGCATTGAATTTTCGGGCAACGTCCAGCAAGGTTTCCAAGGCATGTCGATCATCGATTTCTTCCTTTCCCAAAACCAGGGCGATGTTCTTGATTTGAAATTCGTTCATTTTTTCTGGAATTACCAGAACGGGAGAATCGACTTCCGAAACGAATTTCGAAGTATTACTGATCAACTTGATTTCATGGTCTTCAACTTCTGAGGTTCCCATGATGACCAAATCGATTTTTTGGTTTTCTTGGATTTGTGATAGTGCTTTTGACAACGAACCTTTCCGGGTGAAAAGTTGCAAGGGCTTCTTTAGTTCTTTTGCATACTTTTTTTGTAGGTCATCGAATGCTTTTGTGATATCGATCTTTTCATCATCTTCGACATAGGCCAAGCAAATTTCCATGTTTTTGTCATCTCCCACAAAATTTACGGCATAGTCGAATGCGGTTCTTGCAGCGGTCGAAGAATCAAAAGGAACCAGAATCGTTGAAATTTTATCCATAATTGTGTGTTGTTATTTAGAATGATAAAACTAAAGATACCTTTTGACGAATAATATGACAGATGTCATAAAACTAAGTCATCACAAGATAGAATAAATTAATTTGATGTAATGAAATGGTTAAGGGTAGGTATTTGAGCGCAACGCGAATCATTGCTGAAGAAAAAAGACTTAGTTGGCCATAGGCACTTCCATCAGTAGAATCTTTGTGCCATTTTCGCTTACGGAAAAATTCAAGGTTTCGGCTTCTTGTACTCCAAGACCATCCCGCCGTGCGAGTGGTTGGTCATTTATTTTTGTTTTTCCTTCCAGGATGAAAATGTAGACTCCATTCGAACGATCCTTCAAGCTATATTCGATTTCGTGCCCCGCCTCGAATTCCCCCAAATGAAACCAAGCCTTTTGATGGATCCAAACTCCCTCATCATCTGAATTGGGAGAAACAATTTGCTGGAAGTTATTTTTAAGCATTATTGAATCCAAAGTAATCTGGTCGTATTTTGGCTCCACATTCACTTTATTCGGAATGACCCAAATCTGCAAGAATTTGACCGGTCTGTCCCGATTCTTATTTTTCTCACTGTGCTGTACACCCGTACCGGCACTCATGGCCTGAATATCACCTTGCTTGATAATGGTGGCATTGCCCATACTATCTTTATGTTCTAGATCACCTTCTAACGGAATCGATATAATCTCCATATTGCTATGGCCGTGCTTGCTAAATCCCATTCCGCCGGAAACTTCATCATCGTTCAATACCCGTAACACACCAAAACCCATACGCTCTGGGTCATGGTAATTGGCAAAACTAAAGGTGTGGTAGCTGTTCAGCCAACCGCGGTCGGCGTGGCCTCGGGTATTTGCTTTATGGAGCGTTGTTTTCATGCTATTTTTTTCAGATTCTACATTATAAAACATCCCTTATTTCGGGCACCTTCTTAAAAACACTATTCGCAAAAGGACACAAAGGGAGTATTTTCTTGCCCTGATCACGGGCGAACGCTACGGCCTTCATGACCATTTGTTTTCCTGCACTTTTTCCCCGCAGGGCATCATCGACCTCCGTGTGCTCGATAATGAATTTGTTCGGTCCGGCCCAAGTGTAGGTCATTTGGGCCAGTCTATCCCCATCGACCTCGATATAGAATTGACCGTGTTTGCCATCGTCTTCTTGTTTGATTTGCATTTTGTTGATTTGTAATTTGTGCGCACTATGTTCTCAAAATCTTTTCCATGGCTCTACCCTTTGCCAATTCGTCAACCAATTTGTCTAAATACCGTACCTGTTTTGTTAAGGGATTTTCAAGTTCCTCTATACGGTAGCCACAGATGACGCCTTTTATGAGCTGGGCATTAGGGTTTAATTTGGCTTTTTTAAAGAAGGTTTCAAAAGTTGCTTTCTCTTCGATCAGCTCTTGAAGTTTTTCATCGTCGAAACTGGTCAGCCACCTTATAACCTGATGTAACTCTACTACGGTTCTGCCTTTCTTCTCAACTTTTGTGATATAGTGCGGATACACCGATGAAAACGTCATTTCTGCGATCCGCTTATTATGTTCGGGCGTTGCTTTCATGGTATTTTTATTTTTCTGTGTTCTTTTCTTTTTTTCTGCCCTAAAGCAAAATCTCAAAGATTTTGCGGTCTTAAGTAAAAAAGAAAATATTAATTAACTTTAGAGAACTGGACTAAGGCTTTTCATAGGAGCCTTTGTTGGCGTACGTTTTAATTTACTCTTTTGCTGAATACCGTTTCCCGTCTTTATAAACTATTTTTACACTTCTTATATTTTCAATATTTTCTAATGGGTTTTTGGTTAAAATAACTAAATCAGCTTGCTTGCCAATTGAAATTGAACCATGAGTTTTATCAATTCCAATTACCATGGCATTATTCAAAGTTGCTGCTCTGATGGCGTCAATTTCAGTAAGACCAGATTCAACAAGAAACCGAATCTCATCTTGAATCCACTTTATTGTCCGCGTAAAGTCGGTTCCGGCTGAAATAGTAACTCCATTAATATAGGCAGCATTGGTTATGTTATTAACCCATTTATTCATAGCGGGAATGTTCATTTTAGTCTTTGCTTGTGTCATATTACTCTTTGGGTTTATTTTTTTCTCATTCTTTTCAGCATCCTTATTTTCAGTTTGAACTCTTTTCCAAGCTGAGATAGTTGGTTCGAATATAGTTCCATTGGATTTCATTGATTGGAGTAGATTAACATATACATTAGATAAGGCGTTAGCATTTTCAAAATCTTGAATTGGGATAAAATTACGTATCGCATCATTAAATGAATTAGGAACTGTTTCAGCCTTTTCTGCTATCATTCCAACACCATGTGATATAGCATCCACATTTGCCTTTACTGCGTCACTTGGTTTACTTGGAAAAGTAGCTGAGTGGCTCCAAACTTTCAATCCTTGATTATGAGCTTCTTCCGAAATCTTTTTAAGTAAATCGGGTGAAATTGAAGCATAGGCCTTAATTCCAGTTACTCCGATTTCCTTTGCTTCGGAAATTACCTTCCTTAGGTTAGTATCATCGTTTACAACCCTCATCCATGGAGCTTCTCCTGGGTTAATTCCCTTGTTTGCAAATTTTGTGCGAGGATCTACTAAAAATTCTGGACCAAAGAAGGTTGCGGAATAATATATATTAGGAGATGGTATTGATCCGTTTGCTATATTTTGATTAAGTTTTTGATATACTCTGGCATCACCACCCATATCCCGTAAAGAGGTAACCCCAGAAAACAGAAGTTTTTTTAAATCAGCATTTCTATTTTGATTTGCAAAAAGATGAACATGTCCATCTATTAGACCCGGAATAATATAATGACCTGTCATATCGATAATTTCAGCACTGGTTGGAATTTGCTGTGAATTGCTCGAAAAAACAGATTTTATTTTGTCATCACTAATAATGATTGTCATATTCTCTAATGACTTGGATTTTTCCACATCGATCAACGTAATATTGGTAAATGCAGTTGATTCAGAATTATTCGGCTGGGCTTTGCAGTTTGGTATAACAATAATGAAAAAAAATAGGATGCAAATATTTTTTAAATTTTCCATTCTTATGTCTTTAGTTTGATAATGTACGCCAACACATACATATATATATGCATATTTCGTTACTATTTTAAAATTACAATTTCTTTTGAAAACCCCTGAAATATAATGTGATATACAAAATGAACATATGTTCATTTTGTATATCAAAAGTGATTCTATATATCGATTGATATACAAAATACCTATATGAAAGACGAATTCTATTCCATCGAAACTGTAATCGGCCACCCCTCAAATTGTTGTGCACCATCTTGGGTGACATCCACATAGCGGGGCCAGCATTCAAAGGTGGCCGCCTTTTCTTTTTTGTCAAGATGAATCAATCCGTAGCCGCCCCCTTTTGAATGACTCTCTGGGTTTACATAGGCCATCATACTGATTTTGTTGTTGAAACCGTCGAGGTAATCCCCGGTCCACGGCAGCTCGGTGTTCCTGTTCGGGTTGGCTCCTTCGTTCTCATCTTCGGGCCACCACCAACGGCTGTAGTAATCATTCACAATGGCGGGTACGACAAAGGCCCACGGGCCATCACCGAATTCATCGATACCTTGTTTGATGACCGTGGCCAAATGTTGGTCGCCGGCAATATGTATCGCGTTTGCCTTTTTGATTTTTTCCAGGGCTTTATTACGTCCGGTTTGGGGCCATCCGTTAGAGTCAAGGTCGGCATGCAGTCGATTGTCCAACGTACCGTGAATATGTGCTCCACCGCAAAAGCCGGTCTGAGAGAGCACTACTTTTAGGGCATCGGTATTTTGAGTGCCCCAAGCATCCAAGAAATTCAATTGGCGGTCGCCCAAGAGTGTAAGCCCCGGTAAATCGATAGAAGCCGGATCATAATCGGGATTTCGAATATGATCGGGCCTAGGCCCTTGTTGTGGAATCTTGCCTTCTGGTCCAGATTTGAATTTACGATCCTCCAAAATGGCAAAGTCCACGCCTCCCCATAACAAATTGGTGTAGTACACGCCGATACCTTGCTGTACGGGTGTCGGGTCGTAGGCATCCGGTAAATGTGCCGTTTGGCAACGCTCGACCATTTTCACATATTCGGGGTGGTACCGATATCCACCATCGGGACTACCTTGCGAAGTCGATACCTTTCCGTTTTCACCCCAAAGATTGCCCTGCCCGATATCATGGTCATCAGGTATGGTAATGGCCGGTCGGTTTCGGAAGGTTTCGCGAAACTGGAGTCCGAATTTCAGCCATGCGGCGGTATGTTCGGTGTGGTCGTACGATTGGTCTCCCGCAAAAAAGATCGATCAGGATCTTGATGGTTGATATTGCGCACATAATTTTCGCGCATACCACGGTCTTGGTTCGAATTGCAGGAAAGTGCCGCTAGGGAAAGTTGTTCTTTATCCTTCGGGTTTTTTCGTATGAGTCCCTCGTACTGTGCATTTTCGCCGTGAAGGATTCGGTATTTTGCCTCTTTGGAATCATCCCAATTCTCGATGCGGAACAAGGCGGACCAACCCAAATCGTTGATAGTTTGCTTTTGTACTTCTTTCCACGAGCCGTTTTCTTCGATTTCCAAGCGGACTTCCCGCGTTTCTTCTGGATACAGCGGATATAATTGGGCACTGAGCTTCAAAATATTATTTGATACTGTGTAGATTCCGAAGGCGACCACACTATCCCGTCCCACTTTTAAATTGATGATCGGGTTTTCGGCACGGTTCCACCAATCATTGATGGCCAAGGTATCTACGTCGGAAAAAGGAGCTATGATCGGGGGAATTTTTTCCTTAGGTTCTTCTTGGCATCCTAAAAATAGCAAGATCAATAGAATCGGGAATATCGTTTTTTTCATTTTTATGGTTTTTGGTAAGGAGTTCTAATTTGATAAGACAAACCCCGTTGTACATTTTGAACTGATTTCTCCAATTTTTCCCCTTCCTGAAGGGTGAATCGGGGAAATCTTCATTCCTTCCTTTAGGATTAGAGGCAAAGAATGAAGATTTTAGATAAAAATAACATGAAAACTATCAAAATGTACAACGGGTTAAGACAATACCTTAAATATAGTATATTCACCTTCAACCCAAAAAACACGAATGCAAAAACTCATTTTTATCTACAATGCCGACTCAGGATTTCGAAATGCCATAATTGATGGGGCCCACAAAATTTTGAGTCCGAACACGTATGAATGTAATTTATGTGAATTGACCTTTGGGGCGTTTACCGAAAATAAAGTATGGGCAAAATTTCGAAAAGGAGTCCGAAATTCCCATGGAATTTTTGCATAAGGATGAATTCAAAAAGCAGTACGCATCGAAGTTCGGGCACAAGTTTACGTTCCCCATTGTTTTGGCGGCGACAAGTGATGGATTGGAAGTTTTTGTAAATCCGGAAGAACTAAAAAGTTTGGAGAATGCCCAATCGTTAATTAATTTAATTGAACAGCGTACTTAGCGATTAATTTTTTTGAGCTTCAAAAAATTCATTATTTATTGAATCAATATAGCTCAAAAGTTCATCGCGACCGACTCCCTTCGAAGAGGAGGTAATAAAATAGTGTGGGGCCTCTTCCCAAATCCCACTTAATAATTGCCCGATATAGGCATCGACATTTCTTTCAATAGCCTTTGGTTTCAGCTTGTCCGCCTTGGTAAATATGATGCAAAACGGAATCTGGTTTTCACCCATCCATTCCATAAACTCCAAATCGATTGTTTGCGGCTCGTGTCGAATGTCGACCAAAACAAAACTGCAGACCAGTTGTTGGCGTTGTAAAAAGTAATTGGTAATATATTTTTGAAAAGTCCTTTTATCTTTTTTCGACACTTTGGCGTATCCATAACCCGGTAAATCGACCAAAAACCAATTGCTATTGATCTTAAAATGGTTGATGAGTTGGGTTTTTCCGGGCCGACCCGAAGTCTTGGCCAAACTTTTGCGTTCGGTCAACATATTGATGAGGGAAGACTTCCCCACATTGGAACGACCTATAAAAGCGTATTCCGGCAAAGGTTCGTTCGGGCATTTGGCAACGTCGGAGTTGCTCATCACAAAGTCGGCGGTCTTGATTTTCATCTTAAGGAGTTTTGAAAATAGAATAGGGAAAATAGACTTTTGTTCACTAAACGTTCAGGTAATCATCAGCAAAAAAATTCGCCCATCGTCTAACAGTACTACCTACTGCGACTGCCCACCGCCAACTATCTAAAACCCTCTCTCCTCCAACCAAGCATCGAGAATCGAGTTGAACTCTTGGGGATGCTCCATCATAGGGGCATGGCCACATTTTTCGACCCAAAAAAGATTCGAATCGGGCAGTAATTCATGAAACAGTTCGGCTACATCAGGTGGGGTAACACTGTCATTTTTTCCCCAAATGATACAGGTCGGAGTTCGCATTTTCGGTAAATCTTGTGCCATATTATGCCGTATGGCACTTTTGGCAATGGCAAGCGTCTTGACCAACTTCACGCGGTCGTTGACGGTAGCAAAGACCTCGTCCACTATTTCTTTGGTGGCGACGGCGGGGTCATAGAAAACATTTTGGGCCTTTTGTTTGATAAATTCATAGTCCCCACGTTTTGGATAACCATCGCCCATGGCACTTTCGTATAATCCTGAACTACCCGTAATTACGAGCGCCTTGACCATTTTCGGGTACATTTTGGTATGCAAGAGCCCAATGTGGCCTCCCAAGGAGTTTCCCAAAAGAATGACATCTTTTAGGCCTTTAAATTCTATGAATTTCTTAAGAAACTTGGCGAATTGCTTAACGTTGGTCTTGAGCAAAGGCATATCATAAATCGGTAGCTCAGGTACCAGCACCTTATATCCATTTTTCGGAAAATGATCTGTAACACCGTGAAAGTTGCTCAACCCTCCCATTAGACCATGTAAAATAATTATGGGAGTTCCCTCACCCTTTTCAATATACCTGTATTTGCCTTCGGTAATTATCTTTTCTTCCATTCAGGATACTTCTGGTCTATGGGCGCAAATATAGACATATTCCTTAACATCCAAGCAGATTGAGTAACACCTACAACTGTTTTACAAGTGTTTTTAGGGCTCAAATACGACCTATTGGATTTCAAAAAATAGCGGGTGCTACGTCGTCTTTGGCGCGTGTAAAATGCTCAAAATGATAAATTTTACCAATAAAGTGGTAATTTGTGGTAAAATGTGGTAATAATATTTATATATTTGAGTTATTAAAAGAAAAACCAACCGTTTACGTGATCAATTTTATCGGAACATACGATTGTAAGGCCGATACCAAAGGTAGGGTAATGTTACCTGTTGCCCTAAAAAATCAGATGTCTCCGGTACTTAACAACGGTTTTGTAATCAAACGATCGGTTTTTCAACCCTGTTTGGAGCTCTACCCAATGGAAGAGTGGAATCTGCTCATGCAGAAAATGAACAAGAAGAACCGCTTCAAGAAAAAGAACAACGATTTCATTCGACGTTTTTCCGCTGGGGTCAAAGTCGTCGAGATAGATGCCACCGGAAGATTATTGATACCCAAGAACTTGGTGTCCATTGCGGGCATAAGCAAAGAGGTAGTATTAAGCTCGGCCATCAATATTGTAGAGATATGGGATAAGGATAGCTATGAAAAGGTCTTGGATGAGACCGCCGAAGATTTTGCGGCCCTGGCCGAAGAGGTAATGGGTGATGACGGAGATGATGGCGACGATGTATCATAACCCTGTTCTTTTAAAAGAGTCCGTTGATGGGCTGAATATAAAGGAGGATGGAATTTATGTGGATGTGACCTTCGGTGGCGGAGGCCATTCAAAAGAAATATTGAAACGTCTGGGAAGCGAAGGCAAGTTGATTGCCTTTGATCAAGATGAAGATGCACTTGAAAATACGATCGATGACGATAGGTTCACATTGATCAATGAAAATTTCAGGTACACCACACAATTTTTAAAGTTCTATGGCATTCGGAAAGTAGATGGAATTTTGGCCGATTTCGGGGTCTCGTCGCATCAGTTCAATAAAGCCGAACGTGGATTTTCAACACGCTTCGATGCTGAGCTCGATATGCGCATGAGCAAGAAAAATACAACATCGGCCTATGATGTGGTCAACGCATATGATTATGACAACCTCAGACGGATTCTCTTTGAATATGGTGATTTACGCAATGCGAATGCGATTGCAAAAACGATAATCGCCCAAAGAGAAATAGCAACAATTCTGACAACGGCGCAGTTGAAATCGAGTTTAAAGCCTTTTTTGCCCCAATCGAAAGAGCACAAAATACTGGCGCAGATCTATCAAGCCATCCGTATTGAGGTAAATCAAGAAATCGAGGTCGTCAAGGAGTTTTTAACGCAGACTCCCGAGCTTTTGAACAAAGGCGGCAGACTGAGCATTTTGAGTTACCACTCGCTCGAAGATCGTTTGGTGAAGCGATTTATTCGGGCGGGCCAATTCGAGGGGGAGCCCGAGAAAGATTTTTATGGGAACATTCAGGTTCCCTTTAAAAAAGTAGGGGGATTGATAATTCCATCAAAAGAAGAAATAGCAATGAACAATAGGTCGCGAAGTGCCAAACTCCGAATAGCGGAGCGCATTTAAAATACATGTCAATATGATGAAGAAAGGATTGTTGGACATATTAAAAGGAAAGTTTTTGGTGAGTGGCGACGCACCCAAAAACTGGCTATTTATCATTTTTGCCAGTTTTTTGGCGACCGTAATGATTGGTAGTTCGCATAGCGCTGATAAAAAGGTACATCAGATAGCCACGTTGAACGAAGAGGTCAAAGAGCTTCGAAGTGAATTCGTAGACATTCATAAAGACATTCAAAAATTAAAATTGGAATCCACGATTTCCCAGAATCTGGCCAAGAAGGAATTGTATCCTTCTGAAACTCCTCCTAAAAAAATACGGGTAAAATCCGCTAAAGAATAATGGCCGTAACTAACAAGAAAATATTGACCCGGTTGTATTTCATTGCAGGTTTCCTGTTTTTGTTCGCCTGTGCCGTGCTTTTTAAGCTGGTCAGTATTCAAATCGTGGATGGTGAAAAGTATCGAGACCTGGCCATGGAGCGTACCGAGCGCATGTTTACCATTGCCCCGAATCGCGGTGATCTCTACTCCGATGACGGTAGTCTATTGGCAACCTCGGTTTCACGATATGCCATACGTTTTGATGCGGTCACGGTTAGTGATGAAGATTTTAAGGAAAATGTAAAGCCATTGGCAGACGCCTTGGCAAAATTGTTGGACAAACCTTCGTCACATTACCAACAAGTACTCCGAAAAGCCAAAGAGAACAAAAATCGTTATGCCCTTTTGGCAAGAAACCTCGATTATTCGGATTATATGGCCGTAAAAGATTTTCCATTGTTCGAGAAAGGCCCATATAAAGGGGGATTGATTATCGAACAGAAAACGGTACGTGAACATCCTTTAGGAAAAATCGCGGAACGAAGTATTGGGTATGAACGTCTTAACGAATATGACCGTTATGCGGGTGTAGGCCTCGAGAGGGCTTTCGGTCCTTACCTAAGAGGTACCGAAGGAAAAAGGTTAAAACAAAAAATTGCCAAAGGACAATGGAAGCCTATCGGTTGGGACAATATCGTCGAGCCTAAAGACGGCTATGATGTGTATTCGACTATAGACGTCAATATTCAAGATATCGCACATCATGCATTATTAAAGCAATTGGAACATTACAAGGCCGACCACGGATGCGTCATTGTGATGGAAACCGAGACGGGAGAAGTAAAGGCCATCGCCAATTTAGGAAAAACAAAAGACGGCAAGTACTACGAGCGTTTGAACTATGCTATTGGCGAATCACATGAACCGGGCTCGACATTCAAATTAATGAACTTGGTAACCGCCTTGGAAGATAAAGTAATCGACACCAGTACGGTCATCGATACCGAAAAAGGATATTGGAAAATCTATAGGCATAGGGTAAAAGATGCCAAAAACGGGGGTTACGGGAAAATCTCTATGGGTAAGGCATTTGAAGTTTCCTCGAATACGGCCTTTGCAAGAATGATTCACAACGGCTATAAGGAGAAACCCGCCAAATATGTAAACGGACTTATGAAGATGGGGCTTCATAAAGAATTGGGTCTTCCGATTAAGGGTGAAGGCATTCCGGTAATAAGATTCCCTGGCGATAAGGGCTGGTCAGGTCTTTCGTTGGCACAGATGGCCTATGGATATGAAGTTTCTTTAACTCCATTGCAGACGTTAACATTTTACAATGCCATCGCCAACGATGGTGAAATGGTAAAACCGAGATTGATCAAAGAGGTCAAAGAAATGAACCGTACGGTCAAGACATTTGATAAGGAAGTTATCAATCCCGCGATCTGCTCGAAAGAAACTATTGGAAAAGTAAAACAGTTATTGAAAAATATAGTGGAGAAAAAGCATGGTACAGGTCACCGTCTCTATTCCCCTAATTTTTCAATGGCCGGAAAAACAGGGACGACCCAAAAGAACTATGTCGCCAAAGACCCTGATAAACTCAAGTATATCTCAAGTTTCGCTGGGTATTTTCCTGCAGAAAACCCCAAATACTCCTGTATTGTGGTTATTCACGAACCTGATCGGAGTGTGGGCTATTATGGGGCCGACGTATCGGGACCGGTCTTCAAATCAATAGCGCAAAAGATTTATGCGAATAATCCCTTGATTGATGAGGTCGAGATGAAAATCGCCGAGGGTGCCCAATTAGAAGGTTCACATCAAAAGTATTACCTCGAGGCCCAAAAGAAATATAATAAAGTACCCAATGTACAAGGTATGAGCGGCATGGATGCCGTATCGATTCTAGAAAATCTGGGTTTAAAGGTCGAAATCAAAGGCAATGGAAGCGTTAAAAAGCAGTCCGTATCACAGGGAACTGATATTAATAAGGTAGAAAAAATAGTCTTGGAACTTTCATGAAGCTACTCAAAGACATATTATATGGTGTGGGCCTGACCGCTGTTAGCGGATCTACCAGTGTCATGGTCAATACGGTTTGTTTCGATTCCCGTAAAGTGGGAATGGACGATGTCTTTGTAGCCATCAAGGGAACTATAACCGACGGCCATCAGTATATCGAAAAAGCGATCAATCAGGGCGCCAAGGCGATTATCTGTGAAGAACTCCCTGAGCAGATGGTCAATGGAATAACCTATGCAGAAGTGGATAATGGCAACAAGGCGTTGGCTATTATGGCTTCCAATTTTTATGACAATCCTTCGAAAAATTTAAGGCTAGTTGGCGTTACAGGCACGAACGGAAAGACCACGATTAGCAGTCTTTTGTATCAATTATTCAAAAAGGCGGGATTCAAAGTGGGACTCATATCCACCATAAAAATCATGGTCGATGATGCCGAGTATTCGACGAGCCACACCACTCCAGATGCATTGACCATCAATAGCCATTTAAACTTGATGAACGAGGCCGGAGTCGAATTTTGTTTCATGGAGGTGAGTTCACATGGCATACACCAAAAGCGAACCGAAGGATTGGTTTTTGAAGGTGCAATCTTCACCAATCTATCACATGATCATCTTGACTATCATAAGACTTTCGCAGAATACCGCGATACCAAGAAAATACTTTTTGATAATCTCCCCAAAAAGGCCTTTGCCCTTACCAACATCGATGATAAAAATGGGTTGGTCATGCTACAGAACACCAAGGCGCGAAAATTCACGTATGCCTTGAAGACATTTGCGGATTATAGAGCCCAAATTCTGGAGAATCAATTCGATGGGCAACTGCTCAAAATCGATGATAACGAATTATGGACCAAGCTCATTGGTCATTTTAATGCCTATAACATATTGGCCATTTACGCCACTGCAGATTTATTAGGATTAGAGAAACTAGAAACCCTTCGTATTTTGAGCGAACTCGAAAATGTCGACGGCAGGTTTCAATATTATATATCAAGGGAAAGAATTACAGCGATAGTAGATTATGCCCATACACCGGATGCGCTAAAAAACGTGCTTGATACTATCAACACGTTGAGAACTGGAAATGAAAACGTCATCACCGTTGTGGGGTGTGGTGGCGATAGAGACAGGTCTAAGCGTCCGGTTATGGGTCATATCGCTTCAGAAATGAGCAATACCGCGATTTTTACTTCCGATAATCCGCGGTCAGAGTCGCCCAATGCCATTATCGGAGAAATGGAGGCCGGTGTGGAGCCCCAGAACGCAAAAAAATTTTGTCCATAGAAAATCGTGAACAGGCCATTAAAACCGCGTGCCAACTGGCGGTATCGAACGATATCATACTAGTTGCGGGCAAGGGTCATGAAACGTATCAAGAGACCAATGGCAAGCGAATCGATTTTGACGATTTCGAAATTGTGAAGGATGTATTGAAGCAATTGAATAAATAGTCGATCTGGGTGCTTAGCAGAGAAGAGGTACACGTCAACAGTAGAAACGATAAAAGAAAGTAAAGCCATAACGAACAATACAGGTCAATTGCCAAGGAACTCATTTTGAGTTTGAATTTGACACTTGAACTTGAACTTTAAAAGAATGCTGTATTATCTGTTTGAATATTTGGAAAATGAGTATCAGGTGCCGGGGGCAGGGTTGTTCCAGTTTCTTACGTTCAGGGCCGCCATGGCCATATTACTTTCCTTGGTCATTGCCACTGCTTATGGTAAGCGGGTAATCTTGTTTCTACAACGCAAACAAATAGGAGAAACCATTCGAGATCTAGGTTTGGCCGGGCAGAAACAAAAGGCAGGAACCCCGACCATGGGGGGTCTGATTATTATCATGTCGACGTTGATTCCCGTTTTATTATTTGCCAGATGGCTTGATAATATCTACGTAATACTCCTTATAGTAACAACTATCTGGATGGGTATAATTGGCTTTGCGGATGATTATATCAAAATTTTTAAGAAGGATAAAAAAGGACTTAAAGGAAGATTCAAGGTTATGGGACAGGTCGTTTTAGGGCTTGGGGTTGGTGCCACGCTGTACTTCCACCCTGAAGTGACCATGAAAGATTCAGATAGTACCATGATTACGGAGCAGTATACTGTGGAACCGGTTCAAGGTAAGGAAATCAAATCCACAATGACTACAGTGCCATTTTTTAAGAACAACGAATTTGACTACTCCGGCTTGATATCATGGGCCGGAGAAGGACTGGAGAAATATGCTTGGATGATTTTTATCCCCATTGTAATTTTCATTGTGACCGCGGTTTCCAACGGTGCGAACCTGACCGATGGTATCGACGGGCTTGCAGGTGGTACATCCGCAATAATAGTTTTAACCTTGGGAATTTTCGCATGGGTCTCGGGTAATACGATCGTTTCCGAATATTTGAACATCATGTACATACCGAGGGCAGGGGAGTTGCTGGTTTTCATAACTGCCTTTGCAGGAGCCTTGGTCGGATTTCTATGGTACAACGCCTATCCCGCTCAGGTTTTTATGGGTGATACAGGTAGCCTGACAATTGGTGGCGTAATCGCTGTAATTGCCATAATTGTACGCAAAGAATTGCTTATACCGCTGTTGTGTGGGGTTTTCTTCGCCGAATCGCTATCCGTAATGGCACAGGTCGGTTATTTCAAATACACAAAAAAAAGATTGGGCGAGGGTAAGCGCATTTTTTTGATGGCACCCTTGCACCATCATTATCAAAAGAAAGGGTATCACGAGAGTAAGATCGTAACCCGATTCTGGATTATAGGAATCTTACTGGCCATTTTAACCTTTGTGACCTTAAAAATCAGATAAGATGAAAAGGCTAGTAGTCTTGGGAGCGGGCGAAAGCGGCGTAGGCACGGCTATCTTGGGGAAACAAAAAGGATTTGAAGTTTTTGTTTCCGATAAAGGAAAAATAAAAAAAAGTACAAAGACGTTCTTGAACATTTTGGAATTGATTGGGAAGAAGAGAAGCATACCGAGGATAAAATTCTGAATGCCGATGTGGCCATGAAGAGTCCGGGGATACCTGATAAAGTGGCTTTGGTGATGAAATTGACCGGAAAAGGTATTCCGGTGATTTCGGAGATAGAGTTCGCCTCACGCTATACCGATGCAAAAATCATTGGTATCACGGGAAGCAATGGTAAGACAACGACCACAATGCTCACAAACCATATTATAAGCGAAGGAAACCGTAATGTCGGAATGGCCGGAAACATCGGTGACAGTTTTGCGAAGATGGTAGCGGAGTACAACTTTGAGTATTATGTGCTGGAGATCAGCAGCTTTCAATTGGACGGAATTACGGATTTCAAACCTCATATCGCCATTTTGACCAATATCACGCCGGATCATTTAAACCGGTATGATTACAAGTTTGAAAATTATATCGCCTCAAAATTCCGGATTGCCGAAAACCAGACCGAAGAAGATTTCTTCATCTACGATGCAGATGACGAGGTCATTGTAGACTGGTTGAAAGTCCATCCCGTCAAATCCAAAGCATTGCCTTTTTCACTTCAAAATGAATTGGAAGAAGGAGCATACATCAAGAACAATAGAATAAGAATAACGACAACTAATAATACCATTGAAATGACGACAGACGCACTAGCATTGGAAGGCCAACATAATTTAAAAAATACCATGGCAGCGGCTATGGTGGCGAAACTTATCGGTATCAGAAAGGAGACGATTCGTCAAAGTATCGAGAATTTTCAAGGCGCGCCACATCGACTAGAAAAAGTGCTGAAGATTCAACATGTGCAATACATCAACGATTCCAAGGCGACCAATGTCAATTCAGTGTTCTATGCGCTGGACAGTGTCAAAACACCAATTGTTTGGATTGTAGGCGGTGTCGATAAAGGAAATGATTATAAGGAATTGATGCCGTTGGTTCGTGAAAAGGTCAAGGCCATTATTTGCTTGGGTGAGGATAATTCTAAAATAAAGGACTTTTTTGGCAACGTGGTCGATTTGATGGTGGAGACTTTCGCCATGGAAGAGGCCGTGAAGGTTGCCTATAAAATTGCGCAAAGAGGCGACACCGTATTGCTTTCGCCCGCTTGTGCCAGTTTTGACCTTTTTGAAAATTACGAGGATAGGGGAGATCAATTTAAGGAAGCAATAAAAAACCTATAAGAGTGGGTGATGTTTTTAAAAATATAAAAGGAGATAAAGCACTTTGGGCCGTAGTAGCGCTCTTGGGGCTCTTCTCATTTTTGCCTGTATATAGCGCCAGTAGCAACCTGGTCTACGTGGTCGGGAGTGGCACGCCTATGGGCTGGTTGGTAAAACATGCAGTGCTTCTGCTCTTGGGATTCGGAATTATTTATGGCGTACATCGCATTCCGACCCATTTTTTTAAAGGGCTTTCGTTGATTGCCATGCCGATCGTAATTGTGCTTTTGGCATTGACATTGGCACAGGGCACCACTATGGAAGGGGCCAATGCAAGTCGTTGGATCCAACTACCGTTTATTGGGATCAAGTTTCAAGCGTCCACGTTGGCGGCTGTGGTCTTGATGATTTATGTTGCACGATATCTTACCAAAATCAAGGATAAGACCGTGAGGTTTCAAGAAAGTATTTTGCCCTTATGGATTCCTGTTTTTTTGACGGTGATACTGATTTTACCGGCCAATTTTTCCACAGCGGCCATTATTTTTTCGATGGTTTTACTATTATGCTTTATCGGCGGATATCCTATAAAATATTTAATGGGAATCGTGGGGACCGGAATCTTGTGCCTTACACTATTCATTCTAGTGGCAAAAGCCTTTCCTGATATGTTTCCCAACCGTGTCGATACATGGACGAGCAGGATAGAAAGTTTTTGGAGTCCGGGAGACTCCGAGGCGGACTACCAAATAGAGAGGGCAAAGATTGCCATTGCTACTGGAGGTATTGTTGGGAAAGGAGCTGGAAAAAGTATTCAAAAGAATTTCCTTCCGCAGAGTTCTTCCGATTTTATTTATGCCATAATTGTCGAGGAATACGGACTGGTCGGAGGTTTTGGTCTGATGTTGTTCTATCTATTTCTCTTATTTAGAATAGTTGTAATAGCTAATGGTGCGACCACCACTTTTGGAAAATTATTGGCTTTGGGTGTAGGGCTTCCTATAATTTTTCAGGCCTTGATCAACATGGCAGTGGCGGTAGAACTATTTCCCGTGACTGGGCAGAATCTGCCATTGATCAGTAGTGGTGGAACATCGGGTTGGATGACCTGTTTGGCCATTGGTATCATATTAAGTGTAAGCAATAAAAATCTAGCGACCGAAAAAGAGACGGTCGATATAAATAGTACGAACCCTTTAGAGGTCTTGAGTGGGCAATTATAGGTTCATACTTTCTGGTGGCGGTACGGGCGGCCATATTTATCCCGCAATCGCCATCGCCAATGAATTGAAAAAGAAGATATCCAAACGCTGAATTTTTATTCGTCGGTGCCAAGGATCGAATGGAAATGGAAAAAGTACCACAAGCAGGGTACGAAATAGAAGGATTATGGATTACAGGGTTGCAACGGAAACTAACCCTTAGAAATTTGATGTTTCCCTTTAAATTGATAAGTAGTTTGTTGAAGTCTGGTAAAATAGTATCCCGATTTAAGCCCGATGCCGTAGTAGGTACCGGCGGGTTTGCAAGTGGTCCATTGCTGAAAGTGGCCAGTGGCAGGGGAATACCTTGTGTATTGCAAGAACAGAATTCTTTTGCCGGAATTACCAACAAACTGTTGAAAGATAAGGTCGCCAAAATCTGTGTTGCCTATGACGGAATGGAAGAATTCTTTCCGAAGGAAAAAATAGTAAAGACCGGAAACCCCGTACGTGGTGATCTGGTAGAAATACAAAAAAATAAAAATGAGGCTTTAGAATTCTTTGGATTAGAAGTCAATAAACCGACCCTTTTGATTTTGGGTGGCAGCCTAGGGGCAAGACGCATCAATCAACTGGTAGAATCGAAACTTGATTTTTTCAGGGCGAACGACCTTCAGATTATATGGCAATGTGGAAAACTGTATTTCGAGGAATACAAAGAATACACCTCCGATACAATTAAGGTTTTTGATTTTTTGAATCGCATGGACCTGACCTATACGGCAGCTGACATAATCATTTCTAGAGCTGGGGCAGGATCGGTCTCGGAACTCTGTATTGTAGGTAAGCCTGTCATTTTCATTCCTTCACCGAACGTGGCTGAAGACCATCAGACCAAAAATGCCGAGGCACTGGTCGATGAAGATGCGGCTATCTTGTTAAGGGAAAAAGATTTGGATTCCGAATTTGAATCGGTTTTTTCATTATTGGTCCAATCAAAAGATAAGCAGGATCGTCTTAGTGCGAACATCAAAAAATTAGCATTGCCCGACGCCACAAAGCATATTGTGGACGAAATAGAAAAACTATTGGACTAGTGGATCTTAAAAAAATACATAACGTCTACTTCATCGGCATCGGAGGCATCGGCATGTCCGCCCTGGCACGTTATTTTAAGTTCATCGATAAAAATGTTGCAGGATATGACAAGACCGAAACTCCTTTGACACAGGAATTGAGTGAACTCGGAATTGAAATCCATTACGAAGACCATGTGAATTCAATTCCTGAAAAATTTACAGAAAAAGATACCACTTTAATCGTGTACACCCCTGCGGTACCTTCCGAACATTCAGAATATCAATATTTTTTGGATAGAGGTTTTGACGTTAAAAAACGCTCTGAGGTTTTGGGACTGATTACGAAAGACACTTTTTGTTTTGCGGTCGCAGGCACACATGGCAAAACGACGACTTCGAGTATTTTGGCCCACTTGCTCAAAGAGACGGGCACGCCGTTCACTGCTTTTTTAGGAGGGATATCGGAAGACTTCAACAGCAACTTCTTTTTCCGGAACGGATTATTCAGTGGTCGAGGCCGATGAGTTCGATCGTTCCTTTTTAAGATTGTTCCCCGATGTAGCTTGTGTGACCTCGATGGATGCGGATCATTTGGACATTTACGGAAACCACGACGAACTTAAAAAATCGTTCGAAGAATTCGTTGCCCGTATTGCTTCAGACGGGAAATTATTCATAAGGAAAGGACTCCCCTTAAAGGGAATCACATATGGCATAGAAGACGATTCTGATTATTGTATCAGAAACTTGAAAATAGAACATGGCTCCTACATATTTGACTTGACGACTCCCGAAGCTACCCTATCGGGAGTCAAATTCAACAAACCCGGACGGCATAATCTGCTCAACGGATTGGTCGCTTTTGCCATGGCGGTGCAAACAGGGTCTCCCCAGTCTCGTCTAGCGAAAGCTATGGAAACTTTTAAGGGCGTACAACGCCGGTTCTCGTACAAGATAAAAAAAGATGATTTTGTCTTCATCGATGATTATGCGCATCATCCGACTGAGATTAATGCAGTTTACGATGCAATTTGTGAAATGCATCCGGGCAAAAAAGTACTGGCTATTTTTCAACCCCATTTATTTTCGAGAACAAGGGATTTCGGCGATGCCTTTGCAGAAAGCTTGTCGAAATTCGATAGCATCGTGTTGTTGGATATCTATCCCGCTAGGAAAAACCAATGGAAGGAATCAGTTCACAATGGTTGCTCGAAAAAATAGAAAATTCCAATAAAAAAAGAATCGATAAATCCGAGTTGATTCAAGAAATAAAAAATCAAGATCCTGAAGTATTGGTGACCATGGGTGCCGGCGATATCGGGTTAGAAGTATCAAGAATTAAAAAAGAATTGAATTATGCGCATTAATTGGAACTATATAAAGACAATAGCTCTTTTACTTGTTATTTCCGGACTGTTTGCATTCTCGAACGAACGAAGTAAAAAGAAGACCGTAAAGGGTTTGAACATACAATTCGTTGGGGATCAGAACCTTTACATAACAGAGGGTATGGTTAATAAATTGTTAATACAAAATTATGGCGACCTCACAAATGTGCCCAAAGAAAAATTAGTTTTGAATACTATAGAAGAGGTCATTGAGACCAATGACATGGTGAAAAATGCCCAAGTGTATCTTACTGTAAATGGGGAGCTTACGTCAAAAATCGTACAGCGAAGGCCAATCGGGAGAATAGAGGGGAATACAAAATTTTATCTTGATGATGAAGGAAAACGCATGCCGTTGTCCATGAGTCACTCCGCAAGAGTGCCCATCATCACAGGGAAAATTACGGGCCAAAGTTTGGAGGATGTCTATAAGATTCTGGAATATATTAACACAGATGATTTCCTTCGAAAAAATGTCATAGGCATACATGTAGAGGAGGAGGAAAAGTATCAGCTCAAGTTCAGAATGGAAGAATTTGTAGTAAATCTGGGCGGGGTCGATAATCTTGAAGAGAAATTTAAAAATTTCAAGGCCTTTTATGCAAAGGCGAACAAAGATAAGACCCTAGAAGACTTTGCAATCGTGAGTCTTGAGTTCAATAATCAAGTAGTGTGCACCAAAATTTAAATCAATCAAATGGAACAAGGTAATTATTCAGTCGGGCTGGACATTGGAACCACCAAAATCGTTGCCATAATCGGTAAGGAAAACGAATACGGAAAAATCGAGGTCTTGGGCATCGGAAGATCCAAAAGCCTTGGGGTACATCGAGGTGTCGTTAACAATATTACCCAGACCATTAAATCGATTCAACAGGCGGTCGAGGAGGCCGAAGCGAATTCAGGTCTTAAAATCGGCTCCGTGGTCGTCGGTATTGCAGGTCAGCATATTCGAAGTCTCCAACACAGCGACTACATTACACGTCCAGATTCGGAGGAGGTTATTAACGAGGACGACCTTGACAAATTAGTGAACCAGGTGTACAAGCTGGTTATGCTTCCCGGAGAGGAAATTATCCACGTGCTTCCACAAGAATATAAAGTTGATGGGCAGGCAGAAATAAAACAGCCCATTGGAATGTACGGCGGTCGTCTTGAGGCGAATTTTCACGTAGTGGTCGGTCAAGTCTCCTCCATTAAGAATGTGGGGCGATGCATCAAGAGCGCTGGCCTTAATTTAGGGAATATTACTTTGGAACCTTTGGCATCATCCGAAGCGGTTTTGAGTCAAGAAGAAAAAGAGGCGGGTGTTGCCCTGATCGATATTGGTGGCGGTACCACGGATCTTGCCATTTTCAAAGACGGAATTATTCGCCACACGGCGGTAATACCTTTTGGTGGCGGTGTAATTACCGAAGATATTAAGGAAGGCTGTTCTATCATTGAAAAGCAAGCTGAACTATTAAAAATGAAGTTTGGCTCGGCTTGGCCCGGTGAGAACAAAGACAATGAGATTGTTTCTATTCCTGGTTTACGCGGTAGGGAACCCAAGGAGATTACGTTAAAAAACCTTTCCAAAATCATTCACGCCCGCGTGGTGGAAATCATAGAACAGGTCTATGTCGAGATAAAAAACTACGGGCACGAAGAACAAAAAAAGAAATTGATTGCAGGTATTGTGCTTACGGGAGGTGGAAGTCAGCTAAAACACCTTAAACAATTGGTGGAGTATATCACAGGCATGGACACTCGAATTGGATATCCTAACGAACACTTGGCAGGCGATTCCGATGAAGAAGTGGCAAGTCCGTTGTATGCCACCGCTGTTGGCCTGTTGATGAATGCGGTCAAGAACGATGAAAAGGGGGCAACAAATCCTAAACAACCGCAAGAGCCCGAACATGAGATGGCGTATGCGGGTCATGACGAAGAAATGGCTTCATCAAACGGACCAAGAAAAGAACGAAAATCGGTTTTTGACAAGTGGTCTGAAAAATTGAAGGACTTTTTGGACAACGCGGAGTAAGCATTGAATACGAATAAAACTATAACCAGTAATATAAATACTATGAGCAACGAAACGGAATTTGAAGGAATAGCTTTTGATCTTCCCAAGAACCAAAGCAATGTTATTAAAGTCATCGGTGTAGGCGGTGGCGGAAGCAATGCTATCAACCACATGTTCCAGGCCGGAATCAATGGGGTCGATTTTGTGATCTTGAACACAGATCAGCAGGCACTCACGAATAGCACGGTGCCCAATAAAATTCAATTGGGGGTTTCATTGACCGAAGGTCTTGGGGCGGGTGCGAATCCTGAAGTTGGGGAACAGGCGGCCATTGAAAGCATGGAAGACATCAAAGGTATGTTGGACCATACCACGAAAATGGTCTTTATAACCGCCGGTATGGGTGGGGGAACAGGTACTGGTGCTGCTCCCGTAATTGCCAAACAGGCTAAAGAAATGGATATTCTTACTGTTGGTATCGTAACCATGCCGTTTCAGTTCGAGGGTAAAATGCGTTGCCAACAAGCACAACTCGGAATTGAAAAGCTACGTAACAATGTTGACTCGCTCATAGTCATCAATAACAATAAATTAAGGGAAGTTTATGGAAATTTAGGCTTCAAAGCAGGTTTTTCAAAAGCGGACGAAGTTCTGGCTACCGCGGCTCGTGGTATTGCCGAAGTAATTACACATCACTACACGCAGAACATCGATTTGCGCGATGCCAAGACGGTACTTTCCAATAGTGGTACGGCTATAATGGGCTCTGCCATAGCTTCAGGTTCGGCAAGGGCCAATGAGGCCATTATGAAGGCGCTGGATTCCCCGTTGTTGAACGATAACAAGATTACAGGCGCTAAAAATGTCTTATTATTGATTGTTTCCGGCTCGTCTGAAATTACCATAGATGAAATCGGTGAGATTAACGATCATATTCAAATTGAGGCCGGTCATGGTGCCAATATCATAATGGGTGTAGGTGAGGACGAGGAATTAGGCGATGCGATTGCGGTTACAGTTATTGCCACCGGTTTTAATATCGATCAGCAAGATGATATTGTAAATACGGAGTCCAAAAAAATCATTCATACCTTGGAGGATGAACAAAGGGCGGTACAAAACCTGACCTCACAAAATATTGTTCATCACCTTGAAGCCGAAGAAGTTTTTGACGAGCCTATTCTTAAAAATGTTCTGGAAGAGGAAATGGAATTGATTCCGACAACGAACTACATAAAAAACTTCAATGTTTTCTATGAAGAGGTTATTGCAGAAAATATTTCTGAGGATGATTTTGTAATTATCGAATCAAAAGATGAAGTCGAGCACATCGATGTGGTCGATCCACAAGAACTTTCTGCAAAAGAGGAAGAAGAGGATCAGTTCGCGATGAGCTTCGACATGCCTCTATCAAGCTCGGAAGATGACGAGGAATCCAAAGACAATATCATCACCTTCAGTCTAGACGAAGAAGTAATGGAAATCGATGTAACGGATCATATTGAGGTTATTCCTGTTTTGGAGTATAATAAAGAGGGTGAGACCCGTTACAGTCTGGATGACTATATGGAGTTGGAAAACAGTCTTACCGGGGCCAAATCAAAGGCTGAAGAATTCGAGCCGAAAATAGTAGAGGATGAGTTGGTCTTTGAAAGAAAGGTAATCGAGGTTGAGAAGGAGGAAGTTGTTTCCGAATCAAAGGAAATAGACCCGATGGACACCCCTTTAGAAGTTTTGTTAAAAGAAAGAGCGGATGAACGTCGAAAAAAGCTGAAAGATTTTAACTATAAGTTCCATAACAATGCGAACAATATCGATGAAATCGAAAAGGAGCCGGCCTACAAGAGACAGGGTGTAAATTTGAATGAGACCCCAAGGGAAAATAAGGTATCACGAACTACCCTAGGCGAAGATAGCAATGGTGAGGTTCAGTTGCGATCTAATAATTCATTCTTGAACGACAATGTAGATTAAACGTATTCAAGATACGTTTACCCAATACTATTAAACCCGAAAATTGAGTATCATTTTCGGGTTTATTTTTTATCTTCGCAGTCCAAAATTATCCAAAGATGAGCTTACAACAGCAAGTGATGGAACAGATGAAAGTAGCTATGAAGGCCAAGGACAAAGTTGCCCTAGAATCACTCAGAGCTATCAAGTCCGCATTGTTGTTGGCACGGACCGAAAAAGGTTCTGGAACAGAGATGAGTGGAGATGATGAGATTAAGTTGGTACAGCGATTGGTAAAGCAGCGAAAAGATAGTGCTGCTATTTTTGCCGATCAAGGTAGGGTAGATTTGGCGGAACCCGAATTGGCGCAAATCGCGATCATCGAAAAATTTCTACCGGAACAATTGAGCGAAGATGAAATCGAAAAAGTTGTCGTTCGTACCATCAAAGCAATAGGTGCTGAGGGAATGAAGGATATGGGTAAAGTTATGGGCATGGTCTCCAAAGAATTGGCAGGCCAGGCCGATGGGAAGACGATCTCGAATATTGTAAAGAGTAAATTGAACTAGTGGCAGTAGGCAGTACCAGTTGGCAGTAATTTCCCTAACTGTATACTGCTACTGCCCACTGAATACTAAAATGGCCGCGTGGCGCAACTGAATAGCGCATCAGATTTCGGCTCTGAGGGTTGGGGGTTTGAATCCCTCCGCGGTCACAAAAAAGGTCTTGCAAAGCAAGACCTTTTTTAATTTTTCATAGCTTGTTTAACTTAAAGTACTACATAGCGAGGCGGGTGATGGAATGTTCTAAGAATCCAACAACCCCATTTTTATGGCGTGTTTGGTCAACCCAGCTAAATTCTTTACCTGAAGTTTCGAAATCAGATTCTTTCGATAGCTTTCAATCGTATGTTTACTTAAGAACAAGGTATCGGCTATTTCTTGGGTCGTGTTTTCTTCGGCGATAAGTTTTAGCACTTCTTTTTCACGGTCTGTCAATGAAATTTCAGCTTGCTTTTTATTCTCGAACATGGCATCGGTATAGGCGCGCTTGATTTCCGTTGAGAAATACTTTTCTCCTTTGACGATGGTGCGTATGGCTTCTAGAAGTTCTTCTTTTTCGGCATTTTTAGGAACATAGCCATCCACATTGTTTCGAATCAGGGTATCGATCATCCCGCCATCAATATGCATACTTACCACTAGAGTTTTTAAAGTTGGGTAGTTATCCTTTATGATACTGTTAAGTTCTATACCATCGATTTCGGGCATAGTTAGGTCCGTAACCAAAAGATGCAGGTCATCCACCCCGTTGATATCTAAATATTTGACTACCTGTGCTCCATTTTTGAAGGTTGTGGTAACATCGAACTCAGGAGCATCCTTCAAAATGCTCATTAATCCATCGATGAACATTTGATGGTCGTCGGCTATGATCAGATTGTATTTCATGATATTTTATGTATTGGTATTTCTATTGAGATAATGGTTCCTCTTTTTAGCGTAGAATCAATATGCAATTTTCCTTTTAACTCTGCCACCCTATTCTTTATATTTTGAAAACCAATCCCATCGGTTGCAACCGTGGCATCGAACCCATTTCCATTATCTTCAAATAAGAGCGATAGCTCATCATCGATCAAACTCAAATGAATATCCACTTTTGTCGCTTCGGCATGTTTTAAGGTATTTGTCATTAGTTCTTTAACGATATTGAAAAGTTCTAATTGCTCCTTTTCATCAATGGTATTTATTTTTCCCTTCGGATGCGGATGAAAACCTATTTGAACCTGTCCCGTACCCGATATGGAGTTCAAATATTCTTGTAAGAGTCCCGTAAACTCATGTTCTCGAAATTTTTTGGGAATCAAAGTATGTGAAATATCCCTTACCAACTGATAGGTTTCATCCAATTGGTCTGAGATGGGTTTGAGTTTTTTTGAGGTGCCGTCCAAGCTCGCTAATTGTAATTTGATGCCGGCCAAATTACCTCCGATACTGTCGTGAAGTTCTTGTGCGATTCGCTTACGTTCTTCATCTTGGCCATCAATGGAGGCCTTAATCAAATTCAGTTCTTGTTCTTGTTTCAAAGCAGCCATCTTTTGCTTGTTCAGCTCTTCTTGCTGACTTGATAATTGACTTTGCGCCTGAAGCTTTTGATAGTAGACATATAATAGGGCGAATATTGGAATCAAGATGATGAGGAAACCGATTAAGAAAGCATTCTTTATCGTCTTTTGTCGCTTGAGTTCGGCAGCTTTTAAAATTTGGTCTTCTTGTAAGGAGTCAATTTCTTTTTCCTTCTGTAAGGTCTCGTACTGCACTTCGAGTTCCCTGTTCAACCTTTGCTGTTGTTGGGCACGAATTTGGGAAGTTACACCATCGAGTTGCGTCATTACGGCGTACGCATTTTGATAATCTCCCGTAGCTGCGAAAGTTCTTCTTTGAATTTCCAAAACCTCTTTTTGGTAATTAAGGTTTTCACGCTCTATTGCGTTTACATAAGCGGTGCTTAGGGCCGCGGTGGCCGCTTCGTAATTTTTTTCTTTATAAAAAACATGGGCGACTCTTATTGTTCCTTCAAAATAAAATACTGTGATACCGGCTTTAAGGCCTTTTTCTCTAGTTTCATTATATTGTTCGAAAGCTCGGTCATAATCACCTTCGATCTCTGCCAGTCGGCCTAGTTTTAAATTGACTTCCAATTCTTGGGTAAGGTTCCCAAATTTTTAGCACCTTCGAATGCTTTTTCGTAAAGTGATTTTGCCTCATCATATTCCTTTAGATTGAAGAATGCATCCCCAAGACAAATAAGGGCATCATTGGTAATTAAAGGTAGTTCATCTTCAAAAGCCGATAAACCCTCTTCCAAAACTGAAATGGCCTTATTTTCCTCTTCTTTCAAGATATATATTTTAGCCAGCCCTATCTTGTTTCTATAGACTCCTTTAGAACTATTGCCTTCTTCTCCACTCGTAATACCGTTTATATGCCATTTAATACTATTATCCAATAGTCCATTAAAACGGTTACCTACTCCGAGCATGTAATATGCTTTGGAGAAATGTATTTTTTTCGCGTTTTCTGGAGCGTCCCAAAGTGCTATCTCTTTTTTGTAGAGGTTTCCGTAGTACAAAATGGAGTCCGTATTGGCCTGATCTATATGGAATGCGGCCAATTGATCTATCACGGAGAAACGCTGTACGCCGTACTCGGCATTTTTCAACGCTTTGTAATAGGGCTCTAAAGATTCTTGTTTTGTATTGGGAATCGTGGAAAACCAAATTTTGTCACCACCCGAAGCCGGTACCAATGAATCGGTTTGGGCAGAAAGATGAAAACCCAGCAAACAGAATACAATCCAAAGATTGTCAAATAATCTTCGGATTGAACAATAAAGAAAAACAGGACGTATTTTCCTCATTTCTAATTTTTTAGCCTGGTAGGTAAAATCTTTTTAAATCATTTCCTTCCAATTCAACTACTTTTTTATCGATATATTTCATCAATTCGGGACAATCCCTTTCAAAATCATCACAAAGTACGGTTTTTGATTTTTGGCCTTTCATTAGGGTAACTCGTAGTTGGCTGGTACACGAAGATTCCGTTTTATACGTATCCTTAAGTTTCCAAAACCCTTCGTATTCCAATTCCTTGAAGAAATTGATTGTGAGAGAACTGTCTAAAGATACAGTGTTGTAAAGAATATATTTCTCGACATCATGAAACGAATTTGCACTTGGAACGAACACTATTGAATCAAAGGTCAATTGAAACGAGTCATCATGAAAAGCTCCTCTTTCTACTAAAAGTTTGTAGGATTTATAATTCTTCTCGTTTACATCTACTTTTGAAACGTTTGGGTTTCTATCGTAATATTTAGCGAGTGCAATAAAAATAAGTAAGGCTAAGGGGTATTGGATTTTCATAAGAACTGGTTTTGATGATACAAAGTTCTTGAAAATGAAGGCCTTGAAATAACCTTTATATGGTGAATCGGTGCTCCCTGAAAATTGGGGTGCATGTAGGCTAGCTATCCTTTTTAGTCAAAATGTCTTGGATGATGATAGGTGCGTGAATCCGGGAATTTTCTATAAACCATTTGTGGGTTTCCATACCTCCGCAAATAACTCCGGCTAGATAAAGTCCTTCAACATTGGTCTGCATGGTTTCCGGATTATAATTTGGAAGTCTTTTTTCGTCTGCCGAAAGTTCAATGCCCATTTTTTCCAAAAACTCGAAATTGGGCCTATATCCTGTCAATGCCAAAACAAAATCATTTTCAAGCGAGATGATTCCTTCTGGAGTTTCAATGATAATCTCATTTTCGGTAATCTCTTTGACTTCTGAATTGTAATATGCCTTAATGCTACCCTCTTCGATACGGTTAATGATATCGGGCCGTACCCAATATTTTACACGTTGGCCAACCTCGGGGCCTCTAATAATCAATGATACTTCTGAACCCTTTCTCCAACATTCCAGGGCAGCGTCGATGGCAGAATTGCTAGCTCCCACAACGGCTAATTTCTGACTGGCATAAAAGTGGGGGTCTTTGTAATAATGGGATACTTTGGGCAGGTCTTCTCCAGGAACGTTCAATACGTTGGGAAGGTCATAAAAACCAGTCGCAACGATTACGTTGTTTGCGGTATAGTTAGATTTGTTGGTCTCAATCGAAAATGAACTATCCGATTTGTACACTTGTTCCACCATTTCAAATAGATGGATGTTTAGCTCATTGCTTGTTACGATTCTTCGATAATATTCCAGAGCCTCGTTTCGCTTTGGCTTGGCCTCATTGCTGATAAAGGGAACGTTGTCAATCTCCAATCGCTCCGAAGAGGAAAAGAACTGCATGTTCACAGGATAATTGAAAAGCGAGTTGACTATTGGGCCTTTTTCTAAAATAAGATAATTGAGTGCCTTTTTTTGCTTCCAGTCCGCAGGCAATCCCGATAGGTCCACCACCTACAATGAGTATATCGAATACATTCTGTTTGTCCATTATGAATAACGAATAGAAGGCAAAAATACTGGATTTGTAAAGGAAAAACTAAGAGCCCGTTAAAAAGACTTGGCTGTGGTATGCGTATCATAAATTTGTGGGCAATAATGACAAATATCATATTTAACCCTTTTGAAAAGGGAGACCTTTAGGCTATACTAATTTTAAAATGATTGATTATGAGCCTTAGACAAAGAACTCCGATTTCCACTATTATGACCACCAATCTGGTAGTGCTGAACAAAACCGATGGACTTGATACTGCTGAGCGCCTTTTTAAGGAGCATAAAATTCGTCATATTCCCGTTGTAGATGGGGAAAGAGTAATAGGCATGCTGAGCCTTACCGATCTGCTTAGAATAAGTTTTGCCGATGGCGCCTATGAAGATGAGGAAAGTGTGGAAACAATCGTATATAATATGTTCACGGTACCTCAGGTAATGGCCAAAAATATTCAGAGTATCCCAGCTGATGTTACCATCAAAGAGGTAGCCGAGATTTTGGCCGAAAAGGAATATCACGCATTGCCTGTCGTTCAAGACGAAAAATTAGTGGGAATCGTAACCACTACAGATTTAATCAAATACCTGTTGGATCAATATTAGGTGCTGGCCAAGTTTGCCAATTCTGCAATAGTAGTGGTGGGATTTTTGGATTTGAAAACAAAACTTCCGGCAACGAGTACGTCGGCTCCCGCATTGACAAGGGCCTTAGCATTTTGTGAGGTTACACCACCTTTTTTTTTTTTTTTTTTTTTGTCTATTTCAATAAGCGTCTTGGCCCTTTTGTGCTGAATCAACGCCTTAAGGTCACGTACTTTATTATAGGTATTTTCGATAAACGACTGCCCACCGAACCCCGGATTGACACTCATCATACAGACGAGGTCGATATCTTTGATTGTATCTTCAAGCACGTTGATGTTTGTATGCGGATTTAGTGCGACACCAGCTTGCATTCCTTTAGCTTTTATAGCCTGTAGGGTTCTATGTAGATGGGTGCAGGCCTCGTAGTGCACCGTTAGAATTGCAGCCCCCAATTCGGCAAAAGTGTCGATGTAGCGATCGGGGTCGATAATCATCAAATGTACGTCCAAAGGTTTCGTGGCATGTTTTTGTATCGCCTTGATCACGGGCATTCCGTAAGAAATGTTCGGAACGAATACTCCATCCATCACATCGATATGATGCCAGTCTGCATCACTATTGTTGACCATTTCAACATCGCGTTGAAGATTTCCAAAATCTGAGGCCAATAGTGATGGAGCTATTTTTATGTTACCCATGGCGGTACGCTTGTTATTTAATGCAAAAGTAGTGAATTGAGAAGTTTCGCGACGAACGGAAAATCAATCAATTTAGTTGCTCTTCTTGTGAAAATACTGGATTAGATCACTCTCCGCGGCAATATATCCAAAGGAACTCCATGCGCTACTTTCTACCAGACCTTCCATAACCTCCTTGGATTTTTCTTTTTCATCATTGTAAAAATACCAGTTGGCCAGCCCATAGGCGACGGCATCGGAAGATGGACTACCAATTTCTATGGATTGTATGGAATCTATCGGAATCATTCCTTTATAAAACTTACAAAGGGTATAATAGTTGTCGTTTTCAATAACTTCGGCATCTTTATGAATGGGGTCCAACATTTTATCGGCAAGTTCGTTGTTGCCCAATCTTCTTTGGATCATATAAAGCCAATGGGTACTTGAGACCAGATTGTCATCATTATCTCCGGATTCACGGCATTTTAAATAGGCCTCGTACGCATTTTCGTAATCATACTTTAGATAATAGGCCAACCCCAAATGGTACCAGATATTACCGTGTAACGTGCTGACAGGAATATTCATGGCATTGGGCATGCCATCGGGTTCAATTTCGTTACCGGTACCTTCGATGAGTGTTGCCGCTTTTTCGAAATCGGCAATGGCCTTGTCAAAAGCTCTTATAGATATATATCGATGCCCTCGATGTCTATAAAATCGAGGATTATCCGGAAATTTCTCAATACCCTCGGAATATATACCAATGGCATCTTCATAGTTTCCCAAATAGGCGGTTCTTCTCCCATACCAGATGATATTCTCAGGATTGTCAGGGTCTTGTTCAAAAACTTCTTTAGCGGCCTCGTATTGATCCAACACTTTCCCCGAGGGTTCCGGAATTATATATTCCTTGCCCAGTGGGGTGACAAATGTGGTTTCGGAGTTTACGGTTTCCAATTTTTCAATAGCTGGAACTGCCTCCTCTTTTTTTCACTACGACAGCCTATGCAGAGGACCACGGCAATCAGATATAGTACTGCATTCTTCATATTGTAATAGTCTATTCGCTCTCTCCAATCGCTTCTGCACCGCTGTTTTTTAATAGGGTATTCACTTTTGGCAGATCGTTTTGCATTGTTGCTTTTAGGTTCCCCAAATGTTTTTCAAGCTCTGCCGATAGTTCTTTAAAAACCTTGTAGGCCCCATCCGTCGGTTTGGCATCTCCATCCTCAACACTTCGACGTAGCGAGGCCAAACGGTTATTTAACTTAATCGGAAAGTTTAAAGGGTCTTGACCTGATTGGTTTTTTACTTGGTACAATTCTTCTTCCACTGCGGCTAGTTTAGCTAGAAATGGAGCTACGGTTTTTTTAACATCGGCATTGGATATTTTTTCCTTGCTGGATTCTATCTGTTTCCTGATTTCCCGAATACGGATTACCGCCTTATTGGCAGCTGTCGTCTTTTGCATGATTTTATTCGCCAATTCGAACTGCTCTTTCAAATCTGACTCTGTGATACCCTTAAGGTTAGGATCCATTTGGATACCAAAGGAATAGGTTTTTTCGTAGTCCTTTGTCTTCATACGGACTTTATAGGTGCCTAATGGGGCTTTGGGCCCTCTTTGCGGACGTGCGCTCCAGATAATCATACCATCAAATTCGGTCGCGCCCGGATATCGTAAATCCCAAGTAAAGGTATTTATGCCCTTGGCAGTAGTCGGTTTCGAAGAACCGCCCTGCTGCCACCAGGGTAGGTCGGGGTCTTTTTCGTATTTGGGCTTGCTTCCAGTAAAAGTGTTGATTATTTGGTCATTTGCATCAAGAATCTCCAAAGTGATGGTGTCTTGTTGCTCTTTTAAATAATACTGAATCGAGGCATCTTGTATGCCACGCATCGCATCCGCAGGTTCAAAAAGTACTGCGGATTGATTTTTCATTTCGTCTTTATATTGGCGTAAAGGTTGGATATCATCTAAAATCCAAAAACCTCTCCCATGGGAACCTAAAACCACATCGTTATCCTTGACCACCAAATCGCGAATCGGCGTATCCGGAAGTTTTAACTGAAGACTTTGCCATAATTCGCCATCGTTCATAGAAAAATACACTCCGTGTTCGGTCGCCAAAAAAAGCAAACCTTGACGAATGGGATCTTCACGTACCGCCCTAGCGAAATGACCGTCTTCGATTCCGTTGATAATCTTTGTCCAAGTTTTACCATAATCATGGGTCTTGAAAACATAGGGTTGACGATCATCGACCTGATAGCGATTCGCCGCCAAGAACAAAGTGCCGGGCCGATGTTTTGATTCATCGATAATGCTGACCCTTGAGAATTTGGGCAAATCTTTGGGTGTAATATCTTCCCAGTTTTTACCTGCATCTCTCGTAATATGTATTTTGCCATCATCGGACCCGGCCCAAATAGTATTGATGTCGTGAATGGATGGAGCCAAGGCGAAAACTGTGGCATAGATTTCAGGTCCGTTCATATCCATGGTAATGACTCCGCCCGTTTTGCCCAAGGTTTCGGGATCCGCATAGGTCAGATCCGGACTTATCTTTTCCCAAGATTGACCATCATCGGTCGTTTTCCAAACATGTTGCGAACAGGTATACATGATATTAGGCTCCTGCGGAGCGAACATGATGGGGAAAGTCCATTGCCATCTTTCAGGAAGCGCACTTGCCGGTTCTCCCGAGAAAAATCTAGGGTATACTTGTATATCCCTTGACTGTCCATTGCTTCGGTCATATCGCGTTAATAGGGCACCTTGGCTTCCGGCATAGAAAATATCCTTGTTCTCCGGGTGTTGTGTAATCCATCCGCTTTCACCGCCACCGACGGCATAATACCATCCATGATTTGGGCCTCGGGCCTGCATATGGTCCCAACCGTCGCTTGGCATGGCCAAAGTACTATTGTCTTGCTGTGCTCCGGCAACGTGGTAAGGAACATCGCTTGTTGTCATTACATGATAGAACTGGGTAGTTGTATAATCTTGCTCCGTCCAGGTCTTTCCGCCATTGATACTTACGTTGCCACCACCGTCATTCGAATTGACCATACGATCAGGATTATTGGGGTCGATCCAGAGGTCGTGATTGTCCCCATGTGGGACTTTCATTGTGGTGTCAAAAGTCTTGCCACCATCGGTCGATTTGTAAAAGCCGGTATTGAGGCAATACACGGTTTCTTTATCCCAAGGGTCGGCATAAATTCTTGAATAGTAAAAAGCACGCTGTCGTAATTTACGCTCGTCGTTGGTACGTTCCCAAGTCTTTCCACCATCATCGGAACGAAAAACACCACCTTCATTAGCCTCGACAATAGCCCACACCCGATTGGAATCGGCAGGGGAAACCGTCACTCCGATTTTTCCTATTGGGGGAGCCGGCATACCTGTGTTGCTGGTCAAATCAGACCAAGTTTCGCCACCATCGGTCGATTTCCATAATTTGGAATCGCCTCCGCCGCCCCACATCTTCCATGCTTTTCGTTGCACTTCCCAAGTGCTGGCATACAGAACTTTTGGATTGTTTCGGTCAATAATCAAATCGACCGCGCCTGCTTTTGGACTTACGTATAACACTTTTTTCCATGTATTGCCTCCATCGGTACTTTTGTAAACACCACGTTCTTCATTATCCCCGTACGGGTGGCCGAGGGCCGCCACATAAACAATATCAGGATTGGTAGGGTGTATTCGAATACGTGCCACTGCCTGTGTTTCCTTCAGACCGAGATGGCGCCATGTCTTGCCGCCATCTTTTGTTTTATAGACTCCGTCACCTTGGGTTATACTTCCTCTTAATTGCACTTCGCCCATTCCGATATAAACAATATCAGGATTGGTTTCGGCCACGGCTACCGCCCCGACCGAAGAACTGGTTACTTGACCGTCTGTAACGGCTTCCCATTCGTTGCCACCATCGGTGGTTTTCCAAAGTCCGCCACCGGTGGCACCAAAATAATATTCATTGGGCCGACCCGGGCTACCGGCGCACCCTAAAGAGCGCCCTCCGCGATTAGGGCCGATATTTCGCCATTCAAGACCTTCATAAAAACTTTTGTCTATCGTAGCTTTTTGTAATGTTGTTGTTTTGGAGTTTCGTTGTGCCGTTATAATAGCACAGCTTAAAAATGAAAAGAGTAAATTAATTGTAATGTGTTTTTTCATTTTCTTGGTTTTATGTGGCGATTTTATTTCTTGATTCTATTGTATTTTTTCATCACAGCGATGACTTTTTCCACCGGGATGGCCTCAACGGTATGACCTTCCCTTCCCATCATTTTTTCCGCTGCGAACAAAGAGTTTAAAATGGCTTCTTCCGTTGCTTCTATGGTCGCTAAAAACAAGGGGGACAGGGCATCATTCCTTAGAACCATAGTTGACTTCACAAGCGAATCACTTGAATAGGCTATTAAATTTTCTTTTGCCGTGGAAAGTGCTATGACGTAATCTCCACTGCCATTAGAAGCGATGCCTCCTGTTTTTGCTAATCCCATGATGGCTCTTTTTGCAAGTCGTTCTAGGTTTCTAGCATCTAAGGGCGCATTGGTAATTACGACCATCATGCATGAGCCATCGACATCGTAATTGAATTGTTTGGGAATGGTATTCAGTTCTTTGGCTATGGGCACGCCATTTATTTCAAGTACGCCCCCGAAGTTCGACTGCACCAAAACACCCACTGTATATCCACCCAACGATTTGGGTAGTACACGGGAAGAAGTACCGATACCACCTTTGTATCCGAAACAAATTGTACCCGTACCAGCACCGATATTTCCTTCTTCAACGGCACCACCTTTGGCATTTTTAAGTGCGTTCAACACGTGTTCTTGGGTAATGTGCCGACCTCGGATATCATTCAGCCAACCATCGTTGGTTTCGCCGACAACTGAATTTACCGAACGCACATCTTCATTACCTTTTTGATCTAATGTATAAGAAATCAAGGCATCGGAGGCCGTCGGAACACTTAAAGTATTGGTCAAGATTATCGGTGTTTCGATATTTCCTAATTCTTTGACTTGACTATACCCCGCTAATTTGCCAAAACCATTTGCGATATAGATGGCAGCCGGCACCTTTTCTCGAAAAATGTTGCCCGAATGAGGTACGATGGCGGTAACCCCCGTTCTTATACTGTCGCCAATAGTCAGGGTGGTATGGCCCACGCTGACATCATCGATATCCGTAATGGCATTGTGCTTTCCGGTTTTTAGAACACCGATTTCAATACCATAATCGCGTATTCTTTTATCTTGGGAAAAACTATGTAGCGAAGTCATTAGAAGTATGATTAACGATATTCTAAAATTTAAGACCGGAGCAATGGGTCTCTTTCGAACCAATTGTTTTAGTAAATTACCAAGGTAATGTTCTTTCATTTTCAAATTGATGCTTTGCAACCCTAGATCTTCAGCGAGCCCCGAAACCCTCTTGCCGCATAATATGATTGTGCGCCGTTGTGATACACAAAGACATTACCATAACGAAAATCACCAAAGATGGCACCCCCAATTTTTCTAATCTCGGCAGGCGTTTTTAGCCAGCTCGATGTTTTAGTATCGAAATTTCCAAGGTTCTGCAACGTTCTATATTCGGTTTCCGTTAAAAGTTCAACGCCCATAGCATCGGCCATATCAACGGCGTTGTTCTTTGGTTTGTATTCTTTTCTTGATTCCTGTCCTTCTAAATCATAGGCTATACTTCTGCGTCCTTTCGGACTTTCCGCTGCACAATCGTAGAAAAGGTATTCGCCCGTCTTCTTGTCATACCCTACAACATCAGGCTCGCCACCTGTTCTTTCCATTTCATTGAGCGACCATAGTTTGTTGGTGTTGGCCTCAAGCTTTGCTTGTATATTATCCCACTCAATACCTTTATGGCGCGCCATATTTTTATAGAAGCGGTTTTTTAATACGCCAATGAGTTCTTCTTGTTTTTCTAATGACAACTTCTTTTTTATTTTCCATTGTCTCATAGTTTTCATACTACAGCTGCTAGCACCAGTGTAACACTCGCGCTAAGACTAGAAGTTACTTCCCTGTATAAATATTATGATCTTTATCCCCTCCTGACAATAAATAAGCATAAAGATCGATGATTTCTTTTTCGTTCAGTCGGTTGAGAAGTCCCGGAGGCATAGGCGAAATAGGAGAAAGTTCTTGTTTTTCTATATTCGACTTCGCCAATTTCAAAGTATATGACGGATTATATGGATTGGTCATAATACCTAGGGAATCTCCTTCTTCCGAAAGTAATCTGCCAATAACTTGTGACCCATCTTTTTTGTGAAAAATAGTATTGGCATACTGATCGGAGATCTCGTCACTCGGGCTGACCATGGCAAAGGTCAGGTTATAGCTATTGAATTTTGAGTATGCTTGGGTCAGATCTGGCCCGGTAGCACCGCCTTCGCCTTTCATTCTATGGCACGAAATGCACAAGGCCGCTTTGTATGCCCTTTCGCCTTTGGCAATCGTACTTTTATAGCCCTTACTGGTCTCCCAATAAATATCATTGATTTCACCCATGGTATAATTCTTACCAGGGCCAATAGGTTTCGGAAGGTCAGCCAGTACGTCGGTGGGGGAATAAATACCTGAAAGTTCTTCTAAATATTCTTTTTGGCCCTTTGGAACGTTTGCCATGGCTTTTTGTCGTACGTTCTCGATGTAGGCCTTAAAGCTCATGCCTCCTTTGGAGTTCATCACATCAAAGAACCATGTGAAATATTTTTCCCTAGCATCTTTGGTCCAACCTTTTTCGGCATGGCTCAGCAGCATTCCATAGTAAATAGATTCGCTGGGCGGCATTTGGGCAATGACATCGCGAATAAGTGGTCCATACTGTTCGCTACGTTCGGTGGCCTCTTCCGAGAGCATTTCGACACCTTCTGAGATAGTTTTTTCTTGGGCATGTTTTTCCAAAAGCTTTACCAGTTCGGTGGTTGCTCCCTCATCCTTTAAGTACAACAACAACGATCCAAGTTCTCTATTCAATCGGTTGCTGGCATACGGGAAATACGTTTTCAGCTTTTGCGCCGTTAATTTGGAGTGCTGCACATCAGGTTCGCCCATGCGGATAAACAGGAGTGTATAATTCCGCAACAAGGCGACTTGCTGGTATTCGCTAAGCGACTCTAAATTCAAAGGATTCAATTTTTCAAGAATTCTACCCTGAAGACTTTTATCTCCTTGATGGGCCAAGGCAATTCCGGCTTCGATAATCTTGGCCGGATTCTCTTCGGAAAAAAACCGCTCTTGCCATTGTACCACGGGTTGATGTTCCAATGCGACACGGGAAGCATATCGAATAAACCGGTCTGCATGGTCAAGATTTTCCCATGCCAAGGTAATGGCCTCAGGAGCTACTTCTGAATGGTATTTTTCAATGTTATGTCGTAGTACCCTAAGTTTTTCGGCATCTGTATCAGAGCTGTTTTCCGCGGTTTCGGAATCATTTCCGGTATATCGTAATCTGAACAAATGAGAGTCGATCCTGCGCCCACCCGTTGCAAAATAGAGGTTGCCATCGGTACCGGCAATCATATCCGTCAGGGGTAGGGGAGTGCCCGACAGAAACTCTTCCCGCTTCGCGGAATACGAACTTCCTTCTGCTTTAAGGTCAATAAAATAAACCGTACCAAAACTCCAGTCCATGATTAGAAGTCCGTTTTTGTATTTGGCCGGAAACTTCAAATTTGCTGCTGAAAGTACCGCTGTCGGCGACCCTTGCTCCAGATTATGCGCCGCCGGAAGATTATCGGGATAGTACGCAGGCCATTTACCAGACCCAGTGCGCCAACCGTATTCGCTACCACTGGTAACATGACAGATTCGGGTCGGGCGGTACCAAGGCATCCCGATATCCCATTCCATATCGGCGTCGTAGGCGAAAAGTTCGCCATCTTGGTTAAACGCCATATCGAACGGATTTCGATATCCTGCGGAAATTAAGGTCCAATCGCTGCCGTCAGGTTTGAACTTGGCAATCCAGCCTCCAGGGGCCTTGATGTCGTTGGCGTGCCCACGGGCGTCTAGATAAGGTTTGAACAGATTATCTTCTCCCCAATTGGTAGGAACCCGACTATTTTCAAATAAGGATTCGGGAACCAAAACATGGTTTCCCGCGATGAAGTAAATTTCTTGACCATCAGGACTCTCGACAAAACTATGTGGCCCATGTTCGCCAGAGCCTTCCAACTTTAGGAGCATCTCGATCTTATCCAATTCCCCGTCGCCATCTGTATCCGTAATTCTGTACACACCGCTGGCATTTTCTTGCTCGTCGGGCACATCGTTGTCCCAATTTTTATTGACCGCCACATAAAGGCTATTGTGCGCCCATAGGAGACCGTGTGCCTCCCCGATTTCAAGGTCCAGGGGCTTGATATTTTCAGGACTTAGCGTAGATCCCTCCTTAGGGGCATTGAAACGATAAATTTTACCATACTGATCGCAGGCATAAATCGTTTCATTGGGTCCTTGTGCCAAGGCAACCCATGAGCCCTGATCATTTTTGCTAGGTTGATATAGGCTTTCGAGCACAAAGCCCGGGGGAAGCTCAAAAGAAATTGAATCTATTTCAACCGTATTTGATTCTTCGACTATTTCGGTTTTGACTTCTTTTTTACAGGAGAAAAGAAGAATGCCCATGGCTAAAAGGATAATTGAGGTTTTGACTTTGTACATTATGTTAGGAATGATCGGTTATCCTATAAATGTACTAAAAACTGTTTGTGGATGGAAAAATAAAAATAAGCACATTACAGTTTGCCAAATTTGTAGCCTATTCTAACATGAAGATTGAAATTTACATCGGTCGTATTGACTTCACTAAAAAGAAGCTCGTAAACATCGACGCCCATACCAATGCCCACTTCGTAGTTCCAGCGAAAACTGATATTACGACGAATACCCCAAGTCGGAACGATAAAAACTGCTCCGTCGATTTCATCAATGGTATGTGGCGAAATCGCCCAAAATTCAGGATACCAACGAATTGCGACAGTAAGGTAGTTACTACTATTATGGAAGGTATTTTTGGTATTTCCTTGCCTTTTAGGGGAATTGTAGTACCAGCGTGGCTCAAAGGAGACTATTGGCACAAAAACGGGGTATTCGACTTCGCCGTCAGTGAGTCCGGTTAGGAGGGTGGCTTCCAAGCCAATTTCTGAACGAAAGGCCCAGTTGGGGGCTATTCTTGATTCGTTATTCAGCCAAATGCCTAAAAAGCCAGTTTGGACTCCGTTGATGGATTGGTCGACTACTTGGGCATTAACGGAAGATAAAAACAGTAAAAAAGCCAAGTAAGTAAGTGTTCTCATTTGGTCGGTGTCCTCATAATTGGAAACTTCGAAAATGTAATTTTAGTATTTGTTACTTATAATGTGAAAGAAATTACTTCAGTGAAGTTGTCGCAGTCCTTCATAAACTACTATACCCACGGCGTTGGCCAAATTCAGACTCCTAATATGTTCACTATACAGCGCTATTTTGTAAAGTGAATTTTTATTTTCGGATAGCAATGATTTTGGCAAACCGACGGATTCTTTTCCGAAAACCAAAAAGAGATCATCTTTATAATCAATGGACCAATGATTTTTTTCTGCATGGATTGAGAAGAAGACCATTTTCTTATTCTTATGCTGCGAAAAAAAATCATCGACATCTTCGTAAATGGACAAAGAGAGATGTTGCCAATAATCAAGTCCGGCCCGTTTTAGGCGTTTGTCATCCAATTCAAAACCAAAGGGTTTTACCAAATGTAGGTGCGAACCTGTGGCCAAGGCCAACCTGCCAATATTTCCGGTATTGTTCGGAATTTCGGGTTCGATAAGTACAATATTGAATGCCATCTATTTTTTAAGGGATTTAAGATACAACTGCTCCACCTTACTACGTGCCCATGGCGTTCGGCGTAGAAATTTCAGGGAGGACTTTATAGAAGGATTACTTTTAAAACAATTGATATTTATTTCGGAAGCCAGTTCTTGCCATGTGTATTCTTGGGTAAGATGTTCCAAAATGTCCAATAATTTTACACCATGTAAGGGGTTATTGGGTTGACTCTCAATATTTGGTTCCATGGATTTTTGTAGTATCAGTTTGTCCTTTTCACTCATTTTATATTAAAAAGGCATTAGCACTGGAGTTAGTGATTTTCACATTAAGAAACCCCAAGATGTTCAAATTGGTTAATGTAGTGAAGAGAAGACGGAATACGCTTAAAATATTTTTTGATTATGGATTAATGCTCAATTACTAGAGCGATTTTATAAAAATATTTCTGTAATAGATTTCAGCCCCTTCTGCCTGAAGTAAAATTTTTCCAGTTGTTAAAGGCTTAAATTCCTTACTGACTTCATCATAATACTCAAGGTCAAAGACTTCGTTAACTAATTTTCCATTGACCATAAACTTTGCACTATTTTCTTTCACCTCAATAATAACTTTATTCCACCCTTCTTTTTCCCAAAACCAATTTCTTGGGAAGCTTTGGTAACGTTTTTTTGGGTCTTCCCCTTTAGTAAATGTATCTCCATCCGGAGCGTAATGTTGATTGCTGGATTCAAGTTTGGTACTGCCGCGTACCCCAATTAGCCATAAATCTCCCGTATCTCCCTCTTGAATTTGGCATTCAGCACCACTGGCCCAAAAAATATCCTCATCAAATCCATGAAATAAGACCCCGGCATCTCTTACTGCTTCATCTCGGGGTTTAAATTTTTTTTCACCCCACTTATACTCCACGGACAGGATATAATTTTCATATTCTTTTTCTGAGATGAGTTCACCAAAAGGTTGTACAGAATTTGCTTCTAAATTTTTATAGGTGTGAATCATACCACCTTCAACGGAAAACAACTCTACATCAGATTGCTCATTGTCAGTTATTATGTTCCATCCATTAAAATCTTTACCATTGAACAAGGTTTCATAACCTTCTGGTGGATTGTTCAGGGAGACTTCAGTTGTAGATGATTCAGCTTTAGAGGCTTCAGTAGTATTATTTTCTGAATTACAACTTAAAAATATGGTTGGTATAATGTAAAGTAATATGGAAACAGAAAACTTCATGTTGATCTTCTTGAAGGTTGTTTTTAAATATACAACATAAAACGTATCAGGTTTACAAAATGAAAAAACTCCGGTAATCAGCCGGAGTTTATTCATCAATCAAAAAACGAACAGTCATGATAAACTGTTGTTACCTTCAAAATTACAATTTATATGCCAAATTTCCAATTTAAGTATAATTTAACATACAATTTATTGTAACCCTATCCAAGATAGGTTTTCAAGATTTTACTTCTTGAAGTATGCTTTAATCTTCTAATCGCTTTTTCTTTAATTTGACGTACGCGTTCGCGGGTCAAATCGAAGGTTTCCCCAATTTCTTCAAGGGTCATTGAATGTTGTCCTGCCAATCCGAAATATAGACGGATGACATCGGCTTCCCTTGGTGTCAAGGTTTCCAATGCGCGCTCGATTTCGGTGCGCAATGATTCATGCAATAATTCTTTATCGGGGTTAGGTGATTCACCACTACGAAGTACATCATAAAGGTTTGAATCCTCTCCATCGATTAATGGGGCATCCATCGATACGTGACGGCCCGAGTTTTTCAAGGATTGTTTTACATCCTCGACCGTCATATCCAATTCTTTTGCTATTTCTTCGGCAGATGGCTGACGCTCATGCGCTTGCTCCAAGAAGGCAAAAGTTTTGTTGATCTTATTGATAGATCCAATCTTGTTCAATGGCAGACGTACTATACGTGACTGCTCTGCCAATGCCTGTAGAATGGACTGACGGATCCACCATACGGCGTAGGAAATAAATTTAAATCCACGGGTTTCGTCGAATCGTTGTGCGGCCTTGATCAGACCAAGGTTGCCCTCGTTGATCAAATCCGGTAAAGTAAGTCCCTGGTTCTGGTACTGCTTGGCAACCGATACCACGAATCGAAGATTGGCCTTTGTCAGTTTTTCAAGAGCGATCTGGTCGCCTGCCTTGATGCGTTGTGCCAATTCTACTTCTTCATCAGCGGTAATCAAGTCCACTTTGCCGATTTCCTGCAAGTACTTGTCCAAAGATGCGGTTTCCCTATTGGTAACCTGTTTTGTAATCTTAAGCTGTCTCATGTAGGTAAATTAAGTTCTGTTTGCATAGACTGCATATACTTATACGTAAAAAAGACGCAAATGTTACAAAAGGATAAAAAAATGTTTATTTTTCGGTTAAACAGTATAAAAAAGCCCTGACACCTATGGTCAGGGCTTCAAAATTATAAGGTATTACGTAATTCTAATCCCTTCTGGGTTTACGATCTCGATTGTCCCTTCCACGGCGATCATCCCTTCCGCGATTGCGGTCGTTACTGCGTGGCGGTCTTTCGACATAACCTTCCGGTTTTGGTAAAAGTGCCTTTCGGGAAACTTTCTCTTTACGGGTTCTTGGATCGGTACCTAAATACTTTACCTCGAACTCGTCACCCATGTTCACCACATCAGAAACATTTTCCGTACGTTCCCATGCCAGTTCGGAGACATGTAATAAAGTCTCGTTACCAGGTGCGTCCAGATACTCTACTACCGCACCGAAATCAAGCATCTTGATGACCTTCACTTTATAAGTTCCGTTCATCTCGGGTTTGAACATCAACGAATCGATTTTCGCCAATACCGCATCGATACCATTTTGATCTGTTCCCAAAATCTCGACGATACCTTCTTCGGTAACGGGATCTTCGTTGATAACGATTGTGGTTTTCGTCTCTTTCTGTAGTTCTTGAATCACTTTTCCACCAGGACCGATCAAGGCACCGATAAATTCGTTCGGAATCACCGTGGTCACCATTTTCGGTGCATGTGGCTTCACATCGGCATTTGGCGCCGCAATGGTATCCGTCAGTTTTTCTAAGATATGCAAACGACCGGCTTGAGCTTGTTTTAAGGCTTTGACCAATATTTCATAGGAAAGTCCTTTTACTTTAATATCCATTTGGCAAGCGGTAATGCCGTCAGCGGTACCTGTAACTTTAAAATCCATATCACCCAAATGATCTTCATCTCCAAGAATATCTGACAATACAGCGTATTTTCCGGAATCACCATCAGAAATCAATCCCATGGCGATACCTGAGACCGGTTTCTTCAATTGTACACCGGCATCCATCAATGCCATGGTGCCGGAACAAACTGTGGCCATAGACGAAGATCCATTACTTTCAAGAACTTCGGAAACTACACGAACCGTGTAGGGGCAGTCTTCCGGAATCATTCCTTTCAAAGCTCTCTGCGCCAGATTACCGTGACCGATTTCCCTTCTCGAAGTTCCACGGATGGGTCGAGCCTCACCTGTACAGAACGGCGGGAAGTTGTAATGTAGGTAAAACGTTTCTTCACCTTCGAAGGAAGGCATATCAATTTGGTTCGCCTCTCTTGAGGTTCCTAAAGTTACGGTTGCCAAAGCTTGCGTTTCTCCTCTAGTAAAAATGGATGAACCATGTGTAGAAGGCAGATAATCGATTTCGCACCAGATTGGGCGGATTTCGTCCGTTTTTCTACCGTCCAAACGCATGCCTTCATTCAAGGTCAAGTCGCGAACCGCTGCTTTTTCAGCCTTGCGATAGTATTCAGAAATCAGGTCTCCCTTTTCCTCCAGCTCTTCCTCTGAATAGGTTGCCTTGATTTCATCTTTAATCGCCGCAAAGGCTTCGCCTCGCTCATGCTTGGCGGAACCGGCCTTAGCTACTGCATATACTTTATCATAGGCAAGGTCATGGATTTTCTTCTCCAGTTCCTCGTCTTCGGTCTCCTGCTCGTACTCGCGCACTTCTTTTCTTCCGAAGGCATCGGCCAGTTTCATTTGAGCGTCAATCTGTTTTTTAATGGCCTCGTGAGCGAATTTAATGGCCTCGACCATTTCCTCTTCTGAAATCTCGTCCATTTCACCTTCCACCATCATCACCGAATCTGCTGAGGCACCGATAATCATATCGATATCACTTTCCAACAATTGTGACCGGCTGGGATTGATGACGAATTCCCCGTTCACACGGCCCACACGGGCTTCTGATATGGCACATTCAAACGGAAAATCAGATAATTGGATAGCTGCTGAGGCGGCAAGTCCTGCCATGGCATCTGGCATAACGTCTTCGTCGTGAGACATTAATTGGATCATTACCTGAGTCTCAGCATGATAGTCCTTTGGGAAAAGTGGTCGCAATACGCGATCCACCAAACGCATGGTCAATACTTCACCGTCGCTAGGTCGAGCCTCTCTTTTAAAGAACCCGCCCGGATAACGACCGGAAGCCGCAAACTTTTCACGATAGTCTACCGTTAGGGGCAGAAAAGGCAAATCTTTTTGCTCGTAGTTGGATACTACCGTACACAAGAGCATACATTTTCCGGATTGTACAACAACAGAACCGTGGGCCTGTTTAGCCAATTTTCCGGTTTCGATGGAAATTTCCTTCCATCACCAAGGTCGATGACCTCTTTAAATACTTTTGGAATCATAAAATTGATTTAATACCTGTGCAAACAGGATTTTGTTAAACAATGGTCACTCCGCCATTCTTCTTTTTCTCTGGTCGGAGTTGTTGTGTGTTGTGTTGTTGTGACCAATGAAAAACTGTGTGCAGCTTTTTGAATTTGCCTTGCTTTGGGCAAGGACTTCGGAATATAAAAAGGGGCTGAATTTTTTCAGCCCCTAAAAATATTATTTTCTGATATTCAATTCTTTGATCAATTCACGATATTTGACAATATCCTTCTTTTTCAAATAATCCAATAAACTTCTTCTTTTTCCTACCAAACGAACCAATGATCTTTCTGTGTTGTAATCTTTATGGTTGTTCTTAAGGTGACCGGTTAGGTGGTTGATGCGATGTGTAAACAAGGCGACTTGCCCTTCGGTAGAGCCTGTATTCTCGGCATTACCTCCATGTTTTTTGAAGATTTTGGCCTTCACTTCTTTTGTTAAATACATTCCAATATTGTTTTAAATGATTTTTATGTATCTGACCGATTTTCAATCAGGCTGCAAATATAGGATTATTTTGTGATGTGAGAAGTTTTATGCCCAAGAATTAATAGGCGAACAAGTAATTCAAAATACACACCCGTCGGGTTGCGGTGCCATGGTTTCCAATGTTTTGGCAAAATCGGCACTCAGCGATTCACTTGTGAATCCGATTTGAACGGAGCCCTTAAAGACACGCCCGCCATAGCCCGAATTGTTCATATGCGCCCGCACATAGACTTCCAAATCTTTTGTAATCTCTACGGGACCTCCCGACCTTGTGAAAGGCTGTTCATCGACATGGCTGTGGGCGAGAATTCTTCTATAAACAAGATTTCCTTGCAAGTCGATAACTTCCCACCAATCTGCATATTGATTACAGCCCGTATCAGGACTACTAATGGTAACGCTAAAGGAATACCCGTTTTCTTCACCGGTGATGGAAACATCGGTCACCCGGGCAGGCCCCGGTTGCAACTGTTCCATTTCTTCCTCGGCCTGTATATTTTCCACAATATCTTGATTCTTATCCGTGGAACAGCAGCACATGAGCATCAAAAGAACTATGTGTGAAGATGAAAATGAAAAATTCATGAAATATTAGCTATGCACGTATAGGGTTGTTCTGAATCAAATCAACATATAGATTGATTTTTTTCTTCAGATCCCTACGGTGTACAATAAAATCAAGGAAACCATGCTCAAGGACAAATTCGGCCGTTTGAAAACCTTCAGGAAGTTCTTTTCCCGTAGCTTCTTTTACGACGCGAGGTCCTGCAAAGCCTATCAAAGCGCCAGGTTCGGCAATATTGATATCGCCCAACATCGCATAGGAAGCCGTAGTGCCCCCTGTGGTTGGATCCGTGCATAATGAAATATAAGGCAAGCCTGCATCGGACAATTGCGCGAGTTTGGCCGAAGTCTTTGCAAGTTGCATCAACGATAAGGCCGCCTCCATCATTCTGGCCCCGCCTGATTTGGATATCATTACAAATGGAGTCCTCTTTTTGATGGCATGGTCGATTCCGCGTGCTATTTTTTCACCAACAACACTTCCCATCGATCCGGCGATGAAACTGAAATCCATACAGGCGACGGTTAGGTCTTTTCCATACGATTTGCCCATTGCCGTACGAACGGCATCCTTGAGTCCCGTTTTCTTTTGAGCGGCTTTTAGTCTATCGGAATATTTTTTGGTGTCTTCGAATTTTAATGGATCCTTTGATGTAAGTTTTGCATCCAGTTCGGTAAACTTGTTGTCATCAAAAAGAATTTCGAAATATTCTTTACTACCGACCTGAACATGGTAGTCATCCTCAGGGCTCACATAAAAGTTCCGTGCCAAATCATCAGATTCAACGACTTTCCCCGTAGGAGATTTATACCAAAGCCCCTTCGGTGTATCTTTTTTCTGTTCAGTGGATGTTTGAATTCCTTTTTCCTTTCTCTTGAACCAAGCTGTCATGTCTTCCATATTAGTGTTACGAAATACCTTTATTAAAGGGTATTGACATTATTGAGGTCTTCAAATGCTTTTTTCAATCGTTCTACAAATGATTTCTCACCCTCACGCAGCCAAACCCTAGGGTCATAAAATTTCTTGTTGGGCTCATCGGCCCCATTCGGATTTCCTATTTGTGATTGAAGAAAGTCTTTTTTGTCTTCAACATAGTCTCTGACACCCGCCAAGAAAGCGTATTGCAAGTCGGTATCAATGTTCATTTTGATAACTCCGTAGCTAATACCCTCGCGAATTTCTTCTACTGTAGAGCCTGAACCACCATGGAAGACAAAATCGATATGGTTGTGTTCCACCCCGTACTTTTCGGAAATATACTCTTGCGAATTTTTCAGGATTTTAGGGGTCAGTTTTACATTGCCCGGCTTATAAACGCCATGAACGTTACCAAAAGCGGCAGCAATAGTGAACCTATGGCTGACTTTTGACAGTTCTTCGTATGCATAGGCGACCTCTTCAGGTTGGGTGTAGAGCTTTGAATCGTCAACATCTGAATTATCAACACCATCTTCTTCGCCCCCCGTTATGCCCAGTTCTATCTCTAGGGTCATATTCATCTTGCTCATTCTTGCAAGATATTCTTTGCAAATTTCTATGTTTTCTTCGATAGGTTCTTCTGAAAGGTCGATCATATGTGAGCTGAACAACGATTTACCCGTCTCGGCGAAGTGTTTTTCACTGGCATCTAAAAGCCCGTCGATCCATGGTAATAATTTCTTGGCACAATGGTCCGTATGTAAAATAACTGTAGTGCCATAGGCTTCGGCCAATTGGTGCACGTGTTTTGCCCCGGCCACTGCACCTTGGATAGCGGCATTCTGACCTTCGTTGGATAGTCCTTTACCGGCATTGAACTGGGCTCCACCATTGGAGAATTGAATGATTACGGGCGCATTTAAACTTGCCGCAGTTTCGAGAACACCGTTGATCGTATTGGAACCGATTACATTGACCGCTGGAAGTGCAAACCCTTTTTCTTTGGCGTAATTGAAAATATCTTGGACTTCATCGCCGGTGGCAACACCGGGCTTAATATTGTGGGCCATAGTTTTCTAGTCTGTTAGTTCATAATTGTGAATGACAAAAGTAATAAAATTATGCAAGTACCCAGTCGGTTGCAATTGCACTTTTTAGAAGGGATAATTAATACCGATCTGGAGAACCGAATTAGCAAAATTATAGTCCCTGAACCATCTTTTTGATTGTTCTTCGGCCGGGTTGTAGGTCTTGAAGCCCAAATCTACCCGAAATAAAAAATACGTAAAATCATATCGCAAGCCGAAACCCGTACCCAATGCGATATCGGCCAATGAGCTGAATCCGTTAAAAGTGGCATCGGAATCGTCGACATTGTCGAAAACGTTCCAAATATTTCCGGCGTCGGCGAATAGTGCTCCGTTAATATCACCGACGACAGGAAATCTATATTCTAGGTTCATTGCGATTTTTAAGTTCGCTTCGTTAAAGTCGTTGATGGCGCTGGTCCTTCCCGGGCCGAGGGAATAAGGAAACCAAGCCCTGTTGTCGTTCGAACCTCCCGCAAAATAACTTCTCACAAACGGGATGTTATCCGAGTTGCCGTAAGGCACCGCAATGCCAAAAAAGCTACGAAAAGCCAATACGTTCGAGCGTTTTAAATCCCAGTATTTGATATAATCGAACTCTGTTTTTAAGTATTGTGAATAGGCAACATTAAAAACGGTCAACTTGTTGTTCGTCTGGTCGAAAGGCAATAAATACGAAATACCTGAAAGCAGGTTTCCCGCACTTTCTATTTTCCATCTGAATTTGTAAAAACTGTTATCGGTAAGTCCGTTTCGATTATTGGTATTGAGGGTATAATTACTCGCAAAAATAAGGTTGTTTTCCGTCAAACGTTCTCGAAGTTCTTCGATACGTGTCGTTCGTCTGAAATCATTATCGGACGTAGAAATCAGACCTTGGTTTTCTACCGCGTTGATGAAGCCTGCAGTGCCTCCCTCGGGAATATCAGGGTCTGTATTGGGTAAAATCAGTCTGGGAGTTCCCTCATCGTCAATGATGTAAAAGTCCGATACTAACGGATTGTCAACATAGTCTTCTGCAATATCGTTAAGTTGATTATACGCATTTTCGTAAATGTTGAAGAATCGTTCGGGATTCAAATTGTTCACAAACTGCACGTTCAAAAGCTCTACCGAATGTCTTTTAAAGTCGGAAGGTGACCAGTTATAGCCCAAAATGGTATTAAAGGTCCATTTATCGAGACCGATATTCCGTTGCGATGTCGTGCCCAGAGATATCCGGGTTTGTGGCAGCATGTAGTTCGGAATGATTTTTTCTGCCTTTAAGAACGGAAACCAGATTCTTGGGAAATTCAGGTTCAGGTCTACACCATATTCCAGAATATTGAAAAATTGATTGTCCTCGATACTGGGGTCACGTGAGGAGCCTAAATTTATCCGTCCCGATAAGCTCAGGTTTTCAGCACCCCCAAAAAGATTACGGGCTTGAAGCGACTGGCTCAATCCAAGTCCGATTTGTTGAATGTTGGAACGTGAGATATTGAATTCAGTGCCCGATGAATATTTTGGTCGCGCCGACAAATAGATATTCGCCGTTAAATTCTTTGGTTGAAGACTATCCTCTTCGATAAGAATACTCGGATATTTAAAGACGTTCAGGTTGGTGATTTGTCGATAAGTCCTTGTACGGTTGGTATCCTTATAAATACTGTCCTTTTCAAAAAAAATGGCATCGGTAAGGGTCTTGGGTTTAAAGCGTAGCTTATCCTTATAATAAATGGTATAGTTGTTATATCGTATAAACTGATCTTTATTTAAAAAGTCGGTAAAGATATTGACCTGATCGATTTTGTGAACCTGGTATTCTACTGTAGTCGTGGTATTTTCATCTCTTTTTTTAGGTTGCCAATGGTCATCCGAACATCCATCTCTTTGCTTGAACCTGTGGCGCTCGAATCGCGGAGAATATCAAAATTGATCGAACTTTCCTGAAAATTGTAAACTCCTGAATTTTTGAAAACATTGGTAAGCCGTTCGCGTTCAATGGCAAAATCCAACGAATTGAATTGTTTGCCTTTTTTCACGAAGGATTCTTGGCTGTTCAGCAGATATATCGAATCGATGACCTTTGAATCTATTTTGTGGGTAACCGTATCGATTAAATAAGGCTCACCAAGTATTATTTTGTAATCTACGGCTACGCGCTGCTTTCTTTTTGAACTGTCAATTTCATAGGTAGTCTTATTATTAAAATATCCTTTACTGCTATAATAGGCGCTCAATCGCTGTAGCGTTCTTTTCGTCGCGATAGTATCTAGCGTAACCGGTGCCTCCCCAATATTTTTTAACCATTCACTCAATCCTTTTACCAAAAAGGATTCGCCTAACCGCTCTACCTGTTTTTCGGAAAGAAGATTGACCAATCGTTGTTTTCGGTTTTCTTTTCTATAGAGCCAGGCCTGAAACGATGAATCAGGATTTACCTTGGCGAGATTATATAGATTAAGTCGCAGCGGATACCCTAAAAGAGCACTGTTCGGCTCTTGAATGACAAGGCTTTCGACATCTTCGTCGGTAACTTTTTCTTCGTCGGCATAGATGGTATTCTTTATAACCAAAACCTCATCTTCTTCGACTCTTTTTAAGGCGTTACAAGAGGTAAGTGCCGCGACTAGTAATAATAAGCTTATTTTAGCGATGTTGATCGTTGTGCGCAACGGGGTCCTCATAGAAATCAAAAATACATTATTTGAATGGTTGTTAAAAACCAAATAAAACTTATAAAAAGTCTACAGCAAAAAAAGTACCGAATTCAACACGGCATGTTCGTAGCAGAGGGAATAAAGACTGTTCAGGAGCTTCTTGACTCTAGTATTAAAACGGAAAGAATATTTACTACGGATCTTTCGGCCTTCACGGCGAAAAAAGATTTGATCGAACAAATCTCTGAATCAGCGTTGAAACAGATGAGCGGCCTTAAGAATCCCAATACGGTATTAGGGCTATTTCACATTCCAAAAAGGGAAATCCCTAAAAGCACCGATTGGGTGGTTGCTTTGGATGATGTTCGAGATCCTGGAAATTTAGGTACTATTATTCGCTTGTGCGATTGGTACGGAATCAAACATTTGGTCTGTTCTGAAAATACGGTAGATTGCTACAATCCCAAGGTATTGCAGGCGACTATGGGTTCCATTGCCAGGGTAAATGTGCATTATACTAACCTTAAGGATTATTTGGAAGCTACCGACCTACCCAAATTTGGAGCTTTTATGGACGGAATGTCAGTTCTTACGGAAAAACTTCCGGAATCCGGAATATTGGTCATGGGCAATGAGGCCAATGGAATATCCAAGAAAATAGAAGATAAGATATCTTCGAAAATAACAATTCCCCAATTTGGAAAAAAGACGGCCGAAAGTTTGAATGTAGCGACTGCTACGGCAATTCTTTTAAATGAAATACGTAGACGAAAGTTTGATTAAAACTTACTCGAAGGTAAAATTAACAAAAATGCCCCTTGTACGCATCGCATCTAAATTGCCGGTCCATGGACTGTTAGGTTCCATATCTCTAACCAATTCATCGGTAATGGCGAAAACACCCCGAATGGAAGGGGTGAACTTAAAGTACTCAAGATAAAAGTCGATTCCGAAACCCAATTCATAGTTGTAGACCCACTTTTTCATTCTAAAAGTTCCGGCGGCATTGTCGTCAAGGCTATCCTCGTTACTCCCCAGATTTAACGAGGCCGATCCGCCCCCGATAATAAAGGGCTTCCAATTTCCAAATCGTTTGGTGCTAACTTTTAAAAGCAACGGAAAGTTGATGTAGGTCGATTTTACTTCACGTACGGTATTTCGTTTAATATCGTCTTCCCCAATAAAACCTGGAAAATTCAAAATACGCGAATTGTATAAAAGTCCGGGCTCAAGTCGCAGGTCAAGAAATTGGTTCAATCGCATTTCCCCAATAAGCCCTACATTAAAACCTGTCGATTGGTCGACGAGAATATCTTCGGTATTTTCTTGATAGTCAAATTTAAAATCATATCGGTTAAAGCCCAAAAAATAACCGTAGTTGAAAAGCGGCTCGTCTTCATTCTCTAAATTGAGAATAGGATTTTCCTTGAATTGGGCAGTACTATTTTGACCAGCAAAAACAGCTAATAGGATGAGAATAAGTAACTTCTTCATTCACGCAAATTATAAGAGTCGGCAACCAGAGTTATTGAAATTACCGACTTCTCAGTTCTATTGATGCCCGTTTTGGGCCTTTGTTGCAACATAGATAGAGGCGACACCCAAAGTTTGGGGTCTGTTCTCTACCTCTATAAACCCGATTTTGCGTAAAATATTGTTGAAGGTTTCACCATGTGGAAAGACTGATGCCGATTCGCTCAAATAGGCATAGGCTGAAGTGTCTTTTGAGAAAATTCGGCCAATGACCGGAAGTATATATTTTGTATATAGATGATGGCCTTGTTTGAAAGGTGTTTTCGTAGGTATTGAGGTTTCAAGTATGACCAAAGTACCGGTGGGTTTAAGCACACGGTGGATTTCCGACAATCCTTTTTCCAACGTTTCAAAATTTCGAACCCCGAAAGCAACGGTTACGGCATCGAAACTATCGACCTCGAAAGGTAGATTTTCACTATCTCCGATGATCATTTCGATGGTGTCGTACATCTTTTTTCTAGAACCTTTTTCCTGCCGACTTCCAACATTCCTGGAGAAATATCAAGGCCGATAATCCTTTTCGCCCCGGTCTCTACCATATTGATGGCCAAATCGCCCGTACCCGTTGCGATATCGAGAATGGACATTGGTTTTTTTGTTTTGAGAATATTGACCACACGTTTGCGCCATTTGATGTCGATTCCAAAAGAAATTACCCGATTCAGTCCATCATAGTTGCCACTGATCGCATCGAACATCTGTGTAACCTGTTCCTTTTTACCAAGGGTAGAATCTTTGTAAGGGTTTACTTTTTTGGCCATTGGGGCAATTTTTGGCAAAGATACGATAACACCTGAAGGATTTGGGGCAAAAAAGGGACAATAAAGAATGGCTCTTGGAGTTTTTTAGGTAATGAATTTAAATGGCAAGCGGAATTATTTGTTTAATTTCGCATTGCGATAGATGCAAATAGTTTGCACAATGGGCATTACCCAAGCTTTTTTATGCCATGTTGGCTTTTCTTTCAAATTATCGAGCAGGGTTTTATTCCTGGAACGAAAAACACAAGATCAGTTTTAGATGAAAATTATTATTGCCGGCGCAGGTGAGGTCGGCTTCCATTTGGCTAAATTACTTTCCTACGAATCACAGGACATTACCTTGATCGACACCAAAAAGGAAAGCTTGGCCTATGCCGATAGCCATCTCGACATTAGAGTATTGCGTGGCGATGCCACTTCGATAGAGGTGATGACAGATGCCAAGGTTCAGACCTCGGATCTTGTAATCGGGGTTACCTCTTCAGAGACTACTAACATTACGTTGTGCATGCTTGCGAAGCAGTTGGGCAGTAAGCGTACCATTGCCAGAATCTCGAATACTGAATTCATTGAAAATAAGGATGCTATCAAGTTCTCCGAACTTGGCATAGATGAACTTATTTCACCAGAAGAATTGGCGGCGACCGAGATTCAATTGTTGCTCAATAAATCAGCTTTTAACGATACCTACGAATTCGAAGAAGGCAAGTTGATCATGATCGGGGTTTCTTTGGAGAAAACCGCTCCCTTTGTGGGAAAAATGGTCAAAGAAGCAGCCAAGATTTTTCCTGAGCTACATTTTATGCCCATCGCGCTTCAGCGATTGGGTACCCAATATACCGTAATACCTCGTGGAGATACCATTTTTAAAGAAGGCGACAAGGTCTATTTCATAACCGTGAAAGAAGGTGTAGATGAACTTTATAAGCTGACGGGCAAGAAAAAACTCGAGATCAAAAATGTAATGATTTTAGGAGGAAGCAAGGTCGGATCTAAGGCGGCCCGCGATCTTTGTGCCAAACATTTTAATGTGAAACTTATAGAGAAGGATAAGGAAAAAGCATTTGATCTGGCAGATGAACTTCCGAACGCCTTGGTCATCAACGGGGATGGTAGAAATGTCGAGTTGCTCGAGGAAGAAAGCCTTGAGTCGATGGATGCATTTATCGCCGTGACCGGAAACTCCGAAACTAATATCATGTCATGCTTAGTGGCGAAATCGAAGCACATTCGAAAGACTATTGCATTGGTCGAAAACATGGATTATTTTCAACTGTCGCATTCCATCGGTATCGATTCGTTGATCAATAAAAAGCTTTTGGCGGCCAATCATATTTTTAGACATATTCGTAAAGGTGAGGTTGTGGCTTTGATGCGTTTGAATAATCTAAATGCCGAAATCCTTGAATTTATAGTGAAACCCGATTCAAGGGTAACAGGTAATGTCATCCGTGAGCTTGATTTTCCAAAGGCTGCGACTATTGGTGGGGTAGTGCGCAATGGTGAAGGGATTATTGCCCTTGGTGGTTTTGAGATCAAAGCTGGTGATCGGGTAGTGGTCTGCTGTTTGCCCGAAGTAATACCGGTCATTGAGCGATTATTTCTATAATATGGGGCTGAACTCAAGAATTATATTTCATTTGATGGGATTACTGTTGCTATGCAACGGAGGCTTTATGTTATTGGCCGCTTTGGTCAGTGGCATCTATTCCGATGGTGCAACCTTGGATATCACCAGTGCGGCCATTACCACTCTTTTTATCGGCGTTTCGGCCATGTATTTTACTCGGGGACATAAAAAAGAGGTCAAACGAAAGGAAGGATATATCATCGTCACCTTCGGTTGGATTGTTATGTCGATTTCAGGAATGTTGCCGTACCTCTTTTCAGGAGCTATCCCTACCGTTACCAATGCTTTTTTCGAAACCGTGTCAGGCTATACAACCACTGGAGCATCTATTCTCGACGATATCGAAGCCTTGCCCGAAGGCATTCTCTTTTGGCGCAGCCTGACCCATTGGATCGGGGGTATGGGTATTATCGTTTTAGCCATCGCCATTTTACCGTTATTGGGTATTGGGGGAATGCAACTTTTTGCCGCGGAGGCACCCGGTCCGAGTGCGGATAAGCTACATCCGCGAATTACCGACACCGCTAAACGTCTTTGGCTTATTTATGTGGGGTACACAGCAGCCGAAACACTATTGCTAAAACTGGCAGGAATGTCTTTTTTCGATGCAATCAATCATTCTTTGGCAACATTATCCACTGGAGGTTTCTCCACCAAGAATTTGAGCTTGGCCTACTGGAACGACCAACCGCTGATACAATACATCGTAATCCTTTTTATGTTCTTGGCAGGCTCGAACTTTGTACTAAGTTATTTTGCGTTCAAAGGCAAAGTGCAACGCGTACTGAAAGATGAAGAGTTCAGATATTATACCGGTTTTATCTTATTTTTTGCGGTGGTTGCAGCTTTGGTAATCTATTTCAAGGCCGAGGTGCCCGTTACAGAATATCACCCAAAAGTTCTGGGTGATGGTGAAAGTTCATTTAGACATGCCCTATTTCAGGTAATTGCCGTAATTACGACCACAGGTTTTGTTACTGCCGACTTTACAAGCTGGACACCCTTTTTAACCATTTTCTTTTTTGGTCTTATGTTTTTAGGAGGCTCGGCCGGTTCGACCGCAGGGGGTATTAAAGTGATGCGCCACGTTCTGATTATCAAAAATGGGGTATTGGAATTCAAACGAACCTTGCATCCGAACGCTATTATACCGGTGCGGTATAACAACAAGACAGTTCAAGAACATATCGTTTACAATATCATAGGCTTCTTGATTTTGTATATGCTTCTTTTTATTACGGGGGCCTTGGTGCTTGGCGCATTAGGACTCGATTTTACCACGGCGATTGGTGGTGCCGCTTCTTCTTTAGGGAATGTAGGCCCTGCATTCGGTAGCCTGAACCCCTTGAGCAATTTTAATGGACTGCCGGCCTTGGGAAAATGGTGGTGTGGATTTTTAATGCTCGCTGGTAGGTTGGAGCTTTTTACCGTATTGATTTTATTAACGCCTTATTTTTGGAAAAGGACGTAACGCTCGTATAGATATGTAGTAGGGGTGCTTAAAAATAAAAATCGCACTACAAAATCAGTAGGGTTCATTATAAGCGCGAATAATATCTTAACTTAAAGCGGTCCTAATTCTAGAAATGGCCTCTCGAATCTCCTTCTCTGAAGCGGCATACGAAATACGAATACAATTGCCGTTACCGAAGGCATCCCCGGTTACTGTGGCAACATTGGCGGCTTCCAGAAGATACATGGCGAAATCTGAAGCATTATTGATTTTTGTTCCGTTAAAGGTCTTCCCGAAATAAGCGGTGACATCGGGGTAAACATAGAAGGCACCTTCCGGCTCATTACATTTGAACCCTTCGATATCGTTCAATAATCCCAAAATGATTTTTCTTCGCTCTTTGAATTCATCCACCATATAATGAATGCGTTCGGGAGATTCTATCAAAGCAGTAATTACGGCACGTTGCGCGATACAATTGGCCCCACTGGTCACTTGGCCTTGTAATTTGTTGCAGGCTCTTGCGATGTAAGCAGGAGCTCCGATGTAACCGATACGCCATCCGGTCATGGCGAAGGCTTTTGCTACTCCGTTTACGGTAACGGTTCGGTCGTACATATCTTCAAATTCCGCCATAGAGGCATGTGGGGTGACACCATAGTTAATGTGCTCATAGATTTCATCACTGACCACTACGATCTGCGGATGTTTTTGCAGCACATTGGCCAAAGCGCGAAGCTCGTCCTTGCTGTAAATTGAACCACTTGGGTTGCATGGGGAGCTATACCACAGCATTTTCGTTTTTGGAGTAATGGCCGCCTCCAACTGCTCGGCGGTCATTTTAAAATCGTTTTCAAGACTTGTTGGAACTTCCACCGGAACTCCATCGGCCAGCTTTACGATATCGGAATAACTAACCCAATAAGGGCAGGGTAGAATTACTTCATCGCCTTTGTTCAATACGACTTGCGCAACATTGTAAAGGGATTGTTTCGCTCCGGTAGAAACGACAATTTGTGTACGGTCGTAAGTAAGATTATTGTCCCTTTTGAACTTCGTGATGATGGCATCTTTAAGTTCGACATAACCGTCGACCGGGGTGTAGGAATTGTATCCGTCGTTTACGGCTTGAATTGCCGCATCTTTGATATAATCGGGAATGTCAAAATCGGGTTCTCCGAGGCTCAATCCGATGATGTCTTTTCCAGAAGCTCTTAGTTTGCGGGCCTTGGCGGCCATTTCTAGAGTGGCGGAAGGGGTTACACTATTGATTCTATCCGATAATTGGTTGCTCATTTTGAATCTAAAATTACTAGTACTGCAAACTTGGCTGTTTGCCCAATTCGCGTAGATGTTTGAAATGCGAAATTATAGCTTTTCTAGTAGTTTTATATTCGTTGTACGGCAAATTAAATTCCTTGGCCGTTTGTTTCACAATTTTTGAGATTTTTGTGTAATGTACATGGCTAATATTAGGGAAAATATGATGCTCTACCTGATGGTTCAAGCCTCCTGTAAACCAATTGACAATTTTGTTTTTGGTGCCAAAGTTTACGGTGGTAAATAATTGGTGTATCGCCCAAGTATTTTTCATGGTGCCCGTCTCATCGGGAAGGGGAGTTTCCGCTTCGTCTACAATATGTGCCAATTGAAAGACAACGCTCAAGATGACCCCTGCCACGTAGTGCATAACAAAAAAGCCTAATAACACTTTCCACCAAGCGATGTCTAAAAAAATCAAAGGCAGGACGATCCAAATAGTGATGTACAATATTTTGGTAATGACCAAGGTACTCCAGTTGATAACGGGATTGGGCAGTTTTCCATAGGACAACTTGCGCTTCATATAGCGGTACATTTGTTGAAAGTCGGTCGTAATAGCCCAATTGAAAGTCAAAAGACCGTATAGTAAAATGGAATAGAAATGCTGAAATTTATGATGTTTCTTCCATTCAGTATGTTTCGAAAAACGCAAGATGCGGCCCGCTTCCATATCCTCGTCATGCTCATGGATATTGGTGTACGTATGGTGCAGTACATTGTGCTGTACCTGCCAGTTGTATACATTACCGGCAAGAATGTAAATACTTCCACCCATAATCTTATTGATCCACTTTTTATTGGAATATGATCCGTGATTGCCATCGTGCATCACGTTCATGCCCACACCGGCCATGCCCACGCCCATGACAATGGTCAACAAAAGATTGGCCCAATTGGGAAGCCCCAAGGTCAGAATAAGAAAATAGGGTGTCAGAAATAAAGCGAACATCACGATAGTCTTCAAATGCAATCGCCAATTGCCCGTTTTCTTAAGCTTGTTTTCTTTGAAGTAGTCGTTGACCCTTTGGTTTAGGGTCTTAAAAAATTTAGCCGAATCTTTTCTTGAAAATCGAATGGTGTTTTGGTCCATAGGATGAAATCTTTGATTATGATAATGGCGAAAATGCGCCGTTTGGTTCGAATATCTCCCTAAATGGAAGTTCTTACGAGGGATGAATATACTATTTTTGTAAATAACAAATATACGCATGAAAGCCGAATTAATATTCCAATATTTTCCCAATTTATCCGAGCTTCAAAAAAGCCAATTTTTACAGTTGGAAGAGCTTTACAAAGATTGGAACCAAAAAATCAATGTAGTATCAAGAAAGGACATCGACGAACTTTATCTACGCCATGTATTACACTCTTTGGGAATCGCAAAAATTCAGCATTTCAAACCCGGAAGCTCGGTCTTGGATGTAGGAACCGGAGGGGGTTCCCAGGAATTCCGTTGGCAATTCTCTTTCCTGATACGCAGTTTACATTAGTGGATGCCATCAGAAAGAAAATTAAAGTAGTTCAAGAAGTGATCGATGGACTTGAATTGACCAATGTTACTGCCGTTCATGCCCGCGTAGAAGACATGCACGACCAATACGATTTCGTGGTCAGTAGGGCGGTAGCGGCTATGCCGACTTTCGTACGATGGATAAAAGGGCGAGTAAAAAAAGAATCCGTTCACGAACGGCGAAACGGAATTTTATATTTGAAAGGGGGTGATTTACAAGAAGAATTGGCCGAATATAAGACGGTACAGGTTTTCGAGCTTTCGGATTGTTTCAAAGAGGATTTTTTTGAAACCAAAAAAGTAGTCTACCTGCCAATGAAATTTAAGGGTTGAGCTAGATACTCAACATATGCAAATATGAATTGCGACATTTTTTTGCATAGGCCAGTACATAGTTCCGTACTCTTTTGATTAGCCCTGTTGAACTGTTTTTTTGTGTAGTGGTAAAGGTATTGGCCTTCATTTTTTCTGTCTTTTTAGCGTTTACTTTTCTTGAAGTTACGAATAATTTACAATTACTTAACGTTAAATTTACATTAAAATTGTGGTAAACAGTATCATATTTTTGATAATTACCTAAAAAACAGTGGTAAAAGGGATTGATTAGGCTTAGTGTTAACGGGCCCTATTCCGATTGACATTCAAAATTCAACGGAACGAAGATGTCGCTGTGATTTGTGAATTCTTCGAGGGTAAATTCTTTTCCGATTGCCCCTAAGAGCATTCCTTCGCAATCATATACTGATGGGGCGGTATTCGCTTTTGAATCACAATCGAGGTATAGAAAAACCGTTTTTCCGTCAAGCTCAGCTTGGGAAATATAATAGTACTTTGCATTTTCTGAAACGTCACGTTTTCGTAACGTAATTTCTGTCTTTAACCATTTCAGTTCCTCGGTAGGGTCTGTAACGCCGCAGATGGTGTTCTGTCCATCGTCATTGTCGGAACATGCGTATATGGCTAGCGAAGCCAGTATCAGTAGAATTATTCTTTTAAAGAATGATTGTTTTAGCATCATTTCTTTAGGGACTTTCCCGGAATTTTGGTTCCGTTTATTCGTGGTACAAAGATATTCATAAATTTAGTTTTCTAAACGATGGGCACTATACGGATGGTTACCATTTCGGGGCCAAGTTTCCCAGAGCCAAAATTGAATTTTTGAATCGGTATCATAATCCATAAAAAAACCTCCGAATGATATGGCATCGGAGGTTTCAAAATGAAATTTTAAATTCGTTCTTATTTGCTCCAAGGCGGTACGACACCATTGGATCTTGCATAGGCGATCAATTGCCCTTTATGCTCGCCATTGTGCTCCATGACGGCCAAAAGACCTCCGAGTTTGTTCATTTTGGCAAAACCGAAATCCACTTCTTCGTTAAATTGCTCGCTTTTGACCATAGCGACTTTTTCAAGTACGAATGCGTTCGATTGCTTTAAGACGGCAATGACGTTCTCTTTACCGGTTATCTTGCCCAGCCCCATAACATCTACATCTTCGGGTGGTGGAAAGCCCATTTTCGATGCCAAATAATAGTTTGCACCAGCAACGTGTAAAAGTGCTTCACGAACGGAATTTACGCCTTCCATTGGGCGCCAATCATATTGTTCCTCCGAAAAAGCTTCGGCCAACTGTACTACTTGCCCTTGATTGCCTGCCAATACACCCTGAATGGTGGATTGCGTTAAATTGTCTTGTGCATAGGTGGCAAAAGAGACCACGAATGCGAATGCTACTGCTAGTTTTTTCATTTTCACTTGTTTTAATTGATTGTGTTGTCCTTTCAATAAGGATTATAATAGAATTTGTAATGTAATGAAAATCAATATAATATTCTCAACTTTCAATAGCTTTTAACAGGTTTTCATCCCAAAAAAGGATACCTGTAATTTTCGGGCGTGACAAAAGTTTCCTTGATCAATCTAGGGAAACCCATCGCAACAGATTCTGCGCAGAGCCCGCCTTATCATTGGTTCCCGATGCCCTGGCACCACCAAAAGGCTGTTGCCCGACAACGGCACCGGTAGGTTTGTCATTGATGTAAAAGTTACCCGCACAATTCTGTAATACTTTGGTCGCTTCATCGATGGCATAGCGATCTTGCGAAAGCACGGCGCCGGTCAGCGCATATTCAGAGGTCGAATCAACCAATTTCAGGGTTTTTGACCAATCTTTGTCCTCATAAACATAGACAGTTACCACGGGGCCGAAAAGTTCTGTTTCCATGGTCGTGTAATGTGGGTCAGTGGTCAAAATAACGGTGGGTTCAATAAAATATCCCTTTCTTTTATCATATTTCCCGCCCGCAATAATTTCGGCATTTTTATCTTTTTCGGCCTGATCGATATATTTTGCCAATTTATCGAAAGACCCTTCGTGGATGACCGCCGTAATGAAGTTTGACATGTCTTCTGGGGATCCAGGTTTTTTGAACGAATTGATATCTTTTTTGACCAGGTCCAAAATTTCTTTGGAAGTTGACTTTGGTAAATATACACGCGACGCGGCACTACATTTTTGACCTTGAAATTCAAAAGCTCCACGGGTAATTGCTGTAGCCACTTGTTCCGGTTTTGCAGAAGGATGCGCAACGATAAAATCTTTTCCACCAGTCTCGCCTACGATTCTCGGATAGGTCTTATAATTGTGAATGTTATTGCCGATCTGTTTCCAGAGTTCTTTAAAGACGTGGGTGGAGCCCGTAAAATGGATTCCGGCAAAATCAGGACTGTCCAATATCGTTTTGGTAATCATAACGGGATCTCCATAAACCACATTGATAACACCATCGGGTAATCCAGCTTCCTTAAAAACATCCACTATGACCTTTGCGGAGAATATCTGACTATCGCTAGGTTTCCAAAGTACGACGTTCCCCATCATGGCGGCACTAGCGGGAAGGTTACCGGCAATGGCCGTAAAATTGAATGGAGTAATCGCATAGACGAATCCCTCCAACGGACGATATTCTACCCGGTTCCAAATGCCTTCTGCAGAATCGGGTTGTTCCTCATAGATCTGTGACATGTATTCCACATTGAACCGAAGAAAATCAATCAATTCACAAGCGGCATCGATTTCTGCCTGATGTATATTCTTCGATTGGGCGATCATGGTCGCCGCATTGATTTTAGCGCGATATGGACCTGCTATCAATTCCGCGGCTTTTAAGAAAATAGCGGCACGTTGCTCCCAAGTGAGATTAGCCCAGGCATCTCTAGAATCCAAACAATTTTTGATGGCCTTGGTGACATGTTTTTTTCGGCCAAATGATAGGTGCCGACAATGTGTTTATGATCATGCGGAGGCGACATCGGTTTGATGTTTCCTGTTTTGATTTCCTCGCTTCCGATGTAAAGCGGAACATCTACTTTGCCCTTAAAGTATGATTTGTATTGTTTGAGTACTTCGTCGCGCTCCGAAGAGCCTGGAGCATAACTTTTTATAGGTTCGTTATATGCCGTTGGAACTTGAAAAAAACCTTTTCCCATGAGTCGTAAACTTTGAAGTTAAAAATTAGACCGCAAAGGTAATCAATGGAAGGTAGAAGTACGAATTTAGAAATACGAAAATTCCCTCTGAAGGGTCATGTTAGTTTTTAGTTAAGCGCAAAAGGCGCACTAAACTTAAAGGTAGGAATGTAGACCCTGAACTTTTCGGTAGAACTAAAATTGACCATGTTATAATAGCCTTTCATCGCACCGATAGGAGAAGCCAAAAGACAGCCTGAATTATACGTATGTGATTCACCGGGTTTGATTACTGGCTTCTTTCCAATAACACCTTCGCCATCTAAGGTCTCCATTTCGTTAAGGGCATCATAGATGTCCCAATGGCGTGAAGTCAACTGCACGGAGTCTTTGCTTTGGTTCTCGATGGTAATCGTGTACCCGAACGCAAAATGCATTTTGTAGTTTTTGAAGAAAGTACCTTCAAAACTGGTCTGCACCGAAATCTTTATGCCTTTGGTTACTTGTGTAATCATAGTTTTGGTCTAAAAAGTAAAAATGTTTCCTGCGAAAAAAATCAACATTGAAAACATTGCCAATATAAAAAAAATCATATTCAAAAACACGTATTTAATACTTGTTTTGAATATGCCCTGTCCATAGAATCTTTTCATGCCTATAAACAGATAAATCAAAAACACTAAAAGAAAGAACCAACTACTGTCGATGTCAAAAATTGAATCTATCAAATAGCTAATAATGAGCAAGATAAACAACAATGAGGTATTGTGAAAGCTAAAGACCAGATGATCGGTATAATTGTATTTTTTTCTGATGTACGCCAGCCAAATGAAGAGCGCGAAGAGCGGCAAAAAGAAGAATATGGCAAAGGGCAGCCTTGAAATCGATGAGGTTATAAAGGCGCTGGGTTCCTTTTTCACCCTAGAAAAGCTTCGCGCTACATTGAAGGAGGCCTGGTTTTCGCGCGAATCGGGAATCTTGTATTTGGGTTTCAGATCTGTATACCCTACAATTTTTTCCTTGTCCAATAAGAGGCCGAAAAGTTCTCTTTTTTCAAAGAAACGTGTTAGAAAACCTTCTTGGGCAATGCTGTCATAATGTGCGTTTGGGTCGGCCAGCATAATCGAGTCCTTTCGGGCGATTGCATTTGCGATGAATCCCAGGTCGGGAACGGAATCCAGTATGGCTTGGACATCGGCGTCTTCATCTTTTACCGTTATATCTAAAATTCCTTCCTTGACCTTTATATCGTTTAGTTCATTGCCGTCCAGATTGATTCGGTCGAGGCCTGAAAAATCCCCGCCAACGGTCATCATTAAAAAGTAAATAATGGTCAAACTTAATAAAAACCGGAACGGATTGGTATAAGAGACCCGCTTGCCGTTGATGTAATCTCGGGTTATTTTTCCGGGCCGCCACAACATCACCGAGAGCGTATTGAACAATTTCGAGTCGTAGGAAATGATTGACGAAAAAAATTCGTCGAAAAAGTCTTTTAGGGATAATTTTTTAGTGCTATTGGCCTGTGAACAGTTCGGGCAGAATTTGTCGCTCATATCCAATGGATGGCCGCAGTTCGTGCATTCGGTACCCCGATATTGAAGTTTATAGCGCCCGGCTGATGGTATGGTCGGTTTGTTTGTCATTTGTATTTCAATAATACGAAATAAAAATGCTCCAAATGGTAATCTAATTCGTTTCCTCCTCCATGAGTAGAATTCGGGGAGGCCTAATTACTAATATTCCTGGAGTTTGCTGAACCTACGCCTATAATACTGTCGTAAAGGTCTCCAAAATTGCGATAATAGACCAAGATAAGATAGTTGTTCTCGGTAAAATGGAAGTTGCCTCCCACGGTATTAAGTTCGATATCGCCATTTTCCCGTTTTACCACATATTTATAGTTATAAAAACCTTGTTTCATTTTTATGGTGGCTTCCATCATACCGTTGTCTTCGTTATAGGTCATTCGGTTTACATTGGTAAGAACGTAATTATTGAACTTACCAAAAACAAAAACCTCATCGAGACCTAGTCGGTCGTCATATGGGAGACTAAAATGTACGTTGGTATATTCTGCTTCCCTTGAGATATCCTCCCCCTGTAGCGTTCGAACGACGAAGTCACCATTGATGTCCGGAAAATAAGTGTAAGGTTCACCAAAGCGATATCGGTCTGAAAACAGAAAATGATTATAGATATCACGCAATTCTATATGTGAAATGGCCGCGGTTGGGGCACGAAGGTCCTTTGTGTCGAAATTGAAGTATTCATTTCCTCCGAAAAAACTGGTTTCCTGATCATATTTGTAGACCAGTTCTTCCCCTAACGTGAACTGTGGCGGCACGTCAAAAATGGCCGTGGGCCAATAGTGGTTTTGCAAGATGGCTACCTTGACCTCTTTCTTTGGGTTGACCACTTGAAAATTCGCGGCGTTTATGCTGAATTGGACTACTTGCTTCTCATTGAGAAAATTAAAATCACGCGAACGCTTAACGGTGCCCCCGACACGAACCGCATCGGTATACACGACAAATCTCCGTGAAAATTGAAGCTCATAGCTGTCATTGTAAATTTCGATAAGATAATTTCCTGATACACGTAACGTAACATTGTCGTTGGGAATGGTCAGTCGGTAGTTGGAATAAGGTTGAAGGGTGTTATAGCTATTTCCGTAGTCGATGATCCTTTGATTGTCGACACCGCTTAGATATTGTGATTTCAATAGGGACGAAGGCGTCCAGTCATAGTCGCAGTGCACTATTTTGTAATAATAATCTTGCTCATTGGCCAAAATATCATCGAATTCCAAATAAATGGACTCTCCGATCTGCACGACGGGGAACTGGTCTTCCGTTGGTCCGCGAAAGATGATCGACTTGATATTCTCGGGTGCATTTACCTCTTCTTGAACTTGTGCAAAAAGAGAGGGCATCAATAGTAGAAAGAAGATCTGTTGAAGATTTTGGCGCATAAAACCGCTATTTTTTAGGCAAAGGTAAACAAAAAGCATACCGAACAAATTAACATCGTTATACTACCCAAATTTATGGGCAATAATTATGAAAACTATCGTTTAAGTACTATTTTTGCTCCAAATTTTGATAACCTAAGGTCTACAATAATATGTCTAAAGACATCCGGATTAAAAAGGGCTTGAACATCAATCTTGTCGGTGCCGCAGAGCAGACTACTTCAAAAGCCGTTTTAAGCAATGTTTACGCAATACATCTTAGCGATTTCCACGGAATAACTCCAAAAATGTTGGTCAAGGAAGGTGTAGAAATCAAAGCAGGCGAAGCACTTTTTTATAATAAAAATCGTGAGGACATGTTATTCGTTTCACCGGTCAGCGGTGAGCTTATTGAAATCGAAAGAGGTGCCAGAAGACGTATTTTGACCCTAAAAATACTAGCCGATAAAACACAGGACACCTTGGAGCATTCCAAGCTCGATCTTGAAAAGGCATCGGCCCATCAGGTAAAGGAATATTTGCTAAAAGGAGGATGTTGGCCATTCATTAAACAACGTCCCTACGATATAATAGCCGACCCCGATACGACCCCGAAAGCTATTTTTATTTCAGGATACAACACAGCACCTTTATCCGCCGATTTGGATTATGTGCTCCAAGGAAAGGAAAAAGAGCTGCAAGCCGCAATTTCAGCCTTAGGGAAGATGACTCCCGGTAAGGTACATGTTTCGGTGGGGAAATCGGCGAAATCGCCATTGACCGGCCTGAACGGAATAGAATTGCACAAAGTTGCAGGGCCACATCCTGCGGGGTTGGTCGGAACCCACATCAATAAAATAGACCCCATCAATAAAGGAGAATTGGTCTGGACGGTCAGTGCGCAAGATTTAGTGATCATAGGCGAATTTTTGTTGACCGGTACGTTCAATGCCGAGCGAATCGTCGCTCTGGCCGGATCATCGGTAAAACAACCTAAATATTATACGACGAAAATAGGAACCGAAATTTCGACCTTTTTGTATGCCAGTGGCGTAAACGGAGAAAATTTCCGGGTTATCAATGGGGATGTGCTTACCGGTCTTAAATCAAAACAAGATGGCCATCTCGGATACTACAACAATACGGTAACCTGTATTCCCGAAGGGGACGACTATGAGTTCTTCGGATGGAACAAACCCATTTTCAACAAAATTTCCGCTACTAGAGCCTTAACTTTTTCATGGCTGCAACCCAATAAAAAATATGACCTGACGACCAATACCAATGGCGAACACAGGGCATTTGTGGTAACCGGAATGTACGAAAAGGTATTCCCCATGGATATTTACCCGATGCAGCTTTTGAAGGCTTGTATGGTCAAAGACTTGGACGAAATGGAGCAGTTGGGGCTTTATGAAGTAGCTCCCGAGGATTTTTCACTAACGGAATTCGTTTGTGTCTCAAAACAGCCACATCAGCAGATTATTCGCGAGGGCCTTGATCTCTTGCAAAAAGAAATAGGATAATATGAGCGACAAAAGATTGACTTTTAAGAAAAGACTGCACATTATCAAGCATCATTATCGCGGCAAGAAAATGGCGCCCGCATTCAATGCGCTCCATACTTTTTTGTTTACGCCCGATGAGACTACGCACAATGGATCACACGTTCGTGCCGCAGATGACTTGAAGCGTACCATGAATACCGTCATTATGGCCTTGGTGCCCGTACTATTGTTCTCAATGTTCAATGCAGGCTATCAACATTATTCCGCGATCAACGGTTTTCCGCAAGACTTCTCCGTGATGGAGCATTTCTTGACATGGGACAATTTTTGGATTGGAATTGTAAAAGTTCTTCCGCTCGTTGTTGTTTCCTATGGAATAGGGCTTTTGGTGGAATTTATTTTCGCAGTGATTAAGGGCCATGAAGTTGAGGAAGGATATCTGGTCACTGGTATGTTGGTGCCATTGATCGTTCCTATCGACACACCACTTTGGATGTTGGCTGTTGCCGTTGTATTCGGTGTGGTTATTGGCAAAGAAGTATTTGGCGGTACAGGAATGAATATCCTAAACCCTGCCTTGACCATTCGCGCCTTTCTTTTCTTTGCCTATCCGACTTGGATGAGCGGTGATAAGGTTTGGGTACATGGCGCCGTAGAACGTGCACAAGAAATTGCCGACGGAGCCAATGTCGATGCGATTTCGGGAGAAACAGTTTTAGGCTTTTTAGCACAAAATAAGGGTGCGGAAATGTCCTATTCGATGTGGGACGCCTTTTGGGGTTTTATTCCCGGGTCGGTAGGTGAGACCCCGACCTTCTTGATTTTGTTGGGCGGACTCTTTTTAATCTTTAGTAAAATCGCCAGTTGGCGAATTATGGTAAGTGCCGTGCTGGGCTCTTTGGTGATGGGGCTGTTCTTCAACCAGGTCGTTGAATGGGGCTGGATTGGCGAAAGCAGTAGCTTTTATGGCCTGATGAGTTTTGATTTTTGGAAACATTTGCTTGTAGGCGGTTTGGCATTCGGTATCGTGTACATGGCGACAGACCCCGTGACCGGTGCGCAGACCAATCGTGGAAAATGGATCTATGGCTTCTTAATCGGTTTTATGTCAGTTATGATACGCGTGTTCAATCCGGCGTATCCTGAAGGGGTATTTTTGGCCATTCTTCTAATGAATGTATTCGCACCGACCATTGACCATTATGTAATCCGCGGCAACGTAAAAAGAAGAATGAAGCGTTTGAAGAATGCAACTTTACTTCCGAAAGATTCGGATCAAGAAGCAAAAGAACTTAAAGCAGAAACCGTTTAATTATGGCAATCGATACAGATAAAAACGTTTACACCGTCGTGTTCGCCGCTATTATGGTAGTGGTCGTTGGTTCTATTTTAGCCTTTTTGGCATCTGGGCTTCGCCCACAGATTCAAGAAAATGAAAGGTTCGAAAAACAGCAGAATATTCTTTACGCGATGGGCGTCAATAATAACGAAGGTGAGGGTAGTGTTGATTTTATCCCAACGGATAAAGTAGAGAGTGAATTTTCAAAATATATCAAGGAACAATTGGTTATTGACAATGGTAAGGCCGTTCCAAAGGAAGAGTCGTACCTGATTGATTTGAAAAAACAATTGGCTGCTAAAAAGAAAGGTCAAGACTACCAACTGCCGCTATTTGTAGGGGAAAAGGACGGAAAGAAATTTTACATTATGCCCATGTACGGCAAAGGCCTTTGGGACGCTATTTGGGGCTTTGTGTCAGTAGACGAGACCATGACCGTTCAAGGTGTATATTTTGACCATAAAGCGGAAACCCCCGGATTGGGTGCCAACATTAAAATGCGCTACTTTATGGATGATTTTTCAGGAGAAACCATTTTAAAGGGTACACAATATGCGGGTATCAAAGTAGCCAAGGGCAACAACGACCCTCTAAACAAAGTGAAGGATGACAACGAAGTCGATGCTTTGGCCGGCGCGACAATTACCGGTAATGGTGTGTCGGCGATGATTAAAGAGACCGTCAATCTATATAAACCTTATTTAGAAACCATTAGAACACAGTAAATATGGCATTACTCTCAAAAAAAGATACCAGTCTTATTCTGGATCCCTTGGCGGATAACAACCCGATTACGATACAGGTACTGGGTATATGTTCCGCCCTCGCGATTACAGCTGAATTGAAAGCTTCTTTGGTTATGGCACTTGCGGTCGTTTTTGTCCTCGGGCTGGGTAATGTCGTGATTTCGCTGATGCGTAATATCATTCCATCCAAAATACGGATCATCGTACAGTTGATTGTTGTCGCCGCATTGGTCATTATTGTGGATCAGGTATTGAAGGCCTATCAGTACGAACTAAGTAAAACATTGGCCGTATTTGTCGGACTGATCATTACCAACTGCATCATTATGGGTCGCTTTGAGGCATTTGCCTTGGCCAACGGTCCTTGGCGTTCGTTCCTTGACGGCATCGGAAATGCGCTTGGTTACGGAGTGATATTGATTATCGTTGGATTCTTTAGGGAATTGCTTGGCTCAGGAACATTATTTGGAATTCCGGTTTTGGGAGACCCCATTGCAAAAACCGGACTCTATGCTACAGGATATGAAAATAACGGATTTATGATCATTCCACCTGCAGCGCTAATTGTTGTTGGGATAATTATCTGGGTACAGCGCTCTAGAAATCCTGCATTGGTAGAAGAGAACTAATAAAAAATTTAAGCCTGACGGTATGTTGGAACATATAGAATTATTTTTTAAATCCATTTTCATTGACAATATGGTATTTGCCGTATTCTTGGGAATGTGCTCTTATTTGGCCGTGTCGAAAAAAGTGGCAACCGCGGTAGGTTTAGGGGCCGCCGTTATCTTCGTACTTGCCGTTACCGTACCATTGAACTGGTTGCTCGACAAATACTTATTACAAGATGGCGCCCTGGCCTGGCTGGGACCCGAATATGCGGACTACAATTTGAGCTTTTTATCGTTCATCCTATTCATTGCGACTATCGCTACTATGGTACAGTTAGTTGAAATTGTAGTTGAGAAGTTTTCACCATCACTATATAACTCATTGGGTATTTTTCTCCCTTTGATAGCGGTGAACTGTGCTATTTTAGGAGGCTCGCTTTTTATGCAGGCCAGAGAAATTGAAACTCTAGGCTTGGCTTTCAATTATGGAGTTAGCTCAGGAATTGGATGGTTTTTGGCAATTTTGGCAATTGCCGCCATTCGTGAGAAAATAAGATATTCGAATGTTCCTCCCCCGCTACGTGGATTGGGAATTACCTTCATTATCACAGGATTGATGGGAATAGGCTTTCAGAGCTTTGGTGGCATGTTGACGGGTGGTGATGATGCACCAGCGGAGGAGACCACTTCTGCCAAGATTATCGAACAGAAAGAAACTGACGAAAAAGTTGCCGACAAGGTCGATGAAGAAATTGACGAAAAAGAGATCTCATATAACGACGCGATAAAAGAATGAATATGATCTTAGCTACAAGTACGGGTGGAACCATACTAATTACCGTAATAGCCTTCTTAACACTTTTATTGTTATTGATAGCGCTGTTGTTGTTCACCAAGGAAAAATTATCTCCTTCTGGTCCAGTAACCATCACCATCAATGGGGAAAAGAAAATTGAAGTAGCCTCGGGTAACTCTTTGTTATCTACTTTGGGAAATCAAAAAGTATTCTTGCCATCCGCCTGTGGCGGAGGTGGTACCTGCATTCAGTGTGAATGTCACGTGCTTTCAGGTGGTGGTGAAGCACTACCCACAGAAACGCCCCATTTCTCGAAAAGGGAGTTAAATCATGGGGCCCGATTGGCCTGTCAGGTCAAGGTAAAGCAAGACATGGAAATTACCATTCCTGAAGAAGTTTTCGGAATCAAGAAGTGGCCTGCAAAGGTAGTGCGTAACTATAATGTCGCTTCGTTTATCAAAGAGTTTGTGGTTGAGATTCCCGAAGATATGGGATATAAGGCAGGAGGATATATTCAAATCGAAATCCCCGAATGTGAAATAAAATATTCCGATATCGATATTACGGCGCATCCTGAAGAACATGAAACTCCTGATAAATTTCAAGCTGAATGGGACAAGTTCAACCTATGGCCTTTGGTGATGAAAAATCCTGAAACGGTCGAACGTGCCTATTCCATGGCGTCCTATCCTGCTGAAGGAAGGGAAATCATGTTGAACGTACGTATTGCGACTCCACCGTGGGATCGTTCGAAAAATGGATGGATGGATGTCAACCCGGGAGTTGCCTCCTCTTATATTTTTGCTCTAAAACCTGGAGACGATGTGACCATTTCAGGTCCTTATGGTGAATTCTTCATCAATGAGTCAGATTCTGAAATGCTTTACGTTGGTGGAGGTGCGGGAATGGCACCTATGCGTTCACATCTATATCATCTGTTCAAAACCTTAAAGACGAATCGCAAGGTTACGTATTGGTATGGTGGGCGTTCAAAACGTGAACTGTTCTATATCGATCACTTCAAACAACTTGAGAATGACTTTCCCAACTTTAAATTTTATATGGCCTTGTCTGAACCTATGGAAGAGGACAACTGGAAGGTCAAGGAAGATATTGATGCACCGGGAGATGGCTTCGTAGGGTTTATCCATAACTGTGTTATCGACAACTACCTGAACCATCATGAATCTCCTGAAGATATTGAACTTTATTTCTGCGGACCACCGTTGATGAACAAGGCGGTACAGAAGATGGGAGAAGATTTTGGTATCCCTGATGAGCATATCCGCTTTGACGACTTTGGAGGATAAAGTTATAATCAAGAAAAATTTAACCTGACAAGTTTTAAAACCTGTCAGGTTTTTTTAGGTTCTTTTTATGGGAAAACCGTTAACAGAACAGGAACTTCATAATCTGGCAATGAATATTGTCGGTAGACAACTGGAAGCCGAAGGATATGATTTTATGGGCGTGAATAGCAAGCTGAAGAAAAACCCTCAATTTGTTTGCTTGAAAGAGAAAATGCTTCATTTTATTGTGGTTCGAAGTGTAGCTTATCCCGAAAATCCGAAAGTGTATGACAAGGTTTTAATGGCCAAGATGAAAGACCATGCCCAGAAACATGAGGCACTGATGTATTACGCCGGAGTCGGACTTTCAAATGCTTCTGACCGAGCGTTGCCAGTCTATTTAAACGAGGAATATATAGTGGAATATGATGGACTTATTGAAATAGAGGATGAATAGGATATGTTATATTTTGGGGATTTCGCTTTTTATTTCATGCGCCTCGACAAGTGGAGAACTCGTAGAGAATCGTAGCACAGGTGCCGCCCTGGGTACTTCGTATAGCCTTATCTATTTCGCGGAAGATGAGGTAGACTATCAAATAGAGATAGATTCAGTTTTTCAAGCGGTTAACCGTTCCTTGTCGACTTATATTTCCGATTCTGATATTTCCAAAATAAATAAGGGAGATTCTACTCTTGTGGTCGACGAAATGTTCGAGGAGGTTTTCATGCTGTCCAAAAATGTCTTCGAGAAGACCAACGGCTATTTTGATCCCACAGTGGGCGTTTTGGTCAATGCTTGGGGCTTTGGCCCAGAAGAGCAAATGGCAATGGATAGTACCGCCGTAGACAGTCTGTTACATCTCGTTGGGTTTGACAAAGTGGCTATTTCTGAAAAGGGAACGGTTCAAAAAGGCCATCCTGATATTTACTTTGATTTTAATGCCGTGGCGAAAGGCTATGCCATAGATCGTTTGGCCAAGATGTTCGATGGCAAAGGCATACGGAATTATCTGCTGGAGGTAGGAGGAGAACTGGTAGCCAAGGGTGAAAATCAAAATAAGGGGAAGCCTTGGGTCGTCGGTATCGATGATCCTGAAATGGAAACCCGGCGCGAGTTGAAAAAAACAATCTATTTAAAAAATCGTGCATTGGCCTCTTCAGGAAACTATAGAAAGTTCAGGGTCGACGAAAAGACGGGAAAAAGATATGTGCATACCGTTGACCCCAAAACCGGATATACCAAAAGCGGCAACACATTAAGTGCCACGGTTTTGGCAAATACCTGCGCAGAGGCCGATGCCTTTGCGACCGCATTTATGGCCATGGATCTCGATGAGTCTTTTAAACTTTTGAGCCAACAAAGAGAATTGGACGGATATATCGTCTATATCGATGAGCATGGAGATACCCAAGAGTTTATGACCGAGGGGTTTGAGGAGTTGGTGGTGAAATAATTACTTTCTAACCAAGGGTATAATTTCCCCTCTTGCCAATCGATATTTTTCGACCTCCCCGGCAGGCAGTATAGCCGTATAATCCACCTCTTTAACGGCAAACCCCATAGATCGAAGTTTATCAAAATAATCCCTTCCATAGATGCGTACATGGTCGTATTGCCCAAAGATTTTGGCACGTTCTCTTTTATTGGTAATGGAATTGTCCTCAAAAGTTCTCTCACGTTTTAGATCTTGGGGAATTTGAAAAATGCCCCAACCACCTGGTTTTAAGACCCTATAAAGTTCTTTCATGGCAGCCGTGTCATCGGGAATATGTTCCAAAACATGATTGCATAAAATCACGTCAAACCGATTGTCCTCAAAAGGAAGGTTACAAATATCCGCCTTGATATCGGCCAAAGGAGAGTTAAGGTCCGTTGTGGTATAATCAAGGTTTTTTAATTTTCTGAAACGTTTATAGAAAGCCTGCTCAGGTGCAAAATGCAATACCTTGAGCGAATCGGAAAAAAAATCAGTTTCGTTTTTCAAATACAGCCAAAGTAATCGATGACGCTCCAACGATAAGGTAGAGGGGGAAAGTACATTCTCACGGGGCTTTTCATAACCGTACGGAAGAAAACTTTTAAATGAACGTTCATCAATGGGATCGGTAAACTTTGAACCTCTGTACGACCATGCCAAAATAGGGCGTGCATAATAGCTAAGCTTAATTAAAATTGGTCTGGGAATGGTATTCAAGATATGCTTGAAGACTTTTTTCATATTGCGGAGGTCACACTTCTATTTTTTCTGCCGGTATTCATCTTCCTCATTACTGCTTATTCCGAGCGCATCGTAAATATATTGAAAGGTGGAAAGCAATTCAGGTTTCCCGTTGACGATGGCCACGTTATGTTCAAAATGTGCACTGGGCTTGCCGTCGGCCGTAAGAATGGTCCAACCGTCTTTGAGTTGTTTTATGTTTTTAGTGCCCATATTGATCATGGGTTCTATGGCGACTACCATACCTTCGGCAAATTTTTCCCCCTACCGCGTTTTCCGTAATTGGGCATTTCAGGACTTTCGTGCAGTTTTTTTCCGAGACCATGACCGACCAACTCACGTACAACCCCATAACCGTGGCTTTCACAATGACTCTGAATTGCGAATGCAACATCGCCTACCCGGTTACCCAATCTGAATTGTCGAATGCCGAGATAAAGCGACTCTTTGGCCACCTGTAATAGTTTTTTGACTTCTGGGGCCACTTCGCCCACTTCAAAAGTATAGGCATGGTCCCCGTAGAATCCATTTTTTAGAGAACCGCAATCTACAGAAATTATATCTCCTTCCTTCAAAGGTTCTTTGTTTGGAATACCGTGCACCACTTGTGCATTGGGACTTATATTCAAAGTGTTCGGAAAATCGTACATACCCAGAAAACCAGGTTCCGCCCCTTGTTCACGAATAAATTCCTCGGCCAACTTATCAAGGTATAGTGCATTCACTCCCGGCTTTATTTCGGAGGCCAGCATCCCCAAGGTTTTAGATACGACCAATGCGCTTTCGCGCATCAATTCTATTTCTTCAGGTGTCTTCAATTTTACCATAAGCCTGCAAAGGTAATCAATCCGACAATTTTATGGTTTTTTGACCAATCTGAATTCAACAATTCAAACACTGATTAAAAAGTTTGATGAGTTCATGATAATGTGAAGTATCTAGACAGAATGACTAACGTTTGAGCGAAAAATGTCCTTTGAGAATAATTTCTTCGTTCGAAACCGCTTTAAACCAATAATCGGTAGAAGGCATTCGTCGATTGCGGTAGGTACCGTCCCAACGTTCATCTTCTCCAATAAGCACGGCTAATAATTTACCGTAGCGATCGTAGATGTACGTTCGCGTATCGGGTATTCTAATTTGTTCAATTTGCCAGGTATCGTTTACACCGTCTTGGTTGGGAGTGAAAAACTTGGGGTAGTCAACGATACCGTTAATTTCAATGATTTCGGTCGCGGTTCCGCATCCGTTCAAAGACCTTGCGTATATGGTATATTCACCTCCCCTAGATTTTCAAAGGTATTTTCGTTCTGAAAAGTAATGCCATCAATGGAGTACTCCGTTGTGTTGGGTTCGGATACCGATATGACCACTTGAATATTGTTGTTTACATCCAAAATATCAACGGCCTCGATTACCGGCCCTTCACCAATTGTGATTTCCACGGTAGAACTTGATTGACAAGCACCGGACCCAACAGTATACGTATGGGTTCCTGCACTATCCGATGATGGGTCGAATAAATTATTGTTCGAATTCAATACTGGACTCCAGGTTCCTCCTGGATCAACGCCTGCCCCCAATAGCTCCAACAAATCAATCGGACTGTCATTGGCACACACTTCAAGTTCGGTGTCCTGCCCCGAATTTGCAGCTTGTAATACCCTTAGTTCAGCAGGTTCGGAGTAAATTTCGGGGTCGCAAACCGATCCCAAGGTCTCTACTCTAATCCGGAATAAATTGCCATTGTCGGCCAATTCGGTGTTCAGAATGTTCAGCGTTTCCGTGTTTATGCCATCATAAGAACCATTATCGGGAACGTCACTCCATGATGCACCGTTATCGGTACTTATTTCCCAGGTAATAGTATTTGAGTTGACAACCAATACCTGAAATTGCGCATTTTCATCTTCGCAAAGCACTTCGTCGAAGGGGTTTTGAAGTATCGCAGGAGTAGAAACCTCCTGAAAGTCAAAAATTGAATTCGCATCAAGGTCATTTGGCGTCGTATAGCCATCAACGGCGTTGATGATAAGCCCATTGGCATCTACATCATCTGGTGCCGTGCCCAAGGTACCATTGCCATCCAGATCCTCGAAACCGGCTTCTATGACATCATCGCAACCGTCATTATCGCTATCGAGATCGAAAGCATCGATTAGTCCATCACTGTCGGTATCTAAGGTGGGAATTCCATTTTGTTCGACCGTATCGAGAATACCGTCATTGTCGTCGTCAAGATCGTCTACATCTGGAATGCCATCATTGTCAAAATCAAGTGAAGGGGGCGGTGGGGGTGGAGCGCAGTTCAATTCCCAAACCACTTCTATCGCATCGGCATCACCTCCGGAACCATTTCTTTCAAATCTGAAGGAAACGCTCGCAAAAGTACCTATAAGTTGTATTGACCCTGCAGCTACTCCATCGGTTTCGACACCACATTCCGTATTGATTCCAGGAGGAAGTACTTGACCTGTTGTACGAGTAATTGCATTGGTATTGACTTCAAAATGAGGCCCATTTCCGGATAGACGTTGTAATGTAATATTTGGCGTAATCATTGTCAGTAGGGCTGAGGTTGAAAAAACGGCGCCTCCTGATCCAACATCAGACCCTCCTCCCAACCGATCTATATGTAGTATAGGGTCGGTGACCGGTTCACTGAAATTAAAGGTTAGGACCGCACTACCACTCGTTGTACCATACCCCAAAAAAGGTGCCAGTGCAGGTTGGCCTACAACAGTGTTGTTGGAGTACGTGTTCGGCATATTGCAATCAATGGGGTCGGCACCAAAGGTGACAAACGCACCATTTTGCTCATCGGAAACTTCAGTTGAAATGGTTGTGCCGCAAGCCGATGCAGTTCTGTTACTACCGTTACTTGTCCAATCACCTGTTAATTCTTGGGCATTCAGGGTCACCAAAAAGCTAAAAAAGAGGAGATATAGGTATCCCTTTCTAGGTCTAAAATAAAGTTCCCCTAATAGCATATCTTAAGAATGAATCTTTCAATAGAGTTGCCGGGGAATTCCCATGAATATAAGAGGGAATACTTTTATTTACGAGTAAATACCGATGTATGGACTATATTTTCCGTTAAAATGTACAAGAAAGTTTAAATCATTTAAATTAGTGAGGTGCAGGTCATTTTTTCAGGTTGTTTCAATCCCATCAATTGTAAAATGGTCGGGGCGATGTCACCTAACACACCGTCCTTAATTTCCTTAATTTCTTCATCCACTAAAATCAATGGAACCGGGTTCGTGGTATGGGCCGTATTCGGACTACCATCAGGATTGATCATCGTATCACAATTACCGTGATCCGCGATGACGATGGTCGAGTATCCATTTTTCAAGGCCGCCGTGAGGACAGATTCAGCACAACTATCGACTACTTCACAGGCCTTTATAGCGGCGTTCATATCACCGGTATGCCCTACCATATCAGGATTAGCAAAATTAAGGCAGACGAAATCAACTTCATTTTTGTCCAATTCGGGAATGATGACATCCCTAATTTCATAGGCACTCATTTCTGGCTTAAGATCATAGGTCGCTACTTTTGGAGACGGGCATAAAAGACGTTTTTCACCATCAAATGGTTTTTCCCTTCCTCCGTTAAAAAAGAAGGTGACGTGCGGGTATTTTTCAGTCTCGGCAATTCGAATCTGTTTTTTGCCTGCTTTTTCCAAGACCTCGCCCAAAGTATCCCGTAAATTCTCTTTATCATAAACGACATGTACCCCTGTGTAGGAATCATCGTAGTTCGTGAGGGTGACGAAGTAAAGTTTTAATTTGTGCATATTCAGTTCATGCATATCTTCTTGGCTCAATACTTGGCTCAATTCTCGGCCACGATCGGTTCTGAAGTTGAAGAAAATGACGACATCATCCTCTTGGATCTTTGCGATTGGATTGTCTTGGGAATCGGTCATTACAATAGGCTTAATGAATTCATCGGTCACCCCTTCATTATAACTTTTTTGCATTGTTGCGGAGACCTCTTTGGATTTTTCGCCGAAACCATTTACCATAAGATCGTAGGCCAATTTGACCCTTTCCCAACGTTTGTCACGGTCCATGGCGTAGTACCTTCCGATGACACTGGCCAACTTTGCCTGCTTATCCGAACAGAAGGCGTTGAGATCGATCAAAAAACCTTTGCCGCTTTTGGGATCTACGTCGCGGCCATCGGTAAAAGCATGGATGAACATGTTTTTGAGTCCGAAATTTTCTCCGGCGGAAATAAGTCCTTTTAGATGCTCGATATGACTATGTACACCACCGTCACTCAAGAGGCCAAGAAAATGCACGGCCTTGTTATTTTTTTTGGCATATAAAAATGCTTCCTTTAAGACTTCCTCGTCTTTTAAGGTATTTTCTTTAACCGCCAGATTGATTTTTGCTAGATCTTGATATACGATCCTACCGGCACCAAGATTCATATGGCCCACTTCGCTATTGCCCATTTGTCCTTCAGGAAGACCCACGTTCATGCCATCGGTCAAAAGGTTGGCATTCGGATATTTCTTATACAGGGAGTCTATGAAAGGTGTATTCGCTTGATCAATGGCGGATACTTTCGGGTCAGGCGATTTTCCCCAACCGTCCAAAATCATCAAAATAATTTTTTTGTTCATCCTACAAATTTTTTGGAATACCAAAAATAGGATGATTTACCTAGTTTGACTAGATTTTAATCTTGATTTTTCTGCGGTATATAACACAATGTTAATTATATAACGAAAGACATCTCGATTCTGTTAAACTTTAGTTATTTAACTGTTAATGCTGAAACAAGATGCGATAAGTCAAGTCTATATTTATATAATCAAAATTTATTCATCAATCTAAATCATTCATCATGAAAAAAACTGTTTTAACGTTGGCCGTGGCATGTCTGCTAATGGCCAATTCGGCCAAGGCCGACCAAAAATCAAATCACCCCCTTTCTTCTTATCCGCAAATCAGTATTGACTTCGAAGTCAGTTCTTTTTGCAAGGCAATTATGCAAGGGGATATCGAAACCGTAAAACGTATGATCGATTTGGGCGAGGATGTAAACAAAAAGTCGCTGGGTATGACGCCGGCGATATTTGCAGCGCGCTACAATAAGGCCGAGATTTTGAAAATACTTATTGAAAACGGTGCGGACCTCAGTATTCGAAGCGATAAGGGATATACGATCAAGAAACACGCTGAACTTTCAAATGCCCAAGATGCGTTGGCAATTCTTGAGGCCGTGATGTAAGCGAGTACAGTATTCATCAATCAATGAAAAACCCGTTCCAATGCATATGTTGCTGGAACGGGTTTTTTAACTTTTAACTAAATCACCCTATATAGTGTTCAAGTAAAAGAGCTATTTAAAATTGGTTAAAAGTCAAATCCGGTAAAGGCCCTGTAAAAAACGGCATAAATCGCCATAAAGATCATGAATGCGCAAAAAACCGAGTAGACTTTCAAAATCAAGACTACGATTTCAGGCTTGCAATTCTCGAATGCTGCCGTGTATAGGTTTTTAAAATGTAAAAGTGTTCCCATATAGTTTCATTTAAATACTGAAGCAAGTTCAGTACGTGTTCTTAAATCAAAGCTATAAGGGTTAAATTTGAGGCGGTGTTAAGACTTGAGGGATTTCAAATATAGCCAAAATCGCCAAAAAATGGGATGAATACCTCGAAATTAACAGTAATGGGACGCTTTATAGGATGAAAGGCCCAGATATTCGATGTAGGCACCCACGAAAAAGAAAAAGGAATGGAAATCGAAGTGGTCACCCACCGTATTTGGCAATAGCTTCCTTTATTTTTTCGATACGGTTTTCAGGGTCGGGATGCGTACTTTGAAATTCAGGTACCCGATTGGGCCCGGCGGCCCCCTTTAGTATTTCCATGACTTTGATCATTTCTCGGGGATCGTAACCTGCACGTATCATTAAAAGTACGCCCAGGTCGTCACTTTCAAGCTCATCGTCCCTTCCATTGGTCAGTAGGGTATTCTGACCGATGCCACTGACAAGACCTCCCATGTCACCGCCGACGGATGCGCCCATTGAAAGCGTTCGCCAAAAATCACTTTCGGCAATACGCTCTGCGGAATGTCGTCCAATAACATGGCCTATCTCATGGCCCATAACCCCAGCAAGCTGAGCTTCGTTCAATTTGGAAAATAGGGCATAGGTAATGAAACACTGTCCGCCTGGCAAAGCGAACGCGTTTATGGTCTGGTCATCCGCCAAGAGATGAAAATCATATTTATAGGGGGTTTCGCGAGCCATACTGTTGTTTACCAATTTTTGGCCCACGGCATCCACGAAGGTCTGCAAGCGTTCATCAGGGTATAGCCCGCCGTGCTGTTGCGCCATCTCCGGTGCACTTTGAAGGCCAATGGCAATCTCTTGCTCCGCTGTCATGTTTATGGTCTGTACACGACCGGTATATTCATTGGTCTCTTTGCTGTTGCATCGCTTAATAAAAGCGAATGCCACAATAGCCAGTCCGATTAAAATACGGATTTTCCAACTGCCTCTTCTCATTTTTGCTAGTGTTCGTTACAAAATTCAAGATACAAAACCCTTATAAAAGTTCGGTATTTATATCCAAAATATTGTTGCGTATGTAGTTGTTTACAAATCCTGTCGTGAAGTGTTCGCTGCCCATAAATTCTTCCTGACCTAACAATGCCAGTATGTTTTTGCCCCTAAAGGCGGTTAGCATGGGTATTGAAATAGGTGCATAACTATAATGCCATGGCTCGTATTTGAACCCCTTCCTTTTAGGGTCGTCGGTATATACCAAATGGAAATCGAATTTTTTTGAATTCTCGTCCATCCATTTTTTAAAGTCTTCGTACGGGCCACCTTCACCGAATTTTTCGGGTACGAGCACATCGCCTTCGACATTTCTATACCCATCGACGATATCGATATCGGTACCCCAGTGATGCCGACTGGTTCCGGGTATGGTCGAATACTCGACAATTTTGTCAATGGCCTCCATAGGTTCCATACCATCTTCTTCGGTATAGCGTTGATACTTTCGTTCCCAAATACCTTCTTGACGATAGAAATCCCTATAGCTTGATACTATTTTTAAATCGATTCCATCGCTATTGGCCGCTTTCTTCATTTCCAAAAATGCATCGTGAGCCTCTTTTCTAAGGTTGATACCCTCACCGTATAATTTGATATCTTCTTTGCCCATCAATTCCATAATGGAAAATTCCCCTTCTTGATATTGAGCAAAAGAAAAGGCCGGCAAGGTACCAAGGGCCAAACATGAAACACTACTTTTTTTAATAAATGATCTTCTCTTCATGGTGCTATTTTAGGTTAGCGGATATCTATTTTAACAGGAAAACATCAAAAATGTTGCCAACAACGTGAGACTTCCCAAAAATTTGGAAATGGAGCATTTTTCCAGGCAGTTTTCAGAAGTTCCCTAATCTGAATCTTAAATGGACTAAATTAGGTAAATATTATGATACGACTTGAATACTGAATTGGGTTGTAATACAAGGGAATAGCAACAATATGACTAAAACTCTAATTATTGACCTTTGAGGAAAGGTAAAGATAACCTTGATGCTTTTGTTTTAAATCGTTCATTGTTATCAAGTAAAAATAGATACCCGAGGCAAGACCGGAAGGGCGATTTATGACTGAATTTCTATTGGAAAATCCATTGAATTCATTTTGATAGTTGGTTTTTGAGTACACCAAAATGCCATAGCGATCAAAAATTTGAAGGGTATTATTTGAAGATTTTTCGATTCCGTCAAGCACTAAAAAATCGTTTTTACCATCTCCATTAGGAGTCATAAAGTAGTTGTCAAGTTCGATAGTCGTAAATTCCTCAAGTTTGTCGTCATTTCCGCCCAGCGTAATGATTTCGTACTCATTGGGAACAAGTGGCTCTGAAGTAACCGAGCCGTAGGCCATGCCACCTTGAACATCGGTGCTACCAAGATTTACCCACTCTTTTTGTTTTTTATGCCAACCGACCACTTTAATATCACTAATGTAGGTTGCAAAAGCCCCCACATTGCTCCAATCATCCCAGGTCAGGGTAACCGATACGGGTAGATTTCCTTCTAAGTGCCAAAATTCTTTTTCGCTGACCGAAAGAAATTCTGAAGCCTTTGCTGCTGTCTGAAAGCTTTTCCCGAATGTGGAAGGGGTATTCGGACTTTCAAAAAAATATGCGCATTTTACCATTGGATTAGTTGAGGAGGAAGTAATGGTCAAAGGCCGTAAACGTTCATCATCACCAACCGGAAACGTAAAAACCGTTTTATTGGTCATTGCTGCATAGCCGTCAACAAGGGAAACATCATTTTCACCGACATAAAAAGCGTCGTCAATAAAGTTTGGAAATACACTTGTATTGGTTCTGGGAGTGATTATATCACCGGTTATTAGATTGCCATTATTTGTAACTCCGATTCCGGTATCCAAATACAAACCATTGTCCACTACTATTTCGGCATCATAAAAAATTGGGCTTTTTGTCCCCGAGACGGTAAGCGATTTATCATAGCCATAAAAACCGGCCAATCCTGAATTTTTATCAAAATCACCATCATTGATCAAGTCGGTATGAAAACCCACCAAGGCCTGGCCATGAATTTGCAAGTCCCCAAAATTGTGAATGGCTTCCTGAGAGAAGGCGAATGCACTTAGGCAATATACTATGTAAATTATTCTGATTCGCATGTTGCTACTACCTTAACTTGTTGATGATAAAACTCGATTCGCCTGAACCACTGAAACGAACAGTACCCGAATTTGCCTCTCTATACGTTATGATGGTGATAACATCGTTGGCGCTCAACTGCAATATTTCATTGACATGTATGCTCGAATGGTCATGGCCGTTTGCCCAACGGATATAACCTGAGGCAGCGATAGCTCCTATTGGGGTTCCATTTACTGCAATTCTCGCATTGACGTTTGTTCTTTGTTTCGTGTTTCCGGATATATTGACCCCGAGTAAAGACAGATTTGCTCTAATATCATAACGACCTGATTCTTTTAAAATGAGCGTATTTCCTGAAACTTGATATAGATTCGTACCGTCGTCGACATAATCTTGAGTTCCAAAAACAGGGGCGATCGTACTGCTGGCATTCAAATTGGTGTTCGTATTGGAATTGGTCCATCTGCCACCATAGTTTATTTTGGACTTTTTTCAATACACCTGTTGCATCTGCCGCCATAATATTATCTGAATTAGCGGCATTGCCCAATGTCCTTATTCTGGCCGTACCGTTCACATCGAACCGTTCAGTAGGTGTATTGGTATTAATGCCTACTTGTCCTCCAGTTTCTAGGAATAACCTGTAATCGGCTACATTTGACTCTACGAAGTTCAATCCGTTTCCTATAAGATTCCAATGCCATTTGGGTGTACCTGTGTTGTCTTGAAAAGCTAAGACATCTACACCATTGGCCTTAATGACCAAAGGATGATTATTAAAGGTGGGAGCTTGATTTATTAAGACCTGACCTTTATTCTGTACTACACGGATTTTCTCTATATTATTGGATTTTATAACAAGATCTTGGGCATCTGTGGTTCCCAAAAAGTTTGTATTGGCATTGGTGCCAGAGTTTCCTAAAAGTTCCCAAGAAGGATTAGCTGCATCTCCTTTGTCACCTTTATCTCCTTGGATTCCCTGCGGACCAACATCACCCTGATCACCCTTGTCTCCTTTATCACCTTGGATCCCTTGCGGACCTACATCTCCTTGGATCCCCTGCGGACCTACATCGCCTTGATTCCCCTTGTCACCTTGTATTCCCTGTGGACCAACGTCGCCTTGGTCGCCCTTGTCACCTTGAATTCCTTGGGGACCTACATCGCCTTGGTCACCCTTGTCACCTTTATCACCTTGGATGCCTTGTGGACCAACGTCGCCTTGATCACCCTTTTCACCTTGAATTCCCTGCGGACCTACGTCTCCTTGGATTCCTTGCGGACCTACATCTCCTTGGATTCCTTGTGGACCTACGTCGCCTTGATCACCCTTTTCACCTTGTATTCCTTGGGGACCCACATCACCCTGATCACCCTTGTCCCCTTTTTCACCCTGTATTCCTTGGGGACCTACGTCGCCTTGGTCTCCCTTTTCACCTTGTATTCCCTGAGGACCAACGTCGCCTTGGTCTCCCTTATCGCCTTTATCTCCTTGGCTACCCTGCGGACCTACATCCCCTTGGATGCCTTGGGGACCCACATCGCCTTGGTCTCCCTTGTCACCTTGGTCTCCCTTTTCACCTTGTATTCCTTGGGGACCTACGTCGCCTTGGTCTCCCTTATCGCCTTTATCTCCTTGGATACCCTGCGGACCTACATCCCCTTGGATGCCTTGGGGACCCACATCGCCTTGGTCTCCCTTTTCACCTTGTATTCCTTGGGGACCTACGTCGCCTTGGTCTCCCTTATCGCCTTTATCTCCTTGGATACCCTGCGGACCTACATCCCCTTGGATGCCTTGGGGACCCACATCGCCTTGGTCTCCCTTGTCACCTTGGTCTCCCTTTTCACCTTGTATTCCCTGAGGGCCTACGTCGCCTTGGTCTCCCTTATCGCCTTTATCTCCTTGGCTACCCTGCGGACCTACATCCCCTTGGATGCCTTGGGGACCTACATCTCCTTGGACCCCTTGTGGACCAACGTCGCCTTGTTCACCTTTATCTCCTTTTATTCCCTGTGGGCCTGCGTCACCTTGATCGCCCTTGTCACCTTTATCTCCTTGGATCCCTTGTGGACCAACGTCGCCTTCGATCACCCTTTTCACCTTGTATTCCCTGAGGGCCTACGTCGCCTTGGATACCTTGAGGACCGACATATCCTTGGACCCCTTGTGGACCTACGTCGCCTTGATCACCTTTATCTCCTTGTATTCCCTGTGGGCCTGCGTCACCTTGATTGCCCTTGTCTCCTTTTAAACCCATTGGGCCTTGAGGGCCTGTAAGATCTTGGGAAGTAAAAGAAGTGCCATCCGAATAATTGATGGTAAAGGTTCCGTTTCCATTATTTACAAATGAAAATGACCCCAGTCCGGAGTTCTGACAAAGGTTGTTCCATTGTGATCCATTAAAATAATGAATGCATTTTGTATCTGTATTGTAGACCATTGCTCCGCGAAGTGGAGTAATGTTTTGCATTTGTGTGGTGGTGAGTCTCGTCAACACCAATGCTTTTGAAGTACTTTCCATTTCTACAATGGAGGCGGCATTGATTGAATTTGGATTTTCACCTATTTTCAACTGGGCGTTTACAAAATTTGCAAAAAAGAAAAGGAAGCATAATAGCCCGATTTTTTTCAAGTCCATTTTTCGCTAAGATTTGTGTTAATCTTCTAATTTGTAGTAAAATTAGTACGAAACGAGAGCAACCAATAATAATTGTTGTGTGTAGCTTAAAATATGTTGTGAAATGAAAATTGTCTGCGAGTTACCGTAAAATATGACTTTTTGTCGAGCGAAGTATATTGGTTTTATCGTGTCAAATAGAAGAATCCTTGAAAATCAAGGCCCATATCTTTCATGGAAACAACATAATAATATACGCCTGAAGGTAATCCTTTTTCGCGTTGAAAAACGAAGTCGCCGGTATTTGCGAAACCGCTAAATTCATTGGTATAATTGGTCTGTTCGAATACCTTCATCCCAAAACGGTCATAGATGAAGAGTTCGTTGTTCGGTGATTGTTCCAACTCCGGAATCTCAAGAAAATCATTGATGCCATCGCCATTGGCACTCACGAGATAATTATCCAATTCTAAAAGCACATCGGGCGCTCCGGAACCTGAAAACGTAATAGCGTCATAATCATCAGGCACAAATTGCGCCGAGGTGATAAAGCCTTGTACCAGATCACCCGCTCTGGAAGTGCTACCTAAACCTACCCATTGATTTAGGCTTTTGCTGAATCCGACTATGGCTATGGTATTTACATCGTCGGTCAGACCGGATATATTACTACGCTCGTTCCAGCTGATACTAATAGTGGTCGGCACATCGCTCTCCAGCCGCCAAAACTCAAAGGGACTCACAACCCCGACGTTAGGTGCGGTTCGACCTGTGCTAAAAGCGTCGTCTAAACTTTGAGGATTGTTCGGGTCTTCAAAAAAGTAGGCGCATTTTGCCAATGTACCGGCTCCCGAAGATTGCATAATGAGTGGGCGAAGTTGATTTGCATCGCCCACGGGAAACGTAAAATTGGGCCGCCCGCTGACCGAAACGTACCCGTCTACCTTGTTCGGATCGCTCTCACCGGTATAAAAACCATTTTCCAAAAATTGTAAGGAAACGTCCGAAGTATTTCTAAAGGTCGCCACATTGCCCGAAATAAAATTGGCATTGTTGGTGACATTGACGGAGCTGTTCAACAAGGTACTGCCCGTAGCCGCAAATTCAACATCGAAGAAAGTAGGGGCGAAGGCCCCGGAAACACTTATACTATTACCATAAAAGCCGACCAACCCCAAATTTTCATCAAAAACACCATCATTCGTCAGATCGGTATGGAAACCCATTTGGCCGTTTTCATGAATGCGTAGGTTGCCGCTGTTATATAGGGCGGTTTGGGCGTGAGAAATCAGGCCAACTACCGAACATAATATATAAAGCAATCTTTTCAATTATCTGTTTTCAATTAAATTTTTAAGTTTTTCTAACTCTTTTTTTAGAGTGGCGAGTTCTTTTGAAATTGCTTGATTTTCAGTTTTAAGTTGATTTATTTTTTTCTCTTGCTCTATGGTGTGAAGGAATAGTTCTTCGATTTTTTCAAGATTGATTTCGGTCGATTTATTAATTAAGATGCCACCTTTTTCTTTAATATCTTTGGCAGAAGGTACCCCGGGTAAATGTTTGTGACTACGAACAAAATCTTCAATTTGCTGTAGATTAAACATTTTGTACTCCGGATTAAGTGAGCTTTTCCCATCGAAATAAGTTTGGAAGACGTAATCTGGAGTTATTGTTCCTGACGCCAAAATATTGCCAATTACGTGTAGCTTTTCTGTTGGTGCTGGAATTCCGATACCAACGTTTTGATTCTCATCTATTCGGATGACCTCTGTACCGGCAGTAGAAAAACCTAAGTTATTTACTCCAGCTCGAAACATTCCCATATCGGTATTGCCACCAGTATAAAATCCATATCCAGGATTACCCGCACTTCCTTCTGTTGAGGCAAAACCATTACGAGCTCTTATTTGACCATCAACATCCAATCTGTCTTGTGGTGCACCAGGCAGAGTGCCGATTGCTACATTTCCGGAACCGCCCAAAACAAAATTATTTCCACCAAGATTATGTGTTCGATTGGCAGCCAGCGTAAAATCCGATTCAAAAAGATTTTGAGAGCCACCCGTGTCGACCGCAGGTGCCCAGTTCGCGCCATTCCATTTTAGAACCTCTCCGTTTGCTGCCCCCATATCATTGAGGTCTTCAGCGGCTACGGTCGCATTGAGAATTTTGACAGAGGTTACGGCATCGTCGGCTAGTTCCAAAGGAGTGGCGAGGGTTCCATCACCATCGATGGTCGTTCCTGTGGCTGATGCCCCGGCGGCTGTTGTGGCCCAAGCCACATTCCCCGCTACCGTGGTCAATACCTGCCCGTCTGTCGAGGAAGGTTCTATTTTTGGAGGCGTTACATTGGCATCCAATATCTTTATCGTTGTCACTGCGTCATCGGCCAGTTCCAAAGGAGTGGCTACAGTCCCATCACCATCGATGGTCGTTCCTGTGACTGATGCCCCGGCGGTTGCTGTGGCCCAAGCCACGTTGCCTGCTACCGTAGTAAGCACCTGTCCATCGGTCGCGGAGGGCTCGATTTTGGGAGGTGTCACGTTGGCGTCCAATATTTTTACCGTAGTCACGGCATCGTCGGCCAATTCTAAAGGGGTGGCCAGAGTGCCGTCACCATCAATGGTGGTTCCCGTAACGGATGCGCCTGCCGTCGCGGTGGCCCACGCCACGTTCCCCGCTACCGTGGTCAGTACCTGCCCGTCTGTCGCGGAAGGCTCTATTTTGGGAGGCGTTACATTGGCATCCAGTATTTTTATAGTTGTCACCGCGTCATCGGCCAGTTCCAATGGCGTGGCGACGGTTCCATCGCCATCGATGGTTGTACCTGTAATGGATGCCCCAGCCGTTGCGGTTGCCCATGCCACGTTCCCCGCTACCGTGGTCAATACCTGCCCATCTGTCGCGGAAGGTTCTATTTTGGGCGGTGTTACTCCACCATCTCTTATTTGTAGCGGATTGGGACTTACACCATTTCCTTCTATTGTTACTCCGTCTGATTCAACCGTGCCGCCGGTACCTCCGGGTAAGTTTGCCCAAGTAACAGCACCAGCTGTTGTGCTCAGAAACTGTCCATTTACCGCAGAGGGTTCTATTTTAAAGGGATCGGCGTTGGTTCCAACTCCCGTTAAAGTAATTCCATCTACTTCTTCGGTAGAACCTGATCCTCCTCCGGCTAATGGTGCTAACGATACCGACCATGCCGTCCCAGCTTCGGTAATTACCAAATCTGTGCCCAATAGATCAGCATCGGTGATCAATTCATTGTTAGGGTTTTCTCCTCCGCCAGTCGGCAAAGTCACTTGGTTGCCGGCGGTCAAAGGGTTAGAGAGGGTCAGAATGTTTCCATTAAGAACCAAGTTAGAAAGTTCATTTTGGGCATCAATATCATTATCATCCCCGATATGATTGTTCAAATTAATCTCGGCGCCATTTACTGCGTTCAGCAGGTCGGTATCATCATAAAAGACACCCCCATTATTAAGCGATAACACATTTTCAGGCGCATCACTGAGAATATTGATTTCCGTCAAATATCCGATATCATTTTCAAAAAAGCTTACGGGCAGACTATCTCGATTGATGGCAAAGGGTCCAACGGCATTTTGCGATAATTTGTCCACGGTCACCGATTGGTTCTGTAATTTTCCGGGTCCGATAGAACCGTTTTGTATGTCCACGCCATTGACTCCCCCGTTGACGATCATTTCACTGCTGATACTATTTTCTGCTATTTCGATATTGGTGCCATTCGGCGAAGGGGTTAAAGCGATGGTTGCGATATCATGAATGATAGGATCTGCCGTTATATTGGCCGTGGCACCACCTTCGCCACATAAATTTACCCAAGCGGTACCATTGAAGTAATGCACGCACTGAAGATCGGTGTTGTACACCAAAGCACCCTGAAGTGGGGTAATGGCATTCATCTCGGCCGTCGATACCCGGGTAATGACCAAAACCCTTTCAGAACTTTCGAGTTCCAAGACGGATCCAGGGTCTATGGCTTGGGGATTGTCACCAATCTTGACTTGCCCAAAAAGGCTGCCGCAAAAAAGAAGACCCAAAAGCAATAGGAGTTTGGACGATTTCATAACGCAATTTTAAGTGTTCTACTAAAGATAAGAGATTTAAGATACAGGTTAATTGTTTCTAGCCCCAATATCCGTCGATACCACTGTTAACAAAAATAAAATTATCTATGCATTTACCTAGTATTCAACGATAAAATACGTCGGTTGGGGGTCAAAACGAACGGAATATCCGTTGAACGGAACTCAAGTTACTTATTCTTTACCCATCCTTTAAAAACAGGCAAGACGGCCCATTCGTTTTACAAATTAACAAAAGTTTAGTGGTGTCGGTTTTTTTATCGGCAGAACTTGTATTTTCTTTATAATTCGAAAATCGAATATGAAAACACTATTACTTTCCCTGACCTTACTAATTAGTATCAATACCATTTTTGCCCAAGATGATGAACGACGCATTTTGCGGGGTCAGGTACTATATCGAGATGTAAGCGTACCAAACGAGAACGTCATCAATGTGACCTCTGAACGGGCCACTATAACCGATGATCAAGGTCGCTTTGCCATTGCGGTCAAGGAAGGCGATGATCTTGCTTTTACGGCGGTGAATTATGAAATGCAGGTGGTCAAGATAAGCGATGAAATCTTAAAGAAGAACCGACTTGTGGTCGAGGTAAACGAAAAGGTGACCGAACTCGATGAGATAATCGTTACCCCTGAAGATAAAGAACGCTTCTTACAGGTCAAAAATGAAGAATTTAAAGAATTTGAATATGAGGTAGACCGTTCTACCGAAGTAGAGAATGCAGCCATGAGGGCCAATTCTCAGCAGCAAATACAAGACGGACTCAATATCGCCAATATTTTTAGGGCACTCTTTAAATCCAATACATCTGAAGAAGTTTCCGGACCTAAGTTGAAGGTCAGCGAAGTCTTACGACAGGTCTACGATGATGAATTTTTTGTGGTGGACCTTAAACTGCCACAAGACCAAATCGGTGCTTTTTTGGTCTACACCGATGATAAGTTGCCGGAACAGTCGTTACTGAAAAAGAGCAACGAATTTCAACTTATCGATTTTTTGGTGACCCAGAGTCGAGAATTCCGTAAGACCCTCGATGGTAAGGAGTAGACTTTTTCTTTTTTTTTCTTTACGTTCAGCACCTTTGTGAGTGCGCAGAACCTTTTTTCAAGTGATAAGATAGAGGGTCGCGTCTATAGCAAAGATGGTGATGTTGCTGCTACCCATGTATTGAACATAACTACAAAGCGCGCTTCAATTACCGATGAAAACGGATTCTTCGCAATCCCCGCAAAACTGTATGATACTATTGTTTTTTCTGCCATTCAATTCAAACGAAAAGAGATTGTAGTCACGGCGGATATTCTAAAAAGCAAAATGTTATCCATTCCTTTGGAGGAAGCATTGACCGAACTTGACGAGGTTGTCGTCATGCCCTATAACCTTACAGGGAATATTTTCAGGGACACCAAAAGAATGGATGTCGAACCTGTGGTAACAGCCTCTACCTTGGGGCTGCCCAATGCCTATGTAAAAGTACCTACGATGGCCGAAAGACAATTGTTCGAGGCCACGAGCGGAGGTGGCCTTGTTCCTTTAAACGCCATTTTGAACGGTATTTCAGGGCGTACCAAAATGCTTAAAAATCGTCTGGCCAGAAACCAAAAATATGCCCGTACACAGCGGGTTCGCGAAATGTACGCGGATTCGTTATTTCGAATTGAATTTAAGATTCCCGAGGAAAAAATCGATGATTTTATGTATTTCTGCGAGGTAGATTCCGTTTTTCAGACTACTGTAAATACCCACGACCGTTTCAAGATTTGGGATTATATGCGGGATAAAAGTTTGCTGTATCGTCAAAACAACGGTTTGGAAATAATACAGAAGAAGTGAAAACCTTTATCGACTTTATAACTCGGTTCGTTTTGTTCTTGTCCGTGTGCTTGGTAAACGGGCAACAATTTACAGATCTGAATGGCCGTGTGACCAGTACTGATAATGATGTGGCGGGTACCCATGTGATGAATATTACAACTCAACGAGCTACCACAACCGATGTAAATGGATTTTTTACCATTCCCGTGCGTTTGAACGATACCATCGTTTTTTCCGCGGTGCAATTCAAACGTAAGGAAATTGTGGTCGGCCTGAACATCTTGGAGAGCAATTTTTTGTTCGTGCCTTTGGAAGATGCGCTAACCGAATTGGACGAAGTCGTCGTAAGACCCTATAATCTATCTGGAAAATTGGGAAGGGATATGGGAAACCAAAAAATCGAACCCGTGGTGACGGCTTCTACTTTAGAGCTTCCGAATGCCTATGTAAAGGTGATGACCCAGAACGAACGTATATTGTTCGAGGCGGACCATGGAAATTTCGTAATTGTGGAATATGACACCCTTACTTATCGTCCGAGGGTCGTTATTAGTTTGCATAAAGTTCTGAACAGGGTATCTGGCCGTACCCGAAAGTTGAAAAGTTTGGTTGCAGTAGATGAAAAGATGGGCCCGCTTGAAAAAGTGCGAAAGCTTTATCCGGATTCGGTCTATGTTCAAGAATTCAAGATTCCTGAAGAAAAGTTGAACGAATTCATGTATTTCTGTGAGGCCGATACCCTTTTTGAAGCTACAGTGAATACCGAAGATCAATTGCTTATGTGGGAATTTTTAAAAAAGAAAAGCATGGCATTTCGAAAAGAAAACGAAACTGATTAGATTCATTTTTGGCATGGCAATTGCTTATTTTTGAAGGATGGAAAAGAATAAGATGCGACCCTTACAGATCATTTTTCTGCTTTTGGTAGTGCCGTTAATGGCTTTCACCGGAGCGCATAAATTTTACCTGAGCGTCACCAACATCGGCTATTCCGAAAAAGAGGATTCCTTTCAGATTACGACGCGAATCTTTATCGACGATATGGAGAAACTATTGGATGAGCGTTACGACCTTGGGGCCCAATTGAGTACTGAGGTCGAATCCCCGATGGCCGATGAATACATCGAAAAATATATGAGAACGAAACTTCTGTTCGAAATTGACGGAGTGCAAGTGGAATATGTCTTTTTGGGTAAAAAGTATGATACCGATATGATGATCTGTTATATGGAAATTCCTAAGGTAGGGTTGGAGAAAATCAGATCAGTTCAGATACAGAACGAAATTCTTACCGACCTGTTCGATGAACAGCAGAACGTTGTCCATTTTAAGATAAATAACAAGAAAAAGAGCTTTGTCCTCATAAAATCGGATACTAAAGGAATGTTAAATTTGTAACAGTATATTAACAATTCCTTAAAATTCCAGTATTTTTCACAGCTAATAAAACCACAACAAAATGAGTAAGATAAAATATTGTTTTGCTTCCATTTTATTCTTGTTCGCCTTTACCGCAGGGGCGCAAGAGGAAGCACCTAAAGAAAAAGAGCCCGGTCATACGGCGCAAAGCAAGTTCAGACAGATGTACGAAGAGTTCTCCACTCCGAATACGTATCGTTCGGCATCAGGTGCACCAGGCCCTGATTATTACCAACAACAGGCCAACTATGTCATGAACGTTGAGCTTGATGACAAAAACCATAAATTATATGGTGAGGAAACCATTACCTATATCAACAATTCACCAGATGACCTTGAGTTTCTCTGGGTACAGTTAGATCAAAATATCAGGACTAAAGATTCCAAGGCCCGTATTAAAAATGGGGAAGGTGTACCATTGGCCGAGCAACCGGGAGCCTTTGCCGGAAAGTATATGGGCGAACCCTTCGACGGTGGTTTTATTATCGAACATGTAAAAGATGCCTCAGGGAAGGCCCTGCCGTATACCATCAATTTCACGATGATGCGCATTGATTTGCCGCAGCCGTTGAAGAGCAAGGAGCAGGTTTCTTTTTCAATAAAGTGGAATTACAATATTCCAGATCACACAGTCGATAGGGCAAGGTCAGGTTACGAAGAATTTGCCGATGGCAACAGAGCCTATGTCATCGCGCAGTTTTTTCCTAGAATGTGCGTTTATAATGATGTGGAAGGATGGCAGAACCACCAGTTTTGGGGCAATGGCGAGTTTGCCTTGACCTTTGGTGATTATGAAGTCAACATTACCGTGCCCGCGGATCATGTACTCGATGCCACCGGTACCCTTCAAAATAGAAAGGATGTCTTTTCGAAAGACATGATGAGCCGTTATGATAAGGCCAAAAAATCGTACGATAAACCCGTAATTATCGTGACCCAATCAGAAGCTGAAGCAGCTGAAAAAGGATTCTCCGATAAAAAAGAAAACGTGGAAGTTCAAGGCAAAAAATGTTCGTGATTATGCCTTTGCCAGCTCCCGAAAATTTATTTGGGATATGCAGGCCGTTAAAATGGGCAATCGCGATGTGATGGCCGTTTCGCTATATCCGAAGGAAGGGAATCCACTTTGGGAAGAATACTCGACCAAGGCCGTGGCACATACATTACGTTCGTATTCTGCGCATACCTTTGATTATCCTTATCCTAAGGCGATTTCAGTACATGCCAAGAACCAGGGCATGGAGTACCCGATGATTTGCTGGAACTATGGCCGACCCAATGAAGACGGTACCTATTCAGACCGTGTGAAATATGGGATGATCAGTGTCATTATCCATGAAGTGGGTCACAACTTCTTCCCGATGATCGTAAATTCCGATGAGCGGCAGTGGGGTTGGATGGACGAAGGTCTTGACACGTTCATGCAATACATGGCAGAGCAAGAGTTCGGAGAGGCATATCCTGAAGCTGTGGCACCTAACAAAGCATATCCTTCAAGAAGAGGAGATCCATCGAAAATCGTTCCGTATATGAGTGGGGACCAAAGTACCATTTCACCGATTATGGATAATCCTGAGAATGTGTTCCAGTTAGGTCCGAATGCGTATGGAAAGCCTGCAACGGCATTGAACATTCTTAGAGAGACCGTTATGGGAAGGGAATTGTTCGATCATGCATTCAAAACCTACTCGAAACGATGGATGTTCAAACACCCGACTCCCGAAGATTTCTTCCGCACCATGGAAGATGCCTCTGCGGTAGATTTGGATTGGTATTGGAGGGGTTGGTTCTACACCACCGATTATGTTGACATCGGTGTCAAGGACATTAAAAAATACTATGTTTCGAATAAGCCAACAAAAAAGATGCAAGATTATATGGCCGCTAGAAATATGACAGAAGCCGATTTACCACCATTGGTGTATTTAGCAGAAGAAGGAAGCGAAGATTTCGATGAGAACCTGAAAGGTAAATCCCCTTCCGAAACCTCGCAAACGCTCAAGGAATTTATGATGGACAATATGACCGAAGCGGAGCGGGCCAAGGTAAAAGAGCCAAAATATTTCTACGAGGTAACCTATGACAAACCTGGCGGAATTCCGATGCCGTTGATCGTTGAATATACATATGCCGACGGAACTACGGAAAATATCACCTATCCGCCAGAAATATGGAGAAAGAATGACAAAGAAATCAGTGTCGTGATATCTTCAGATACCGAGTTGACCGGTGTAATGGTAGACCCGAAAGCTGAAACCGCTGATATCGATACAACGAACAACTCGTGGCCCAAGAAAGAGCAGAATTCCGATTTTGACAATTTCAAGGAAAAAATCAAAGGCTAAGTTTACAACTATTGCATTTCGAGTCCCGATGATTTTATCATCGGGACTTTTTATTGAACTCTTTTAAACTTGATTATATTTGTGGTATGATTTCGATACACTTTTTGTTCATTAGCGGGGGCGAGATATTCTTTATCATGTTTATCGTGGTGATGGTATTCGGTGCAGATAAAATTCCTGGTATCGCCAAAGGGTTGGGCAAAGGCATGCGTCAATTGAAAGATGCCACCGAAGACATTAAACAAGAAATTAAAAAAAGTGCTGAAAAACAAGGTATCGACACCAGTCTGGTCGATGACATAAAGAAAGACATTGATGAGGTCAAGGGCAGTATAGATTCGGGAATAGGCAAGGACCTGAAATCGGGCGTGGACAAGGTGAAAAAAAGTATTGACGATGTTACCGGTACTATAAAAAGAGGATCGTCTTAAAGATGCTCGAAGAGATACTGCGATGGGATAGGGAAACCTTTATATACCTCAATGGACTTGGTGTCAAGGAGTATGATGCGTTCTGGTCCGCCATTACCAACTTTAATCATTGGATTCCTTTATTCATACTTTTCATTTATCTATTATTCTTCAAATTCCCTTTAAAAAAGTCCCTTACCATGCTTGGGATGCTTGTTTTTCTAATTTTTCTGATTACTACCTTGACCGATCTCACAAAAGAGGTGGTAGCTAGACTACGACCGAACAACAACGAAGAAATTAACACATTGATTCGGATTGTAAAGAGTCCAACAAATTTTAGCTTTTTTTCGGGGCATGCGTCTAGCTCATTTTCGATAACCACTTTGATGTTTCTGTTTTTACGCAAAAAATTCAGCTGGTCTTGGCTGTTTTACATTTGGCCCTTTCTTTTTGCAGCAAGTAGAATCTACGTAGGCGTGCATTATCCCGTTGATATCATAGTGGGTGCCCTCGTAGGCATTGGTTGCGCCTTTATGACCTACGTGCTTTACAAACGACTCATCGTACCCTACTTAGGGTTAGTCCATCCCTAATGGGCAGTAATACCGTTTCGAGTCTTGTGTCTTCTTTCAAATTCCTGTTATAGTCAATAACGGTTTTTGTAGTCTTGTCTTTGGGGTTGAGCGGTTCGACCACTTTGCCCGACCAGAGCACATTGTCGGATAGTATAATGCTTCCCGTTTTGGTTTTCTTTAAAGCCGCCTCCAGATATTCAGGATATTCGGTTTTTTCCGCATCGATAAAAATCAGATCAAACGTCAAGTCTAGGTTAGGGATGATTTCGATGGCATCCCCAAGATGTTGAACGATTTGACTTCCGAATCCACTTTTGTCGAAATAACGGCGTTGCAAATCGCTAAGTTCGGGATTGATATCAACGGTGTGCAATTGCCCGTTTTTTTGCATTCCTTCCGCAAGACAGATAGCGGAATACCCAGTATACGTTCCAATTTCCAAAATGTTCTTGGGATTGATGATCTTGGAGAGCATACTCAGCACACGGCCTTGAAAATGCCCTGTCAACATACGGGGGCGTACCACTTTGATATGTGTTTCACGTGTCAGTTCCTGCAAGATTTCAGGTTCGTCTTCGGAGTGGTTTTGAATATAATCTTCCAACAAAGGGGATAGAAAGTGCATCGTGGGATTTTAGCAAAAATATAGATTTATGGAGTATCTTTTAACCTTAAAAATTCTGAGGTCTATGGATGATATTCAAATTCGCGAAGCTACGTTGACAGACTTACCTGTACTACTAAAATTTCAACAGGGGGTTGTGGACTACGAACGGCCCTACGACCCCACCATTGCACCCGATCCGGTTTCGTATTACGATTTGAAAGACCTGATTCTGGATTCTGAAGTCGTCGTTTTGGTCGCCGTCTCGGAAAATCGATTGATCGGATGTGGCTTAGGTATGGAGAAAGAAGGACGACGTTATCTAAACCACAAAACATACGCTTATCTGGGACTCATGTACACCGATCCTGATTTCAGAGGCATGGGCGTAAATGCCAAAATTATCGAAGCGTTGAAGCAATGGGCGTTATCAAAAGGACTTTATGAAATGCGGTTGACCGTTTACAGTGATAATATTTCGGCCATAAAGGCCTATGAAAAAACAGGTTTTAAAAAACATATTATCGAGATGCGACTGGCCGAATAGACCCCAATGGTTGTAACTTGTCCGCCGGAGGAGGAAAACCTTTGGGGTCTTGCCCAATATCGTATTTTTGATAAAAAAATTTCTATGCAGTTTAAGAATACCCTAGATTTTGCCCAACAGTTAGACAGCGATGATGTACTTCGAAAATATCGCGACGAATTCTATTTTCCCAAAGTGAAGGGCAAAGAGGTCATTTATTTTACCGGAAATTCCCTAGGGCTTCAACCCAAACGTTCTCAAAAGTTTGTCGATGACATCATGACCGATTGGAAGGAACTGGCCGTAGAAGGGCATTTTCATTCCGAAAAACCGTGGTGGGACTATCACGAACGTTTGACGAGACCATTGGCCAAGGTGGTAGGCGCAAAGCCTGAAGAAGTTTCTGTCATGAATACGCTATCGGTCAATTTGCATCTTTTGATGGTGTCCTTTTATCGACCGACCGAAAAACGCTTCAAGATCCTTTGTGAGGAAAAGGCATTTCCCTCCGATCAGTACATGTTGCAAAGTCAGGTACGATTTCATGGTTTTAATTCGGAAGATGCTATTATCGAGGTCAAAAAACGGGAAGGGGAACATTTTTGGCGCACCGAAGATGTTGTTGCCAAAATCAAGGAAGTAGGCGAGGAGCTTGCTTTGATACTCATTGGCGGTGTCAATTATTATAACGGACAGGTCTTCGATATGGAGACCATTACCGAGGCAGGAAAGTCCGTTGGCGCAGTAGTCGGTTGGGATCTTGCCCATGCTGTCGGAAACATTGATTTGGAACTCCATGATTGGAAAGTTGATTTTGCGGCTTGGTGCAGCTATAAATATATGAACAGCGGCCCCGGGAATGCTTCAGGTATATTCGTCAACGAAAAATATCTTGATCGAAATGATATTCCCCGTTTCGAAGGTTGGTGGGGCACGAAAAAGGAAACCCGCTTCAAAATGAAACCGGAGTTCGAGCCTATTGAAACAGCCGATGCCTGGCAAATTAGCAATCCCCCTGTCCTTTCTTTAGCACCTTATTTAGCCTCGTTGGAAATGTTCGAAGAAGTCGGTATGGAAGCCTTGATCGCGAAACGTGATAAAATTGTAGCGTATTTGGAATTCATCCTTCACGAAATCGATAAGGAAGTGGATAGCTCCTTTGAAATCATTACCCCAGTGGAAAGAGGTTGCCAACTTTCGGTTTTCTTGCACGGACAGGGTCGCACACTTTTTGACTATTTAATGAAAAACGGAGTCATCACCGATTGGCGCGAACCCAATGTAATTAGACTGGCACCTGCTCCTTTTTATTGCTCTTATGACGATATGTATCGTTTTGGGCAGATTTTGAAGGCGGGAATAACGTCTCAGTGAAATTGTCGGTTGGATATCTTTTTTGACTAGTTTTGCCGCGCAACCGACTAGTTTTTATGAAATCGCTTCGACTTATTCTTTCCAATCCAAGATATTTTGCGCCCGCATGGGTTTTTGCGAGCCTGAACATATGGTTTGGTACATGGGCGATCTACATCCCCACCGTCAAGGAAAATTTGGGAATCGACAAGTCACAACTTGGGATTGCTATTTTCTTCTTATCCCTTGGGGTTTTTACGGTATTTCCCATCGCCGCTAAAATCATCAACAAGCTTGGGGTGGGTAAGGCGACCTGGTACGGAGTGCTATTGAGTAGTGTTTCGGCCCTGCTACCGTTGATAGCCCCGAATTATTATGTGCTGATGGGTTCGCTTTTTCTCTTTGGGGCTTCAAACGGATTTACCGATATTTCGATGAACACCTTGGTTACCGAATTGGAAAAGGAGGATAAGCAAAACTTTATGTCCGCCGCCCATGGTTTCTTTAGCTTGGGAGGTGTGCTGGCGGGTCTGGGTAGTTTTCTGATTGTCTATCTAGGTAATCCGGCCTTGCACATGTTCATTGTCGTAATCGTTGTTTTGATCATCAATTATCTTCTCTACAAAAATTACTATCACATTACGGCAGCCCCCGTAGAGAAAGAACCTTTTAGCCTAAAATTATTCAAACCACTTTTGGTCATCGGTATTGTTTCTTTCGTAGTCATGGGAGGCGAGGGAGCTATTGTAGATTGGAGCGGACTCTTTTTAAAAGAAATCAGCTTGGCTCCAGAATCTTTATGGGGAGCCGGATTTTTGGCATTTTCGATTACCATGACTACTGGACGATTCTTAGGCGACAGCATTAGTCAAAAAATAGGATCCGTCAAAATAGTCACCTTGGGTACCATTATAGCTATTGGTGGTTATTTTGCCGTCTTGAGCACCTATATGTATTTGGCGATTCTGGGTTTTGGTCTGGTAGGACTCGGGTTTTCGGTCATCATTCCCGAACTTTTTAGAATAGGTGGAAATGTAAAAGGAATCGATTCATCACAAGGCGTTGCCTTTATCGCCGGAACAGGATATGCGGGGTTCTTAGTTGCCCCGCCCATTTTAGGTTTCTTGGCGGATAGTTCTTCCTTGGTAACAAGTTTTATCGTGCTTTTGGGGTGTGCAGTACTCGTACTCTTTGCAACCTTTTTCTTGGGTCGAAACAGTCGTTAATTCGTTTTAACTTCGACATCGGTAAAATAAAGCTTAAAATCGCCCTCGGGCATTTTGTGCATCTGTGCGATTTTGAGTCCGCCTTTTTCGGTGTAGTCTTCCCAACTAGTAACCATTGAAGGTTCTTCTTGATTAGCTTTTCTAAAGACCCATTCTTTGACGATGTGATCATCCCCGAAATAGAAATCGTAGGCATCTCCGGGTGTATATCCTCCTTCGTTACCATAAACGACCGTTAATTTTTGCATGGGTTGTTTACTTATCGGGGCCTCGATATTTTCTGTGTGCTCTTGGGTGATGTTTTGCTCGTCCCATAAGATATTGATGGGCGCAATCAACCAATATTTATCGTTGATGAATCCGCCGTTGGTTTTTTCGGCAACACTGTCCATTTGTTTACGATTGTAAGAAAGGGTGTCGGTGTCGGACATCATGGTCACATCTTGGGTCTTGGGTTTCCAAATCCAAGTACGCTCAAAATGTGAAGTATCGCGATCGACATTGAAGGTGAATTTAAGTTCTTCGACGTTCTTCCAGTTCTCATAACCGTTGGCGTGAGCTATTTTTTCTAGAAGTGTCAATTCCCTTTCAGGTTCTTGGGCTTCCTCGGTAACGGTTTTCTTATCCTCTTTACATCCGATAATAACAAAGGCAAGAAGGATAATAAAGGTGAAGTACTTTTTCATTTTCTTGGGTTTTCACCAAAGATAACGGGTTTTCGGTACTAATTTAAGAGTAGTTTAAAATTATATCGCCTTTCTCTGTGAGACTCTTTTGCTCCGTGTAACTCTGTGGAATACCCTGTGAGAATTATTTCACAGAGGTTCACAGAGATTTTAGAAATATCTGGGAGATTTGATTCCACCCAAACTCCGTTTGAAGAGTTCATAGATTAAAATGACCTCATGCGTACCACCGGAATAGGGCCTAAAAGTTGAAGTTGGTTGGTCATAGGCATATCCTATTCGAAAAGAATCGGAAATTGCATAATCCATCACAACCCCAAAGTTATCGGCATCGTTGAAACGGTAAGAAGCCCCAATCCAGAATTTTTCGAAAAACAGGAAGTTTGCAGTGACATCATAAGTGGCGGGCGCACCATTAGTATATTTCATGATGGCCGTTGGCTTGAATTTCGTGGTCCGGCCTATATCGAAGACATAGCCTCCGATGGCATAATAACTGTTGCGTTCAATGGCCGCAAATTCTCCTTCGTTCAAATCGGTATTCAATATTCTCGGTGACGAAGCACCAATATACCATCGGTTGGAACTAATATAGATTCCGGCTCCGAAATTCGGGTTCCATTCCGTAAATCCTCCGGCAAAGAAGGGATCGTTGACATCAGGTGTGCTTAAGCGATAATTCGTAAATCCACCTTTTAGTCCAAAAGCCATATTGACTTTTTGGTTCAACGGCACGGTGTATGAAAAATCGGCATACACATAGTTGGTCTTTTCAAAGCCCAGATTATCGTTTATATATGAAAGTCCGATACCGACGTTACTGAAACGTAGGGGCGAATGTGCCGAAAGCGTGCTCGTTGTCGGATTACCATCGATACCCGCCCATTGATTTCGGTGTAGTGCGGTAATGTTCAAAGTCTCTCGACTACCTGCATATGCAGGGTTGATTGACATGGTGTTATACACATATTGGGTAAACTGCGGTAATTGTTGAGCACTTCCCAAAAAGGTATAGCCAAGAGCCAGAAAAAAAATATGTCTTTTAATTGCGTTCATGGGGGACTAACTATATGTTGGACCCGATATAAATGTATCCGTTGACCGGTTTCATTTCTGGATTACCGAAACCGATTATATAGTAATAGGTTCCAGAAGGCAGCATTCCTGAATTCCCTAAGGAGTTATCAGGAGCAATTCCGCCCCAATCATTACTATAATCGTTCGATTCATAGACAATATTGCCCCATCTGTTAAATATTTTCACATGATAGGTATAGTTACAAGCTTCCAAACCGGTAATTTCAAAGAGGTCGTTGATACCATCTCCATTGGCCGTAATGGTCTTTGAGACGACCAAATCTTCTACATTACAAGGCATATCGGCCTCTACCGTAATAATCTGGGTATGGGTCATCTGGTTTCCGACATTGTCCGTAGCTGTCCAGGTTCTCATGATTTCATAGCCCATCTCACAATCACGGTCGTTCGTGGCAGTTTCTTCAAAGGTGACCACGGGATCCATATCGCAATTGTCTATGGCCGTTAGTACTTCTGCTTCGGGAATACTATCACAATCTACGGTCATATCCATAGGAAGTTCTTCCACAAATACCGGAGCTTCCTCATCCATCAAGCAAAGATTTCCATTGACCGTAATGATTTGTGTATGTGTAAAGCTATTGTTGGCATTGTCGGTAGCGGTCCAAGTTCGTGTAATTTCATATCCAGTAACACAATCCCTATTATTAGTGGCCGTTTCGTTGAAAGTCACCACGGGGTTCATATCACAGTAGTCCGTTGCAGTTAATACAGCTGCATCGGGCACACTATCACATTCGACCGTTATATCCGCAGGAAGGGTGCCATCGAACGTAGGCGCCTGCACATCGGTAATACTTATGGTAATAATGGTCGGATCTCCATTTCCTACACCACAATTATCGAAGGTAAAAGAGCTATAAGAAGTTTGGGGATTCATACTGATTTCCCCTGAAAAAGAAGCCATGGTCTGTGAGTTCGAGTCGAAGGTACAGGCTGGAAGGCCCGCGAAGTAAGAATCATTCTGTACACGAAGCGCATACTGAATAGTATAGGGTGCACTTGTTACATCGGTATAGCCATCGGCTACCATAAATGTTAATTCACGTGTGTTCGTATCGAAATTATAGGTTATTTCACTGGGTAACGGCGTTACGGAAACAAACTCCATTTCTGGGGGATCGTCGTCGTAAAGTTCAGGTTTCTGATATTATCATTTCCGGTGTTGGCAACATCCAGATAGATTTGAATGGTCTCGCCCGCCCTTGGGTTTTCATCCGATGAGGTAGCGTAAAGATCTAATTGGTTCAAAGAAGGTTCCCAAACCTCTACCGCCATTCCCAAAAGATAAAGTCCGTAGGTTTCTTGGTTCGAGGTCATTCGCACAACTGCGGAAGTTTGATTGTTCGTTATCAACCGATTGCCATTGTTTCTTAGGTCGAAAAGAGAGGCGTCAAATCCTAAAGTATTCGTACTAGCCGGAGTTCGATTTAAAAAGTCGGTTCCTTCTGTAGTAATCGAACTGTTGAAAAAGTTGTCGGCGTGGCGCATGGGTGTAGTTAGCGGTTCCCAAACACCATTTGTGTTGAAAATCAATAATTGATCTTGGCTAATGCCTCGGTCGCCCTCGAAAGAGCCGATGACCATATTGGCCTTGACACGACCATTCGGTACAGTCTGGAAACCGTTAAATGTGACATCAAAATTATTTTCAGTGGCCGTGATATGGGCATACCCATCAAATAATGTAATGTTCTTCTGTGGCAACGTAGGACTTTGGTAGACAAAAACGATTTGCCATCCACCAGAGGTACCTACAATGCCTCCATCATGGCCGAGTAGACGACCTTCGGTTGCTTTTACATTAGCTACTTGATAGGTGCCGAAAGGATCGGCCAGACCTTGCACCCAAGATGTAATATCCTTTACACAGATATAAGGGTCGTTGACGAAATGAGTATCCCTACCGCGATAAATTACTTCGTCCGCGGTCAATGTGGCATCATAAGTGCTCGATCCGGGTAGCATCATTTTAATTTCATTATAATTCCAAGAAGGTTCTGCACCACCGTTACCCGCTTGGATGTTTCCGCCGCCATCTACCTCATATTCCTTGTCAGCAGCGGACCAGTATAGAAAAACACGCTCAATGGTCAAACACGAATTGCTAGGGGCAGGGTTCGCCAAATTGGCACTACTAGAATTAAAGGTCGTTGGGTCGCTATCGATATCAACGAATACGTTGTCATCGAAATCATGGTTACTGCCCGTACCGTTATAGTCATTGGTGGCGTGCCTAGATAGTACATTGTTGGCGATCATTGTGAAGTCGCCGTTCAATGTTTCAGAATATCTTGGTGTAAAACCCTGTTGCAATTGCGCATTGATGGAACCAAAGGTCATCACCATGCCTACGACTAGCAATTGGGTTAGAATATTTTTTGGGAGTAAAAGTTTCTTCATAATTATAATTTTACCGATCTCTCTTGATCAATTACCTTATAATTAGAAGCTACAATGCTGTCTTTACCTGTGAAAAGTGAAATTTTGTGTAATTAAGGTCAAGTTCATTTTGCAGCAACTAATATTATATGGGGTATAATTAAGTGCTTTTGTTTCGCTATTCAAGATTTGGTTAATACTATACAAAGAACGGAACGACTGGACTTGAGGCGTAAAGTGTACGATAAACGGAGCAATTTCTCGACAAGAAAATTTTTATTGGATGAAGTGTTTTTTTTAACAGTTCAGTAGATTTTGAACTCATCGGATATTCCGCAGAAAATAGCGATGAACACGTCAATTTATGTTTGTCAATCAGATTATTTACATATAGATTATTTGCTTAATTTTGAGACTTGAAAAAAATATCGAATGAGTTCAAAAAAAGGAAAAGTACAGGAAGCCATTGATGAAAAACTACTTGAAGAGCGAAAAGTGTTTTTATGGGGTATGGTTGATGATGATACGGCAAAGCACGTTATTGATCGCTTGTTGTATTTGGATATGCAAAACAATAAGGAAATACAGTTGTTCATTAACAGCCCCGGAGGATATGTTACCTCTGGTTTTGCGATGTATGACACTATAAAATCATTGAAGAGTCCGGTTTCCACGATCTGTACCGGATTGGCAGCTTCGATGGGAAGTATTCTATTGTCCGTTGGAAAAAAGGGAAGAAGGTTCATTCAGCCTCACGCCCAGGTCATGATCCATCAACCAAGCGGTGGTGCTAGGGGACAGGCATCTAATATAGAAATACAGGCCAAGGAAATCATCAAGACCAAAGAACTTAGCGCCAAACTTTTGGCGGAGAACTGTGGACAGAAATATGAAAAAGTTTTACGGGATTTTGATCGTGATTACTGGATGAACGCCGAAGAATCTATTGAATATGGTATCGTGGACGGGATTTTAGAATAAAAGTCCCTCCTAACCCTCCCGTCAGCTGGCGGGAGGAAAAGGTGTAAAGAAAAAGTCCTTCGCAATCGTATTGTGAAGGACTTTTTTTGGATATATATAGACGCTCTCGCGGGATAGTTCATTGTATTTACGGATTAAAGATATCGTATGGATAATCCGACATCGTTAAATAAATATTAATTCAAGTTTAAAACTTATCCGGATGCTCGATAACTTTTTTTGCACGTTCCTTTAGGTCGGACAGTTCCTTTTTATCTTTTTTGTCCAAAAGGCTCATCATCATGGCCATTCGGTTGTTGTTTTTGAAATGTTCCCGTTTTTCATCCAAGAAATTCCAATATAAGGCATTGAACGGACAAGCTTTTTCGCCCAATTTTTTAGTGTGGCTATAATGGCAATCTCCACAATAATTGCTCATTTTATTGATATAGTTTGCGCTGCTCACATACGGTTTGGTAGCAACGACACCTCCATCGGCAAATTGGCTCATACCACGGGTATTGGTAATTTCGACCCATTCGATGGCATCGATATAAACGCCCAGATACCAAGCATCGACTTCATCGGGGTGGATTTGTGTCAACAGCGCATAATTGCCAATAACCATTAAGCGCTGTATATGGTGTGCATAGGCATCGTCCAAACTTTGGCCGATGGCATGTTCTAGGCAGTTCATTTTGGTATCGCCGCTCCAGAAAAAATCAGGGAGTTTGTTATGATTGTCAAGCTCGTTGAGGTTTGCATAATCGGGCATTTCTTTCCAATAAATACCGCGCATGTATTCGCGCCAACCTAAAATTTGGCGCACAAAACCCTCAATTTGGGAAATATCAATTTCAGTTGTGTTTTCATAATAATGGTCCAGTACCTTATCGATAACTTCCTTGGGCGAAAGTATTTTACTGTTCATCGCAAACGACAAGCGCGAATGAAAAAGATATTTTTCTTCCGTATGCAAGGCATCTTGGTAATCGCCAAAATGGATAAGTAGATTTTCGCAAAAATAATTCAGTACAGAAAGACAATCGCCTCGAGAGGTTGGCCAATTGAAATTTTCGGCTTCTATATTGCCAAAAGTTTTGACCTCGGCCTCTTTGATTTCTTCCAAGGCTCGGGTAACATCTTTTCGAAACCCCCGTTCATGGGGAATTTCAGGTTCTCCCGTCCATTTTTTTCGATTACTTTGGTCGAAGTTCCATTTACCGCCATCGGGTTGGCCGTTGACGATCATGATGTCATGTTTTTTGCGCATCATGCGGTAGAAGTTCTCCATGATCAATTGCTTTTTTCCGAGAAAAAATTCTTTAGTTCGTAACGCGTCGTGTAAAAATGTTCACTGTCGAATGCTTCCGATCCTATGGAAAGGTTTTTACAGATGGATTTCAATTGTTCGTCCAACCGATATTCATCCGGCAATTGGTATTCGAATTTTTCGGCTTTGGTTTCATCAAGATATTTTTTAATGATTTTTTCCAACTCCTGCGGATTATCTTTATCGTTGATTTTGAGATAAATAAAACGATGTCCCTTTTCGGAAAGTTCTTCTGAGAAATTCCGCATGGAAAGGAAAAATGCGACTACCTTTTGAATATGATGTTTTACATAATCGGTCTCTTGCCGCATTTCGGCCATGAGGTAGGTAACATCGTCGTTAACATCGTCAAACCAAGAATGTTTTTGGTTGAGTTGGTCGCCAAGAAGTAATCGTAAGGTTCTCAATTGTTTTGGTTTTAAGTTTCTATTGTTTCAAGTTTTAGGTTCTTGGTAGATTGCCTTTAAGACGGAAAATCGTGTTTGAATTTATATTTAAAACAACGTTTCTTGCAACCACAAGTTTTGAAACTTACCATTGGCATCATACATTTCGGCCTGTCGTTTAATATTGAAATTTCTATCCCGTGGGTCATTGCCTACGCCGCTTTGGTACATCCAGTTGCCCCAATTGCTGTGAACGTCATAATCGATGAGCAGGCTTTCAAAATAGGCGGCTCCGATGCGCCAATCTTGCTCGAGTTCCTTGGCCCAAAAGCTGGCTACATTTTGGCGTCCGCGGTTGCTCATCCAGCCTGTTTTTGCGATTTCCTTCATGTTGGCGTTGACGAAGGGTTCTTTTGTGGTGCCTTCTATCCACTTTTTTTCGCCTCCTCGGAAGTTTTCCAATCGTAGTCATTGTCCAAAATCCCTCCTTGAAGAAAAATTTTATTGCCATGTTTTAAAGAAACATATTTAAAGTAATCACGCCATATCAATTCGAAAATTAACCAATACGTATCCTGATTTTTCTTTATTTCCTTTTCGAAGCGTTTGATTTCCCAATAGATGGTTCTGGCCGAAATACTTCCATTTGCCAGACAAGCGGATAGTTTAGAACTGTAATCTTTACCGACTAATCCGTTTCTGGTCTTTTTATAATAGGCCAATTTTTTGGTTTCCCAGAAATACTCTTGTACTCTATTCAAGGCTTGCTGTTCGCCACCTTTAAACGGAAAGGCGGTGCGGGAGTCCTTTTCGAATTCTTCCAGACCCAAATCCTTCAGCGTTGGAATTTGAGTGACTACATCGACTAGATTATTTTCAGATAGCGGTTGAGGCCTTTCAACGGAAAATCTTATAGCACAATACTTCTCGCATTTTTTCCTGAAGTTGGTAAATACTTCGGGAACTTTATCAAACCCATCATATGGAATATCCTCTGGATGGAATAAAAATTGATCGTAGGTTTCTTCAAATTTTACATCATCTGGAATTTTTTCCAAAACGTTTATACGCACAAAATTCTCATCCCGCGTCCATTCTTTTTGTGAAAAAATAGATTTGATTTGATGCTCCTTGACCAGTTCTGGAAGTAGCTGTTCTGGCTTTTTTGAAAAACCAATAAAGTTATATTGAGTTTCTCCAAATTGGCTTTCAGTTCCGCTACGGTTTCAATCAAAAACCTGGCACGAAATTTTTCGGTTTTTCTAAAACCAAAATCCCCTATTACGAATTGCCTAGGATCAAAAAAATAGACGGCAATCACCCTTTCACCTTGAGCCGCTTTGTTCAATGAGGTATTGTCATTGATTCTTAGATCATTCCTGAACCAAACAAGATTCGTCATTCGTTACTATGGATTTTCTTTATATCGATTTGTTGCGGCGACATTTTTCGCTACAATATTTTACTTCTCCCCAGCTTTTAGACCATTTCTTTCGCCAAGCGAAAGGCCGCTGGCATGTCGAACATATTTTAACGGGCAAGTTAGGTTTGCGATGCGACATATTTCAAAACAGTCTCTTAATATGGTTACAAGATATATCGATGCGCCATGTACTTCAAGCTTTTTCGCATTTTAATTTATCTTCATTCCATTTAACTGCAAAACCGTATTTTTGACAAGAACACTATTCCGCTACGTAAAGAATGAACCAAACTCCCAAAAACATTGCCGTCATCGGATCAGGATTGGTGGGATCCCTGTTATCCATTTATTTGAGAAGACAAGGTCATTCCATTACCGTTTTTGATCGACGGCCCGATATCCGTACGATTACTTTTTCAGGTCGATCGATAAATTTAGCGATGAGCAATAGGGGTTGGCGGACTTTACGGGAAATCGGAGTTGAAGACGAAATCAAGAAAATTGCCATTCCGTTGGATAAGCGTGCCATGCATGTTATCGGAGAGCCGATGTATTTTCAAAAATATGGAAAGGAGGGCGAAGCCATTTGGTCCATTTCGAGAGGTGTTTTAAATCGAAAAATGGTCGACTTGGCCGAGAAAGCGGGAGTGGTCTTTAAATTTGAGGAAAAGGTCTGGGATGTCAATCTTCCCGAGACGAAGGTTTACACCGGCGAAACTGAAAAGAGCGAGTGGCAAGAATATCAATTTGATATTGTTTTTGGCTGTGATGGTGCTTTTTCAAGGGTACGCCATAAGATGCAACGCCGTAGCCGTTTTGATTATTCGCAAGATTTTATCGATGTTGGCTATAAGGAATTGACCATTCCGCCAAATGCCGACGGCACCCATAAACTGGATAAGAACTCTTTTCATATTTGGCCGCGGGGAAGATTTATGTTCATCGCCATGCCGAACATTGACGGTAGTTTTACCTGCACCTTATTCATGCCCTTTGAAGGGGAGGTTTCTTTTGAGCGTATCAAGACTAAGGAACAGGCAAAGGACTTCTTTAAAACTTATTTTCCGAATGTACGGAAGGATATCGAAAATCTTATCGAAGACTTTTTTAAGAACCCCACCAGTGCCATGGTGACCATGAAATGCTACCCTTGGACGTATTGGGACAAGGTTGCCCTTGTTGGAGATTCCGCACATGCGGTGGTGCCCTTTTATGGCCAAGGAATGAATGCTGGGTTCGAAGATATTTTTGTACTCAACGAATTAATGACCAAACATGGGAATAATTGGGAGGCTATTTTTCAAGAATACCAACAAACGCGAAAACCAAATGCCGACGCCATCGCCGAACTGAGTTATCGAAATTTCTTGGAAATGAGTAGCAGAACGGCAGATCCGAAATTTTTGTTGCAAAAGAAAATAGAAAAACGTTTTGCCGCAAAATATCCAGACAAATGGATACCTGTTTATTCGCGTGTCACCTTTTCCGAAAGGCCATATGCCGAGGCATTGGCCGAAGGCGATAGGCAAGAGGAAATCATGCAAAAAGTGATGCAAATTCCAGATATTGAAAAGAAATGGGACAGCGACCAGGTAGAACGGAAAATATTGGAGCTGCTGTAATCTACTCTCCCTTTTTTCTGATTTCGGACCTTCGCATGGGCATGCCATCGATGAGGGCAAAGATTTCTTCCGGGGCTAATACAAATGGTTTTTTCATTTTCTGGCCTCCGTCTTTTCCAATGAGTACGATTCCTTGAAAATCATGCAAGTCGAAGTTTTTGATGATTTCACTTGCCGATAGGGGAGCTTCTTCTCCGTCACCCGTTAACACTTTTTCGGTAATGATGAAGATTTTTAAGTCCCTTTCAGTGAGTCCGGTATCTTCTGATCGTAATAATTGAAGTTGTTCTTTGACGGCATCGGTATCGCTCTTGACGTCTTTGAGCAATAGTATTCTATTTTTCCACTGGTAGCTTTCCAATCCCTGAGCGTTCATACTAGAAAGAGCGAATAAGATGGGCAATGATAAAAACAATAAAGGGATTCTTAGTTTCATTGTCCCTAAATTAAATAAAAAAACCATCTTGTTACGGATGGTCTTCGTTTTGAGTTAGTTCTGTCTGCTTAAATTTTTGCGAACATTTTATGCATTTTTTCCTGCTCTTCTTCGGCAAGAACCGGATCTACTAGAATACGTCCGCTATGTTCGTCGGTAATTATTTTTTTGCGAGAAGCGATTTCGACCTGAACTTGAGGTGGTATGGTGAAGAAAGAGCCTCCTGAAGCACCTCTTTCAATGGGCACGACCGCCAAGCCATTTTTCACATTATGTCTAATCCGGTTGTAGGCTTTGACCAAACGCTCCTCAATTTGCTCCTGGAACTTTTCAGATTTTGCCAATAATGCTTTTTCCTCTTTTTCAGTTTCGGCCAAGATTGCGTTCAATTCGCTCTTCTTGTGTTTCAGATGCTCTTCCCGTTCCGATAATCGTTCTTTCGTCTCGGCAATAACCTCTTTCTTTTGATCTATTTGAGCTTTGAACTCTTTGATGTTCTTCTCTGCCAGTTGAATTTCCAATTCTTGAAATTCCAATTCTTTGGAGATAGAGTTGAATTCACGACTATTGCGAACATTTTTCTGCTGCTCAGTATATTTTTTTATCAAAGCTTTCGCCTCGTCGATCAGGTTCTTTTTGGCTCCGATTTCAAAATTTATCGTTTCAAGATCCGTCTTCAACTTGTCCATCCTAGTTTTTAGGCCCAATACATCATCCTCTAGGTCTTCAACTTCCAAAGGGAGTTCGCCGCGTACATTGCGTATCTCGTCGACCCTTGAATCTATTAATTGCAAATCATATAATGCCCTTAATTTTTCTTCAACGGTAACTTCTGCTTTTTTTGCCATACTTATAAATACTTGATGGGATTGGTTTTACTCCCCGATAAACGGATTGCAAAATTAGGAATTTTTTTCTTAAGATAATCAACTAAAAGATTTTTTGTAAACTGCTCTGTTTCATAGTGTCCGATATCGGCGATCACCATTTTTTTCTCAGCTTCGTAGAATTGATGGTATTTGACATCGGCGGTTATAAAAACATCCGCCCCAGAGGTCTTTGCAGCTGATATGGCAAAAGCTCCACTGCCTCCCAAGATAGCTATTTTTTTGACTTTTTTTTCTAATAACTCGGAGTGCCGGATAACCGCAACGTTCATTTTTTCTTTTACATCTTGCAGAAATTTCTTGGTATCCATCGGTTTTGCCAGTTCGCCTATCATTCCCATGCCGATATGCTGATTTGTATTGTCCAAGGTATAAATCTCGTAGGCTACCTCTTCATAGGGGTGAGCCTTGAATATGGCATTCATTATCTTTGATTCACTTGCTTTGTAATAGGTGACATTGATCTGTATTTCCTTTTCATAGTGCGTTTTGCCGATTTCGCCCTTTAGGGGATTGGCATTTTTACCGGCTTTGTAACTACCTACCCCTTCGGAAGTGAAACTGCAATTACTGTAATTCCCTATGTTGCCGGCACCTGCTGCGAACAGGGCTTTTTTAAGTTTTTCAGCATCTTTTTCAGGAACATAAGTCGTCAATTTTTTGATAGTTCCTTTTTGGGGAATCAATATTTTGGGATTTTGGATATTCAGCATTTCACAGATTTTTGCATTGACACCCTCAAAAGAATTATCCAAGGCGGTATGCATGCTGTAAATCGCGATATTGTTTTGAATGGCCTTAATTACGGTTCGTTGCACATAATTCACTCCCGTTAGTTTCTTAAGCCCCGAAAAAATGATGGGATGAAAACTGACAATAAGATTACAGTTTTTAGACAATGCCTCGTCCACCACATTTTCTAACGTGTCGAGGGTTACCAATATTCCTGATACTTCAGCATCTTTATCGCCGACCAAAAGACCCACGTTGTCAAAATCTTCGGCATAGGCCAATGGTGCCAGCTCTTCGAGTATATCGGTAACTTCTTTTATGGTCATTTTGGAGGTTTATGCGTCCTTCAAAGATAAAATATTATATTTTCGTCGCTGTGCAACTCCTTCGAAAAATAGCGTTTCCCATTTCCCTGATTTATGGTTTGGTAGTCTTAGTCAGGAATTACCTTTACAATATTGGTTTGTTCAAATCAAGATCTTTTGATACTCCCATTATCTGTATTGGTAATTTAAGCGTGGGCGGAACTGGAAAAACACCGATGGTGGAATTTCTGATTTCTTTTTTAAAAGAGGATTACAAAGTGGCGGTTTTAAGCAGAGGTTACAAAAGGAAGTCAAAGGGTTTTGCTCTCGCATCTACAGAGAGTACGGTCGAAGAATTGGGCGATGAACCGTATCAAATTCATTCAAAATCCCCGGAAGTAATAGTTGCAGTCGATGCCAACAGAAGAAACGGAATCTCAATTTTACAGGAAAAAGTAAAACCGGATCTCATTCTTTTGGATGATGCCTTTCAACATCGCAAAGTCAAACCTATCTGTTCCATATTATTGACATCCTTTAATAATTTGTATTCAGATGATTGGTATTTACCGACGGGAAACCTTCGGGATAGTAAGCAGGAAGCCAAACGGGCTGATTTCATTATTGTCACAAAATGTCCGCCTAGTCTTTCCGAAAATGAGCGTCAATCGATTCTTAAAAAGCTGAAACCACAATCACATCAAAAAGTAATCTTCAGTTATTTAGTTTACGATAAATCGCCTCTTGACGCTATGTTGAACAAAAGATTCACTCTGGTGACGGGTATTGCAGATTCGAGTCCCTTAGTTTCTTTTTTAAAAGCGGAAGGATTGGATTTTGAGCATTTACGCTTCAGCGATCATCATTTCTTCACAGAAGAGGAAATACAAATATTAAAGGGCAAAGAACACGTTTTGACCACCGAAAAAGACTATGTTCGATTACAAGGCAAAGTTTCTAATTTAAGTTTTATTGGGGTGAAACACGCCTTTTTGGGAGAAGGTGAACAAGACCTGATTAAAAATCTGAACGGCTTTATGAAGCAGCGCCGGTAACTTTTTTATCAAAAATATTCTCCCCGATTTTTTGATAGAAAACTTCAGGTTTGAAGGGTTTTGTGACTACATCGTTACAACCTGCGGCATAAAAACTTTCCAAACTATCATCCAACGATATTGCGGTCAGGGCGATAATAGGTGTTTTTTGATCGAACTTTCTAATTTCAATGGTAGCCTCTTCACCACTAATTCCGGGCATATGGATATCCATTAAGATAGCGTCGTAATTGTTGTTTTGGGCAAGTTCTATGGCTTCTGTTCCGTTGCTGGCAATGTCACTTGTGATATCCTTTTTGGTCAACATTTTCTTGGTGATGACCTGATTGATCTTATTATCCTCAACGATCATCAAGTGAAGACCTTTAAAATCATACTCGGTCTCCGTTATCTCGAATGGAATATCATCGATAACGCTATCCTTGCTTTTTAGCTTCAATTCAAAGAAAAAAGAACTTCCTTCGCCTATTTCGCTTTCCAATTGTATCTTACTGTCAAAGAGGCCTAACAGGCTTTTTACAATGGTCAACCCTAGGCCGGTACCACCATATTCCCTGTTGATCTGAATAGATCCCTGCTCAAATCCCTCAAAAATATTTTCCTGTTGTTCCTTAGAAATTCCGATACCGTTATCAGCCACTTCAAAATACAAAGTAACATCCTCTTCTACTTTGTTCAAAAGTCGCGCAATAACCTTAACCTCACCGTTTTTGGTAAATTTTAAGGCATTTCCGACAAGGTTCATGAATATTTGGGAAAGCTTCAGCGGATCGCTCATCAGGTGAGAAGGAATTTCCTCATCATATTCCATTACGATTTTGGTCTTGTTGGCCTTTGCACTTTGTTGAAGTGAATCGATGACCTCTTTGAGCACCTTCTTAAGGTTGAACTCGATGTTCAATGGTTCTAACTTGTTCGCATCGATTTTATTGATCTGAAGGATGTCATTGATAAAATTCAATAAATAATCACCTGAAAATTTTAAGGCTTTGAGATGTTCTTTTTGGTTCTCACTCGGATTTTCTTCCAACAGCAAATGTGTGAGTCCGGTAACGGCATACAGCGGAGTTCGCAATTCATGGCTTACCGTGGACAAGAAATTCGTTTTTGCCTCCATGGCACTCACGGCAGCATCCCTAGCGGTTTGTAACTCACTGTTTTTTGTTTGTAATAGATCGTTGGTCTTCAATTTTATCTGGTTGTTTCGATAGAGCGAAACAGCCAATAGCGAAATTATGGTCAAGAATGCAGAGGTTAAGATGGCGGTAATTTCAGCACGGTTTTCAGACTCACTCAATTCTTCCAGACGTTCGTCTTGTCGATTGATTTCATCGCCCATATTTTCTATTTGAATTCGATCAGCCGTTTTTGCCTCGGTTTTTATTTTTTCGATCGTAAAAATAGAATCACGGATCCGGATTAGGTTTCGAGTGTTAATAAGCGCTTTGTCGAACTGTCCGGTTTTCTCATATGTTTTAGCCAATTGATCGTTGGCATCCAGTATTTCTCTATGGAACTCATTTGCCAACGCCAATTTTAGGGCGGCTTCTCCATCCGTTATGCTCTGCTCAGGGTTTTCGTTGGCAAAATGAAGTTTCGACAGCCCTAAATGGGCCTTGGTCGCCAAATATGCTCTTTCTTGAATATCGGTATTGATGACCAAAGAGTTGAAATTTTTCAACGCAGCCTCATATTTTCCAAGATTTAGGTAAATATTGCCTTCCGTCAATAAAATGTTATTGAAAAAGTTGCGATCGTTACTTAATTGCTTTGCTTCTTCGAGTGCATAAATGGCGCGAAAATTATTGCCCTCACCATAGAGCCTAACGGCTTCGATATATTTCTGCATGGCATCACCGTACGGATATTCAATATCTTCCAACATCCCCTTCGCCCTATCCGAATAGAAGGTAGAATTTTCGTCCTTACCCAATTGTAAATAAAGTAGGGCGAACTTGTGATAGCTATCGATCAACGCCTTTTCATTTTGTTCTTTCTCGGCAATTTCAGAAGCCTTGTCCAAGGTTTCCAAGGCCAAATCGATTTGATTTTTGTTTTGATAGCGTAGTGCGCGCTCAAAGTAGGGCTGAATGTCGTTCTGAAACGAATCAATTTGCTGGGCATGAACGTTGAGCATCAGAAAAAGTGAAGTCAACACCCAAAGGCGAAGTGCATTATTGTTATGTGTAAACTTAAATATCAAACGTATCGTTTGTTTATCAATAAATCGATCAAATCTATAATTCTACTACTGTAACCTGTTTCGTTATCGTACCATCCTATAATTTTGACCATTTTACCAATTACAGATGTCATCTGTGAATCAAACGTACAAGAGTGGCAACTATTGTTTATATCCACGCTCACTATAGGATCTTTCGTATATAAAAGTATGTTTTTTAGTTCATTATGGGAAATTCGCTCGAAAGTATCGTTGATTTCCTGAATGGTGGTTTGGCGCTTTACATTAAAGGTAATATCTGTCAAAGACCCATTGGGTACGGGTACACGAATACCGCAACCGCCAATGACATCAGAGAGTTCGGGAAAAATCTTCGTAAGAGCTTTGGCCGCTCCCGTAGTTGTAGGTACAATGGACTGCCCGGCTGCCCTTGCCCTTCTAAGATCGTGATGTGGTTGATCATGTAGGCTTTGGTCGGAGGTATAAGAATGAATCGTAGTGATATAGGCTTGTTCAATACCACAAAGGTCATCAATGACCTTAATCATTGGGGCCGCATTGTTCGTGGTACAAGAAGCGTTAGAGATAATATTGTCATTTTCGGTCAATATGGACTCATTGATTCCGAAAACGACCATTTTGATAGAGTCATCAACGGGAGGAACCGATAAAATCACTTTTTTTGCCCCATTTTTGAGATGTAGCTTAAGAATTTCTTCGGTCTTGAATTTGCCGGTGCATTCTACAACAATATCCACCTGGTGCGCCGACCAATCAATTTGTTTTGGAAAGGTATCGTTAGTTAGTGCGATTTCTTGGTCATCTACAAGGATTGCATTGTCATTATATCCAACTTCCTTTTGAAAAACACCATGGATACTGTCGTATTTTAAGAGGTGTGAAAGGGTTCTCGCATCGGCAAGATCGTTTATGGCGACCACTTTGATATGCGGATGATCGTTTAACAGCCTGAAAAGCGTTCTGCCTATTCGCCCGAATCCGTTAATGCCTATGTTGGTTGTTTTCATTTAAGATTCAAAAAGGGAGTTTTACTGGAGTTCTAAACCATGGAGAGCAAAGCGAAGCAATCCGTGGAAAATGTTAATAAAGGTTTAACAGATTGCTTCGCTGCCGCTCGCAATGACGTTAGTTAATATGCTTGTGCGCTTTGTAAGAGGATCTCACCAATGCTCCGCTTTCCACATGTCTAAATCCCATTTCGAGGCCTATTTCCTCATATTTTTTGAATTGCTCGGGTAAGATGAACTCCTTTACCGGAAGGTGTTTCTTCGTAGGTTGAAGGTATTGTCCGATCGTAACCACATCGACATTTACGTTTCGCAGATCTTCCATGGTCTGGATGACCTCTTCTTCCAATTCGCCAAGCCCCAACATGATTCCAGATTTGGTACGGTTCACTCCACTGGCCCTCAAATATCTCAGCACTTCAAGACTTCTTTCGTATTTGGCCTGTATGCGCACTTCGCGGGTCAAGCGTTTTACGGTCTCCATATTATGAGAGACCACTTCAGGTGCAACTTCTATGATTCTATCCAAATGGCGTTCAATCCCTTGAAAATCAGGAATCAAGGTTTCTAAAGTTGTTTCGGGATTCATTCTGCGAACTGCTTTTACCGTCTCCGCCCAAATAATCGACCCCATATCCTTTAAATCATCACGATCCACGGAAGTGAGCACCGCATGTTTGATATTCATAATCTTTATCGAACGTGCCACTTTTTCGGGCTCGGCCCAATCCACGTCTTCGGGTCTTCCGGTCTTGACTCCACAAAAACCACAAGAGCGTGTACAAATATTTCCTAAAATCATAAAGGTCGCAGTACCTTCTCCCCAACATTCTCCCATATTCGGGCAACTACCGGAGGTACAAATGGTATGTAGGTCGTATTTTTCGACAAGGCCTCTAAGCTGTGTATATTTTTTTCCTGTAGGAAGTTTCACCCTGAGCCATTTGGGCTTCCCCTTTGGTGGAATCACATGTTCTGCAGTCTCTACGTTCATAGCTGATTTTTGAACTACAAATATACGAAGTATTTGAAGGATGTGGGAGGTTGAATGCTGGACGCTGGATGCACAATGTTTACAGGTTTAACTGAACCCTCAGAATCATTTTATTCATATAGATCCTTAAGGTCGGCCTTACAAAGATCTACCATGAAATCAGCAGTTTTGCTCGTGACATCAGTAAAATAGCGTTCCCCTTTTTCTTTTGTGGCCTTATGCGGATTTCCGACTCCTGTATCTTCACTGACCTGTGACCATTTGCGTTCAGCCCAGGCCCAACCGTCTTTAATGGCATTTATCTTATACTTTTTTACACTTCCATCTCCCCATGTATCCCTTGGCAGAACGAGTTCAGGCTGTAAATGGAGCATCATACTAGTTTCCATCTCGTCGGCATGATCTCCTTTTTCCTCAAAGTATTCATATTTGTCAACCGTATGGATAAATGTCATCATACTGATGAACATTTTTGGAAATTTCAGCCCTAATTCACGAACCATGGGTTTAAAGTCATTACCTCCGTGGCCATTGAAGATCAATAGTTTATAGACTTCCTGACGATTCAAGACCTCAACGATATCGGTGAGTATCTGTAATTGGGTGCTTGGGTTGAGGTTGATGTCCAGATAAATATCCGATTGGCCTGTATTTACGCCGAATGGAATGGTCGGAAGCACAATTACTTTTGCACCTTTTTCCCAAGCCAATCGTGCCGACTCGGCCGTCATATGATCAGCTTGAATGTTATCTGTGGCGTAGGGTAGGTGATAGTTATGTGCTTCGGTGGCCCCCCAAGGTAGCACAGCTAGTTCGAATTTAGCATCTTTTAAGGCTTTCCAATTGGTCTCGGCAAGAATGTAAGGTCTCATGGCGCGGTGTTTAAAACACAAACTTAAGAACCTCTTTCGACACTACAAGGGCTACTCGAAAATATCGAGATAATAGGCGCAGGTATATGGGCTGCAAAGATCATCACGTTCTTTGAGACGATAGTATTTTCGGTTTCCCGTTTTGCGAAAGGTATAGGTAACTTTTCGGTCCAAGAGTCCGCAACAGCCCTCCGTAAAAAGTTTCAAGTCACCATCAACGGTGAAGTTGCGCTCATCGATAACCGTGATCTTCCCTTCTAGTAAGACATATTCCTCCTTATCCTCGGAATATTGTGAACCCTTGATGTAAAGTTCTCCGTCCACTTCGGAGATTTCGGCAGTACCATAGCCATCATAAATAAACTGTATCCCGAACTTATGTGTTCCGATAAGAGATTCTGCATTTTTAACATCGGTATCGGAATGCATGGCAATCAGGAGTCCGAATAGCACTATGAAGGTAATTTTTAAGGTCGTCATACGTATTTTCAATCAATTTCTACTACTCTGGTTTTTGAGAATTTATCGTGCCAACCGATAGCATCATGCCCTAAAAAGGAAAAATGGTTAAAAGGGATATGTCTGCAGAGTGATCGTACGAAAATAGTACCAAAATTGGGTTTTTTGCCATCTTCGGTAATCACTTTGGTCTTTGTGAAAAATTTGCCGAGTGAACGGCCCGTAAATCCTTCAAAAAAACTGTAGTAAATAAGACCTATAATAAAACCAAGCATGTAATCTCTAAAGCGGTTTTCTTCGTCGAGCAAGTAAAGATGTGAGGGAAAAAAGTAAATCAAAACCCCTCCGATAATAGAACCGATGATCATTGCCAATCCGATTAGAAAGAGCTGGTCGATGAGAAAATTGGCCAATCGCTTACCTTGACCCGCTAGTTTTACCTGTAAGGCAATCATGGCATTTTGTTCATCCAATTTCATGCGCAGCATCGCATCTTCTTCAAAAGACTCGCACAAATCCACAAAACTTGCGACGTCACCGCTATAGCTACAAACGATCCCGAGGTCAAGATCTTTTTCTGATGGGTACAGACCGTACAGAACTTTAGATGCTCTTGCCGTGTCATAGATGAGGTTGTGGGGGTTAACCTCTACAGAACGAAATCAAATGGATTAGTATATAATTATTCGACCAACTGCGTGTTGCGAAGCGTGTTATTCGATGAAGTGCATAAATCTGTACAAAGGAATGAATCCTAAAGTGCAATTTTGGTGCGCTCGGAAGATTTTTCGAGGAAGGTAAAATATAAAGCCGCAATGCCGGTAATCAGGAAGTAACCTAGTATCAACCAACTTCCCCAAGATAGGTAGCTATTGATTCCGAACCAGTCTCCACTGGCTACTATAAGGCCGATGCCAAGTATTCCGCGCAACAATTCGATCCAGACGGCATATTTTTTTCTATCCATGAGACTTGTATAACCATAAATTCCGACAAAAACGAAAGCTCCGAATAGTAGGAGCCCATCAATCCCAATATTCGAATAATTGAAGAACATAAACCACAATAAACCAACCGAGGCCAAAAGTTGAAAAATAACGTAAAGGTCGAACACTTTTGACGATGGTGTTTTATAACGTTCAAAACCATACACATCTTCGATAATGGATACCGGATATTTTTCTTTGACATCGGCCGGTCGCCAACCTGTAGGCATAAACCAGATTCGTAATTTGTCCTTTAAACTTTTCGTGCGCCATGCATCTTGCACCAATCGCCAAAGATGCTGGAAATTAATATGGATGGGATTCCACGTTGCGGCAGGTTTCAATACCCCGTACTGCGGAGGTACATCATCAAGTTCTTCTTGAAAGGTACCGAACCAGCGGTCCCACACGCAGAATATGGCGGCCAGATTCTTATCGATGTATTCCGGATTTATGGCATGATGAACTCGATGTTGTGAGGGTGTTACGATAATATATTCCAACCAGCCCAACTTTCCGATATGTTGGGTGTGGTACCAAAACTGGGCAAATAAATGAACGGGTGCAAGTACGGCGATTATCTCGTTAGATACTCCCAAGACGGCTGCGGGAATTAGCAATAAAGCGAAATATCCGAAAATATTGGAGATGGGTTGCCGTAGCGCACAGGCCAGATTAAACTCTTCACTACTATGATGAATGACATGTTGGTTCCAAAAGACATTCACTTTGTGGTTCAATCGATGGTTCCAGTAAGAGGCGAAATCTATTGCGATAAAGGCAATGACCCAGACCAACCAAGTGGATTCGATTTCGGTCAGCGCTAAGTGTTCCAGTAGAAACGGATAGGAAATCAATATGATACCCAATCCCAATGTATCCTTGACGATATTGGTAAATCCGGAACTTATACTGGAAACCGAATCCATGACCTTATGTTTTTGGTCTTTTACGAAAAATCCGTAAGATAGTTCTATGGCCAAAAGCACCATAAAAAAAGGAATGGCATATAAAAGTGCCTGTGCGTACGATTCCATTGCTAATCGACTTTTCCCAAAGATAGGGAATCAACAAGTTTTTTAGTCGGTCTTAATTGAAAGGTCCGACCATGATATGCGCCCGAAATGTACCGGGATCCATCAACCATGGCATACCTTTTTCGTGGGGTTTGGTGGGCAATCCCGTAGTTTTTGCGGTCGCGAAAGGAGTGTATATTACATAACGGTATTGGCCGCCGCCAAGTTCACCGGTTGCCTTATTATAGGCCGCATCGTTTCCATAGTAAACATACATCATGCTGGGCACTATGGGCATTTGCCATTTGCCTGCTGCGACTTCCGCACCTTGTATTTCACGTTTTTCTTTGGTGTCTTTTCCTTCGGCGGTGAGTTCACGGCCACGTTTCATAAAAGGTTCCAGTTCTTTGGAATAGCAAGCAACGCTAATGCCCTCTTTGTTCGGATCGTCACCGACACAAACCAAATTATTGTTGCCTTCGCGAAGGACCACTAATTCACCTTGCCGATCATAACCATAGACCATGGCACCTTCTTTATCTTCTTCGGGCGCTGGTAAGGTGGCTGTTTTGATCTGTATTTCTGCCGGGAGTATTTCCGGTTTTTTCTCTTGTGCGGTACAGGAAAACAAACAAATGAACGTACCGAATAACAGTATATTTTTCATAATTAAGTATTTCCTATAAATATAATCATCCTGAGAGAAATCTTCTATAGAAAATTGCTACTTCCGTTAATTTATAAAAAAGGAATAAATGGTTCTATTTTGGTTCAAGTGACATGACATAGTCATAACTCTCATTGAGATAGGAAGCCAAAGTATCTAAATCTTCCAGCATTTTTTCAGGAATAAGCACATAGCCCTTCATGACCGCGCCGTACGATTTATATAGAGTGGTTGGCCATTCTTCGATATACTTTTTCTGTATTTCTTTGGAAAAACGAATACCCAGTTCGGCATCTTTGTTCAAAAGCGAAAACATATAGCCATTTGCCGAGGTGTAGGGCATGGTTTTTCCTTTTCTATCTAATCGTGGACATTTGGCTACTAGCTGGTCATATATTTCAAGTCTTTTCGACCAAAGAGAATTGGTTTTGCCCATAACTTTTTCTTTACATCATTTTTTCAAAACTACCGTTTTTCCCGTTTTGGCACTTTCCCTAGCAGCTTCAAGAATTTCGACTACGATCATATTATTTTCCAATGAGGATAGGTCGTTTGCAGGAAGTTCTATCTCATTGCGAATAACGGCAGTCAAAAGCAGAAAAGGGTCGTTAAAAGGTGCTGTACGCTCCTCTAATTTTGAGGATTCTTCATTGAACCCATCATATCCTTCGGAAATACGAACTCGTAAATCGTGACGGTTGTCGGCGTATACGACTCCGGTCTCTCCGTAGATTTCCATATCTTTTCTGCCAATAGGCCAGTTCCAGCTAGGTTCCAAAATGGCCGTGCTCGTATCGTAGGATAAAAGTATCGTGCAGTCATCATCTACATCGGGATTGTTTTCCGGTTGTAATTTTTGGGTAACTGCAGTAACGGAATTGGGCCTTTTTCCTTCGTGGAGCCAAGTGAGCAGATTGGCGCCATAGCAACCAAAATCGATGATTGCCCCTCCGCCGTTTTGGACCGGGTCGGTCAACCATTCAAAAAACTCATTACTTACTCCGATTTTTTTTGGGCCTTTATGTCCGTCGCGCACGATTACTTTTCGAACCTCTCCAATTGTGCCTTCTTGCAAAAGTTCATAGGCTTTGTGATTGGTAGGGTACCAGGTCGTTTCATAATTCGTTAGCAAATGGATGTTGTGTTCTTTAGCCAGGGCCTCCATTTTTTGTGCATGTTCGACGCTGACCGCCAAAGGTTTTTCTACCATAACGTGTATTCCTCTTGGAGCGGAAGCTTCGACCACGGCTAAATGCTCGTAAATCGAACCAAAAGCGGTCACGGCTTCGGGTTTTTTGGCTTCCAACATTTCATCCAAAGTATCGTAGACTAAATCCATGGAAAGGCCATGTTCTTTTATGTAGCGTTCGGCCAATTCACGATTTGGCTCTGCAATACCCACAATTTCAATATCCCCTTTTTTTTCTGCACTAAAAACCCAGTTTACATGACCATGTGTTAGACCTGCAACCCCTACTTTTAATGGTTCTTGTTGGGCGGACATTTGCATTGTGGAAAGTATAATTATAATGGACAGAATATTTTTCATTTTGGTTTAGCTTTCTCTAAAGATAGGGAATGAATGGAAACGACCAATATTAGCAACCAAGAGAATGAAGGGTCTTTTGTAACTTGAAATACTATTTAGCATGTTTTTGAGTACTGAGACTATATCAAATCACCTCAAGCTGGCCAAACTCTTCTCCAACGTCTCGATCTTGGCCTCGGCATCGGCCTGTTTTTTGCGTTCCAAAGCGATTACTTGTTCAGGGGCATTGCTGACAAAGCGTTCGTTGGAAAGTTTCTTTTGCACGGACTGTAAAAAGCCACGGGTATATTCAAGCTCTTCGCGAATTTTTGTCATCTCAGCATCTAAATCGATGGCTCCGCTCATGGGAATAAAATATTCGTTACTCTTTACGCGAAAGGTCAAGGCACCATCGATGGGCGAATCGATATATGAAATATCGGAAAGGTTGGTCAATTTTTCAATGATAACATCCCAATCTTTCGAAGTGTTTTCTGAATTTAGAACTGAGAGTTCTAAAGCTTCCTTCATCGCAATGTTTTTATCCTTACGAATCGTTCGGACACCGGCAATCACTTCAGAGGCAAATTCGAATCCTTTAATCAACTTCGTGTTTACCGTATTGGTTTCGGGCCATTTGGCGATTATCAATGCCTCTTCAGGTCTTCTTTCGGCGATGTGTTGCCAAATCTCTTCGGTCAGAAATGGCATAAATGGATGGAGGAGCTTTAGGTTCTGTTCCAAGATATCGATTACCGCATCGTATGAGGTATTGTCGATAGGTTGTTGATAGGCCGGTTTTATGATTTCCAATAGCCAAGAACTATAATCGTCCCAAACCAATTTGTAGGTGGACATCAAGGCATCGGAGATTCGGTATTTGCTGAAATGGTCTTCGATTTCGGCCAAAGTCTGATTGAACTTGGAATGAAACCATTCTATACCCAGTTTTGAGGCTTCGGGTTGTGGTAGGTCTGCTACTTCCCAACCTTGGACCAACCGGAATCCGTTCCATATTTTGTTGGCGAAATTCTTACCCTGTTGACATAGGTCTTCGTCGAACATTAAATCGTTGCCTGCGGCCGAACTCAAGAGTAACCCAACCCGGACTCCATCGGCACCATACGTATCGATCAGTTTTAGGGCATCGGGAGAATTTCCCAATGATTTTGACATTTTTCGACGCTGCTTATCGCGGACAATTCCTGTAAAATAAACACTCTCAAAGGGTTTTTCATTGCGATATTCATATCCGGAGATAATCATTCGCGCGACCCAGAAAAATATGATATCTGGACCCGTTACCAAATCGCTGGTAGGGTAGTAGTAATTGATGTCTTCGTTATCGGGTTCCAAGATTCCGTTAAAAACGGTCATAGGCCATAGCCATGACGAGAACCAAGTGTCGACGACGTCTTCGTCTTGTTTTAGATTTTCGATCTTTAATGGCTTCTCGACTACGCTCGAAGTGACAGTTCGTTTTTTATTTGCCTTTTCAAGTGCTTCTTCGATGTTTTCGGCGACTACGAAATCGCCTTGTCCGTCTCCATAGTAATACGCGGGAATGCGTTGGCCCCACCATAATTGACGTGAAATATTCCAATCACGGATGTTCTCCATCCAATGACGGTAGGTATTCTCGAATTTTTTGGGAAAGAACTTTATTTCTTCCGTATCCAAAACGGCTTTGATCGCAGGTTTTACCAAATCTTCCATTTTCAAGAACCATTGGTCGCTTAAACGCGGTTCGATAATCGCTTTTGTACGCTCGGAAGTCCCGACTTTGTTCAGATAATTCTCCGTTTTGACTAAATGTCCTTTTTCTTCCAGCTCTTTGGAAATGGCCTTTCGAACGACGAAACGATCCTGACCTTCATAATGCATTCCGAAGGAATTCAAAGTGGCATCTGCATTAAAAATATCTATGGTCTCCAATTGGTGTTTTTCGCCTAATGCCTTATCGTTGATGTCATGTGCGGGAGTGACTTTCAGACATCCAGTACCGAATTCGATATCGACATAGTCATCTTCGATGATCGGTATTACACGATTACAAATCGGAACAATCGCTTTTTTGCCTCTTAAATGCTTAAAACGCTCATCGTTCGGGTTGATACAAATTGCAGTATCGCCCAGTATTGTTTCAGGTCTTGTAGTGGCGATGGTAACTTTTTCATTGGACCCCTCGATTTGATAGGCCAAATAATACAATAACCCTTGTTTTTCTTCGTATATGACTTCCTCGTCCGACAGGGTCGTTTGCGCCTCGGGATCCCAATTGACCATGCGGTACCCTCTGTATATCAATCCTTTATTGAACAAATCGATAAAAACCTTGATGACAGAAGCAGACATATTGTCATCCATGGTGAATGCCGTTCTATCCCAATCACACGAACATCCCAGTTTTTTGAGTTGTTCTAGAATAACACCGCCATACTCCGCTTTCCACTCCCAAGCGTGCTTCATAAACTCTTCGCGAGAAATATCGGATTTATTGATTCCCTCCTCTTTTAATTTAGCCACAACTTTGGCTTCGGTCGCAATGGAAGCATGATCCGTACCGGGGACCCAACAGGCATTTTTACCCATTAAGCGGGCACGTCGGGTTAGAACATCCTGTAAAGTATTATTGAGCATGTGTCCCATGTGAAGCACCCCAGTAACATTCGGCGGTGGAATGACTATGGTATAGGATTCGCGATCATCAGGTGTTGAATGAAAGTACTTGTTTTGCATCCAATAGTCATACCAACGATTTTCTACGGATTTAGGCTCATATTTTGATGGAATCTCCATGTTTTGGAACGATTTTTGGTTATCCGTAGGTGGTACAAAAAAGCAACCTAGAACGATATGTTAAAATATCGATAAAGGGTGCTTTTGGCCGAAAACGGAATACGAAACAAAAATAAGTAACGTTATTACATAACAAAAGGATTTTGAGGTTCATCTGAAAAGATTTACTTTTGAAATTCACCCTAAATTAAAAACGATGAAAAAAATAGTACTTGTATTATTTATGGGTCTGTTGGCATTTAATCTTACCGCCCAAGAAAAAGCGGCTAAGATCGAGTTCAAAACAGAGACCGTAGATTATGGAGAAATTGAAAAAGGTGCCGACGGTATCCGGGTTTTTGAATTCACCAATACCGGTGATGCGCCCTTGATAATCAGTAAGGTAAGTTCAAGCTGCGGATGTACTATCCCCAAAAAACCAGAAGATCCTATCTTGCCCGGTAAGACAGGTGAGATTCAGGTAAAATATGACACTAACAGGGTTGGCCCGATTCGTAAGGCCATTACGGTAATTTCAAACGCCGATACCCCTACGAAAGTCTTGAAGATTAAAGGAGAGATCAAGGCGAAGCCCGCTGAAGGAAAAAAGTAAGGTAAGCCTTTTAAAAATAATCAAAAACCCTGATGGAAACATCAGGGTTTTTCTTTGAACATATTCTTGAGCACAAAAGTGAAAAGCAGGTCCGAGTTATATCTTTCGATGAGTACCCTGACCTTTTTTCCTTCTTTTGCATTAAGCATATGCATGATTTCCTGAAGTTTGTAGCGGTGTACGCTTTTTCCGTTCACGGCCAAAATCACATCACCTTCTTGCAGTCCAGCTGATTCGGCCGGACTCCCTGCGCGAATTCCCGATACAATGATTTCAGGCACTAGGCTAAGACGCGTTCTATTTTCAAATAAAATTTGAACATCGCCAAATGATTTTTTTTCACTATCAACTACACCACTGGCGTCGGTAATACGTTCTGAAATATAGCGAAGCCCATCATGCTGAAGATCGATACCGCTCATGTTATATTGAAAGGGATTATTGAAATTATGGTTTTTTCGTAACGTAATCTTCCCGTTTGGGTAGTCAAAAACGATATTGAATCGTTTCAGTACTTCGCCGCCCATACTTCCATTTCGATCACCCAAGTTTTTGATGTCATTGAATGATTCCATGTCGGGAAAAGCTGCTTTGGCATCCTGTAAAACAAAACTGCCAATTTTAATACCGCTGACCATAGTGCGTTTTCCGAAGATGTTTCCGCTTAGACCTTTTCCTAAAAAATCATCATAGTTCTTATCGGGTATTCCAATTTCATCGTTCTCAAAAAGCCAAATGGCATCGCTACTACCCGTATCGAGAAGCATTTTTACAGGTATGTTCTTACCACTGTTCATATAGATCTCTCCATCGACATAGGCTTTCTTACGTATTACATGAAGAGGCAAGGTCTCATCTTTTCGACCCAATTTATATGTATAATGTGCAGGATTATAAAATTTAATGGTTTTCGAGGCGTAGTTTATATCGACAACGAAATCACGAAAAAGTTCATATCCTATGATACCATGAACCGGTATTCCCAAGCTTGGGGAAAAATTCATATCGCTGTCAAGCACTACATAGAGCCGCTGATCCCTATTGTGAATGGCTCCCAATTTGAAGTCATTCTCTTTTGAACTCAGTGCTTTAATGGGTTCACCTTCACCCAAACCATTAATGGTAATTTCAGAAACATTGTTGATTTTTATGGAATCTTGATCTGTCAGGTTAAAGAGGATCGGTTTGCCAACACCAGAATCAAGCACGAACGAGAGCTCGGTATCATTGACCGTCATCGGAATAATGACCAAATTGTTGATCAATTGAAATTTTACTTTTTGAAAGGGTTTGCCTTCGGGCAATTCGAAGCCTTGTGATATACCCGTAAAAGGTGAACACAGGAAAACTAGTACAAGTGTGGCAACCAATCGCTTCAACTTTCTAAATATTAAGCGGTTAACTCTCTTAAAGTTATGTATTTTATCAATACCATCGCCGTTAATTAACATATTTTTGATTGGGGAATTAATTACATCCGCTATTGCTTTGTCCACTTGGTTTTCTCACTTTTGCCTAAAAATAAGTTTTCATGCCAGCGATATCAGAAAAGGGGCGATCCATGCCCCAATCTCCCATACGTAAATTGGTTCCTTTTGCCGAACAGGCTAAGAAAAATGGTGCCAAGGTGATTCATTTGAATATTGGGCAACCCGATATCAAGACCCCCCAGATTGCATTGGACGCAGTTAAAAACAATTCGATCGAGGTTTTGGAATATAGTAGAACCGAAGGTTCTGAAATATACCGTGAAAAAATTGCCAAATACTATGCTAAGAATGATATTCACATAACGGCCGGTGATATTATCGTAACCACCGGCGGCTCAGAAGCGCTTTCCTTTGCCATGGGTAGCATAGCGGATAACGGTGACGAAATTATTATTCCAGAGCCTTTTTATGCCAATTATAATGGATTCGCGACGGCCCTGGGTGTAAATGTCGTACCCGTTGTCTCTCATATCGATACCAATTTTGCACTACCCCCGATTGAAGATTTCGAGAAATTGATAACCCCGAGAACAAAGGCCATATTGATATGTAACCCAGGAAATCCCACGGGATATCTGTATAGCAGGGAGGAAATTCAGAAGTTGGCCGCTATCGTTAAGAAGCACGATTTGTTTTTGGTCGCTGATGAGGTCTATCGAGAGTTTACTTACGATGGAAGGGAACATTATTCAATTCTTCAAGAATCTGGTCTAGAAGAACACGCTCTAATCGTAGATTCAGTCTCAAAACGTTACAGTATGTGCGGGGCCAGAATAGGATATTTGGTATCCAAAAACACCGAAATTATCAAAACGGCCCTAAAGTTTGCTCAGGCACGTCTATCGCCACCGACCTATGCCCAGATGGCAGGTGAGGCGGCTTTAGAAACTCCCCAAAGCTATTTTGATTCCGTAAAAGAAGAATATGTCGCCCGAAGGGATATTTTGATCGAAGCGTTGGAAAAAATCGAAGGGGTGAAAATTGGCAGACCACAAGGCGCTTTTTATTGTATCGCTGAACTTCCAATATCCGATGCTGACGATTTTGCACAATGGCTACTTGAAGATTTTAGAGTTAATAACGAAACGGTCATGGTCGCTCCCGCAGCTGGTTTTTATGCAACTCCCGGTCTAGGAAAGAACCAAATACGCATTGCCTATGTGCTGGATAAGGAAAGCCTAAAAAGAGCTGTCAACATACTAAAAGAAGCCTTAAAAAGTTATATAGGCTGATGACCGTTCAGAAAGATATATCCCTTAAGCACTATAATACCTTCGGAATCGATGCAAAGGCTAAATACTTCTGCGAAATCAATACCCTTGACGATTTACGACAGGCACTTCAATTAAAGGAATATCCAAATAATTTTATCATAAGTGGCGGTAGTAACATGCTTATTACCAGAGATATAGATGCTTTAGTGATTCATGTCAATTTAAAGGGAATTGAGTTGGTATCCGAAGATGAGAACCATGTCATTTTAAAAGTTATGGCCGGCGAAAACTGGCATGATATGGTACTCTGGACGCTGGATAAAGGTTATGGTGGACTCGAAAATATGTCATTGATTCCCGGCAATACAGGTACTGCGCCCATTCAGAATATTGGTGCTTATGGTGTTGAGCTTAAAGATACTTTTGTTAGCTGCCAAGCCATGAAAATTGAGGACCAATCCCTTCAGGAATTCAGCAAGAAAGATTGTCAATTTGGGTACCGAGATTCCTACTTTAAAAATGTGGGCCGTGGAAAGTATATTATCGTTTCGGTGAATTTCAAACTAACAAAACGAAATCATCGACTTAATACTTCGTATGGCTCGATTGAGCAGGAACTTGTAGAGAAAGGTATTACAAACCCCAGCATTAAGGATATTTCCAATGCGGTCGTAGCTATTCGAAAAAGTAAGTTACCCGATCCAAAAGAACTGGGAAACAGCGGAAGTTTTTTTAAAAATCCCGTTTTGTCGGCCAAAAAATTCAGTAACTTTCTAAAGCAGTATCCCGAAGCTCCATACTATGAGGTTGCCGAAGATGCTATAAAGGTGCCAGCGGGATGGCTTATAGAGCAGTGCGGGTTTAAAGGAAAACGTTTCGGCAGTGTTGGGGTTCATGCCAAGCAAGCCTTAGTACTGGTAAACTACGGAGATGGCACAGGGCAAGAGGTTTTGGATTTAGCAAATAACATCATACATGCCGTTCATGAAAAATTTGGCATTGAGATAGCCCCCGAGGTAAATATCATAAAATAAAATAACCCCCGAAGCAGAACTTCGGGGGTTATACCAAACCAAACTAACCAAAAACTAAATGTGCAGTTACCAAGTGCACATTTAAAATTAAAATTTTTGAGATTACGCTAGCTGTAACAATCAATTGTATAAATTAGCGTTTAAGGGATATACGGTTTAAAAAGGAAATTGGATGCTTTGGCAGGCAATTTTTTTGGAACCCATTACACTGGTATGAGCACACTCCTTGAAAAGCACATCGTAGAACTGCTACAAGAGCGAAATGAGAAAGCCATTTCCCTTTTGTACGAACACTATGGAGATACACTGTACGGTGTCGCAAAGAAAGTAGTTCGCGATGAAGAACTTGCCCAAGATATTTTACAGGAAAGTTTTGTAAAAATCTGGAAAAAGTCCGATTCATACGACCCGTCGAAAGCGAAGCTATTCACTTGGCTTTTTCGAATTACCCGCAATACGGCCATCGATAAATTGCGAAGTATCAATACAAAAACGGATAAGGAAATCCAAATGGATGTTTCAGACGTATATAACTTAGGTGTTGAGAGCATCAGGCCAGAGTTGATGGACGTTCAAGAGAACCTCGAAAAAATCGAGCCCAAGTATCAAATTGTCTTGGAAGCCTTGTTTTTTCAGGGAATGACACAACAGGAAGCTAGCGAAGAGCTAGATATACCTTTGGGCACCATTAAGTCGAGATTGAAAATCGGCCTTCGTGAACTGAAGAAAATATATGGTCCGGCGGTGATGCTTGCGCTTTTAATAATATAGTGATGAAAGAAAAAATTAAAATATTTTTGGATTCCGATTTGTTGGAAAAGTACCTACTCGGTACGACGACCAGACAAGAGGCGTTTCAGGTAGAGCGTTATATAGCTATGTACCCTGAAGTCCGGGAAACTTTTGACGAACTTCAAGATAATTTGGAAGAGTTTGCAAAACTACACGCCATAAAGGCACCCGAAGGTCTTAAGGAAAAGATAGTGGCCAGAATAAAGGCAGAGAATCGGGGCAGAAAACGCTTTTTCAAATATGCCATCGCTGCAAGTTTTGCCGCGTTGATGTTCGCAGGAGCATCTTATTTCTTCTGGAATCAAAACCAAAGTCTTCAAGAGCAGAATACCATTGTTACCAATGAGATCCATGATCTTAAGGAGAACATGCGGGAACAGTTGGAAGATGTTCGCAACCAGTTTATCGTTCTGAATAATCCACAGACAAAAAAATATAATGTCAAAGGAAATAAAAAAGCCAAAGATTTAAAGGCGGTCGCTTATATCAATCCGGTCAAAAAACTTTCATATATCAACGTGAGCAATTTACCTAATTTACCAGAAAGCCAGGTTTTTCAGATGTGGGCCGAGGTCAACGGTGAAATGATAAATCTTGGAGTGATCAAGGAAGCCGAGGGTCAAGAAAAGTTGATGGCATTGCCTTATGCCGAAAAAGCTATAGGATACATTACTATAGAGCCACATGGTGGAAACGAAACCCCAACGGTCGAGAATATTGTGGCGAACATACAGTATTAAATTAGGTTTAAGAGTTTAAAATTGAAGCCCTGGCATTTTTGTCGGGGCTTTATTTTTGTAACTTTACACAAAAGAATTCACAATGAAATTGATTTTGTTGACCATCGGTCTTTTAGCGCTAGCCGTTGCTGGAATTGCGATTAAGATATGGTCTAAAAAAGATGGTAAATTTGCAGGAACTTGTGCCAGTCAAAGCCCATTTTTAAATACGGATGGAGAAGCCTGCGGCATGTGTGGAAAATTGCCCAGTGAACAGGATTGTAGAAGGGAGTCCGCAACAGAGCTTCAATAGATTCCGCCCTTTTTTGATAACTTCTTAATCAAATAAAATCGACAATACCGTTATCGATATCATAAGAAAAGCGAAATTGGGCAATCAAATAGCCTTCAGCACGCTTTTGGATACCTTTTGGAACGATGTTTATGGATTTCAGCTTAAACGCACCCAGAACGAGAATGACGCCGAGGATATTACCATTCAAACGTTTTCTAAGGCTTTTGATAAAATCGGGACATATGACGAAAAGTATGAATTTAAGACGTGGTTGATCGCCATATCGAAGAATATTCATGTCGACCTTGTTCGAAAGAGAAAACGAAACGTTCTTGACTCCGGCGGAAATAATGAAGCCATAAAATCTGTTTTGGACGATGCCCCTTCCGCGGAAGACCGCCTGATTATTGAACAGAATTTGGCAGCGTTACTTTTACACATCAAAAAGTTAAAACCACACTATCAAGAAGTCATTAACCTTCGATATTTCAGTGAAATGAGCTATGCCGCCATAGCCCAAGAACTGAACGAACCTATAAATAATGTTAAGGTAAAATTACTGAGGGCAAAAAAATTACTTGCCGAGGTAATTAAGAACAAGATGTAAGGTTCACCCTTTATATAGACCGTTCAATAAATCAAGATTTTATTTCCTTTTTGACCAAATCTATATACGCTTTCATAGCCTCTTCTCTAGTAATATTCCGGGCTTGAATAAGAGCGTTTGCCTTAAAAGCATTGATCAAAGGGGTTTCACTGCCGGGGTTACTATAATTTTTGTTCGCTATTTTATAATAGGCATATAGCTTCAAAAGCAAATCTGCGGGCAATGGTTTTGTGTAGCGGTTCACAAGATCGACCGCTGTTTGAAATTCGGATTGTAAATTTTCATTCTTCATCAACCGATTTCTCAATGATTGTTGCGATACAGGTTTTTGCTCCGACAACTTTTTGATTTAATTTGACCGCTATGGCGGAATTCAATGGCAGCAATAGATCGACCCTAGAGCCAAATTTTATGAAACCCGCGTCATCGCCTTGTTGAACACTTTGACCTTCTTCGGCATAATTTACGATTCTTCTTGCCAAAGCACCTGCAATCTGTCTATACAGAATATCGCCAAATTTTGGGGTATGCACGACCACTGTGGTACGCTCGTTCTCCAGGCTTGATTTTGGATGCCAAGCAACCAGATATTTGCCGGGATGGTATTTGGAATATTTTATGCTTCCGCTGACCGGGTATCTTGTTACATGAACGTTGGTAGGTGACATAAATATAGAGATCTGTATTCTTTTGTCATTGAAATATTCAGTATCCTCGACTTCTTCGATGACCACGACTTTACCGTCGACAGGCGCGATCACCTCGTCGAAACTCTTTATCAGAACCCGTTTCGGATTTCTAAAAAATTGCAAGATCAGAACCAGAAATACTATAGCGGATATTTGAACCGCCCATCGTACCCAAGGTATATCGACATAGAATTGTGAAATCAATACGGCCGCACAAACAAGAAAAAAAGTCGTGAGGATAATTCTTTGGCCTTCTCTATGAAACATAAGTAAAAATAATTAATGTTAAGTAGGCAAACGGTGCAGCAAAGACCAGACTGTCCAATCGGTCGAACATACCACCATGGCCCGGTAAAATAGCGCCACTGTCTTTTACGCCGGCAGATCTTTTTAGTTTAGATTCGAGTAAGTCTCCAAGACTTCCTGCGATTACGATTACCCCAGCTAAAATCATCCATTGTACAGGACTGATTAAAGGTTCGTACAGGCCCATGACATAAGCCGCCACCATCGCAAATATAAAACCTCCTAAAGTACCCTCAACTGTTTTTTTGGGAGAAATCGATGGATATAATTTTGTTCGACCTATACTTTTTCCGACGATGTAGGCAAAAGAATCATTTACCCAAATCAAGATAAAGATACCCATTATTAATAGTTGGGCAAAGGCATCATCTTTATAAGGAATCATGGTGAGAAAAATACACCCTCCCCCGATGTAAAAGAGTCCGATGACAAATTTTTGAAAGGTATTGAAGTGCTTTTCTTTTTTGTTGAATAAGTAAAATAACAATACGATGTCAATCGCAATGGTAATGAACATAAGAATATTGACCAACCACTTATCATTGGTCAAATAGATAAAGACCCACCATAAGGCCAGATAGGCAATGAAAATATGGTATCCTTTTAATTGTACCAATCTTTTGTATTCATAGAGACAGGCAAGCCCAAAGGTCATGAATAAAAAGTCAAAAGCATCGGAATTTAAGAAGACGGCAGAGAGTAATAAAATAATATAAACAGCTCCTGTTAACGCTCTCCTTAAAACTTCCCTCATGTTATAAGTCCTCCTGAAGTAAAAGATAAAGATTTTTTGAGCTGCTACCGTAGGTCAAAAAATCATCGGAGTTCTCCGTCGTAGGTAAAAAGTGTTTTAACGTAGTAATATTTGCGGGTATGTTGTGCCCGTATTTTTTCTTGATAATTTTTAATCCCTCACCTATAGATTCCACCAATTGCGAGGTGGTCGCATAGACGATTACGTTGTCGGGAAGTTCGTTGAGTTTCTTTTCCATCAATTGATTGGAACAGACCAAAATAGAGCCGTTTTGGGCAATGAGGTGTTCGCATGTTGTAAAAAAAACCTCACTTTCATCGGCATTACCGGTAAACTTAATATGCTCTTTGGCGAATTTTTCCTCTAAACGCGGATTCATAGCAAAAAATGGATAGTCTTGCCACCCGTTCTCATCAAGAATATTCTTTATGGCAGTCGATACTTCTTCAAAGGAGTCACAATATAGAAACTTGCCCCCGTTCTTTTTAAAGTGGATAGTAAATTTTTCGTCTACAGGAATATTCAAGTCGGGCATATGCATACCCCGGGTTTCCTTGGTTTCTTTCGAAACTTTTTTACCTCCTCCAAAAAGTTTGTCAAATAGCCCCATTGACGACTGTGTAATTACTTCTGTAGCGACCTGTTATTACAGGACAACGCTAAATATAGCTATTTATTTTCTTGCTCTTTCGGCCGTTCGACAGCAGTATCTTCCGGAACAACCTCCACTTGTATCGAATCTTTAGGAATTTCTTGTCCCTTTTCATCGAAATCTTTATCAAAAGGTCTTCTTCCGAAAATCTTTTCAAGGTCTTCTTTAAAAATAACCTCTTTTTCCAGCAGACGTTCCGCAAGAATAGTGAGCTTGTCCTTATTCTTTTTGAGAACATCGATAGCTCTTACATATTGCTCTTCAATCAATTTTGATATTTCAAAATCAATTTTTCTCGCTGTATCTTCACTATAGGGTTTAGAGAAGCCATAATCGCTCTGGCCCGAAGAATCATAATAGGTCAAGTTGCCTATCTCATCATTAAGGCCGTAAACGGTAACCATAGCACGGGCTTGTTTCGTGACTTTTTCGAGATCGCTCAATGCCCCGGTCGAAATTTTATCGAAAATTACTTTTTCAGCTGCTCTGCCGCCCAAAGTTGCGCACATCTCATCTTTCATTTGCTCAGGGCGTACGATTAATCGTTCTTCCGGCAAATACCAAGCTGCACCTAATGACTGTCCACGAGGTACTATGGTTACTTTGACCAAAGGAGCGGCATGTTCCAGCATCCAACTTACCGTGGCGTGGCCTGCCTCGTGATAGGCAATGGTCTTTTTCTCACCGGGCGTGATAATTTTATTTTTCTTTTCGAGTCCGCCTACGATTCGGTCAACCGCATCAAGGAAATCTTGTTTGTTCACGGCTTTTTTCTCCTTACGTGCCGCGATCAATGCCGCCTCGTTACAGACATTGGCAATGTCAGCTCCTGAAAAACCGGGTGTCTGTCTTGCCAAAAAGTCAAGATCCAACTTCTCGGAAGTCTTGATAGGTCTTAAATGCACTTCGAAAATTTCCTTTCGTTCACGAATATCGGGAAGGTCTACATAAATCTGCCTGTCAAAACGACCGGCACGCATCAATGCTTTGTCCAACACATCGGCACGGTTTGTCGCGGCCAAGACAATTACGTTGGTATTGGTTCCAAAACCATCCATTTCGGTAAGTAACTGGTTGAGCGTATTTTCACGTTCATCGTTTGATCCCGTAAAATTGTTCTTTCCTCTCGCCCTACCAATGGCATCGATTTCATCGATAAAAATAATGGCGGGAGATTTATCTTTCGCTTGTTTGAATAAATCTCGAACCCTGGATGCGCCGACACCTACGAACATTTCTACAAAATCAGAACCTGAAAGAGAAAAGAAAGGTACTTTGGCTTCCCCTGCAACGGCTTTGGCCAATAATGTTTTACCTGTGCCCGGAGGGCCTACCAAAAGTGCACCCTTAGGAATTTTCCCCCTAGAGAGGTATACTTATCAGGAAATTTAAGGAATTCAACGATCTCTTCCACCTCTTCTTTGGCACCTTCCAAACCGGCGACATCCTTGAACGAAGTTCTCGTATCGGTTTTTTCGTCAAAGAGTTTTGCCTTCGATTTTCCGATATTGAAGATTTGGCCTCCTGCACCACCGCCGCCACCGCCAGACATTCTGCGCATGAGATAGATCCAAATACCTATAATCAGTATAAATGGAAGGATACTCAGAAGCATCTCCATAAATAGATTTGATTCTTTGTCGAACTCAACGATGGTATCCAAATTGTTTTCCTTCTTGATCTCGGTAATCTCGTTCTGGAAAATCTGTAGGTCACCATAATCCAATACATATTGCGGTACCAAGCCCGTTGAAGGAATCAAGGGCTTTTCCGCCACCTCTTTGTGAACATCTTTTTGAAGTGCCTCGTCAGATAGAAAGACTTTGGCCTGATTCGTATTGGTGATAATCAATATTTTGCTGATATCGCCGTTTCGAAGGTACTCTTGAAGTTCAGAGGTGGTCGTTGTCTTTGTGTTGGACAAATTCGCACTGCCGAAAATTTGGAAAGCGATCAGTAAAATTGCGATTAGTCCATAAATCCACCATGAACTGAATTTCGGTTTCTTGGTATTTGTATTATTATCTTTTGCCATTATTTCTTTTTTACCCTGTCCCTAAATTAGTTATCGGGATTACTATTGGGTTTGGTTTATGCTACTTTCAACTTCGGTCACTTTGGCGTCGCCCCAAAGACCTTCTATATCGTAATAATCCCTGATATGCTTTTGAAACACATGAACTACTACATTTACGTAGTCCATCAGGATCCATTCGGCATTTTCTTGACCTTCGACATGCCAAGGTTTGTCTTTAATAGCTTTGCTGACCGTTTTTTGGATGGATCCCACTATTGCGTTAACGTGCGTGTTGGAAGTACCATTGCAAATGATAAAGTAGTCACAAACGGTATTTTCTATTGCCCTCAGGTCGAGTAAACTTATATGTTGTCCCTTTACTTCTTCAATGCCCTGTAATACTAATGCAATTAACTCGTCTGTGCTAGCTTTTCCTTTTTGCATTCAAAAATTTTAGTTTATGCAAAGTTATTATTTTTTTGTTCTTTTAGCCCTAGTTTTTAACAATAGATTGCCGTTTCAAGAACAGGGCGACACATGCATGTAATCAAACTTAATGCCACGGACTCTACGAATTCGTACTTAAAGTCTTTGGTACAATCAGGGCACATTGACGATCTCACTACCGTAGTGGCCGACCAACAATATATGGGCCGTGGTCAAATGGGTACATATTGGCAATCCGAGACAGGTAAAAACCTAACCTTTAGTGTTTTGAAGCATTTTGACGACTTCAACGCTATTGATCGATTTCGATTGAATATTTGTATATCCCTTGCCCTTGTGGCTGCACTGAATGAACTGCAAGTACCCGATATAGCCATCAAATGGCCTAACGACATTCTGTCAGGCACTTCTAAAATCTGTGGCATTCTTATTGAAAATACCCTTTCCGGCGATAAAATACGGCACTCCATTATCGGCATCGGTCTCAATGTTAACCAATATACCTTCGATACCCTTGAAAACGTAAGTTCCTTAAAATTGTTGTTGGGACGAAATCTTAATTTGGACGAGCTTTTGAATCAAATTCTGACCCACTTGAAAAAGGAGTTTCAGAATCTTGAATCGCATACGGAATCCTCTTTTTGGAAATCTTATGAAAACCTGCTTTTCAGAAAAGACAAACCTTCTACCTTCAATGATAATGAGGGTTCTATTTTCATGGGATTCATTAGAGGCGTCTCTAAAAATGGAAAATTACAGGTCACCCTTGAAGATGACATATTGAAAGAATTCGATTTAAAAGAAGTAAAACTTCTTTATTGAATTTTGGTCAGGTTTTCGGAAAGTGTTCCCATGAAATTCGTAATCGGATTTTTAATCATCATGGCCATCATGGCATTGAACTCACCTTTGAAACTTAGGGCAACCTCACTTTCATTTGAATCTAAGGCCAGAATATCCGCGGTAAGCGTAAAAGGCAATTTATCACTGGCGGCACCCAATACAATTTGACTGTTCGGGGTTTGTTCTTTACGTTGTAAAACAATTTCGGGCATACCTTTTAGCGCGAACAGAAAACGATCTTCGTTGAGTACCTCGAATTTATCAATCGTATCAGGCATCAATATTTCAAAATTCTTCAAATCGGTCAAAAAGTCGTAAACCTCTTTATCGCTCTTGCCGATGATTTTCTTCGGAGATTCTATAAACATAATTTTACTGTTTCCATGTTGATGGATGCTGTCGCCATTCCATCAACGTATTTAATTGATCTTCTTGTATATGGCCGGTTTCCGATGCTTGGTCGACCAAATGTCCGTAATCGCTCAGGGTATGAAGGTCAATATCGTATTTTTTGAAATTTTCGGTCGAGGTGTCAAAACCATACGTGAATATGGCCAACATTCCTTTAATATTGGCTCCCGCCGTTTTTAGGGCGTTAACGGCATTTAAACTACTTTTGCCCGTGCTGATGAGATCTTCGATGACCACAACGGTCTGATCGGTATTTAAATGACCTTCTATTTGGTTCTGTCTTCCGTGTGATTTGGCTTCAGGCCGAACATAGATGAAAGGAAGCTTCAAATAATCGGCGACCAGTATACCGATACCGATGGCCCCAGTGGCTACTCCGGCAATAATATCCGGCTTTCCATAAAGCTGTTCTACTTGCTTCGCCATCTCTTCCCGCACATAATTGCGGATCTCAGGATACGAAAGAATAATTCGATTGTCACAATAGATGGGCGATTTCCAACCCGAGGCCCATGTAAACGGATTTTCGGGTTTCAATTTTATTGCATTAATTTGCAGCAAAAGCTCTGCTGTTTTCTTGGCCGTGTTTTTGTCTAAAATCATTGCGCAAATGTATAAAGTTTTTGTTAATGAATTGCCCCTCATATTGACAAATAAACTCTCGGAAACGGCTAATGGGGAATACTTCCTGCTGAATGAAGATTCCATACAACAGGCTATAAAAGCTTTGCGTAAAAAGAAGATTGCCGAGGCGTATATCTACCATCCCAATCACGAGGAAATATTAAAGAAATTCACTAAAAAAATTCCCTTGATCGTTGCGGCCGGGGGCGTGGTGACCAACAATAAGGGGAAAGTCCTTTTTATTTATAGAAATGATAAATGGGATTTACCCAAAGGTAAACTGGACAAAGGAGAGGCCATCGAAGACTGTGCCATCAGAGAGGTCATGGAGGAAACTGGCGTACAGGGACTTCGCATTGAGAATTTTCTCAAAACGACTTATCACATTTTCAATAATAACGGCGTACCCACCCTAAAACAAGTACATTGGTTTGCCATGAAGACGGAATATGAGGGCAAACTAAAGGGTGAAAAAAAAGAAGGAATCGTTAAGGTCAAATGGAAAGGCCCCAATAAAATTCAAAAAGCGTTACAAAACTCATACGCCAACATAAAAATTCTTTTCGAATAATCTTTCAGCGTCCAAGTAGCACTCAATTCGGTTTTAAAATACGATATACGGGATATTGCAGATGGGCGGTCTCATAATATTTTGATTTGGAGAATAGCCAATCCAATTGGGCGTACCAGTTCTGGCCGAATTCTTCATCGGTTTGTTTCTTGGCATTGAATTCTTCTCGAAGCTTCGGGTCATTTTGTAACATTTCGAGGGCAACATCCTCAAAAACATAGGGAGAAAACCCCTCTTTCTGCTGTAAAATAGTATCGAAGAAATTCCAATTAAAAAAAGAATCCACGGCAGTCGGTTCTAAAGTTTCCAGAATATATCGAATGCCGGGTTGGTCGGTAGGGACTAAAACATCGCCTTTCGAAAACGACATTTCCTGTTTGTTCGCTGCTACTCTGGTATCGTAATGCGGGTAATGGCCTTCATAGGCGTTCCGCCTAGTTTTATAATCCTCGATTTTATACGATTCGACCTCGATGATAGAATCTTTTTCCAACGTGTTGAATTCGATGCCATTCAATTCAAGTAATTCGATTGCCCTATGCCATCCTTTTTTAATGAGATAGGCTTGAGGCACCAACACAGAATCTGACGGATTCATGTAATTAGAATACGCTACCGTTTTGGTAAACGGCCTATTTCGGTCATATTTCAGTCGGGGCAAGCCGGTAACTTCGCTCGTTAAGGTATCTGCCTCGAAACCTTTGAAATTCAATACCGACGATCGAGTGGTGTCAACCGCCCATTGCACCGGATAGTATTTCCAATTTTGATGTCTTGTTCGTGCATTATTTCGTAGTTGCTTGATTTTTTTCCCATCCTTTTCGGCGATTTCCAGCATCTTGACCATAAGTATATAGGTGCCCTCCACTCGTTGTTTATAGGGTTTTAGCATATGTGTTTCTACCATCATTCCCAAAGTGTTCCAGAGAGTTGTGTAGCCCGTAGAATACCGTGGATGATCCATGAACTGCGAAAAACCTGTTTCCGGCACTTGGTTGAAAACGTTGACATACGGCGTAATATCCCATTCGGCCTCAGCCAGAGAATTTTCAAGTTGGGGCATCATTTCGGTATGCAGATAGTCTCCAAGTTCACCACCAAGTTTATTATGTTGGGTGAAAAGATGCGTCAGGGTATATTGATAATCCGCACCATTGCTCACATGGTTGTCGATAAAAATATCAGAATCGACAAGATGAAAAATTTTGGAGAATGTCTTGGCGTTCTTAGTATCCGCTTTGATAAAATCCCTATTTAGGTCATAGTTCTGTGAATTCCCCCTAAAACCATAGGCTTCCGGACCATTTTGATTTGCGCGTGTCGTGCTGTTTCGATTTAGGGAACCTCCTATATTGTATACTGGAATAGTCGCCAAAACCGTATTTTCAGGAGGGGGTAATTTACCGGTAGCCAAGTCTCTGTACAATAACATGGTGGCATCGATGCCATCACTTTCCCCCGGATGGATTCCGTTGTTGATCAATATGATGGTCTTTTTCTCCGCTAGCTTTGTAAAATTGAAATTCCCTTCGGGATTATAGGTCACAATGTGAAGTGGATAACCACTATCCGTTTCCCCGATGGTCTGTATGTTTACCTCAGGAAATTCCTTTGCCAATTGAATATAGAAATCAATCACCTGTAAATAGGTAGGTGTCTCATTGCCCTTCTTGATCTCAAAATAGGTTTGAAAGTCGGCAACCTTGTCTTCTGTCTTGGTCTCACAAGCCCAAAATAGAATGACCAGAAATAAACTGATGTAATATTTTTTCACCTTGAAAACCTTTGTAGATTAAAAAACAAGGTAAAATTAGACAAATTAGGTCAAGATTTCACTCGGCGACCTTAGTAATCACCTCCAGTTCATTTTTCTGAATGGGTTTCTTGTTATAGGTTATTGTATGGTGGGTGAGTTTTTTGTATTTCATCCAGTTTTCCTTATCTATGGCATCAATGGACGATGTTAGGATGTTGACGCGTATTTTTTTTCTTTTATTGGCAGTTTAATGAATTGCTCTAAAAATTGCCATCCATCCATGACGGGCATATTAATATCCAGAAATATGACTTCAGGTATATGGCCGCTCACTTTGAAATGATGGCTTATATTGTCCAATGCCAGTTTTCCGTTTTTAAAATCGGTAATGGAATCGCAATGAACTACCAAGCCTAACATTTTCTTTATTCCGAATACTAAAATTGGGTCGTCGTCAATGACGTAAATCGCATTAATCTTTTTCATTAAAATATATCTTGAAGGTAGTTCCTACGCCAACTGTGCTTTCGACCTCGACTTTACCTTTCATTGCTTCTATTTGATTTTTCGATATGTAAAGGCCTATACCACGTGAGTCTTGGTGATTGTGGAACGTTTTGTACATGCCGAAGAGTTTCTCACCGTATTTCTTTAAATCGATGCCCGAGCCATTGTCATCGATACTGAGTACTGTGTATCCATTTTTGCGACGTGTACTGAGGTGAACGATGGGTCTTCTCTCAGGAAGACTGTATTTGACTGCATTGGTAATGAAATTCATTAAAATACTGTCCAAATACGATGGAATAACCTTGATTTTGAGGTCTTCAGTAATATTATTTATGATCTTGGCATTGTGGTTTACTAAAAAGCCTTGTAGGTCTTTTTCTATTCGAGATACTTTTTTCTTCAGGTCGACCCGCTTTTTCTCTTGGTTTACATTGGTATTGATAGCGACCACTTCGTTGAGATTGTTCAATGTTTCTAAAAGACTATCGGAAGAATCGCTTAACATTTTTAGAATTTTACTTCGCTCATCCTCGTTCGTTTCATGGACCAAGAAATCGAGTAGCATTGAAAAATTTGCTGTGTGTGACCTTAGGTTATGCGAAACGATATGCGCAAAATCGATTAGTTTTTTGTTTTGCAATGAGGTCACATTGATCAGCTTCCTCAGCTCTTCTTCTTTACGTTTTTGATCGGTAACATCGATGGACATACCGATGATACCGGCTATTTCATTGTTTTTGTCTAAAAATGGAATTTTGGAAACCAAAAATACGGTCGAACTTCCATCTTTTTTAACACAAATATCCTCTTTGTCCAACATCGGGATACCTGAATTCATAACCATCAAATCTTCTTTTCTTGACATTTCCGCTGTCTTCTTGTCATAAACATCAAAATCATCTTTCCCAAGCAGTTTTTCAGGTCCGCCCAACCCTGCATAATCAGATTCGGATTTGTTCACTAAAATTTTTCTAGACTCCCTATCCTTAATATAAACATTAAGGGGAAGACTGTCTATTAGGGTTTGAAGCAGTCCATGGTTCTCAGAGGAACGTTCCTCGCTCAGAACCTGATGTGTGATATCTTGAAAAGATCCGATCAAGCCTATGAATTCGTCATGATCATAAATAGGTTTTCCTGCCGCTATTACCCATCTGTGGTTGCCTTTGGCCGTAATAATTTCAAGTTTTTCATTCCAGGGCTCTCGGTTTGCAATGGCGTTATCGACAGCAATGGAGATGGCATTTCTACTGTAGCCCTGACTATAGAATTCAATAGCGTTCTCTAATGTAGGAACGAAAGTATCCGAAACTTCGTGAATGTCCCTTACGATTGGGCACCAGCGTAGTTTTTTGGTAGTATGGTCAAATTCCCAGGTTCCTATTTTGGTTCCTTCCGATTTATCGTTTATGAGCTCCTCAAGCTTTTCGAGTCTTACGTTATTCGAATTTCGGCTTGTAACATCTTCGACCTGGATGATAGCACCGATTACATTTTCATTTTCGTCGTACCAAGGCGTGTTTAACCATTCGAGCCATTTTTCTTCAATAGGATAATTTACAATGACTTTTCCAGGAGTTCCCTTAACACATTTCTTCAAACTATTTTTCCAATCCTCACAATTGATATCGAATCTTGAAAAAATAGACGTTCCGAAAACAGTTGAACCATCCAATTCGAAATCAGCGATCCATCGGTCCGAAGCATATACAATTTCATATTTTGTATTGACAAATGCCGTGGCCTTAGGCAGCTGTTTGATCAGATAATTGTTTGTATGTATGTTACGAACCTTCAATTAATGTTGTAATTTCTTACTAAATTAATAAGGTTTTTACAATATTCATCAATAAATGTTGTGAACCGGGCATAATGCGTTGTGTTGATCATTATAATCAATGAGAGGAGATGAAAAATACTATTGAAAGATGTTTCTTACTATGATATAAGATTCAATCTCGGACAGTGGTTATAAATACCATTTGTCAAGAGCATTGATTTGTGGGTTTTACTTTTGGTCAAAGCGGACCGAGTCTGGCACTAGACCGGTATAATCACCCCCGTTACGAATAACGTCACGTACTATCGAAGAGCTTATATAAGACTTTCCCGAAGAGGTCAATAGAAAAACGGTCTCGATTTCGGAAAGTTTTCGATTGGTATGGGCAATGGCTTTCTCAAATTCAAAATCACCAGGGTTGCGAAGGCCCCTTAAGATGAAACCGGCATCCACTTTTTTACAGAAATCGACCGTAAGCCCTTGATAGGTCATTACTTTGATTTTTGATTCCGAGGAAAATGCTTTCTCGATGAAACTCATACGCTGTTCCAAGGTGAACATATATTTTTTTTCGGCATTGATACCTATGGCGATGATCAATTCATCAAAAAGGGTAATTCCTCTTTGAATAATATCAAAATGGCCTAATGTCAATGGGTCAAAAGAACCCGGAAAAATAGCACGTTTCATAAATCTAAGGTACTCATTTTACTCGATAATCAAGATGTAAATGCTCCGACGCTTGCGTCGAAATCAAATATGAATTTCCTTTCAATGTCTCGTGGGCTTGTCACGCCTTCACGTAGCCATTTCGGCGAACGAAGGCCCTGAGGTAGTTTATTTCAAAGCCTCTTCAACGGCACTTTCGAAAAGTTCGGAAAGCCCTATGCCCCCTTTTTGGGCCTGTTGGGGCAAAATACTTTCTGTGGTAAGGCCAGGCGTAGTGTTCATTTCGAGCATATAGGGTACTTCGTCAACAAAAATGAACTCACTTCTTGTATAGCCTTTCATTTTCAAAATTTCGTAGGCACGTTTAGCAATTTCGGAAACCTTCTCTTCTTGAACCTTTGTAATTCGTGCGGGCGTAATTTCTTGTGATTTGCCCTCATACTTTGCCTCGTAATCAAAAAAATCGTTTTCCGTGACGATTTCGGTAATCGGCAATACTTTAGTTTCGCCTTTATAGGTGATTACTCCGACCGATACCTCGGTGCCTTCGAGAAAAGCTTCGATGAGTATTTCGCTGTCCTCCTTAAAAGCAAGTTCGATTGCAGTTTCCAATGCTTCCTTCTTGTACACTTTTGAAATACCGAAACTACTGCCCGCCCGGTTGGCCTTCACAAAACATGGCAAACCGACCGTGGCTATGATTTTATCCTTATCGATGGGGTCTCCCAAATTCAGATAATATGATTTAGCGGCTTTAATACCGTAAGGCCTCAAGACACTTAGTAAATCCCTTTTGTTGAAAGTCAATGCTGCTTGATAATAATCACAAGAGGTCTGCGGAAGGCCCAAAAGTTCAAAATAGGCCTGCATGAGCCCATCTTCCCCAGGAGTGCCATGAATGGCATTGAAAACGCAATCGAAACGGATAGTTTGGCCATGGATCATTATGGAAAAATCATGACGGTTTACGTGATGCTCTATAGCATCATCATCTACATATACCCATTTTTCCCTAAAAATATGAATGCGGTAGCCATTGAATTTCTTCTTATCGAGATAATCATATACCACGTTGCCACTTTTTAAGGAAATTTTGTACTCACTTGAGTATCCACCCATGATGATGGCAATATTTTTTCGCATAATGTAGTTATAATGATAGACGGATAAAACCGTTTCAAAGTAAAGAAAAAAAGCGCTGTCTTTGTTATCTTTGCGAGGTCAAAACGAACTAATGCGAAATTTTTTCAACTTTTTGAAGAGCCAAACCTTCTTGATCCAAATCGGACTTGCCATCTTGGCATCTGTAATATTGGGGTATATTGTATTTTCTTGGTTGAAAAGCAATACCAATCACGGTGAGTTCGTAGAAGTACCCGATTTTTCGAAAATGTCCGTGATGGATATGCGAAAAGCCGTTGAAGACGCGGGCCTTCGCTATCAAGTTTTAGATTCTGCGAACTACAATCCCGACTTTCCGCGTTTTTCCATAATAGAACAAGAGCCCGGCGCGGGCAATAAGGTAAAACCCGACCGCACGATTTATTTTACGGTAAACCCTTCGGGTTATAAGAAAGTCAGCGTGCCAAAGATTATTCAGGTTACCCAACGTAATGCCGCTTCAATGTTGCGTGCGGTAGGTCTTGACGTACAGCGGGTAACTTATATTGATGAATTGGGCGAAGACATGGTCTATTATATCAAATACAAGGGCAAGAATATATCGCCGGGAGATAAACTTCCGAAAACCTCCAAAATTGAATTGGTCTGTGGTAACGGTAAGATTTCGAATCGGGCCCAGATAAAGGCAGACTCCGAATAAATTATGGAACCTCAAGACAGTCCTGAACTAGAGGACAACGAGCTGTTCGAACATCACAAATTTATAGCTTCCAAAGGTCAAGAACCTTTACGGGTCGACAAATTCTTGATGAATTTTATCGAGTATGCTACACGAAACAAGATTCAGCAAGCTGCCAAAAATGGCCATATTTGGGTGAATGGCACCATCGTGAAGCAGAATTACAAAGTAAAACCCGGGGATGAGGTTAAGGTTCTTTTTGAGCACCCTCCGCATGAATTTTTATTGGTTCCCGAAGATATACCCTTGGATATTGTTTATGAAGATGAAGTATTGCTGGTCGTCAACAAGCCTGCGGGAATGGTAGTGCATCCCGGCCACGGAAATTATTCCGGCACCCTGATCAATGCCTTATTGCATCATATAAAAGACTTACCAGTGAATAGCAACGAACGACCGGGATTGGTCCATCGTATTGACAAAGATACCTCAGGACTTCTCGTCGTTGCCAAGACCGAGGCGGCCATGACCCACCTCGCCAAACAATTCTTCGATAAGACATCTGAGCGCGAATATATTGCACTGGTTTGGGGAAATGTTGAAAATGACAGTGGCACCATCGAGGGTCATCTAGCAAGACATCCGAAAAATCGACTGCAGATGCATGTTTTCCCTGAAGGGGATGAGGGAAAGGATGCCGTTACCCATTACACCGTTTTGGAACGTTTGGGATATGTCACGTTGGTTTCCTGTAAGCTTGAAACGGGTCGTACCCATCAAATTCGCGTACATATGAAATACATTGGGCATACGCTGTTCAATGACGAACGCTACGGTGGCGACAAGATTTTGAAAGGCACCACTTTTACGAAGTATAAACAATTTGTGGATAATGCCTTCAAAGTACTGCCAAGACAGGCGCTTCATGCCAAAACGTTAGGTTTTGTACATCCCGTATCAGGTAAAACAATGCGATTTGATTCCGAAATACCACAAGATATGGCCGATTGTATCGAGAAGTGGCGTGCCTATGCCCAGCATAGTCAATCATAATTTTTGATTATGGCTGTATCAAGAACTCTTTTTCAGTAGTATAGGCAATCTTAAAAAATGATGCTATTTTTATAATTCATCTAAAAAAATGCGAACCAGTTCATATAGATTTATTTGTATTAATTGGTGCTTCCACTATTAGGTAAATGCCCATTATGGGCTTCATAAAATTTGAAAATGAAAATAGTAATATCACCTGCAAAATCGCTTGATTTTGAAAGCACATTGCCCACCTCAAGATATACCCAACCTAATTTTTTGGAACAGGCTGAAAAGCTGAATAAAATTTTGGTGAAGAAAAAGCCCAAGGCACTTTCAAAATTGATGGACATCTCGGATAATCTTGCGCAACTTAATTGGGAGCGAAATCAAAAATTCAAAACCCCTTTTACAACAGAAAATGCCCGCCCGGCCGTATATGCTTTTAATGGGGATGTGTACCAGGGTTTGGATGCATACACCATTGCAGAAAAGAAGTTGGACAAGTTGCAAGATACGTTGAGGATATTATCAGGCCTCTACGGCATTCTAAAACCACTCGACCTTATACAACCGTATCGACTTGAAATGGGAACCCAATTAAAAGTGGGTCGTAAAAAGAACTTGTATGAATTTTGGAAAAAGGACTTGACCGCCCATTTGAACTATGAACTCGAAGATGATGAACTTTTTATCAACCTGGCCAGTAACGAATATTTCGGGGCCATTGACGAAAAACAGCTTAAAGTGCCCGTGATTACCCCAATTTTCAAAGATTGGAAAAATGACAATCTCAAAGTAATCAGCTTTTTTGCCAAAAAGGCAAGGGGTTCTATGGTGCGATATATTATCGATTCGAATGCCAAAACTTTAAATGATATCCGCGGCTTCAATCTTGATGACTATGAATTTAGCAAAGAGCACACTCTAAAAGAGAATCAGCCAGTTTTTGTGAGGTAGGTAGATATTGACCTTACTTTTTCTTTCGCACACTGATTTTCTCCTCTACCGTAGGTCTCTTTTTGATTTTTCTTGGCCGACGGGCACCGTACGAATTGTTGGCGATTTTTCCACGTCTTGATTTTTTATCTCCTTTTCCCATAAATGATTTATTTTATTGTCATTCCCGTGGAGACGGGAATCTACCTCTTATTGTTACCTATATTAAAGCCTCTTCTTTGAATTTAGGATTTTCTTGTTCCCTTAAAAATAGGTATTTAAATCGATATTTTATAGTTTACGAACAACGAACAACGAACAACGAACAACGAACAACGAACAACGAACAACGAACAACGAACAACGAACAACGAACAACGAACAACGAACAACGAACAACCACGAACATTTGTTTCTACATACCCACCCGTACGAACCTTTTCTATTCGAGGAAGCAACGAAATTGATAGTCGGTACACTTCCGCCCCCAAGATTTACCATTGGCGATTTGAAATCGGATGATGTGAATTTCTGTTACGGCAGCCGAGACGGTCAGTTATGGCCAATTTTGGATAGGCTCTTTAATTTGAATCTGAAATTTGAAACTACAGAGGAAGCCATACAACAACGAAAAGACTTTTTAATTAAACGAAAAATCGGAATCTGTGACATCGTAGCAAGTGCCGAACGTTCAAAAATCGATGCCTCCGATTTAGGGATGCAAAACATCAAATTAAGGAACCTTCTTGCGTATTTACAGAAATATCCAAACGTCGATACTCTTTTGTTTACTGGCGGAAATAGCAAGAACGGCCCCGAGTATTTCTTTAGAAAGCATTTAAAAGATCATCAACTGCGTTTAGAGGTTGTTTCCGATGAAGTTCCAAGAATATACGAATTTCGACTCCCGATGGTGACCCAGAAAAAGAATGTTTCCAGAATAATCAGAACCGTCTCGTTGACAGCGCCCTCGGGGGCCGCGAATAGGGCTGTAGGAAGTCTTTCCGTATACAAAAAATTAAAGAAGGAGAATCCTGATTTCACAACACTCGATTTCAGGGTCAGGCAATACCGTCCGTTTTTTTAAAATGGAAGTGCTTAAATTATGAATAATGCAAAGCAACCGTCTTATTCTGTTGGTTTTTTCATATCGCATCTTAAAATTTGTTATTTCAACCCGAGAGGTGAACGCTTTCATGGATTTATGACGATCTTTGGATGTTGAAATCGAGAGCACACATTGTTTTGGTGATTTCTCAAAAAATATTATAAAATCTATGTTGCAAGAAGAAAGACTACGGGAATTCAAAAAATCGGTAAACAACAAATTTAATGTTTATAATAGCCTGTTTTTGAATCTTCCTTATCAGAATATAGAAAATGTAGGTATGTTGATTCCCTTATTGCTCGACCAAAGTCAGAAGGGTTTGCAATCGGGAAAAAATCCGCAAGACATACTTGAAACTTTTTTTCAGAACTACGCTAACATTGATTCCGAAAAGGCGCAGATCGATTTCATGTTCCGCATCATTCAATATGTAGAACGTCAGGTGGTGCTGTATGATAGTGTTGAGGATGCGGCTTTTCCGAAGTTGCATGAACATAGTCTATCACTTTCTATAAAGGATTATTTTCAATTGGTCGATAAGAACAAGAGTTGGGACAAAGTCGCCGATAAACTCTCGACGTTCAGTGCCCGCATTGTGTTAACGGCCCATCCGACACAGTTTTATACTCCTGCCGTGCTCGATATTATCGATGAGTTACGCTCTTTGATCTTACATGATAAAATCGATGATATAGATTTGACCCTTCAGCAATTGGGCCTTACGTCGTTGATCAACTCCAAAAAGCCTACTCCGCTCGACGAGGCAAAGAACATTATCTATATTCTAAGAAATGTCTACTATGATGCTGTAGGTGATTTGTATGCCTATATCAAGGAAAACATCGACAATGAGAAATTCGAAAACCACAATATCATGAAGCTTGGTTTTTGGCCAGGCGGGGATCGCGACGGAAACCCGTTTGTCACCGCCTCGATTACCAAGGATGTTGCCGATGAGCTGCGTATCAATTTGATGAAATGCTATTATAATGACCTTAAGGTATTACAGAAAAAATTGACCTTTAAAAAGTTACAAGAACCCTTGAAACAGCTTCGAAAAAACCTGTATTTGGCCATGTTCGACTCGACCAAGAATATTGGGTATAATGACATTATAGAACCGTTGGGCACGATTCGTGAACTGCTCATTGAAGAATATCATGATCTTTATCTTGTTGAACTCGAACATTTTATCGATAAGGTCAAAATATTCAAAACGCACTTTGCTACTTTGGATATCCGGCAAGACCACAGTGCCCACACAAAGGTTATCGAGCAGGTTTTGTCGAAGAACGGATTCATCAAGGAAAGTCTTGGTGAACTTTCCGAAAAGAAAATGATTGATATCCTTTTGCATAAAAGTCTGAACCTTAAGGCCAGTGACTATTCAGATGATATCGTAAAGGATACCATTAAGAATATTGCACAACTAAAGCGTATTCAGCAAAAAAACGGCGAAGAAGGATGCAATCGCTATATCATTAGCAATTCAGAAGATATATTCTCGGTATTGTTCGTTTATGCCCTTTTCCGCTGGTGCGGATGGGAAAACGCCCCCATTACGTTCGATATCGTCCCGCTTTTTGAAACGATGAAGGGCATGGAAACCTCCGAGGATACCATGCAGACCTTGTTTGATCTGCCCGAATATCGAAAGCATTTAGAAGTACGCGATAATAAGCACAACATTATGTTGGGCTTTTCCGACGGAACAAAGGATGGCGGGTACGTAAAGGCTAACTGGTCCATTTTTAAAACAAAGGAACAACTCTCAAAAGTTTGCAAAAAGAACGGTATCAAAGCGATTTTCTTTGATGGTCGTGGAGGACCGCCCGCTCGTGGCGGCGGAAAGACGCATCGTTTTTATGCAGCCCAGACCAAAGATATCGCCAACCACGAAATTCAGTTGACGATACAGGGGCAGACCATTACCAGTACCTATGGTACAAAAGAACAGTTCATGCATAATAGCGAACAATTGTTGACGGCCGGACTATCGAATAATCTATTCGGGAAAGAAAATGTAATTTCAAAGGAATCTAGAAAACTCCTCGAAGAGCTTTCCGATCTCAGTTTTGAAAAATATGATGCCTTGAAGCATCATGACAAGTTTATGCCATATCTTGAAAATATGAGCACCTTAAAGTATTATACCAAGGCGAATATAGGCAGTAGGCCAGGTAAACGAGGAAACAAGAAAAAGCTGGAATTGAGCGACCTCAGGGCCATTTCGTTCGTCGGTTCTTGGAGCCAGTTAAAGCAGAACGTTCCCGGTTATTTTGGTATCGGTACCGCCATTAAGACTTTAAAAGATCAAGGCAGAATACATGAACTGAAAAAACTGTACAAAGAGGTACCCCTGTTCAAAGCACTGATGTTGAACAGTATGATGTCGCTTTCAAAATGCTATTTTGAATTGACCAGCTATATGAAGGAGGATGCCGAATATGGTGGATTTTGGAATATTTTACACGGAGAATTCAAACTTTCAAAAGAAATGCTGTTGCTGATTTCGGGTTTCGATATTCTTATGCAGAATGAGGCCGTATCGAGGGAATCCATAAAAATTCGGGAAAATATCGTACTACCACTCTTGGTGATACAACAGTATGCTTTGCAAAAAATAGGGCAGAAATCCGAATATATCGAACTTTACGAAAAAATCGTGACACGTTCGCTTTACGGTAATATCAACGCCAGTAGGAACTCTGCATAATTTTTAAAATAATAAAGCCCGGGATTTCACAATGAGAATTCTGGGCTTTATGAAAAACTACTCCCAAACTTTGAATTCTGCCCCCATTCCATAATTTTTATGACCGGTCTGAACAAGTTTTGAATTTTTGTTGTAGTTGCGGTCGAATACCTGCCATTTTCTATTATTTAGGAATATGCGTCGCACAAAAGTAGATTCATTGGGCAAGCCTTTCACAAAAGGAAGCAAAGGCCTAAAAGAAGTTGAAATCTTCTGTATACCTCTTGAAGTCTTGACTTCGCGATATTTTTTAGAATCTACAAGTTTTCCGTTATCATCGGCATAACCCAGTACTTGTAGCGAAACAAAGATTCCGTTTTCGGGAATGAACAATGATTTGGAGAGTACATCAAGTTCAAAAACCTTGTCCTGTTTTTCATCGATAGAAAAAACAATGTTTTCATAAGGTATCGGATTACCGGGAACCCCACTTTGGTTTTCGTAGTACTGTATTCTAAAAATGGTTGCGAACTTACCTTTTCCTTTTGATTTATATTGCGACTCAGCGTTGATGGGCAGATAGAGTTTCGAGATCTGGGTAACACGCTTCTCGAAACGTTCGAAAAGCACCGCTACCTCACTTTCCACGGTAGGTAACCAACAAGCAAATATGTCGGTATGGGTTTCTGCCTTTTGTTTTTTAGACCTGAATTTACCCTCTTTAGGTGCCGAAACGATAATTTCACTTAATTGTGAAGCCGCAGGAGTCAGCGAGATAACCAATAAAGTGGAATCTATCTTGACCGCTTTGTCGGCGAACCCCATAGAAGATACAAAGAGCGAATCTATGTCAGCATATTTCCTTTTTGAAAAAGAAAATCGACCTTCTTCATCGGCAAAAGTACCTAGTCCGTTGCCAAAAGAAATGGTTGCAAAAGGTATCGGGGAGCGATCTAGGCTATCCACAATTTGAATGTCTTGGGAAAGGCCAAAATACGATACTAAAAAAATAACCACTATGAAATTTCCCCTCATCTTAGGTTGTAATGATTTCACTAATACAAACGAAAACAAATGGGTTATAGTGCTATTTTGAAAACTCCGTACTCAAAATCCCATAAAAAGCTTGAATTCCATACCCGATCTGTCCGATTTTCAGATTCTCGTTCGGGCTATGCTGATTGTTGTCGGGGTTGACCATAGGCACAATAAATGCGGGAATCTTCAATTCATTGATAAAAGGAGCAATCGGTACCGTACCGCCCATAATTCGAATTTGCACCACTTCTTCCCTAAACTTTTCGTTTAAGGTTTTAACCAAAAAATCACCATAGGGATTCGTTAAATCCGTACGAAAGGCATCGGTAACCGTTCCTTCCATAATTGTTATTATTTTGTCATGTGCCAAGCGTTGCGCTTTGGTGGGTACACTATCCAAAATATAGAACCCCTGTTTTTTGATATGATCCTTAACCAAATCTTTTAATCGATTTCCGTCCGATTCGGGTACGAGTCGCAAATCGATTTCAGCCGTGGCAGTGGCTGGAACGATAGTCCGAGCTTTTTCGCCGATCCATCCCGAACCTAGTCCACGGATATTTAAAGACGGATATTGCAATGACTCTTGATAAAAACTACCGACGTTATCCGGCGTTTTTATGGCAAGGTTCGAATTGATGACCTCCGCATCGTCAGGTACACTTTTTAGGATTTTCATGGTAGCCTCATCGATTACAATGCCATCATAATAACCATTTATCAATACCTTTCCATTTGCATCCTTCATGGTCGCCAAAACTTGTGCCAACTGAAAACCCGGGTTTGGCGCGTAGTTGCCAAAGTGACCACTATGTTGTGGTTTTATAGGGCCGTAAGTAGTCAATGACAATGAAGTAATGCCGCGACAGCCGTAGACCACCGTTGGCTTTTCAGAAACATGAACGGGGCCGTCATTGATTACTAAAAAATCGGCTTCTAATAATTCTCGATATTGTTTTACCGCCTTGGGCAAAGGTTTACTGCTTTTTTCCTCTTCGCTATCCAAAATGACCTTAATGTTGAAAGGGATTTCCACTTTATCCTTTTTCAAAAGGTCTATGGCGTTCAAGAACATGACGATTGGCCCCTTATCATCTGAGGTCGAACGGCCGAACAACCGCCAATCATAGTTGATGTCATCGTTGAGGTCTTCAAACTTTTCAGTTTTCCAACCATCGCCATCTTTTGATTTTAATACCGTTTGATAGGGATTGGGTTGATTCCATTTTGAGGGATCAACCGATTGCCCATCCAGATGCATATAAAAAAGAATGGTGGGTTTGGCATCGTCCATCGGAAGTGCCGCGAAGAAAAGTGATTCTCCCTCGGTCGGAAGTATAGAGGAATTAAAGCCCCTTTCAGTAAACTTTTTGGTGAGCCATGTCAGGTTTCTGTTGATATCGGCATGGTCAAGGGCATCGTTCGGTATAGAAACAAAATCTCGCAGCTCATCGATACTATGGCGTACCTGGGATTTTAATTGAATAGAGTCTTGGGCGGGTAAAAAATAAATTACAGATAAGAAAAGGGCTAGAAATAGTTTATTCATTTAAAATCGTTTAGGATTATTCGATATTCGGCACTCATGTAAGGTAGTGAAATAGTTTTGTGATAAGAATCGTCATAACCTCTATAATTAACCGATGTGTCAACTACCTTACCTACTATTGTTAGCCCAAATAAGTGTTGCTTCCATTTTCCGCTCAAGGATAAACCCGCGTAGATATGGGGAGAGTAATTGAACATTCCGGTTTTTTCATCAAAGCCCTTAGAGGGCATAGACATCTCGTCATTATTTAATAAAGCTATATCCTTGTTCGTTAAGAGTTTCATATTAGAATCATAGACTGAAACTTTGATATGCAAAGAAGATGGCTCAAGATCAACATTTACAATTTCAACGATTGGTTTTTCTATATTTTTCAGTCTGATTTTTAACTGCTTATCAAATTCTTGATTTAATTCTGTTAATTCTTCAATAGCTTTTTCTTTCTCAATACTTTCTTTTTTAATCTCTTCAATTTCCTTTTGGAAAGATTCAATTTCCTTTTCTTTTTTATCAACTTCCTTGGTTTTCAATTCAAGTTGAACCTGTCTTGAATGTATTGAATCTTCAAGACTTTTTAACTCATCAGAAGCAATCCTCTGTTTTTTCTCAAACTCGTTTATTTCGTATTGAAGATTTGCCTTGTTTTTTTGAAGTGTTTCGTTCTTAATGTTAAATAATCCTGAACTAAGTGCATAGATCAAAGATAGAATTGCCAATATTGTCGGTAAAAGTACTTTGAGAAAATCAACGGCTAGTGTTTGATTTTGTTGGGCAATCGTGCTATAAAAGTAATGAGCAAAAATGTATCCTAATATGCCTAACAGAGCTAGTAAAATGTACCAAATCCAATTTGTACTGAATGAAGGTTTCTCCCAATCTATTTTATAGAACGCAATTATCAGCAGTAGAAAATATCCTATTCCAATCAATATAGTGGGCCAATTAGTTCTTAAAAAGTTTTCCATTCAAATAAATTTATCAAATCTACCGAATTCATTTCTCATTTCAGGGTGCTTTCAATAGAATGAACTTCACAAAGATCAATCTGGCCAAGAGCAGAAAGGGAAGTCCGTGGAATAGAACATCGAACCAGTCAGCAAACCCCATTCCTATGGCCCCTCCGGCAATCCATTTTAGCTTGCCCCAAATATGGGGTTCAGGAAAAAAAGGGGCGAGACCCAAAGTCAAGCACAATAAGATGACAATTTTCCAATTATTGACAAGGTCTTTCATCATCTAATTTTTGTTATAAAATCACCGATCGACCCAGTTCCGTTTTCCGTCAAATGTTTAATAAAGGCCGAACCGATAATAGCACCTTTGGCGCTCTTGGTGGCTTGATCGAACGTTTCGGAATTACTGATACCGAAGCCAACAATTTGAGGGTTCTTGAGCGAAAGTGAAGCAATGCGTTGAAAATAGTCTTGTTGCTCATCACCAAAACCGAATTTAGCCCCGGTAACACTGGCCGAACTGACCATATAGATGAATCCGTTCGAAACGCTATCGATAAACCGAATACGTTCTTTCGAAGTCTGGGGGTAATCAAAAACACATTGATCAGTCCGTATTTTTCAAAAATGGCTTGATATTCCTCATGATATACATCGACCGGAAGATCTGGAATAATCAATCCATCGATACCGATTTCTTGACATTTTTTGCAAAACGCTTCCACACCATATTGCAACATCGGGTTGAAATAGCCCATAATGATCAAAGGAATGGAAACGGATTTGCGAATGTCCTTCAACTGCTCAAAAAGAATTTCCGTGGTCATTCCGTTTTTCAGGGCGGCCGTCGAACTTTTCTGAATGGTCGGCCCATCGGCCAATGGATCGCTGAAGGGTAGGCCTATCTCGATCATGTCTACTCCGTTTTTCTCCAAGTCTTGAATGATTTTTACGGTATCGTCCAAAGCAGGATATCCTGCTGTGAAATAGATGGAGAGGAGTTTTTTATCCTCCATCATTTTTTGATTAATTCTATTTGTCATAGCTTGAAATAGTCTATATAGGTCTGTAGATCTTTATCCCCACGGCCTGAAAGGTTAATGACAATAACATCATCTTCCTTGAACTTTTTATGATTGAAAATCGCAAAGGCATGTGATGTTTCAATGGCAGGAATAATGCCTTCTAATTGCGATATTTCCAATCCTGCCGTCATGGCCTCGTCATCCGTTATTGAAATAAACTCGCCTCGACCTGACTTGAAAAGGTGTGCATGCATGGGTCCGACACCGGGATAATCCAATCCGGCTGAAATAGAATAGGGTTCCGTAATCTGTCCATCTTGGGTCTGCATCAAAAGCGTTTTACTTCCATGGATGATGCCTACTTTCCCCAACGCCGAGGTTGCCGCACTTTCTCCAGAATTTACACCTTTACCGGCTGCCTCTACCGCAATAATGCCCACTTCGGGAGTATTTAGATAGTGATAATAGGCCCCGGCCGCATTACTGCCACCACCGACACAAGCGACCACATAATCAGGATTTTCACGACCTTCCTTTTCCTTCAACTGCCATTTGATTTCTTCCGAAATAACGGATTGAAAACGGGCTACCATGTCGGGGTAGGGGTGCGGCCCCACCACAGAACCTATAATATAGTGCGTATCCACAGGATTGTTAATCCAGTCTCGAATGGCCTCGTTGGTCGCATCTTTTAAGGTTCGACTGCCTGAAAGGGCCGGTCGCACTTCGGCGCCCAACATTTTCATACGTGCCACATTGGGTGCCTGCCTAGCAATATCGATTTCGCCCATATATACTACGCAGTCGATACCCATTAAAGCACATACCGTAGCCGTGGCGACCCCATGTTGACCGGCACCGGTTTCCGCAATAATGCGATTTTTGCCCAATTTCTTCGCCATTAAAATTTGCCCAATGGTATTATTAACCTTGTGGGCACCGGTGTGACAAAGATCTTCTCTTTTTAAATAGATTTTGGTACCGTACTTTTTTGAAAGACGTTTCGCAAAATAGAGTGGGGTAGGACGGCCTACATAATCTTTCAACAACTGGTCGAACTCTTTTTTAAAGGAAGGTTCTTCCATAATTCGAATATAGTTCTGCCGAAGTTCCTCACAATTCGGATACAACATTTCTGGAATGAAAGCTCCCCCAAATTCTCCATAGTAGCCTTTTTCGTTCGCGTGATAAGATTTCATAGTTTTCAGTTATCAGTATTTAGGATACAACTTTTTGAACTCTTTCAATTTGACAATATTTTTCAGACCCGGTTCGATTTCGAAGCGGCTATTGACATCAATGGCATAGCAATATTTCGATTCGGGTCGTTGCATAAATTCTTTGACGGATTCTACTTCCTTCAATCCAATACCACCACTTAGAAAATAAGGCTTGGTAGAGGGATAGTTTTCCAAAACCTTCCAATTAAAAGTATATCCATTTCCTCCGGGTAGTTTTCCTTTGGTGTCGAATAAATAGTAGTCACATACTTCTTCGTAGGATGCCAGAATTGAAAAGTCAAAATTATCTTTTATGGAGAAAACTTTTATGAGTTGAACTTTTTGTAGGTCTTTCGAATGTGCTTCGACAAGCTCAGCATGACATTTTGCCTTTAATTGTTCGCAATATTCGGGACTTTCATCTCCATGCAATTGAACGCCCCACAAACCATATTTCTCGATTTTCTCCAAAACTACTTCCAAAGAAGCATCCACAAAAACGCCTACTTTTTTAATTCCGAGCGGAAGCGAAGGAATCTGTCCATTAAAAAACCGTTTGGACGGCTCCCAAAAAATAAAACCCAGATAGTCAGGTCGCAATGTCGCAACCTCTAAGGTGTTATATTTCATACCGCAGATTTTTAGCTTGATTCCACCCCGGCCCTCCCCCAAGGGGAGGGAGTCTAAATTGTCATTATTTTTCGAATTTCTGTCCATATACTTATTTAGTCCCCCTCCTTGGGAGGGGTTAGGGGAGGTCACTTCATTAGGTTTTTAATAAATTCCATGGCACTTTCCCCGGGATCATCCGTCTTCATGAAGTTCTCCCCGACTAAAAACCCTTGGTACCCATAATCTTTTAAATCCCTGATTGCTTCGACAGAACTAATGCCACTCTCCGAAACTTTCACAAATTCATCGGGAATCAATTCGGACAACGATTTACTTGTTTCCAAACTGACTTCGAACGTTTTTAAGTTTCGGTTGTTCACTCCCAACATGTCCAAACTCGGCATAACACTTTTACGAAGTTCTTCTTCATTATGTACTTCCAATAAAACATTCAATTGTAATTGCTTAGCGACCTCTGAGAATGTTTTTATTTCTTCTCTGGTCAAGATCGCCGCTATCAAAAGAATGACATCGGCCCCATGGGCCTTTGCCTCGACAATTTGATATTCATCGATGATAAACTCTTTTCGCAATAATGGCATTTGAACAGATGCCCTCGCTAGTAATAAATCTTCCAAGGAACCCCCAAAATATTTTATATCGGTCAATATGCTCATACCACATACTCCTGCTTTCTTATAGCCTTTGGCAACTTGGGACACGTTCGCATTTTGATTGATGGTCGATTTTGAAGGAGAACGTCTTTTGTACTCTGCAATGATTCCTGTTTCGCTTTCGCGAAGGGCATTGGCCAAAGAGAACGTCTCACGCGCGAAAAGCACTGAGCACTCCAATTGTGAAATTGGAATGAGCGATTTTTTCAAAGCGACTTCTTTACGTTTGTCGGCTACTATTTTGTCTAGAATATTCATGTATAGTTGTTGGTTAACGGTTTTTGGTTGATAGTACTAAAACTTAAAACTATCAACTAACAACCATCAACTAATTTTTACTCAATTCCTGTAATCTCTTTAAAGCCTTTAAACCTCTCCCGCTCAAAAGGGATTCTTTCGCTTTCTCAAATCCTTCTTTTGGACTAATATTTTTAACGATAGCAATCGCGACCCCGGCATTGGCACAGACTACATTGTTTTGTGCTTCGGTACCGCGGCCTTGAAGCACATCCATAAATATTTGGGCCGATCCGTTTATATCTTCGCCGCCTAATATTTCAGATTGTTGTATTTTATTAACTCCGAAATCTTCTGGGCGCAACATGCTTTCCGATTTGTTCGAAATGGTTTTGGTATTTCCGGTCAATGAGATTTCATCGTATCCGTCCAAGGCATGGAGAATAGTAAAATTTTTATTGGTATTCTGGTACAGATATCCATACATTCTCGCCAATTCAAGATTAAATACACCGACCATTTGATTCTTTGGAAATGCGGGATTGACCATAGGCCCTAGCATATTGAAAAAAGTTTTTACACCCAACTCCCTACGAATTGGGCCTACATTTTTCATGGCAGGATGAAACAACGGTGCATGCAGTACACAAATACCCGCCTCGTCGATGGATTTCTCTAAAAAATCACGTTCATTGCTAAATTTTATTCCTAGAAACTCCATGACATTGCTACTTCCACATTTTGAGGAAACCCCATAATTGCCGTGCTTGGTAACCTTTACCCCCGCACCTGCGGTCACAAAAGAGGCCAGGGTCGAGATATTAAACGTGTCCTTGCCATCACCTCCGGTGCCACACAAATCGACCGGGTTATAGGCTGATAAGTCGATGGCAACACAAAGTTCTAGCAACGCATCACGGAAACCTTCCAACTCTTCGATAGTAATACTACGCATCATGTACACCGTTAGAAAAGCCGCAATTTGACTGGTATTGTATTCCCCCTTTGCGATATTGACCAAGATTTGTTTGGCATCATCTTTAGAGAGCGCATCGTGATTTATTAATCTGTTAAGGGTTTCTTTCATAATCTAATTATTCAACCAGTTTTCTAACATTTTTTTTCCATGGGGAGTAAGCACCGATTCGGGATGGAACTGCACCGCACAAACATCATGGGTCTTGTGTCGAAGGGACATGATTTGTCCGTTTTCGTCTATGGAAGTGGCTTCCAAAACTTCGGGAAGATCGGGATGCACGACCCAAGAGTGGTATCTGCCCACTTCTATCTCTTCAGGAAGCCCTTCGAACAAAATATCCTTTTTAATAATCTTTATGCCAGTGGCGATACCATGATATACTTCCTCCAAATTTACCAAAGAACCGCCATATACTTCGCCTATCGCCTGTTGGCCAAGGCAAACGCCTAAAATCCGTTTTGTCGGTCCGTAGGTTGAAATTATTTCCTTTAGTAAACCGGCCTCATCAGGAATTCCAGGTCCTGGGGAAAGCACTATATTTTCAAACGCATCGACTTCGGCCAAGGTCAATTGGTCATTTCGTTTTACCACGACCTCACAGTTAAGGTCTTCGAGATAGTGCACTAGATTATACGTGAAACTATCGTAGTTGTCGATGACAAGTATCTTCTTCATCTTCATATCGTTTTTGCCATTTCCAAAGCCTTTGTCAAAGCACCTAATTTATTATATGTTTCCTGAAGTTCGTCGTCGGGATCCGAAGCGGCGACCAAACCTGCACCTGCTTGATAATGGAGTTCGTGATTTTTGCTCAAGAACGTACGGATCATGATGGCATGGTTAAAGTTTCCTTCAAAATCCATAAAACCGATAGCACCGCCATAGTATCCGCGGCTTGTTTTTTCATATTTCTCGATCAACTGCATGGCCATGTGTTTCGGGGCACCGCTCAAAGTACCGGCCGGAAAAGTATCGGCAACGACTTTCATTGTCAGAATGTCTTTTTTCTTTTGCCCCGTCACCTTGGAAACCAAATGAATAACATGAGAGAAAAACTGTACTTCTCGATAATTGGTTACCTCGACCATATTACCATTCCGGCTTAAATCATTTCTGGCGAGATCTACCAGCATGACATGCTCGGCATTTTCTTTGTCGTCTTCCGTAAGCTCCTTTGCCAGAATCGCATCTTTTTCATCATTTCCGGTACGTTTGAAAGTCCCTGCAATCGGGTGTATTTCGGCTTTACCATCTTTGACAATCAATTGTGCTTCGGGAGAACTCCCAAAAATCTTGAAATCCCCATAATCGAAATAAAATAAATAGGGGGAAGGATTTACCGAACGCAAGGCCCTATATACATTGAACTCGTCTCCTTTGAATCCCTGAGAGAACATTCGCGAAAGTACCAATTGGAAAACATCGCCACGTTGGCAATGTTTTTTCGCCAAGTTCACATGCTCTTTGTATTCTTCGTCTTTCAAATTAGAGATGGCTTCGCCTTCCGTCGAAAAATTATAAGAAGCAAAATTGCGAACGTTCAAAAGCTGTTCTATTTCCGAAGTATTTTCCTTGGCATTGTAGCAGTGGGCAAAAATATAGGCCTCGTTCTTAAAATGGTTGATGGCGATTATATTTTGATAGACTGCATAATAGATATCAGGAATTGCAATGGAATTATCTTTTTTTGAGATTTCGACATCCTCATAATAGCGAACAGCATCATAGGCCATGTAGCCAAAAAGCCCATTGTTGATAAACTTGAAACCGTTGTTTTTAGATTCGAAGCTCTGACTGAATTCATCGATAATTTGTACTACATCGGTCTCCGTTTTGATTGCAAGTGATTCGATCTTACCATCAGGAAATTGCCGGACCACGGTTTCGTTCTCCACCTTGATAGAAGCTATCGGATTACAGCAGATATAAGAAAAACTATTGTCATTGGCATGGTAGTCGCTACTTTCCAAAAGAATGCTATTTGGGTAGCGATCGCGGATTTTAAGATATACGCTTACCGGCGTTATGGTGTCCGCCAAAATCTTTTTATAATGGGTTTCTAATTTGTACTGCATATTCTCAAAATTTTCAAAAGCAAAAGGCTTGTCGTGATAGACAAGCCTTTTATATAGTTTTACTACAATGGTGCTCAGCTCACGATGTCGTCCGTAAGTTGTTCCACCACCAAGTATTTATTTTGTTTCGTTTCATCTTAAAAATACCCGTTATGGGCTTCATTGGGTCAAATATAGAAATCATTTTCAGAACCACAAACGGATTCATGAAAAAAAAAACCCGCTTCCTTGCGAAAGGAAGCGGGCAAACTTGTGAGGTCAAGTTTATTTAGAATTCCATTTCAACGACAAGATCGAACTCGTCATAGATTGTTTTGTCGCCAAGATTTTCGAAAAAATTCCCGGACCTAAATTTAATATCATATTTTGTTCTATCAACTTTAAGGGTTGAAGTAGCCTTATTGTCGTAAATGGAAACCACAAAAGTAATAGGCTTTGTGATTCCTTTGATGGTCAGGTCTCCCGTTACTGTGTAGGAGTTTTTGTTAAATGACTCCGCCTTTGTAAAGACCAATTTTGCCGTAGGATGCGTTTCAACACTAAAAAAATCATCGGATTTCAAGTGCCCTTCCAATTTCCCTTTAGACTCGCCTTCTACATCAGTAGGAATCAAGGTGGTCATATCGACTAGAAACTCGCCTCCGGTCAATTTTCCATTGTCGAACATAAAGGCACCCTCTTTCAAATTAACGGTTCCAACGTGTCCGCCACCAACTTTGTAGGCTTTCCAGGTCACTTTACTTTTTTCGACGTTGACTTCTTTCTTTTCGCCATCGATCGGTTCGGTTGCAGTTGCAGTAATTCCGAAAACTACGGCCAAGGCTAAACTAAATATTCCTTTTTTCATTGTTTTTAAAATTTAATTGAATTAATAATTAGTGTCTATTTAAAATTTGTTGAACAACATGTTCAGATGTTCCAGTTCTTTGGTCGAAAGGTTTTGTAATATTTCTTCCTCTGCAACGATCATGCCAGCATCCATTTTTTCCAGCATTTCCAATCCCTTTTCGGTAATACTGATTTCGACCTTTCTTCGATTGGATGGGCAAACAATTCGGTTAACATATCCTTTCAGTAATAATTTATCGACCAAACGGGTGGTATTGCTCATCTTGGTTACCATGCGCTCATTCAAGGTCGATAAATTGGCCGGTCTTCCGTTTTGTCCCCTTAATATTCGTAAAACATTGAATTGTTGCAACGAAACATCGAAAGGTTTTAAAACGTTCGCTATGGTCTCATTGATTTTATTGTTGACCAACATAAAATGAATAATGGTCCTGCTTTTGACAGGAATTTTTTTATCCGTTTTTATGATTTTTTCAACGTTCATGTAATTACAACAATTGTATGTACAAATGTAAATGGAATCTTCGAAATGGCAACTTTCGATGCGCCAAATTTTTGTTAAAAATTTTCAGAAGGAATTTATATTGGAAATTGTATTTTTGAGATTCTATAGTGAATCTTGGTCTTTTGCTGAAATAAATTCAGCATGGGCAAGGGAATGAAATTAAACTTGTAATCTATGGCAGACTTATCACAAGAAGAATGGACCGAACAGCTAAAGAGCGATGATAACGCATTTGTTTTAGATGTGCGAACCCCAGAAGAAGTAGAGGAAGGCTATATACCCAAGGCTACCAATATCGATATTTATCTAGGGCAGGATTTCTTGTCCGAACTTGAAAAGCTGGATAAAACTAAAAACTACTACGTCTATTGTAGAAGCGGTAACCGAAGTGGTCAGGCCTGCGCCATTATGAACAGCATCGGTTTTGAAAATGCCTATAATCTTGAAGGTGGATTTATGAATTGGGAAGGAGAGGTGGCCGAGTAGGTTTCATGTTTGAAAAGTTTCAAGTCACAAGTTCGATTAGAATTAACTTAAAACCTGAAACCATAAGACGATAACCTTCAGTTTACCAAACTTGGTTTTGATTATTTTCCTAATAACCTAAATAACCCAGTAACCCGATAACCACCTTGAAAGAAGAGCTGCTCCATTTTATCTGGAAGTATAAAAAGCTTCAGCTGGAAGATTTGGTCACTTCGAAAAACGAACCGATTCTAATTGAAGATGTCGGAACACATAATCATTTGGCAGGTCCGGACTTTTTTAATGCCAAGGTTCGAATAGATGATCAATTGTGGGCCGGTAACATAGAGATCCATATTAAATCATCCGATTGGTTCGCCCACAACCATGAACAAGACCCCAATTATGATAACGTAATTCTGCATGTTGTTTGGGAAGACGATATGGAAGTCTTTCGTAGCGATAATTCGGAGATTCCCACCTTGGAACTTAAAACGTTCATCGCCCCCGGAATCTTGAAATCATACCAAGATCTTTTTGATAAGAAGCATAAATCCTTCATCAATTGTGAAAGCCGTATCGGCCAAATCGATGCGTTTGTATTGGAGAATTGGCTAGAGCGACTTTATTTTGAGCGTCTGGAACGCAAATCCGTCCAAATCGAAACATTGTTAAAGGATAGTAAGAATGATTGGGAACAGGTTCTTTTTTCCTCCCTGCTAAAAAATTTCGGACTAAAAGTAAATGGTGAAGCATTTGTAAGCTTGGCCCAGGCAGTGGACTACTCCATAGTACGGAAATTACGGAACGGCCGCCCGCTGTTGGAAAGTCTTTTCTTCGGAATGTCGCATCTTCTTGAATCTAACGATGTTGTCGACGAATATTATCTCAATTTGCAAAATGAATTTCATTATCTCATCAAAAAATTCGAATTGAACCCTGACCGTGTTCTCAAACCTGCATTTTTTAAATTGAGGCCTCATAACTTTCCAACGATTAGACTGGCGCAGTTGGCCAGTTTGTATCACAGTAAACAGAACCTCTTCGCTGAAATAGTAGCGGCTAGTATCTTAGAAGCACTCTATAATACCCTCGATGTTTCGGCAAGTAGTTATTGGGATACTCATTTTAATTTTGGTAAGGAATCTAAAAAAAGCATCAAAAGGACAACTAGAAAATTCATTGACTTATTGATCGTCAATACCATACTTCCTATAAAATTTGCCTATGCAAAGCACATGGGAAAAGACGCCGGGGAAGAAATTGTCGGCATCATATCCCAAATATCGGAAGAGCACAATTCTATCGTTCAGAAATTCGAGCAATTCGGACTCGATTTGAAAAGTGCCAAAGAAAGCCAGTCCGTTCTTCAATTATACAATGAATATTGCACCCAGAATAAATGCCTGCAATGTGCAGTGGGCAATCGAATATTAAAAGGAAAAGATTAATTTTAGGCATGAATTTATTTTATCGCACGCTTTACTATTTTCAAAAAAGGGGCTTTGAGGTCTGCAGGCGTATTGCAGAACGTTTGGGAATTAGGACCAGGGTAGTGCGCACCTCATTTATTTACTTGACCTTCGTTACTCTAGGTTTTGGTTTTGCCCTGTACCTGTTTTTGGCCTTTTGGTTAAAAATCAAAGACCTATTATATACCAAACGAACATCAGTTTTTGACCTTTAATATGCTAAGACTTTTTCGTTCGAAAATATATTTGGCCTTGATCCTAATGGTGTCGGTTCTTTTGATGGGAGTCTTAGGCTATAGGTTTTTGTCTGACCTTTCGTGGGTCGATGCCTTTTACATGACCATAATTACCGTCACAACGGTCGGTTTCGGCGAGGTTGTGCCTATGGGTGCGCAAGAAAAAATTTTTACCGTATTTTTAATCGTATTGAGTGTTTTTATATTCGCCTTTGCCCTTTCGGTTATTACGGAATATATATTAGGTAGAAATTCCCTTCAACTCTTAAAAAAGAAAAAAGTGAAAAACCAAATCGACAGTCTGAACAATCACGTAATCGTTTGTGGTTTTGGCCGTAATGGCATGCAGGCGGTAGCACGTTTGACGGCGTATAAGAAACCATTCGTGGTTATAGAGCGGGAAAAGGAGATTATCGAAAAACATGATTCCGAGGTGTTGTTCGTAGAGGGCGATGCAAACGAAGATGAGATTTTGAGAGAAGCCAGGATCGATAATGCCCAATACCTCATTGCCGCTCTTCCGGATGATGCCGCCAATTTATTTGTCGTGCTTTCCGCTAGACAGATGAACAAAAACCTTTTCATTATTAGTAGGGCCTCGTTGGTGACCTCGCAGAAAAAATTACAGCTTGCGGGAGCCAATAAGGTTATCATGCCCGATAAAATAGGTGGGGATCATATGGCCTCGTTAGTGGTCATGCCCGATTTGATAACCTTTATGGATAAGCTTTCGATGGAAGGTGAACATACCACCAATTTGGAGGAAGTAGCTATCGAAGATTTCCAAGGGCAGGTAAATTGCAACTCGCTTCGTGACCTTGATTTGCGAAGGAAAACCGGTTGTACGATTATTGGTTATATAGAACCGAACGGCAACTATATTATAAATCCAGAAGCGGACTTGCAGTTACAGCCCAAGAGTAAAGTTATCGTTCTTGGCCGGCCGGAGCAAATACACAAACTGAACGAAATGTTCCATATAGGCTAGTGCCATTTCCATTTAAATCAAGACTAATATTTGATAGTAAGGCTTATTTTTTCGATATTGTCGGGCAACAAACTAAACAAATACAAAAACATACCTTATGAAGCACCGTAACCTTCTTTCATTATTAGTTGTTTTTCTTCCCTTTCTGACATTTGCCCAAGAGACTACCGAGAAAGGGTTGGATGAAAAAGTCAACGATGCGTTCATGCCATTTGCGGTATGGTGGGAAAACTTGATACTCACCCCTATACCTGTGGCAGGCTATAATCTTCCAATTGTTCTAATTCTCCTTATTTTCGGCGCTACCTTTTTTACCATTTATTTTAAGTTTCCGAGCATTACTAAATTCGGACTTGCAATTAATACCGTACGTGGAAAGTACGACGAATTGGAATCCCCCGAAGGTCATGGTGTTGAGAAATCTGATGTCAATATCGTCGATGGTGATTTGCCCGATACGATACGTGATGAAAGCAAGGAAGGTGAGGTTAGCCACTTTCAAGCATTGGCCACGGCCGTTTCAGGTACGGTCGGTTTAGGTAATATTGCGGGTGTTGCGGTCGCCATCGCTTTGGGCGGACCCGGTGCTACCTTTTGGATGATCGTTTGCGGACTTATCGGTATGTCGACGAAGTTTGTGGAATGTACCTTAGGTGTAAAATATCGTGATGTAGGCCCCGATGGAACGGTATATGGTGGTCCGATGTACTACCTATCGAGAGGTTTGGCAGAGCGAAATTTGAAAGGGCTTGGCAAGGTTTTGGGCGTGCTTTTCGCAATTCTCTGCGTCGGCGCTTCTTTTGGCGGGGGCAATGCATTTCAATCAAATCAGGCGGCAGTACAATTAACGACCATGTTGAATCTAGAAGGTGGGGCGACCGGTGTAATTATCGGCGTTATTTTGGCTGTATTGGTGGGTATTGTGATTATCGGAGGAATTAAAAAAATCGCCAGTGTGACCGAAAAAATTGTTCCCTTCATGGCAGGTATTTATGTATTGGCTTCTTTGGTCATCATTTTTGCTAACATAAAGTATATCGGGGATGCCTTCGGAATGATTTTCGCCGGAGCGTTCACTCCTGAGGCAGGTCTAGGCGGTATCGTCGGTGTTATTATAGTAGGCTTTCAAAGAGCGGCTTTTTCCAACGAGGCTGGTGCAGGTTCGGCCGCTATAGCCCATTCTGCTGTGAAAACAAAATATCCTGCCAGTGAGGGCGTAGTGGCCTTGTTGGAACCTTTTATTGATACCGTGGTCATTTGTACCATGACCGCCTTGGTCATCATCTTCTTTAATATGGATGCTGGAGCTTTCGATTATGGAAACGCAGTAGGCAGCACGGTACTCCTAAACGATACGGGTGCCTATGTGGGCGGGGTAGACTTGACATCGATGGCGTATGATTCGGTTATTCCCGGTTTTAGATATGTACTTACCATTGCCATTATTCTTTTTGCATTTTCCACGATGATCTCGTGGTCATATTACGGACTCCAATCTTGGAAATATCTTTTTGGAAGGGGTAAAACTGCGGATACCGTTTATAAGATACTTTTCCTTCTATTCGTTGTTATCGGTGCCGCTGCAACTTTGGATGCCGTTATCAAGTTTTCCGATGCCATGATTTTAGCCTTGGTCTTCCCGAATATGGTGGGGCTATTGTTCCTATTCCCACGGGTCCGTGAAGAATTGGCAAAATATTTGGATGACATAAAGTCTTCTTTCAACTAATTAAAAATTGAAAAACTTTAAATCCCACTTTGACTTCAACAAACAAGAACGAAGTGGGATTTTCTTTTTACTTCTTCTTATCGTAGTACTTCAGGTTGGATATTTTCTTTTTAAAACGTTCCCTGCAGAGAATCATGCGGAATCGATTTCAATCGATATCGAGACCCAGGCTCAGATCGATATTCTAAAGGAAAAAGCACTGCAAAAAGATTCCGTTAAGATATATCCCTTTAATCCGAATTTTATCACTGATTATAAAGGGTATGCACTGGGTATGTCCGTTGAAGAAATCGATAGACTACGTGCCTTTCGAGCGCAGAGCAAGTTTGCCAACTCGCCGGAAGAATTTCAAACTGTGACCCAAATTTCCGATTCTTTGTTAGAAGCGATTTCGCCCTATTTCAAATTCCCCGAATGGACGCAGAAAAAGAGTAAACAGTCGGCAGTTGACACCAAGCAGTCGGGTGGGCGAAAAAATTCCCCTCCTCGGGAGGGGCTAGGGGAGGACTTTTTGGTGCAAGATTTAAACACCGCCACCGCCCAAGACCTAAGAACCATCACTGGCATCGGCGAGAAACTATCTGCCAGAATCATAAAATTCAGAGATCGCCTGGGCGGTTTTTTGGTCGATGAGCAGTTATATGATGTTTATGGATTGGAAGCTGCTGTTGCCGAAAGAACCTTGAAGCGTTTCAAGTTACTAAGTACACCCGAGATAAAGAAAATAAATGTCAACGAAGCATCCGTTGCCGAATTGGTCAAACTCGTCTATATAAGATACGCTGTGGCCCAAGATATAGTGGTCTACAGGGAATTGAACGGTTCAATCGATTCGTTCGACGAATTAAAAAGTATAGATGATTTCCCATCGGATAAGATCGATAGAATAGCATTATATTTGTCACTTTAAAAAATATGCTATGAACAGTATGTACTTCACAGAAGAACATCATTTATTTCGAGAAAGTTTAAAGAATTTTTTACAGAAAGAAGTAGTTCCCCATATCGAGAAATGGGAAGAGACAGGTACCATTGAACGTTTCATTTGGAAAAAGTTCGCCGATATGGGCTATTTCGGCCTAGCGACTCCAGAAGTTGATGGGGGTTTGGGCCTTGATCTTTTTTACACGGTTATTTTACTCGAGGAACTTCAAAAGATTAATTCAGGAGGGTTCGCGGCAGCTATTTGGGCGCATGTTTATCTAGCGATGACCCACTTGAACAAAAATGCGAATGATGATCAAAAGAAAAGGTATTTAATACCAAGTGTCAATGGCAATAAAATAGGATGTCTTGGTGTGACCGAACCTTTTGGCGGAAGCGATGTGGCCGGTATGCTTACGACAGCAACAAAAAAAGGTGATACCTATGTCATTAATGGCTCTAAAACATTCATTACGAATGGGGTCTATGGCGACTATATTATTTTGGCCGCAAAGACCGATCCATCCGCTGGAAATAAAGGCATTAGTCTTTTCATTGTAGACCTTGACAGTAAAGGTGTTTCTGCCAACAAATTGAACAAGTTGGGCTGGAGGGCTTCGGACACGGCTGAATTGGCATTCGATAATGTGATCGTACCTGCTACGAATTTAATCGGCCAAGAGGGTAAGGGCTTTACCTTTATCATGGAAGCTTTTTCATTGGAGCGGTTGATTATGGGCATCAATGCCCATGCCCGTGCGGAATATGCCTTGGACTATGCCCTGCAGTACATGTCGGAACGTGAGACTTTTGGGAAGCCAATCAACCAATATCAGGCCTTGCGCCATCGCTTTGTAGACCTACATGCCGACATGGATGTATGCAAACAATACAATTATGCCGTCGTATACAAAATGGACAAAGGCGAATATGTGGTTCGTGAGGCGACCATCGCAAAATTAAAGTCCACTAAAATGGCAGATGATGTTAGCTATAACTGTCTTCAGTTTTTGGGCGGTTATGGATATATAGAAGATTACCCGATGGCGCGCATGTTTCGAGATAGTAGGCTCGGGCCTATCGGAGGGGGCACTTCCGAGATACTCAAAGAAATCATAGCCAAAATAGTAATCGACAAAAAGGAGTATCGAGCACCGGATAAATAGTGAAAGCTGTTGCGCAAGAAAATATTTTGAAATTAGTCTGGTTTATTTTGAATATGGCTGTATATTTGCATCCTTAATCATTAAAGAAAGGAGGTTGTAGCCAATGTTAATAATACCCATTAAAGAAGGAGAAAACATCGATAGAGCTTTAAAGCGCTTCAAGCGAAAGTTCGACAAGACAGGTACAATGCGTCAATTGCGTAAGCGACAAGCATTCTCAAAACCCTCCGTAGAACGTAGAGCCCAGATACAAAAGGCACAGTATATTCAAGGTTTGAGAGATAAGGAAGAAATCTAGAATCTTCTTGTATTCAAATGAATAAAATTTAAAAAATCCCATCGGTTACCGATGGGATTTTTTTGTTTCATAAATCTCTTTTTTTCATTCCCGCCCTTCGACCAAACCCGTCTTGAGCGAAGTCCAAAGTCTCAGGATAAACTTCGGCAGGAGTCTTTCTAAGTACTTCCAAAGAAATTTTTGATACGAACTTTCGTAGCTTTGTTACATGGCGCTAGATGCATTCATATCCTATTTGTCCTTGGAAAAAAACTATTCAGTTCATACCATAAGTGCCTATAGAAAGGATTTGGAATCGTTCAGGGCCTTTTGCAACGACAAATTCGATAGTGTCTCAATAGATAATATAGAATACGTAGTGGTCCGAAACTGGATCGTTGATCTGGTAAACTCGGGTATTTCGAACCGTTCCATAAATAGAAAGGTTGCTTCGTTAAAGGCTTATTATAAATTTTTGCAGCGAATCGGAGAACTTCAAGCGAATCCGCTTGCAAAACATAAAGCTCTCAAAACCACAAAAAAAATAGAAGTGCCTTTTTCCGAAAAAGAAATGGAACTGGTCTTAAGACAGATTTCTTTTAATGATGATTTCGAAGGCATTCGTGATAAGTTGATTATCGAGCTTCTGTACACTTCTGGCATACGAAGGGCCGAACTGATTAACCTTAAAACGCAAAATGTAAATCTTGTAGGGGGCACCTTAAAGGTTTTAGGAAAACGAAATAAAGAACGCTTGGTGCCGCTATTGCCCTCTACCAAAGAGCTATTTCAAGAGTATTTCACGGAAAGAAAATCGCTCGATGACATCATTGACGACGACTATGTTTTTTTGACCCAGAGTGGCAATAAAGTATATGAAACTCTTGTTTATAGAATTATAAATGGGTATTTTAGTAAGGTGTCATCCAAGGTAAAAAAGAGTCCGCATATTTTGCGACATACCTTTGCGACGCATTTGCTCAATAAAGGAGCCGACTTGAATTCCGTTAAAGAATTGTTGGGGCACTCTAGTTTGGCCTCGACCCAGGTATATACCCATAATAGTATCGCCGAACTCAAAAAAGCACATACTTCGGCACACCCGAGAAGCAAAAAGTAAAAGAAATTCTTTTCAAACATTGTTTAACCTAAAACCCTTAACCTATGAAAGTACACGCGCAATCAGTAAATTTCAATGCGGATGGGAAATTGATGGATTTCATCCAAAACCGATTGGACAAGATGGAAACATTCTATGATAAGGTCATAAGTTCGGATGTCTATTTGAAAGTGGAGAATACAAGTGCAAAGGAGAACAAAATCGTGGAAATTAAATTGAACGTGCCCAAGGATAATTTTGTAGTCAAAAAACAGTGCAAGTCATTCGAAGAAGCAGTTGATTCTGCATGTAGTTCGTTAGAGCGTAAACTCATAAAACGCAAGGAAAAACTTCGTGTTCAGGTGTGATTAAAATTTTCTCAAATTTGTTTTGATTAAACAAATAAATATCTACATTTGCAGTCCGTTAGAAATAGCGGACTTTTTTATGCGATAAAAAGTGCAAAAAGGCCGATGTAGCTCAGCTGGCTAGAGCAGCTGATTTGTAATCAGCAGGTCGTGGGTTCGAGTCCCTCTATCGGCTCAATTTAGAAGAAAGTTCTTACATTTTACGATTGAGGGGAGATACTCAAGCGGCCAACGAGGGCAGACTGTAAATCTGCTGACTATGTCTTCGCAGGTTCGAATCCTGCTCTCCCCACACCTTTAAATCTGGATATTGAATCCAGGTCTATAAAATGCGGGAGTAGCTCAGTTGGTAGAGCGTCAGCCTTCCAAGCTGAATGTCGCCGGTTCGAACCCGGTCTCCCGCTCAAAACTGAGTTAGCGTTTACGGTTAAAAGATGTCAGGAAAACTTGAAACTTTGGACCTTGAACCTGAAACCTCAAAAAGCCGACGTAGCTCAGGGGTAGAGCGTTTCCTTGGTAAGGAAGAGGTCACGGGTTCAATTCCCGTCGTTGGCTCAATTAAAGAATAATTTGTACACACTAATATAAACTTAAGATTAAAATTCATTAAACATGGCAAAGGAAACTTTTGATCGTTCCAAACCGCACTTGAATATTGGTACTATTGGACACGTAGATCACGGTAAAACAACATTGACTGCCGCTATTACTGAGGTATTGGCTAACGCAGGATTGTCTGAAAAGAGAAGCTTCGATTCTATCGATAACGCTCCTGAAGAAAAAGAAAGAGGTATTACGATCAACACATCTCACGTTGAGTACCAAACCGCAAGTCGTCACTATGCACACGTTGACTGTCCGGGTCACGCAGATTACGTGAAAAATATGGTTACGGGTGCCGCTCAAATGGACGGTGCCATCTTGGTTGTTGCTGCTACGGACGGACCTATGCCGCAAACCCGTGAGCACATCCTTTTAGGACGTCAGGTAGGTATTCCAAGAATTGTTGTTTTCATGAACAAAGTTGACATGGTCGATGATGAAGAGCTTTTAGAGCTTGTTGAAATGGAAATTAGGGAACTCCTTTCTTTCTACGAGTACGATGGTGATAACGGACCTGTAATTGCTGGATCTGCACTAGGCGCATTGAACGGTGAGCAAAAATGGGTTGATACCGTAATGGAATTGATGAATGCGGTTGACGAATGGATCGAGTTGCCTGCACGTGATATTGATAAGCCTTTCTTGATGCCTGTTGAAGACGTATTTACGATTACTGGTCGTGGTACTGTTGCAACCGGTCGTATTGAGACTGGTGTTGCCAACACAGGTGATGCCGTTGACATTATCGGAATGGGCGCTGAAAAATTGTCTTCTACCGTAACGGGTGTTGAGATGTTCCGTAAGATTTTGGATAGAGGTGAAGCTGGCGATAACGTAGGTATCCTATTAAGAGGTATTGAAAAATCTCAGATTTCTAGAGGTATGGTAATCTGTAAGCCAGGTTCTGTTAAGCCACACGCTAAGTTCGAAGCTGAGGTCTATATTCTTAAAAAAGAAGAAGGTGGTCGTCACACGCCATTCCATAACAACTATCGTCCACAGTTCTATGTGAGAACTACTGACGTTACAGGTACTATCAATTTGCCTAGTGGTGTTGAAATGGTAATGCCAGGTGATAACCTTACGATTACTGTTGATCTTTTATCTCCTATCGCTTTAAGCGTAGGATTGCGTTTCGCCATCCGTGAAGGTGGTAGAACAGTTGGTGCCGGTCAGGTCACCAAGATTTTAGATTAAATTATATAGAGTATAAATTATATTAAGGGTGTCCCGCTATGGCGGGATACCTTTCAATGTAAATATAAACGGGTGTAGCTCAGTTGGTAGAGCACTGGTCTCCAAAACCAGGTGTCGGGAGTTCGAGTCTCTCCTCCCGTGCCAATAATAGTAAAAGATTATGTTGACATATATAAAGGAATCAATCGAAGAACTAAGAAACAACGTTAGCTTGCCGCCGAGGGCAGAATCGTCAAACCTTATGGTCATCGTAGCTGTTTTTAGCATTTTGTTCGCCCTGGCAACCTGGGGGGTCGATACCGTGTTCAGTAAATTGATCAAGTTATATTTTGATAACGTTTTAAATTAAGCCGAGCCCTATGTCAGAAGTATTGGAGAAGAAATGGTATGTGGTGCGAGCTGTCAGTGGCCAAGAGAATAAAATCAAAGGCTATATCGAAAGCGAGGTAGAGCGACATGGCTTTTCAGATTATTTAGAGGATGTTTTGGTTCCGACCGAAAAGGTGGTGCAAATCCGAAACGGAAAAAAGATTAATAAAGAGAGAGTGTATTTCCCTGGATACATTATGATCAAGGCCAACTTGGCCGGGGAAATGATTCATATCATACGTTCTATTACCAATGTTATTGGTTTTTTAGGAGAGACCAAAGGCGGGGATCCCGTGCCGTTGCGAAAGTCCGAGGTAAACCGTATGCTCGGAAAAGTTGACGAATTGGCCGTTAATACGGATAGTGTTGCGATTCCTTTTGTGTTTGGTGAGACGGTCAAGGTAATCGATGGTCCCTTCAATGGCTTTAACGGTACGGTTGAAAAAATTAACGAAGAGAAGCGTAAGCTAGAGGTAATGGTCAAGATTTTCGGAAGAAAAACACCGTTGGAGCTAAGCTATATGCAAGTTGAAAAAGTGTAGCCATTGAAAATTTTCAATGGACTAAAAATAAATTGTTACATAGTCTAAAGTTGTGTTGCTTCCCATGAACACACTTTGAATTTAAATTTAAACAATGGCAAAAGAAGTAGGTAAAGTAGTTAAACTACAAGTTAGGGGAGGTGCAGCGAATCCATCGCCACCGGTTGGACCCGCCTTAGGTGCTGCCGGAGTTAACATCATGGAGTTCTGTAAGCAGTTCAATGCTAGAACGCAGGACAAACCAGGCAAAGTATTGCCCGTTGTTATCACCGTCTACAAAGACAAGTCTTTTGACTTTGTCGTTAAAACACCGCCAGCGGCAGTTCAATTGATGGAAGCAGCTAAGATTAAAAAAGGATCTGGCGAACCTAACCGAGTAAAATTAGGTAGTGTAACCTGGGATCAGATCAAGGCAATTGCCGAGGATAAAATGGTCGATCTTAACGCATTTACCGTAGAATCCGCGATGAGTATGGTTGCTGGTACTGCACGGTCGATGGGTATGAAGGTAGCAGGTAAAAGACCTTTTTAAATCTAAAAAGCAATTTAAATGGCAAAGTTAACGAAGAAGCAAAAGAAGCTCACGCCAAAATAGAGAAAGACAAGCTCTATTCTGTTGATGAGGCTTCAGCTTTGATAAAAGAGATTACCAATACAAAATTTGATGCCTCGATTGATTTGGCGGTTCGTTTGGGCGTTGACCCGCGAAAAGCAAATCAAATGGTTCGTGGAGTGGTGACACTTCCTCATGGAACAGGTAAAGACGTTAAGGTTTTGGCTTTGGTTACCCCAGATAAAGAAGCAGAGGCGACAGAAGCCGGTGCTGATTATGTTGGGTTGGATGAATATTTGGATAAAATAAAAGGCGGTTGGACCGATGTTGATGTCATCATTACCATGCCCAGCGTCATGGGAAAATTAGGACCTTTAGGCCGTGTTTTGGGACCTAGGGGATTAATGCCCAATCCAAAGACCGGTACTGTAACCATGGATGTCGCGAAAGCAGTTTCTGAAGTGAAGGCGGGTAAAATTGATTTCAAGGTAGACAAAACGGGTATTGTACATGCGGCAATCGGGAAGGCATCTTTTCCTGCTGAAAAAATCGCAGGCAATGCCAAAGAATTGTTGGATACTTTGAATAAGCTGAAACCTACAGCTTCAAAGGGGGTGTACATGAAAAGTGTTTTTATGTCAAGTACCATGAGCCCGAGTGTTCAACTAGATCCCAAGACAGTTCAATAACTGGGTAGTAAAAATTAGAATATGACAAGAGAAGAAAAAGCAAACGTTATAGAAGATTTAACTACGCAGTTGGCCGATAGTTCGACCATTTACTTGGCCGATATTTCGGGATTGGACGCGGGCACGACTTCCGATTTGAGGAGAGCGTGCTTTAAGGCTAACATAAAACTGGCAGTAGTTAAGAATACCTTGCTTGCAAAAGCAATGGAAGCTTCTGAGAAAGAATTCGGGGAACTTCCCGGAGTTTTGAAAGGTAATACTTCGTTGATGTTCGCCGATACGGCAAATGCACCTGCAAAGTTGATCAAGACTTTCAGAAAAAAATCCGACAGGCCTTTTTGAAAGGGGCATTTATCGAAGAGGCAATTTACATTGGTGATGAAAACCTGGATGCTTTGGTTAGCATTAAGTCTAAGGAAGAAATGATCGGCGAGATTATCGGATTGCTACAATCACCCGCTAAGAATGTTATTTCTGGACTTAAATCCGGAGGAGGTAAACTCGCTGGAATCCTTAAAACATTATCAGAAAAATAAGTACGCACTAAGAACAATTATATTTTAAAAATTTATTAAACGATAGAAAAATGGCAGATTTAAAAGATTTCGCAGAACAGTTGGTTAACTTGACCGTAAAAGAGGTTAATGAATTGGCTGACATACTTAAAGAAGAATATGGCATCGAGCCTGCAGCTGCTGCAGTTGCTGTTGCCGCCGGAGGTGGTGGTGGTGAAGCAGGTGAAGCTGCTGAAGAAAAATCAGAATTCGATGTGATTTTGACCGCTGCAGGTGGTTCTAAATTGGCAGTTGTAAAACTGGTAAAAGAATTGACTGGACTTGGATTGAAAGATGCTAAAGACATCGTTGATAGCGCACCGAAAGCCGTTAAGGAAGGTGTTTCTAAAGACGAAGCTGAAGGAATCAAAAAATCATTGGAAGAAGCAGGAGCAGAAGTTGAGCTTAAATAATAGCAACAACCATAGCACTTTGGTTTAGGTCTTTTTTCACCCTCGGGCGGAGCTAGACCTAAGCCTTTTTATGTATACCGTATATAAAGGGATATACGACCTATCTAGTATTCACGATCAAAATACTGTCCATAGATGTTCACAAACACTACTGAAAGAATAAATTTTGCATCTGCAAAGAACACCCCGGAATATCCCGATTTCTTGGATATTCAGATCAAATCGTTTCAAGACTTTTTTCAACTTGAAACCAAATCTGATGAACGGGGCGATGAAGGTCTTTACAATACTTTTCAAGAGAATTTTCCGATTACTGACACACGTAACCAGTTCGTATTGGAATTTCTTGATTATTTCATCGATCCACCAAGATATTCCATCCAAGAATGTATAGAACGAGGGCTAACCTATAGTGTGCCTCTCAAAGCACGTTTGAAGTTGTATTGTACCGATGAGGAACATGAAGATTTCGAGACTATAGTGCAAGATGTCTATTTAGGAACGATTCCGTATATGACTCCTAGTGGTACGTTCGTAATCAATGGTGCAGAGCGTGTAGTTGTATCTCAATTACACCGTTCACCTGGTGTCTTCTTCGGCCAGTCATTCCATGCAAACGGAACCAAGTTATATTCTGCAAGGGTAATTCCGTTCAAAGGTTCATGGATTGAATTTGCTACCGATATCAATGGCGTTATGTATGCCTATATCGATAGAAAGAAAAAATTACCGGTAACCACGCTGTTCAGGGCTATTGGGTTTGAGCGTGATAAGGATATTTTGGAAATCTTTGATCTTTCAGAAGAAATTAAGGTCTCCAATGCGGGCTTGAAGAAAGTTTTGGGCCGAAAATTGGCCGCCCGTGTGTTGAACACTTGGCATGAAGATTTTGTTGATGAAGATACTGGAGAGGTGGTTTCCATCGAACGAAACGAGATTGTTTTGGATCGTGACACGGTTCTTGAAAAAGACCACATAGAACAAATCTTGGAGACGGATGTAAAAACCATCTTGTTGCACAAAGAAAACAATGCGCAATCCGATTATGCCATTATCCATAATACATTGCAAAAAGACCCTACGAACTCTGAAAAAGAGGCCGTAGAGCATATCTATCGCCAACTCAGAAACGCGGAGCCGCCCGATGAGGAAACGGCCCGTGGCATCATTGACAAACTATTCTTTTCCGATCAGCGCTATAACTTAGGCGAAGTAGGTCGGTATCGAATGAACAAAAAATTGGGACTTGATATCGGAATGGACAAGCAGGTCTTGACCAAAGAAGACATCATTACCATTATCAAGTATTTGATCGAACTGATCAACTCCAAAGCGGAAATCGATGATATCGATCACCTTTCGAACCGACGTGTTCGAACGGTGGGTGAGCAATTGTCGTCGCAATTTGGCGTAGGTCTTGCCCGTATGGCAAGAACCATCCGTGAACGAATGAACGTTCGTGATAATGAGGTGTTTACACCCATTGATTTGATCAATGCAAAGACATTATCATCGGTAATCAACTCATTTTTGGTACAAACCAATTGTCTCAGTTCATGGATCAAACGAATCCTTTAGCTGAGATTACGCACAAGAGAAGATTATCGGCGTTAGGACCTGGTGGACTTTCAAGAGAAAGAGCTGGTTTTGAGGTACGTGATGTTCATTACACTCACTACGGCAGACTTTGTCCGATAGAAACGCCTGAAGGGCCTAACATTGGTTTGATTTCTTCGTTGGCCGTTTTTGCAAAGGTAAATCCGATGGGCTTCCTTGAGACGCCTTATCGAAAAGTAGACAAGTCGAAAGTAAATACTGCTGAATATGTCTATTTAAGTGCCGAGGAGGAAGAAGGAATGAAAATCGCGCAGGCAAACATTCCGCTTAAAGATAACGGTACTATTGATTCCGATAAGGTTATTGCTAGGGAAGAAGGTGATTTTCCTGTAGTAGACCCATCTGAAATCAATTACACCGATGTTGCACCAAATCAGATCGCATCTATTTCTGCTTCACTAATTCCGTTTTTGGAACATGATGATGCAAACCGTGCCTTGATGGGCTCGAACATGATGCGTCAAGCCGTTCCATTATTGAAACCACAATCCCCGATTGTCGGTACAGGTTTGGAGCGTCAAGTAGCCTCTGATTCTAGAGTACTGATCAATGCAGAAGGAGACGGAACTATCGAATACGTCGATGCTCAGAAAATCACGATCAAGTACAAAAGATCCGATGCTGAAAGACTGATAAGTTTTGAGGAAGATTCAAAAACCTATGAGTTGGTTAAATTTAGAAAGACCAACCAAGGTACAAGTATCAACTTGAAGCCTATTGTCAAAAAAGGTGATAAAGTAAAGAAGGGACAAGTTCTTTGTGAAGGATATGCTACCGAAAAAGGTGAATTAGCCTTGGGTAGAAACCTGACCGTTGCCTTTATGCCTTGGAAAGGATATAACTTCGAGGATGCCATTGTAATATCGGAAAAAGTTGTCCGCGAAGATATATTCACATCTATTCATGTCGATGAGTATTCCTTAGAGGTACGAGATACTAAATTAGGTGCTGAAGAGTTGACACATGACATTCCGAACGTTTCAGAGGAAGCTACAAAGGATTTAGATGAAAATGGAATGATCCGTATCGGGGCCGAGGTGAAACCGGGCGATATTCTAATTGGAAAGATTACTCCAAAAGGGGAATCGGACCCAACTCCCGAAGAAAAACTGTTGCGTGCCATATTCGGCGATAAAGCCGGTGATGTAAAGGATGCTTCCTTAAAGGCTTCCCCATCATTGCGAGGTGTGGTAATCGAGAAAAAATTATTCTCGCGTTCTGTGAAGGATAAGCGCAAACGTTCGGAAGACAAGGAAGACTTGAACAAGTTGGAGTTGGAATACGAAGTGAAATTCCAAGAGTTGAAAGATGTTCTTGTTGAAAAACTCTTTACCCTGATCAACGGTAAGACATCGCAAGGTGTGTTGAACGATCTTGGAGAAGAAGTACTTCCGAAAGGGAAGAAGTACACCATGAAAATGTTGAACTCGGTGGATGATTTTGCTCACCTTGTTGGAGGAAGTTGGACAACGGATAAAGCGACCAACACTTCCGTAGCGGACCTTTTGCACAACTACAAGATTAAATTGAACGACCTGCAAGGGAATCTGAGAAGGGACAAGTTCACGATATCGGTAGGTGATGAGTTACCAGCAGGTATCATGAAGTTGGCCAAAGTATACATTGCCAAAAAGCGTAAGCTTAAGGTTGGTGATAAGATGGCGGGTCGTCACGGTAACAAGGGTATTGTATCTCGTATCGTACGTCAAGAAGACATGCCGTTCTTGGAAGACGGAACTCCGGTTGATATCGTACTGAATCCGTTAGGGGTACCATCACGTATGAACATCGGTCAGATTTATGAAACCGTTCTAGGTTGGGCCGGTCTAAAATTGGGCAAGAAATATGCGACCCCGATTTTCGATGGTGCAACCTTGGATCAAATCAACGAATATACCGATGAAGCCGGTATTCCAAGATTCGGGCATACCTATCTTTACGATGGTGGAACCGGACAACGTTTCGATCAACCTGCGACTGTTGGTGTCATCTACATGTTGAAATTAGGTCACATGGTAGACGATAAGATGCATGCACGTTCTATCGGACCCTACTCGTTGATTACACAACAGCCTTTGGGTGGTAAAGCCCAATTCGGTGGTCAGCGTTTTGGAGAGATGGAAGTTTGGGCATTGGAAGCATACGGTGCATCTGCCACGTTGCGGGAAATCTTGACGGTCAAGTCAGATGACGTAATCGGTAGGGCGAAAACTTACGAGTCTATCGTAAAAGGAGAAACCATGCCAGAACCCGGTTTACCGGAATCTTTCAACGTATTGATGCACGAACTTAAGGGATTAGGTTTAGATATCAGATTGGAAGAATAGTTTTAGAACACACATTATAATTTAGTAGCATAATATATTATGGCTAGAATACACGATAATACACCACAAAAAAGGTTTAACAAAATTTCAATCGGTTTAGCCTCTCCAGAAGCAATTTTGGCAGAGTCTAGGGGTGAGGTCTTGAAACCTGAAACCATTAACTATAGAACGCACAAACCAGAACGTGACGGACTTTTCTGTGAGCGTATTTTTGGTCCTGTAAAGGATTATGAATGTGCCTGTGGTAAGTATAAACGCATCCGCTATCGCGGTATCGTTTGTGACCGTTGTGGGGTCGAGGTAACCGAAAAGAAAGTACGTAGAGATAGGGTAGGACATATCAATTTGGTAGTGCCCGTGGCCCATATCTGGTATTTCCGTTCGTTACCAAATAAAATAGGATACCTTTTAGGATTACCTTCCAAGAAGTTGGACATGATTATTTACTACGAACGTTATGTTGTGATCCAGCCAGGTATCGCCAAAGGTCCTGAAGGTGAAGAGGTTCAAAAATTAGATTTCTTGACCGAGGAAGAGTATTTGAACATTGTCGAATCCATTCCTCAAGAAAATCAGTACCTGGAAGATTCGGACCCGAATAAGTTTATCGCTAAAATGGGTGCGGAATGTTTGATTGATCTTTTGGCTCGAATCGACTTAAAAGAACTTTCATACGAATTACGTCATAAAGCGAATACCGAGACTTCAAAGCAACGTAAGACCGAAGCTTTGAAACGTCTTCAGGTAGTTGAAGCCTTGCGCGAATCTCAGGATAATAGGGAAAATCGACCGGAGTGGATGATCATGAAGGTAGTTCCGGTAATTCCACCAGAACTACGTCCCTTGGTGCCTTTGGATGGTGGTCGTTTCGCAACCTCCGATTTGAATGACCTTTATAGAAGGGTAATTATCAGAAATAACCGTCTGAAAAGATTGGTAGAGATAAAAGCTCCAGAAGTAATTCTTAGAAATGAGAAGCGAATGCTTCAGGAAGCTGTTGATTCACTTTTTGACAATACTCGTAAAGCATCGGCTGTCAAGACAGAATCTAACAGACCTTTAAAATCACTTTCAGATTCGTTAAAAGGAAAGCAAGGTCGTTTCCGTCAAAACCTTTTGGGTAAGCGTGTGGATTATTCCGCTCGTTCGGTAATTGTTGTTGGGCCCGAGATGAAATTGTTCGAATGTGGTCTTCCTAAAGATATGGCCGCTGAACTTTATAAACCTTTTGTGATCCGTAAATTGATTGAAAGAGGTATTGTAAAGACGGTAAAATCGGCTAAGAAAATAATTGACAAAAAAGAACCTGTAGTTTGGGATATTCTTGAAAACGTATTGAAAGGGCATCCTGTTCTGCTAAACCGTGCCCCTACTTTGCACCGTTTGGGTATTCAGGCCTTTCAGCCAAAATTGATAGAGGGTAAGGCGATACGTCTTCACCCATTGGTTTGTACCGCATTTAATGCGGATTTCGATGGGGATCAAATGGCGGTTCATTTACCATTGGGTCCTGAGGCTATTTTAGAAGCGCAATTGTTGATGCTCGCATCACATAATATATTGAACCCTGCGAACGGTTCACCAATTACAGTTCCTTCACAGGATATGGTATTGGGTCTATACTATATGACCAAGGAAAGAAAATCGACCCCTGAGGTACCGATTAAAGGTGAGGGTTCTACTTTTTATTCCTACGAAGAAGTTGAAATTGCCTTTAATGAAGGTATGGTCAACTTGAATGCTGGAATAAAAGTCCGTGCGAAAGATTTCAATGAAGAAGGTGAATTGGTAAACCAAATAATTCCGACCACAGTCGGAAGGGTACTGTTCAACATGGAAGTGCCAGAACAAGCGGGTTATATCAATGATGTATTGAACAAGAAATCGCTTCGAGATATTATCGGTAGAATTTTGAGTGTCACCGATGTACCGACCACTGCCGATTTCTTGGACAAGATCAAGACCATGGGATACGAGTTTGCCTTTAAAGGCGGACTTTCGTTCAGTTTGGGCGATATTATCATCCCTCAAGAAAAGCACGACATGATTGCTGATGCTAACGGACAGGTAGATGGTATTATGGCCAACTATAATATGGGGCTTATTACAAATAATGAGCGTTATAATCAGGTAATCGACGTGTGGACATCTACCAATGCCATGTTGACCGAGTTGGCGATGAAGAGAATCCGCGAAGATCAGCAAGGTTTCAACTCCGTGTACATGATGTTGGATTCTGGTGCGAGGGGATCTAAAGAGCAGATCCGTCAGTTGACAGGTATGCGAGGTCTGATGGCAAAACCGAAAAAATCGACTGCCGGTGGTGGTGAGATTATTGAAAACCCGATTCTTTCTAACTTTAAAGAAGGACTATCAATTCTGGAATACTTTATCTCCACCCACGGTGCCCGTAAAGGTCTTGCCGATACGGCTTTGAAAACTGCGGATGCTGGATATTTAACCAGACGTTTAGTAGATGTATCACAAGATGTCATCATCAATATAGAAGATTGCGAAACCTTGAGAGGTGTCGAAGTCGAGGCTTTGAAGAAAAATGAAGAAATCGTGGAGTCTTTGGGCGAGCGTATTTTAGGCCGTGTATCGCTGCATGATGTTTATGATCCGTTGACCGAAGAGTTACTTTTGACTGCCGGTCAAGAAATTATGGAATCTGACCTTAAGAAAATCGAGGCGTCTCCTGTTGAAAAAATAGAAGTTCGTTCGGCATTGACCTGTGAAGCACAAAAAGGAATATGTGCCAAATGTTATGGTAGAAATCTTTCTACCAATAAAATGGTTCAAAGAGGTGAGGCCGTAGGTGTCGTTGCCGCTCAATCCATTGGTGAACCAGGTACTCAATTGACCTTACGTACCTTCCACGTTGGGGGTATTGCAGGAAACATTTCCGAAGAGAACAAGCTTGAGGCTAAGTTTTCAGGAGTTGCCGAAATTGAGGATTTAAGAACGGTAACGGGTGAAGATGGTGAAGGTAAAAAGGCGGAAATTGTCATTTCGAGAACTTCTGAATTGAAAATTGTCGATGTCAAAACAGGAATTACCTTGAGTACGAACAACATTCCTTATGGCTCGACATTGTTCATTAAGAACGGTGCCAAATTAACTAAGGGAGATGTCATTTGTTCTTGGGATCCATATAACGGAGTTATTGTTTCTGAATTCCCTGGTAAAATTGCTTATGAAAATATAGAGCAGGGAGTCACCTACCAAGTTGAAATCGACGAACAGACCGGTTTCCAAGAAAAGGTGATTGCAGAATCAAGGAACAAAAAATTGATTCCGACTTTACTGATTATGAATAATAAGGATGAGGTCTTACGTTCGTACAACCTTCCCGTTGGTTCCCATATTATGGTTGATGACGGAGATAAGATTAAAGAAGGTAAGATTTTGGTCAAGATTCCACGTAAATCGGCAAAAGCTGGTGATATTACAGGAGGTCTTCCAAGGGTAACCGAATTGTTCGAGGCCCGTAACCCATCGAACCCGGCGGTTGTTTCAGAAATTGACGGTGTTGTTTCTTTTGGTAAGATTAAAAGAGGTAACCGAGAAATCATTATCGAGTCAAAATTGGGCGAAGTCAAGAAATACTTGGTGAAACTTTCCAACCAGATATTGGTACAAGAGAACGATTATGTTCGTGCAGGCATGCCATTATCCGACGGGTCGATAACACCAGAAGATATTTTGGCGATCAAAGGTCCGTCAGCTGTTCAGCAATACTTGGTGAACGAGGTACAGGAAGTATATCGTTTACAAGGTGTGAAGATTAATGACAAGCACTTTGAAGTAGTGGTGCGTCAGATGATGCGTAAAGTACGAATCGAAGATCCGGGAGATACTATCTTCTTGGAGAATCAGCTGGTACATAAAGACGACTTTATTGAAGAAAATGATGAAATTTTCGGAAAGAAAGTGGTTTTAGATGCTGGAGAATCAGAAAATATCAAGGCTGGAATGATCATTACTGCTCGTGAATTGCGTGATGAGAATTCTATCTTGAAACGTTCCGATAAAGCACTGGCTACTGCGAGAGATGCGGTTGCTGCGACAGCTACGCCGATACTCCAAGGTATTACAAGAGCATCTTTACAGACCAAATCGTTTATTTCTGCGGCCTCGTTCCAAGAAACGACCAAAGTATTGAACGAAGCGGCGGTAAGCGGTAAAGTGGATACCTTGGAAGGTTTGAAAGAGAATGTTATTGTAGGACATAAGATCCCGGCAGGTACGGGTATGCGTGACTACGAAAATATCATCGTGGGCTCGAAAGAGGAATATGATGAAATCATGGCCCGAAAGGAAGCCTTGAAATTCTAGAAATTTACTGACCCTCGACATTCTTGTCGGGGGTCATTTTTTTAAAGACTTCGATTATTATGAGCAATAATAAAGATCAGAAACAAAAACAGATAAATATCGAATTGGATGAGAAAACCGCCGAAGGTATTTATTCAAACCTTGCTATTATCAATCATTCGGTCTCTGAATTCGTTGTGGATTTTATTAGTATGATGCCTGGAGCACCGAAGGCTAAGGTTAAAAGTAGAATCGTGCTGACACCGCAGCATGCCAAGAAATTTCTAAAAGCATTGACGGATAACGTAAATCGTTTTGAAAAGGCACACGGAACAATAAAAGATTATGAACAACCTCATATACCCCTTAATTTCGGGCCGACTGGAGAGGCTTAAAACGAAAAGCGCCGGCAATTGCCGGCGCTTTTCGTTTTCAAAAATTAATGAGTTAAAGAGAAAAAAGCTAATGTTGGATTTATACCCTTAATTAATTTTCTCATTAACTTTTTCCTCAATCAAACTCAGAGACAAAATGTAATTTCACAGAAGGATATTTCTGTTGTGTCATTTGCAATGAGAATTGCGAATCGGCCAAAAAGACCAATTGCCCTCTTTTATCCTTTGCCAAGAACTTTTGCTTGACCCTTTTGAATTCTTTGAACTCTTCATTTTTAGGATCTTGTGCTTCGACCCAACAAGCTTTATAGACCGGAAAGTTCTCGTAAGAACATTTTGCCCCGTATTCATGCTCCAAACGGTATTGGATAACTTCGAACTGCAGTGCACCCACTGTTCCGATTACTTTGCGTCCGTTCATTTCCAAAGTAAATAACTGGGCTACACCTTCATCCATGAGTTGATCGATACCTTTGTATAGTTGTTTGGATTTCATTGGGTCCGCATTGTTGATGTACCTGAAATGTTCCGGTGAGAAACTGGGAATCCCTTTGTAGTGTAATATTTCCCCTTCGGTTAAAGTGTCCCCGATTTTAAAATTACCCGTGTCATGAAGCCCTACAATATCTCCTGGGTAGGAAACATCCACGATTTCCTTTTTCTCCGCAAAAAACGCATTCGGACTTGAAAACTTTAATTTTTTATCACTTCGAACGTGTAAATAAGGTTTGTTACGTTCAAACGTACCCGATACCACTTTTACAAAGGCGAGTCGATCACGATGTTTGGGATCCATATTGGCATGAATCTTAAAAACGAATCCTGACATTTCCTTTTCACTTGCCTCTACCAAACGCTCCTCCGCCTTTTTGGGTCTTGGTGATGGGGCGATGTCGATAAAACAGTCCAGTAGTTCACGTACCCCAAAGTTATTCAGGGCCGATCCGAAGAATACAGGCTGTTGAACTCCTTTTAAATATTCTTCCTTGTTAAACGAGGGGTAGACGCCTTGGATTAATTCCAAATCTTCCCGTAAAGATTCTGCAGCCTTACTTCCTATAATGTTTTCCAGTTCCGGATTATTAATATCATCGAAAGCAATGGTATCTTCAATATTTTTTTTACTATCCCCACTAAAAAGATTGATGTTCTTCTCAAAGATGTTGTAGATTCCCTTGAAGTCATATCCCATGCCAATAGGAAAACTCAAGGGCGTTACGGAAAGACCTAATTTTTGTTCGACCTCGTCGAGTAGGTCGAACGCGTCTTTACCTTCCCTGTCCAATTTGTTGATAAAAACAATGATGGGAATATTTCGCATACGGCAGACCTCGACAAGTTTTTCAGTCTGCTCTTCGACCCCTTTTGCCACGTCGATGACCACAATGACACTATCGACTGCCGTTAAGGTTCGAAATGTGTCTTCAGCAAAGTCTTTGTGCCCAGGGGTGTCTAAAATATTGATTTTCTTGTCTTTATAAAGAAACGCTAACACCGACGTCGCTACCGAAATGCCACGTTGTCGCTCAATTTCCATAAAGTCACTTGTGGCCGTTTTCTTTATTTTATTGTTCTTGACCGCTCCGGCCTCCTGTATTGCCCCTCCGAAAAGCAATAATTTTTCGGTCAACGTAGTTTTACCGGCATCAGGATGGGAGATAATCCCAAACGTTCTTCTCCTTTGGATTTCTTTAGCGAAACTCATGTATAAATTTTGACAAAAGTAGGGTAAATAATAGAGAAAATTTAGACCGGAAGGAGGCAATTTATTAGTGGGATTCCCTTTATTTTCTATATCCTTAATCAGAACATCATTTAAGTTTTTCGTATGCGGTTCGATATTATTTTAACCCACCGATGAAGAGTTGTTTTTATCGATTTAATTCAAAGCACAACATCTTTTTAACCGATTTTCACGTATTTAAATGAACTCGCAAAAACAATATTTTGCAGTTTGTCGAGTTAACCTGTTTTTAAAGGAGAATTGAATGCAGATGCTGTAGGAACAATTTGAAGATTGAATTTTTAGGTATATCTTGCATTGAATTTTAGTATTCCCAAATACTTACACGAGACATCTACAGGCCATGGTGATTAGTAAACCCGCCTGCCCAAACGGCAGGTTAAAAATTGCTGACACTTATGGAACTTTCTACATCCTATTCCCCCAAAACAGGAATAAAAGATTTTTTTGGCACATTCCTTTTTTTACGATTGCAATTCTCTCTTCTAATTATCTAATTGCCGAACCTGGTAATTCGACAATTATAGAAAATATGGTTCTCACTCCTATTTTCAACAACGTGAATGACGCTGACGGTGATGGTATCATAGATAGTGTTGAGGACAAAAATACAGACGGTGATAACGACCCAAGTACCGACCCGACGGATACGGATGGCGATGGCGTACCCAATTATTTGGATATCGACTCTGACGATGATGGTATTTTAGATAATATTGAGGCGCAGCGAGTTGACGGTTATATAGCCCCTTCAGGTGTCGATGCCAATGGTAATGGTCTTGATGATGCCTATGAATTTTCTTCCAGTGCAGGTTTAACTCCTCTTGATACGGATCGTGGTGGAATTCCTGATTATCTTGATATAGATTCGGATATAGACGGTATTCGCGATAATATTGAAGGACAGCCATTTATCGGATATGTTGCGCCCTCTGGAGTCGATGCAAACGACAATGGTTTGGACGACGCCTATGAAGGTTCTTTTGGCTTTGGGATAAATCCGATAAATACCGATGGTGGCTCGTATCCCGATTTTCGCGATTTTGACTCCGACGATGACGGCATTAAAGATAAAGTAGAGGCACAGACTTCGGAAGGTTATATCCCTCCAACAGGGGATGCGAATGATAACGATATCGACGATTCTTATGAAAATGGGCTGGATCCCATTGATAGCGATAATGACGGTATTCCCGATTACAGGGATTTGGATACCGATAACGATGGTATTCTTGATGGTAGGGAGGCGCAGCCTGTAGATGCTTATAATCCGCCTTCTGGCTTGGACGACAATACCGATGGCTTGGACAATGCCTACGGTAATGATGGTCTCGATCCAATAAATTCAGATGACGACTCTACTCCTGATTTTAGGGATTTGGATTCCGATAACGATAGTTGTCCTGATGCTCTAGAGGGAAGCGCAGCTTTTGAAAATTCGGCGATTGATGGTAATGGGGCACTCACTGGGGGCGAGGATACAAACGGCGTTCCAGTAGTGGCAAACGGCGGTCAATTGAATGTTAGTGCAACGGATAGCAACGTTACTGCTGCGGCATGTAATGTGGATTGTTTATCCGTACCGACAAATGATTGTGACGGAGATGGTGTTACAAACGAGCAAGAGGAAACAGATGGTACAGACCCATCCGATTCTTGTGACCTTGTTGTTGCTAGTCAAAGTGTGGATCCTTCAGATGAGTGGAATGCCATTGACTGTGACGGCGACGGGGTTATCAACGAACAAGAAGTTACCGACGGGACAGATCCGACAGACCCTTGCGACTATGATCCGGCAAATATTACTTTAGCACAAACAGGAGATTTTCTCTTAGCAGACTGTGATGGTGACGGTGTTACCAACGAGCAGGAGGTTACAGATGGTACAGATCCTCAAGATCCATGTTCTTTTGTTTTGGAGAATCAAACCGTGGATACCACAACAGAATGGAACAATCTCGATTGCGATGGTGATGGCGTGACAAATGAACAAGAAGTTATCGACGGTACGGATCCTTTAGATCCTTGCGACCTTTTGATAGTAAGCCAGACCCTTGAGCCTTCTGTGGAATGGCTTGCCTTAGACTGCGATAGTGATGGCAATCCGAACGGTGGTGATCCAAATCCACTGGTGGCAACAGCAGTCGATGATGCAGGTTCAACAGATGCATTGACAGAAGTGACGATCAACATTCTCGAAAATGATGACTACCTACCGAACAACGATGCCAACAATCTTGGTACGACAGGTATTACCCAAATAGGAGGCACGGCGACCGGAACGGTAGTTTTAGACCCTGAAACGGGAGAACTAATTTACACGCCGACAGCTGAGGAAACCGGTACGGTTGTTACCATAATTTATGAGGTTTGCAACACGGATCCCGACCCCGATGTTTGTGCATCAGCTACGGTCACCATTACGGTCGGTGCGCCTATAATAGACGCAGTGGATGATGACTTTAGTGTTCCTTTTGAAGATGGTACCGATGGCGGCACCTTACCAGGCAACGTACTTGATAATGATATTTTGAATGGTGATCCAGTAAATCCGGATGATGTAGTAATAACCTCGACACCAACTGGTCCATTGACCGTTAATCCTGATGGCACTGTAGATTTGGCGCCTAATACAGATGCGGGTACGTACACCATAGAGTATACCATTTGTGAAACTGCAATAACAACAAATTGTGATACGGCTACCGTTACCGTGGTGGTGGAAGAAATACCTTTCGACGGTATTATAGAAGTAAATCAATTAGTAACCCCGAATAGTGACGGTAAAAATGACTTTTTGTTCATCAGAAATGTCGACAAAGCCAAGAACAATACGTTGAGAATATATAACCGATGGGGTGTAGCCGTTTACGAAGGAGCGGGTTACAACAATCAGAACAATGTTTTCGATGGAAGATCGAAAGGTAGATCGACCGTCAGTTCAGGCGAATACCTTCCAGCGGGAGTATATTTTTATATCTTTGAGTATCAAACCGATGAAAAAGGCGATGTAACGGATAGTGGATACCTATATGTAAGTAATTAATCATGTAAAGACTTATGGTAAATTTAAGGGGCAAAATAATTACATTGGTTTTAGTATCGGTCTTGGGGTTTCAATATGCGGTTGCACAACAAGACGCACAATATACGCAGTACATGTTCAATACCATGAGTGTGAATCCTGCATATGCCGGCTCTCGTGGTCAATTGAGCATTGCAGGCCTCTACAGATCTCAATGGGTGGGCCTGGATGGGGCTCCAGAAAGTCAGACTTTGAACTTACATTCCCCGATTCGTAATAGCAAGATAGGGTACGGCCTATCGGTGGTAAATGACAATATTGGTGATGGAGTTGTACAAGAGACCTACTTTGATGCGGTAGTTTCCTATACGGTCGATGTTTCTTTGGAGGGTAAACTTTCCTTCGGCCTTAAGCTAGGGGGAAACCTTTTGAACCTAGACTTCAATGGCCTGCGCAATTTTGATGTGGAACCGGTTGCTGCCGACAATATCGAAAATAGATTCTCGCCCAACGTCGGTCTGGGTATGTACTATCATACCAATAAATTTTATGCTGGTCTATCGGCCCCGAACTTATTGCAGACAGAACATTTCGATAATTCACAAAGAGATGCTAACTCAGTGCGGTTTCTTTCGAAAGAACGAATCAATTTTTATTTGATTACCGGATATGTTTTTGATCTGAACAACAACTTCAAATTTAAGCCTGCCCTTTTGACCAAAGTAGTTGGAGGAGCGCCTTTACAAGTAGATGTTTCTGCTAATTTTTTGTTCAACGATAAATTTACGTTCGGTGCCGCGTACCGCTGGGATGCGGCCTTAAGCGGCATGGCAGGTTTTCAGATTACCGATCAGTTGATGTTGGGCCTCGCCTACGATCGCGAGACGACCGAACTAGGGGGTACGCAGTTCAATGATGGTTCTTTCGAGGTATTCTTGAGGTTTGAACTGGTCAAATCGTTTCAAAAATTGGTATCTCCACGTTTCTTTTAATTTTGGTTGCGATGATAAAAAAAATAAGCTTACTTCTTTTTATAATGTCCCTTACTCTTTGGGGGCAGGCTATCGCGCAAGAAAGATTGGTCAACAAGGCCAACGAACAGTATCAAGATTATTCTTTTAGTCCGGCAATAGATATATACAAGCGTGTCATGGAGAAAGGCTATGTATCCGCCGACCTCCTAAAAAAACTGGGGAACTCCTATTATTTTAATGCTGACTATAAAGAAGCGTCGGAAACCTATAAAAAACTAGTCGATGAATATCCGGCAGATGTCGGACCTGAATATTTCTTTAGGTATTCACAGACCCTTAAAACCTTGGGCAATTATGAGGATTCGAACGAAGTAATGGCCAAGTTTACTGAAATGACCTCGAACGATGTCCGGGCATCGGTGTTTAAGACCGAAAAGGATTATATGGCCGATATAAAGAAAAACTCTGGCCGGTATGATATAGGCCCTTTTGAATACAACTCTCCATATTCTGATTTTGCTCCTTCGTTCTATAAAGAGGGACTAATCTTTTCTTCCGACAGGGATACCGGAAACTTGGCAAGATACCGACATACTTGGAACTCAAAAGATTTTCTTGATCTTTATAAGGTAAATGCCGACAGCATATCTGAAAACCAAGTCACGAAAATAGACGATGAGGTCAACACACGATTGCATGAATCAACTTCAACAATTACCGCCGATGGCAATACACTATATTTTACCCGTAATAATTTTAAGAACGGGAAGTATATAAAAGATGAAAATGGTGTAATAAGATTGAAAATTTTCAAGGCTGTGCTCACAGAAGGAGTATGGGGAAGTGTTGAAGAACTTCCTTTTAACAGTGATGACTATTCTGTTGCGCATCCGGCCTTAAGTCCTGATGAGAAGACTTTATATTTTGCTTCTGATATGTCTGGAACTTTGGGAGAATCCGACTTGTTCAAAGTTGCCATCAATGAAGATGGAAGCTATGGAGTACCCCAAAACTTGGGCAATACGATAAATACTGAAGCGCGTGAAACTTTTCCGTTCATATCCAAGGAAGAAGTGCTATACTTCTCTTCCGATGGCCATCCGGGACTAGGCGGACTGGATGTTTTTGCAATCAAAATTGCCAACGATCGTTTTGATGGTTCCGTAGTCAACGTGGGCGAGCCAGTGAATAGTAATATGGATGATTTTACCTTCATTTTCAATGAAGAAGATAGAAAAGGATATTTCGCGTCTAACCGTGCCGAAGGTATGGGTGCAGATGACATCTACAGCTTTTTGGAAACTACCCCTTTAAAATTGGACTGTATCCAAGAGATTTCTGGAACGGTACGGGATAAAATTTCAAATGAAGTTTTGGTCGGTGCTACCGTCAAGGTCATCGATGAGAACAACGAAGAGGTATCTTCAGCAATTACCGATTCGGAAGGCAAATACATATTGTCCTTAGATTGTGATAGGGGTAATTTTGTAAGGGCCATGATGAACGGTTACGTTCCTTCTGAGGAGTATTTAGGTAAGTCTGATGGTAAACCAAGAATCATTGATTTTTATTTGGAGCGTGACAAGGTGACCGCAGGTTTCGGCGATGATTTGGCCAAATTATTGCAGCTAAGCACTATCTATTTTGATTTTGATAAATTCAATATCCGTAAAGATTCTGAAGTTGAGGTGGAAAAAGTGATTGCTGCGATGGAAAAATATCCAAGTCTAAAAATTATGGTTAATTCGCACACCGATAGTCGGGGTAGGGATTCCTATAATTTGTGGCTCTCACAGAAACGTGCGGAGTCTACCGTAAACTACATGATTGCAAAAGGCATTTCTGAAGACCGTCTACAAGGCGAAGGTTTTGGTGAAACAAAACTGGTGAACGGGTGTGAAAACGGTGTGAGATGCTCGGCCAAAGAGCATGAATTGAACCGCAGGTCTGAATTTATTATTATGGAGTGAGCTATAGGATGAAATATTGAAAAACAGCCGTTAAAGGCCTTTTTTTAGGCTAATTGACGGCGACTCGAAAAAATTAAGTAAAAATCCCTCGGTCATTTGACACTTTCACACACTTATTTTGTTGATTCACAACAATATTTAGGCAATAATAGGCAGTAGGGCTAATTTTGTAGCTTAGATTGACCTACTTATGTTCCGACCAAGGCTTTTTATTTTCTTGTTGATGGTATTCGCCGTAACCTTTGTTTGCGGTCAGGATACCTATCTAGACAATTTTAGCACGGTATCATACTCCAGAAATGATGGTAATCAGAATTGGGCGTCTGATTGGGTAGAGAATGGTCAAGATACCAACAACGGTCCCTCAAGCCAATATATCAATGTTACGGGTAATAGGCTTCGATTCTATTACATTTGGGGGGAAAATATAAGAAGAAGTGTAGACCTGTCCAGTGCTTCCTCGGCTATCCTATCTTTCGATTGGCAAACAGTCAGCCTAACATCAACGCAGCGTTTGGCAGTTCAGATTTCTTCCAATGGGGGAGTGTCCTATACTACCTTGGGCTATTTAACGGGTACAACAACAGGTACTTTTAGCCAAGATATATCGCCATATCTTTCGGCGAATACGGTGATTAGGTTTAACAATATCAATAGTAATTGGGCAAGTAACGATTATGCCTATGTCGACAATGTCTTGATTAGTACTACTCCCAGCGGTCCGGCGGTTACCATTGATGATGAAGTGGTAGATGAAGATGCTGGAATCGTAACCTTTACAGTTACTCATACCAGTTTGAACGCTGGCGGACCTTTCACGGTAAATTATACCACGGTGAATGGCTCGGCTACCGCGCCGGTCGATTATACCTCGAGTAGTGGTATTTTAAATTTCAATGGTATTGTAGGGGATACGGATCAATTTACGGTTCCCATAAGCGATGATTTCGTTTTTGAAGGTGACGAAACCTTTGCTGTCCAATTCACGGGTTCTTCCGACGGTTCCGTGAACATTTCGGACACGGCAACAGGCACTATTCTTGATGATGAAAGCGACCCCAATGCAACAAGGCCATATGAAGAAAGGGACGCAAGAAATTTGATGGGTAATTTTATCATGCGCGGTAATACGAACCTTCAATGTGTATCAGGTTGCCCTGCTACGCCTACTACTAATAACCCTGGGGCGAACATGGCCTATATAGATGTAGACTCGGATGGCACCACACAAAACTCAAGTAGTAGTAACATTAACATTCCTGTCGGGGCAAATGTAGAATGGGCGGGATTATACTGGGGAGGTATGTATAACAGCAGCAATAGCGGAATAACAAACCCGCCGGGAACACTGAATATCGATCAGGTAAAGTTCAGGAACCCGGTGCGGGGGCTTATACTACGATAAATGCAGACGTAAGAAATATTGAAACTGTACGTTTTCCAGGTTGGCGGTCTTTTATGTCGCATGCCGATGTAACTTCAATAGTACAAAATGCAGGTAGTGGCAACTATTTTGTTGCCGATATAGCCTTGGCAACGGGAAGTTCCTTTACCGGACCTTACGGGGGTTGGACCATGGTCATTGTTTATAGTGATTCAACTGAGAAAACACGTCGGATTAACGTATGGGATGGCTTTAATTTCTTTGGTTTTGGTACCAATGATAATTTCACGGTCACTGGGCTGTTGACACCCAGTACGGGTGCTTTTGAAACACATGCAGGATATTTTGCATTTGACGGGGAAGCTAATTTGAATGGTGATTTTGTAAGTATTAATGGGACTGCCCTAGCCAATGGATTAAACCCAAACAACAACACCCTGAATGGGACTATTTCAGAATTTGGAGTGGACGTTGGCGGCAGAAATCCAAATTTCGGTTACAGTTGGGGTATCGATACGGATGTGTTCGATGCCTCGGGTACGGTACCCAACAATGCTACGAATTTAAATGTTGTTCTGGGAAGTTCTAGTGAAGGGCTGTGGGGTGGCGTTTTTGTGGTTTCCAATGAAATTGCCTTTCCGGCGGTGGCCAGCAAGACATTTACCTCTTCTACCGTCTCGGTGGGAGACGAATCTACGGTGAGCATCGTGGTGGATAACCCCGCGAATGGGGTGAACCTTACCAATTTTACGCTTACGGATAATTTTCCGGCCAATATGATCATTGCACCAACACCTGATGCCTCATCATCATGCGGTGGAATCGTATTGGCAGTTCCAGGAAATAGTAATTTTTCGGTTTCCGGAGCAAATATTCCAGCAGGTACCAGCTGTACGTTTACCTTTGATGTGATTACCACCACGGATGGGACGTTTTTGAATACTATATCTCCTTCTGACATTACAAATGCTCAAAATATCCCTTTACAAGGAGAATCTAGCGGCACGCTTACAGTTTTACCTTTAACCGACAGTGATAACGATGGCATTGCCGATAAGGATGACTTGGATAACGACAATGATGGTATCCCAGATACGGATGAGCTTAATACCATTGTGAGCAATTCACAACCGGCATGCGGTGGCGATACTTCTTTGGATTTTAGCGCAGCTGCCACACTAATTTCTGGAACCGCATTGCAACAGGGAGCGGTCTACAGAATTCCCGCCGTAACGACGGGAACAGATGCCCTAGTAACTATTGTTCAAACGGTCAACGCTACTGTAGCCAATGTGGATAACAATTCTTCCGACGCGGCGGCATTTAGGCCGCAAACCGCATTCAATCTTACAAACCCCGGTGATAGGGGTTATATAGAATATAACATCGAGTTTGTAACAGCAGGAGGGTCGACTCCTGTGGTCATTAATAAGTTTTTTATGAACCTGAACGATATTGACGGGAATGCTAATTATGCCGAACAATTATGGACAGATAATCCGACGAGTTATACAATTTCGAATCCAACCGAACTGACTATGTCGACTGATGGTTCATGGGTAATCGGTACGGCAGGAACCACAGAATATACCGGGGCCGGAAACGGGAATCCCGAAGTGAATTATGGTGTGAGTTATACTTCAAAATCTTCCATGTCTATTCGTGTCGGTGGAGAAGCGCGGGTCGCCGGGGCCTCTGCAAGTGGAAGACAGCACAATATTGAGTTCAGTTGTCTGACCAATTATAATAACCCTGAGAACTATGGAATTGATTTGGACTCAGATGGAGTAGCCAACCATTTGGATTTAGACAGTGACAACGATGGTATTTATGATGCCGTTGAGGCAGGGCATAACGCGGCCCATCTTAATGGAGTGGTCATCTCGGTTTTTGGTGCTAACGGGCTTGCCAACGATGTGGAGACCTCCCCTGAAAGCGGAACTATAAATTATACCATAGTCGATACCGATGGTAATGCACCTCCTAATTATTTGGATACCGATAGCGATGATGATGGTTGTAGCGATGCCAACGAGGCATATGCGAACACAAATGCCGATGGAGGTGACAATGAATATTATGACAGCGGAGATCCTCCGGTAACGGATGCCAATGGTAGGGTAGCTTCGGCTACATACCCAGTTCCTGCCGATTCTGGAAGCAATGGTACACAAGACTACGTTGAGGATACCATTCCGGTAATTTCGACACAACCTGTCGATATAACAATTTGCCCCGGTTGTAGTACAGTATTTACCGTTGTCGCCTCTAATGCCGATAGCTATCAATGGCAGTTATTTAATGGTTCTAGTTGGGTGGACCTGACCAATTCAGGAATCCATAGTGGCACGACCACTGACACTTTGGTAATCACTAATGCTTCTCCAGCTGATAACGGCAATCAGTACAGGGTACTCATTTCCTCTGATGATTATGTTTGCGGCTCGACTATTTCAGATACCGCAATTTTGACCATACAGGTGAATACCGTTATAACGAATAGAAGAATTACTTATAGAGTAAACAAAAATTAGTCTTTTTCCTACAAAAAATCTAGATAAGTTACTGATTATTAGGCCTATGAAGGGCTTTGGTATATACTTTTACCATAGGCCTGACCTCAAGATTTAAACCCTTTACGTTGCTTATGGTAACTTATACAACATTTATTTTAACACTCTATGCTTTGGTTTAATTTTGTAATGTGGGGAGTACCTTTTTGTTACTTCATAATAGAAAATAGTTCATCGCCCCAAACCTAACCCAAAGTTGACCGAAAAGCTTGATCAAAAAAGTCCTACATAGAATTATATTTTGTTCAATGCTTATGTTGGCTTCCCTTTCCGTTGGGCAGACTACCATTACTTCACAGGTCTCCCAAGGTAGTGATGATGCCGAAGAGCGTGTTTCCAATGGGAATACGATCATCAATAGCTCAGATCTTGAATTGACAAGTGATGGTAGTAATAATCAGTTGGTGGGCATTCGTTTCCAGAACATATTCATTCCGCAGGGAACAACAATATTAAGTGCGAGTATTCAATTCACGACTGATGAAACGGATAGCGGTACCACGTCCGTTGTAATTTCAGGGGAAGATTCGGACAATGCGTCCACCTATACGACCTCAAATGGTAATATTTCCTCTAGAACCTTGACCACTGCATCCGTGGCATGGAATGCCATACCGGCATGGAATACGGTAGGCCAATCAGGAGCGAACCAACGCACTCCGGATTTAACCAGCATCGTTCAAGAAATTGTGAACAGGGGCGGTTGGTCCTCCGGTAATGCGATGTCATTTATAATCAATGGTATAGGGGAACGAACGGCAGAATCCTACAACGGGGATTCTTCTCGTGCCCCGGTTTTAACGATTGTTGCCGATTTTACGATGGATCCCTTACCAGCAATAGTTGCCAACCCAAATAGGGGGCTTCCATTTATTTATTATATCGCCGATAATAGGTCTGAACTCTATTCAGTAGCGCCAGATCCCACTGCGACACCGTTACCTTCGCCCACTTTTACGAATGTAACTTTTGGTGGATCGCCAATAACGTTTTCCGGGGAAGGTGGTGGCTATAGATCGACCGATAGACAGGTCTATGTATTTGTAGGTGGTGAACCGACCACAAGTTCTGATATGTACTCGATTGATCCTTCGACCGGAGTCGCTACTTTGGTCAAAACCGGTATTGTTGGAGGTCATGTCGAAGGTGCCGAATTTTGGATTAATAATAGTACAGGTCAAGAAGTGCTCTTTATCATTTATAATAATGGTACAAGCGGCGGTGCTGATCGTATTATGGCCATCAACCCCAACGCCAGTGGGTCCTTACCGGCATGGAGCCCTTACAATGGATACCCAATTACCCTATCTGGTGCTAGAAGTAACGCCGATGGTATTTCTTGGAACCCTGATACTGCGGAGTTTTATATTCAAAACGATAATAATGTTGATTATTATACGGTTGATGTTACCACCGGAGTCACAACTTTTGCCTTTTCCACGTCTTTGGGTATAGATGGCGAGGGAATTACCTATGCAAGTGATGGAACGAACTATATCGAAGATGAGAATAATGTTGGTCTGGGTCGAACCATTTTTATTGTCGATACCGATACCGGAAATTTGATTCCGGCAGCACAACTGGGCAGCACCGGTGATGTTGAGTCCATTATGGGAAATCTGGGCACCAGAAATGATGCGGGCGATGCACCTTCATCTTATGGTTATGCGGCCCATATTTTACCGGTTTTGACGGCAACAGGGGTATCCATTTATTTGGGTAATGTCCCGCCCGATAGCGAGGATCCCTTTGGCAATTTTAGTATTGGGACGGCCGATGATAACAATGGCGACGACGAAGATGGAGTAACAAGTGGAGGTTTTGAGATCAGCGGACAGGTTTTTGATCTCGGCCAGACCAAAACACTCGATATAGTGGCCAACGGATCAGGGTTTCTAAATGCATGGATAGATTTTAACCGGGATGGTGATTTCAATGATAGTGGAGAGCAGATTGCCTCAAATGTAGCCCCGTCTGGTGGCACGATCACACTAAATGTACCGGTGCCGATTACGGCGAGTAATGGTACTTCTTACGCCAGATTTAGATATTCTTCAGAAACTGGTCTGGCAGCAGGCAACAGCGAAGCTGCAGATGGCGAAGCAGAGGATTATAGAATTGTTTTACGAGATAATACGGCTTGTTCTCCTGGTTTCACTTTATATGAAAGCACCTATTACGATTATATTTCTGCCACCGCGGTGATAACCGATAATAGTGTTGGCAATGAGACCAATGCGCTGGGCAGTAATGACAATACCACCGCCTCTTTCAATGATAACAGCGATGAGCTGGTTTTGGAAATGGCCTCTCTTGTAAATAGTGGCGATAAGGCCACCGTAAACGGCCCCGAAGGGCATGTTTTTAATGTTTGGATATCCTCCAGTAGTACGGGCCCATGGACCTCTTTGGGAAGCAACACCTTGGACTATACATTTACCTCGCCTATAGATTGGCAGTATATACGCCTAATGCGCGCTACAGGGAGTAACCAGCGTATCAGCTATATCGAGGCCGAAAAGTCAATTTCATTATTTACCTGTGAAGCAGACTATGATGGCGATAGTATACCGGATTTTATGGATTTAGATGACGACAATGATGGAATCACGGATTGCGTTGAATCTTCCGATCAAGTTTCTTCGGGTTTTGTATGGTCATTGAACAATCCTTCAGGAAACTTAGGCATGGATACGGTATATGACCCGAAAATAACGGATTGGGCCATTGACGCCACAACCAACATGGTACTCAACACCGGAATTTACTCTGTAGTTGGCGCGAACGTTCATATTACGGGCATGTCCGCCACAAGCCTTGAGAGTGCCATTAACAACAACGATTACATAGGGGTATCTTTTACTACAGGTATCGAAACCAGTTCTTATATTGTTGATAATATAGTCTCGGGTTGGTTTCAACCGAATCAGGGTGATTCCTACCATACTACAGTAATGTATTCTGAAGGAACTACCGGAACATGGTACACATTGGCCAAAAACGTATTTCATACTTATGATGGTAGCGGTAGTTCGTATCTGACTTTCGACCATCTAGAGGCCTCAAGCCTAGAATTAAAGTCGAATACACAATATAAGTTTAGGGTATATACCTATGGTCAGGTTGACGATACTCCCGAAAGTTACTCCGTTTTTGATGATTTCAATTTTAGCGTTTCGGCCTGCCGTGCTCGCGATATCGACACCGATAGCTCTAACGATCATCTCGATACCGATAGTGACGGCGACGGCTGTAGTGATGCGAATGAAGCGTACTCAAGTTCGAATGCAGATGGAGGGGACAATGAATATTTCGGAACTGGAAATCCGCCCGCTACAAATGCGGATGGTACCGTAATTGCGGCTTCTTACGCAACTCCATCAGACTCAGATTCAAATGGAACCTCAGACCATGAGGAAGCAGGTTCAGTTCCTACCATAAATACACAACCTCAAGATCAAGAGGTTGCCGATGGGGCTGATGCCACATTTTCAGTCTCGGCCACCGGAGGAATTTTAAGTTATCAATGGCAAGTAAGTACGGATAGTGGAGTAAATTATTCCGACATTCCCGGAGCGACGTCCAGTTCATATACTGAGAGTGGTGTAACAGCGTCCGAAAATGGGAATTTCTACAGAGTATTGATCCTAGATGGAAGTTACATTTGTAGCCCCACTACCTCGAGCGCTGCTTTATTGATAGTCTCAGCCGACTCAGATGGCGATGGAGTAATCGACAAGACAGATTTGGACGATGACAACGATGGTATCCCAGATTTGGATGAGCTCAGTACCATTGTTGGCAATTCACAACCCGCATGCGGCGGCGATACTTCGATGGATTTCAGCAGCACGGCCGTTTTAATTTCAGGTACTGATTTACAACAAGGTGCAGTATATCGAATAGCGAACGTAACGACAGGTACCGATGCCCTAGTGACCATTGCCAAAACGGTGAATGCAATTCCGACCAATATAGATAATAACTCCTCTGATACTTCGGCCTTTAGGCCCCAAACCGCCTTTAATTTGTCGAACATAGGTGACCGTGGGTATATCGAGTATAATATTCAATTTGTAAGTTCGGGGGGTTCAACCCCCGTCGTTATCAACAAGTTTTTCATGAATTTGAACGATATTGATGGAAACGCCAACTATGCAGAGCAAATATGGACGGATAATCCCACAAGTTATACGATTTCCAATCCCACAGAATTGACCATGTCAACCGATGGTTCCTGGGTAATTGGTACTGCAGGTACAACTGAATTTCCTGGTGCGGGCAACACATTTCCCGAAGTAAATTTTGGAGTCAGCTATACTTCGAAGTCATCTATGTCCATTAGGGTAGGTGGTGAGGCAAGGGTGGCCGGTGCAAATGCAGGGGGTAGACAGCACAATATAGAGTTTAGCTGTTTAACCAATTACAATAACCCCGAGAACTATGGAATTGATCTCGATTCCGACGGAGTAGCCAACCATCTAGATTTAGACAGTGACAACGACGGTATTTATGATGCGGTGGAGGCTGGCCATAATAGACCCCATAACAATGGAGTGCTTATAAGTACGTTTGGCGGGAACGGATTGGCAGATTTGGTCGAAACGCTTCCGGAAAGTGGCACAATTAATTATACGATTGCGGATACCGACGGAACTGCACCTCCCAACTATTTGGATACCGATAGTGACGACGACGGATGTAGTGATGCCAATGAAGCCTATGCCAATGCAAATGCAGATGGTGGCGACAACGAGTACTACGATGTAGGCGATCCACCTACGACGGATGCCAATGGTAGGGTTACGACTGCCGCCTACCCAGTTCCGGCAGATTCAGGAGGGAATGGAACACGCGATTATATTGAGGACACACTTCCTGTCATTGCGACACAACCTGTTGATACCACGATTTGTCCGGGCTGTAGCACAACGTTTCCAGGGACGGCTTCTAATGACGACAGCTACCAATGGCAAATCTATAACGGTACAGTTTGGGTCGATTTGACCAATTCGGGAATCCATAGTGGTATCACTACAAATACATTGGTCATTACCAATGCTGCCCCAGCTGATAATGGAAATCAGTACAGGGTGCTCATCTCCTCGGATGAATATATATGTGGTCCGACCATTTCGGATCCCGCTACGCTGACCGTGCAAGTAAATACGGTCATAACAAATAGAAGAATAACATATAGGGTTAATAAGAATTAGGCATTTAGGATTAGAAAGAAATGAATAGCACAAAACCAAAACCAACGAATTCGATTCAGCGATTATTATATAGGATGATCTTTGTATTCTTTATGGGAATAGGTATGTGTTCGTATGCCCAAACTACTTTTACCGAGAGTGCCGCGGCATATGGCCTTAATTTAAATCGAAATAAAGATGGAGGGCATGCGTGGGCCGATTTCGACCAAGACGGAGATTTAGATGTTCTGGTCTTGGAAAATCAAAATGGAAGCGTAAAGAGTTTTTTGATGCAAAATACGGCTGGTTTTTTCACGAATGTACAAGCTACTTTAGCACCCGGAATGCTGTCAGCCCCTGCTGAGCGACAAGCGGCCTGGGGCGATTTGAACAATGATGGTAGACCCGACTTCATGATTGGCTCACATGGTAATAGCAGTACTAATCCGGCCCTCCAGATTTTCCTTCAAAACCCAAGTGGCACCTTCGGTAACGGGGTGGGTGGCACCGCACCGATAACTGTTGGAAGAAGCGGTTACACAATAAACGTCAACCCCCTGAATGTTGAAGGTGCAGGCTTTTTTGATTTTGAGGGCGATGGCGATCTCGACATCTTTTTCGACAGCCATAATTTCGGAATTGAATTGCTGCGAAACAACTACATCAATCATCTTACACATACGATTGTGAATCCTCCAGCAAATGGCATGTTTACTCATATTACGACCGGTAATGGACCTGGAGTGGTACAATTTGGTTTGAACCAATATGCTACCGATGGCGACTATGGTACGGCTGCTGATGTCGATGATGACGGTTGGGTCGATATATTTATGAGAAAGCGCGATGAGAACGACTTCTTTTTAAATCAGGGAGGAACCTTCACCAGTGGTGCCGATTTGGCTCAGGCATCAAATAGCAACAAGGGAGGTAATGGTCTTTGGGATTTAGACAATGATGGGGACTTGGATGCAGTATGGACCGAAAACGGGTTTACACAAATATTCAGAAATGATGGCCCGGGTATCTGGACTCCTTTGGGAGCAGGGGTTTTCCCAGGACTACCTCAACCGTCCAATGCCAACAATAGTACCTCAGGTAATCGAATAGATGCTTTGGCCGGTGGAGATATTGACAACGATGGCGATATTGATGTTTTACTAGTTGGCACCAATCGAAGCTATTTATACATAAATCAATTGAATAGCCCAACTCCGGCGCCTGGTGTAATAGGAAGCGGTGTCCCAATGGGGTTTACTTTAGACTCCCAGACATTCAATACCCGTGACGGCGAAGGGACGACTATGGTAGATATCGATGACGATGGAGATTTGGATATCTATATGAGCATCAATCATAATTCTGGAAATCAGTTATGGATAAATAACCTTCCTGTTGCAAATAGAAATAATCATTTGATCGTTCACGTTACCGAGGATAGAAACCCTGATGGTTCGACTGGTGGATTTTCTGGTCGTGTTGCTACGGGAACCAATGTGCTTATCAAAGATTGTGAAGGAAACATTGTGAGTGGTCTGAGGCAGGTAAATGGGGTTTTTGGCCATGGAACACAACAACCAGAAACGGTGCATTTTGGTCTGCCACTCGGGGAGGCCCAGACTTATTTGATTGAGGTACACTATCCTAACTTTTATGACCCGGTTGACGGGATTTCAAGGCTAATTGCAACAGGTATTGCCCAACCTATTTTAATACCTGGAACTAATCACTATACACTAACAACGACAGACGCAGAAACCATTGAAAATGAGAACGCGCCTGTGGCAGTTGACGATACGCAACTTGTTTCCAACAGTACCACGATCTCAATTCAAATAGATCTTTTTGCCAATGATTCAGAACCAGATGGAGAGAATTTCTTCATTCAAAGCGTTACCCAACCACCCCTAGGCTCGGTCGTAATCGATGATGCAGATAATGGGTTGGTGACCTTTACCTATAGTGCAGCAATACCTTTTCCGGGTACTTCGTTCAATTATACCATATCTGATTCCAATGTCAGTTTATGTCCAGGTTTGGGTCTTACTGATACTGCCATCGCAACGCTTAAATTGAGCACCTTGATTACCAATAGACGTATTACCTATCGAGTAAATCCGAATTAGAAAAATGCTTAGGCCCAATAGTATTCCTAAAGATTTTTCCCACGCAAAATGTATTCTGGAAGTGCCGTAATAATTGGCGTGATCGACCAACTAAACAGACTAAAAATGGCTAAAAAAATTATATGAAACCTCAAAATTATAGGCCTATACAGTACATTTTAACACTTACACAACATTTATTTTCCTATGGTAGGCATTAATCTAATTTTGTATGGTGTAATAAATCTGTTATGATATTTAATCAGTAACGAGGCATTTATACCAACCCAAGTTTGAATAACTTAACCGACTTAATGAAGGTTTTACCCAGTAAAAACAAGAAAGGCCAAATGGATGAAAAACCATCTGCTTCAGTTCCTTTATCCTTATTCCAAAGGAATCTCTCACTTAGTCGCATTTTATAAGTTAATCTACTTGCCGATGCTGTATCCAATTTGATGGGTACAACAACGAAACGGTTTATGTCAAATAGAAACTAGAAGTAGTAAGAATATTTTAAGTAAAGACTAGTCGTCATGAATAAAAAGATTCTAATAATTGCGTTCCTCTTGTTTGCCACGTTTGCTTTTTCGCAGACTACGGTTACCCTGCAAGATCAATGTAACTGTGAAGTGTTGAGCGGTACGCTGGTAACGGTACCGGGTTCAGGAACACCTGCGGGAGCTGATATTGGTGATATCTACGTTAACACCAATACGGGTACCATTTATTTTTGGGATGGCGATTCATGGGAATTGACCTCTACGGATAGTCAACAAATCCTTGATTTTAGTTTCGACAACTTGACGAACGAACTTACTTTAGAATTGGAGAACGGTGGCCCGCCAATTACGGTAATCTTGCCCGCGGAGACGCTAACGACGCTCGCACTGGGCGCGGACGGGAACAGCCTTGACTATACCGATGAGAACAACCTTACGACGAACATCCCGTTGGGTGTCGGTACGGTGGCATTGGGCGCCGATGGCAACTCGATCGACTATACCGATGAGGAGGGTTCGATAACGAACGTCCCCTTGGGCGTCGGCACTTTGACCTTCGACATTTTGACACGGACGCTGACCTATACCGACGAGGAGGGCGCGGTGACGAACCTGGTGCTCCCCGCTGAGACCTTGACCACGCTCGCACTTGGCGCGGACGGGAACAGCCTGGACTATACCGATGAGAACAACCTTACGACGAACATCCCGTTGGGCGTGGGCACTGCGGCATTGGGCGCTGACGGCAACTCGATAGACTATACGGACGAAGAGGGCACGATAACGAACGTCCCCCTGAATGTGGGCACGCTGGCCTTCGACAACCTGACACGTACGCTGACCTATACCGATGAGGAGGGCGCGGTGACGAACCTGGTGCTCCCCGCTGAGACCTTGACCACGCTCGCACTTGGCGCGGACGGGAACAGCCTCGACTATACGGACGAGAACAACCTGACGACGAACATCCCGTTGGGCGTGGGCACTGCGGCATTGGGCGCTGACGGCAACTCGATAGACTATACGGACGAAGAGGGCACGATAACGAACGTCCCCTTGGGCGTCGGCACGCTTACCTTCGACAACCTGACACGTACGCTGACCTATACCGACGAGGAGGGCACGATAACGAACCTGGTACTCCCCGCGGAGACGCTGACGACACTTGCACTTGGCGCGGACGGCAACAGTCTTGACTATACCGATGAGAACAACCTTACGACGAACATCCCGTTAGGGGTCGGTACGGTGGCATTGGGCGCTGACGGCAACTCGATAGACTATACGGACGAAGAGGGCACGATAACGAACGTCCCCTTGGGCGTCGGCACGCTTACCTTCGACAACCTGACACGTACGCTGACCTATACCGACGAGGAGGGCACTATAACGAATCTGGTACTCCCCGCGGAGACTTTGACGACGCTCGCACTGGGCGCCGACGGCAACAGTCTTGACTATACCGATGAGAACAACCTTACGACGAACATCCCGTTGGGTGTCGGTACGGTGGCATTGGGGGCCGATGGCAACTCGATCGACTATACCGATGAGGAGGGTTCGATAACGAACGTCCCATTGGGCATCGGCACTTTGACCTTCGACATTTTGACACGGACGCTGACCTATACCGACGAGGAGGGCACTATAACGAATCTGGTACTCCCCGCGGAGACGCTAACGACGCTCGCACTGGGTGCCGACGGCAACAGTCTTGACTATACCGATGAGAACAACCTTACGACGAACATCCCGTTGGGTGTCGGTACGGTGGCATTGGGCGCCGATGGCAACTCGATCGACTATACCGATGAGGAGGGTTCGATAACGAACGTCCCCTTGGGCGTCGGCACGCTGACCTTCGACAACCTGACACGGACGCTGACCTATACCGACGAGGAGGGCACGATAACGAACCTGGTGCTCCCCGCGGAGACCTTGACCACGCTCGCACTTGGCGCGGACGGGAACAGCCTGGACTATACCGATGAGAACAACCTTACGACGAACATCCCGTTGGGGGTCGGTACGGTGGCCCTTGGTGCCGATGGCAACTCGATCGACTATACCGATGAGGAGGGCACGATAACGAACGTCCCATTGGGCATCGGCACTTTGACCTTCGACATTTTGACACGGACGCTGACCTATACCGACGAGGAGGGCACGATAACGAATCTGGTGCTCCCCGCGGAGACTTTGACGACGCTCGCACTGGGCGCCGACGGCAACAGTCTTGACTATACCGATGAGAACAACCTTACCACGAACATCCCGTTGGGTGTCGGTACGGTGGCATTGGGGGCCGATGGCAACTCGATCGACTATACCGATGAGGAGGGTTCGATAACGAACGTCCCCTTGGGCGTCGGCACGCTGACCTTCGACAACCTGACACGTACGCTGACCTATACCGATGAGGAGGGCGCGGTGACGAACCTGGTGCTCCCCGCTGAGACCTTGACCACGCTCGCACTTGGCGCGGACGGGAACAGCCTGGACTATACCGATGAGAACAACCTTACGACGAACATCCCGTTGGGCGTGGGCACTGCGGCATTGGGCGCTGACGGCAACTCGATAGACTATACGGACGAAGAGGGCACGATAACGAACGTCCCCCTGAATGTGGGCACGCTGGCCTTCGACAACCTGACACGTACGCTGACCTATACCGATGAGGAGGGCGCGGTGACGAACCTGGTGCTCCCCGCTGAGACCTTGACCACGCTCGCACTTGGCGCGGACGGGAACAGCCTCGACTATACGGACGAGAACAACCTGACGACGAACATCCCGTTGGGCGTGGGCACTGCGGCATTGGGCGCTGACGGCAACTCGATAGACTATACGGACGAAGAGGGCACGATAACGAACGTCCCCTTGGGCGTCGGCACGCTTACCTTCGACAACCTGACACGTACGCTGACCTATACCGACGAGGAGGGCACGATAACGAACCTGGTACTCCCCGCGGAGACGCTGACGACACTTGCACTTGGCGCGGACGGCAACAGTCTTGACTATACCGATGAGAACAACCTTACGACGAACATCCCGTTAGGGGTCGGTACGGTGGCATTGGGCGCTGACGGCAACTCGATAGACTATACGGACGAAGAGGGCACGATAACGAACGTCCCCTTGGGCGTCGGCACGCTTACCTTCGACAACCTGACACGTACGCTGACCTATACCGACGAGGAGGGCACGATAACGAACCTGGTACTCCCCGCGGAGACGCTGACGACACTTGCACTTGGCGCCGACGGCAACAGTCTTGACTATACCGATGAGAACAACCTGACGACGAACATCCCGTTGGGCGTGGGCACTGCGGCATTGGGCGCCGACGGCAACTCGATCGACTATACCGATGAGGAGGGCACGATAACGAACGTCCCCTTGGGCGTCGGCACGCTTACCTTCGACAACCTTACACGTACGCTGACCTATACCGACGAGGAGGGCACGATAACGAATTTGGTGCTCCCCGCGGAGACAGTTACTACCCTGTCAACTGCAGATAATATTACCTATACCTATACTTCGGAAGATACTACTACCACTTCTTTTGATGGAACGGATGATCAAAATGCTTCTCAAGTGGCACTAAGCCCGAATTTTGATGTTGACGGAGATTTGACCGATGAGACCAATGTTCAGGAAGCTTTGGAAGACCTTGCTGCCAATAGTAGTGATAACCAACAAATTAGTAGTGCTGTAGCCACTCTTAACGAATCCGTAGATATTAACTTAGAAAGAGGTGGTACCACACAAATTGATATTAGGGATGCTGATTCTGATATAACCAACGAACTTTCGGTAATCGGAACAGGAGCACCATCGGGAGCTCCTGCAAATAATAATCCCGGAGCCACCTATATAGATGATGCCGCAGGACAATTATATGTCTATAATGGAACTACATGGGATCCGGTAGGGGGTAACGCCACGCCTGATTTAGACGGTGTTGTCGGCAATGAGTACAACAATGCTTTTTCTATAGTAGGCACGAATTTAAGATTAAGTGATGGGGGAGCCGATTTTGACGTCCCATTATCGAGTTTGGACACACAGGACATTAGTAGTACGGTAGTGACACCGAACCAATCTGTTCAAATAGATTTAGTCAATGGAGGAAACACATTGATTGACATTCGAGATGAGGATGCTGATCCAGATAACGAAATAGAATTACCTACGGGTGGAACGAATGGACAAGTATTATCAACTGACGGTATTGGAACCTATTCATGGATAGATCCGGACACTGGTCCACAAGGTCCAGCGGGTCCAATAGGCCCAGCAGGAGCGGACGGAGCAGACGGAGCAACAGGTCCAGCCGGTCCAATAGGCCCAGCAGGAGCTGACGGAGCAGACGGAGCAACAGGCCCAGCGGGTCCAATAGGCCCAGCAGGTGCTGACGGTGCTGACGGTGCTGACGGAGCAGACGGAGCAACAGGTCCAGCGGGTCCAATAGGCCCAGCAGGAGCTGACGGTGCGGACGGAGCTGACGGAGCAGACGGAGCAACAGGTCCAGCGGGTCCAATAGGCCCAGCAGGTGCTGACGGTGCTGACGGAGCAGACGGAGCAACAGGTCCAGCGGGTCCAATAGGTCCAGCAGGAGCTGACGGAGCAGACGGAGCAACAGGTCCAGCGGGTCCAATAGGCCCAGCAGGTGCTGACGGAGCAACAGGCCCAGCCGGAGCTGACGGAGCAGACGGAGCAACAGGTCCAGCGGGTCCAGTAGGCCCAGCGGGAGCTGACGGAGCAGACGGAGCAACAGGCCCAGCGGGTCCAGTAGGCCCAACGGGAGCAGCGGGTCCAGTAGGCCCAGCGGGAGCGGACGGAGCAACAGGCCCAGCGGGAGCAGCGGGTCCAGTAGGCCCAGCGGGAGCGGACGGAGCGGACGGAGCAACAGGTCCAGCGGGTCCAGTAGGCCCAGCGGGAGCAGCGGGTCCAGTAGGCCCAGCGGGAGCGGACGGAGCGGACGGAGCAACAGGTCCAGCCGGTCCAGTAGGCCCAGCGGGAGCTGACGGAGCAACAGGCCCAGCGGGTCCAGTAGGCCCAGCGGGAGCAGCGGGTCCAGTAGGCCCAGCGGGAGCGGACGGAGCTGACGGAGCAGACGGAGCAACAGGCCCAGCGGGTCCAGTAGGCCCAGCGGGAGCGGACGGAGCTGACGGAGCAGACGGAGCAACAGGCCCAGCGGGTCCAGTAGGCCCAGCGGGAGCGGACGGAGCAGACGGAGCAACAGGCCCAGCGGGTCCAGTAGGCCCAGCGGGAGCTGACGGAGCAGACGGAGCAACAGGCCCAGCGGGTCCAGTAGGCCCAGCGGGAGCGGACGGAGCGGACGGAGCAACAGGTCCAGCCGGTCCAGTAGGCCCAGCGGGAGCTGACGGAGCAACAGGCCCAGCGGGTCCAGTAGGCCCAGCGGGAGCAGACGGAGCAACAGGTCCAGCCGGTCCAGTAGGCCCAGCGGGAGCTGACGGAGCAGACGGAGCAACAGGCCCAGCGGGTCCAGTAGGCCCAGCGGGAGCGGACGGAGCAACAGGTCCAGTCGGTCCAGTAGGCCCAGCGGGAGCTGACGGAGCAGACGGAGCAACAGGCCCAGCGGGTCCAGTAGGCCCAGCGGGAGCGGACGGAGCAACAGGTCCAGCCGGTCCAGTAGGCCCAGCGGGAGCTGACGGAGCAACAGGCCCAGCGGGTCCAGTAGGCCCAGCGGGAGCAGACGGAGCAACAGGTCCAGCGGGTCCAGTAGGCCCAACGGGAGCTGACGGAGCAACAGGCCCAGCGGGTCCAGTAGGCCCAGCGGGAGCTGACGGAGCGGACGGAGCAACAGGTCCAGCCGGTCCAGTAGGCCCAGCGGGAGCTGACGGAGCAACAGGCCCAGCGGGTCCAGTAGGCCCAGCGGGAGCGGACGGAGCGGACGGAGCAACAGGCCCAGCGGGTCCAGTAGGCCCAACGGGAGCAGCGGGTCCAGTAGGCCCAGCGGGAGCGGACGGAGCGGACGGAGCAACAGGTCCAGCCGGTCCAGTAGGCCCAGCGGGAGCGGACGGAGCTGACGGAGCAACAGGTCCAGCCGGTCCAGTAGGCCCAGCGGGAGCGGACGGAGCTGACGGAGCAACAGGTCCAGCCGGTCCAGTAGGCCCAGCGGGAGCGGACGGAGCAGACGGAGCAACAGGTCCAGCGGGTCCAGTAGGCCCAGCGGGAGCGGACGGAGCAGACGGAGCAACAGGTCCAGCGGGTCCAGTAGGCCCAGCGGGAGCAGACGGAGCAACAGGCCCAGCCGGTCCAACTGGGGCACAAGGACCACAAGGTAATGTGGGTCCAGCCGGCCCAGCCGGCCCAGCCGGTCCTACAGGAGCAACAGGAGCGCAAGGCCCAGCAGGAGCAACAGGCCCACAAGGTCCCGCAGGAGACCCAGCAACCGATGATCAAGATTTATCATTGTCATCCCATATATTAAGCCTAACGGGAGACCCTACACCAACACCTGCTATTGACCTATCAGTATATCTAGACAATACCGATGAACAAACGGCGTCACAAGTAGATTCCGATACTCCGGTTGATGTTGATGGAGATGGAACTACGGAGGATACCGTAGAAGATGTAATCCAGGATATAGCGCCTATAGTTTCAAAAGCGGCGAGGATATTCTATCCACCTTCAATTGCGATTGATGCATCTTCTACTGGGAATAATCGAACTGTGGATTTATATCAGGAATATATTGACCAATTTGGCAGTCCCGTAGCTGCGTCGGACGCAACAGCTCCAACGGTACCTACGTATGGTCGTACCGAATTGTATTACTATGTGACCTATGCGGATCCGACAGTGTTTGATACGAGTCCGGCAGAGTTTACAATCAGCGCAGGTGGTGTATTGACCTATGATATTATTGCAACACCAGCGGATTACAATTCATTGATCAATGTGGTCTTTGTAGTAAAATAAGTTGAACAAACTAAACGATCCCAAATCGAATTGAAGTCCGTATTCACATATAAATCATTAGTCCTCAGCATTGTTCTTACTTTGCTGGGGATTGTTGCATCCAATGCCCAGTTTCTATTGCAGGCCCCGAACAGCACGGATGAAACCAACTATCGTTGGTATGAGGCTTCGGATACCAGCACGATTTTAAGCACGGACTCCTTTTTAGAGGTAACTGATCGTGGAGTCTATTTTGCCCTGTACGATGGAACACTTTGTGGAAGAAACGCTTCGAGCTATTTTATTCTTACCAATTGCAATTCACCATTCAACGAAGTTACACTTGATATAACGGATAATACCAATAACGTATCACCCAGTGCTACATTAACTTGGAGTCCTGCAGTATCGGGTGACCAGACCCGTCCGACTGTAATCGCAACCGAAACTCCAGTAGAATATCAAGCGACCATTACAAAAGTTGGGAATAGTTTCAATCTGCCCATGTTTACGGTGGTCTGTATCTACGAAGCGGCTACCTTGGTAGATGATGTAGTTACGACGGACGAAGATCAGTCTGTTGTTGTTGATATTTATGCGAATGATTCTGACTTGCCAACGACTGGAAATTTAACAACTACAAATCCTTCCAATGGAACAGTAACCATTGATAACAATGGTACGCCGAATGATCCGACCGACGATATCGTCACTTATATTCCGAACCCCGATTACAATGGGCCGGATAGTTTTGACTATACCGTCTGTAACACCTTTGGTGATTGTAGTACGGCCACAGTAACAATCGATGTACTTCCTATTGTTGATGCGATCGACGATGCTGTAGCGACAATGGAAGATACACCAATCGATATCGATATTCTGGCCAACGACAATGACCTTCCATCCATCGGGACTTTAACGACTACAAATCCATCTGATGGAACTGTGACCATAAATGACAACGGTACTCCCAATGATCCATCAGATGATACGGTAACCTATACGCCAAACACTGGTTTTGTGGGTGCTGATACGTTTACATACACTATTTGCGACGATGTTGGCAATTGTAGTACGGCCGACGTAACGGTTGTGGTGACAGATGCCATCGATTTGGATGCCGATGATGACGGAATTGTGGATAATCTTGAAGATCTTGATTTAGACGGTGATGGTGATGCATCAACGAATCCAACGGATACCGACGGTGACGGATTTCCCGATTATTTGGATATAGATAGTGACAACGATGGTATTCCTGATAATGTGGAAGGACAAACTACAGCAGGTTACATTCCTCCTAACGGACAGGATTTGAACAATAACGGTTTGGATGACGCGTATGAAGCCAATGGTAATCTGGGAATTTTCCCTGTCGATACCGACGGAGACCTTTTAGCTGATTATTTGGATTCGGATAGTGATAATGATAACGTACCTGACAGTATCGAGGCGCATGATCATGATCATGATGGAATTCCAGAAGTCACATTGATCGGTTCTGACAAAGATAATGACGGTCTTGATGATGGTTATGAGGGTACAACTGCCATTGACCTTGACGTCAACGATGAAATAGATGACCCGTTCAACAATTTACCGAATACTGATGGTGATGGAGAATCGGACTATAGAGACACCGATGACGATGATGACGGCATCGAAACTATTGACGAAGATCTTAATGGTGATGGTGATTATTCGAATGATGATTCCAATGGTAATGGTATTCCCGAATACTTGGAACCGAACTTACCGGATACTGAAATAGAGGTTTTTAACGTTATAACACCCAATGGTGACGGAATTCACGATGTATTGTCGATAGCCGGACTGGAAAATTATCCGAACAATACCCTCAAAATTTATAACCGATGGGGTGTTCTAGTCTATAGTACCAATGCATATAATACCGAGGGGAATGTATTCGACGGTACTTCGAAAGGTAGAGTAACCGTACAGGCCGATAACATGTTACCGGTCGGCACCTATTTCTATATTTTGGATTATGAGGTTTCGGAAGGAAATATGAAAACCCTTTCAGGATATCTCTATATAAATAGATAAATGATGTTGATAGCTAAAAAGGGCAAAAATAAAATTTTGATCAAAAGACTCACATCATGGGTATTTGGGGGCATATTTTTTATTGTCACTGGAAGTTTTGCACAGCAAGATGCACAGTACACCCAATACATGTACAATACCGTTAGTGTGAATCCAGGGTATGCGGGATCCAGAGGGCATATGAGTATTGCTGCCCTACACAGATCTCAATGGGTGGGCCTTGATGGTGCCCCAAAAACGCAAACCTTGAATTTACACTCGCCTATAGGATATCGTGGGGTAGGACTCGGCGTTTCAATAGTAAACGACCAAATAGGTCCGACATCCGAAACGAATTTCGATATCGATTTTTCATATACTATTTATACTTCGACTGAAGGTAGGTTGAGTTTTGGCCTTAAGGCAAGCGCACATCTTTTGGACGTGCGTTTCTCGGAACTCAATCAATTTGCTCCTGACCAAACCTTAGAGCAAGATATCGATAATCGTTTTTCCCCCAATTTTGGTGCAGGGATCTATTACCATACCCAAAAATTTTATGCGGGTCTTTCGGTACCCAGATTTTTACAGACATCTCATTTTGATGAATCATCCCTATCTAGTGCCAAAGAACAGATGAACTTCTATTTTATTACAGGCTACGTATGGGATTTGAACCCTTTCTTAAAATTCAAACCCACCCTGCTCACCAAAGTCGTACAAGGTGCCCCATTACAGGTTGACCTATCGGCCAATTTCATGCTGAACGATAAATTTATCTTAGGTGCTGCATATCGTTGGGATGCTGCCGTAAGCGGTATGGTCGGTTTTAATATTTCTGAAAATATTTTAATCGGTATGGCCTATGATCGTGAAGTTACCGAACTGGGTAGCGCCGCTTTTAACGATGGTTCTTTTGAGGTTATTTTGAGATATGATTTCATTAAGACCAAGGGACAGATGAAATCGCCAAGATTTTTCTAACATTTCATTATCCATATATATGAATAAAAGCCCCATTGGACTGCCATAGAAAAGCCTATGCCCCCTAATAAAACTAACCAAACCGAACCTCTATCCGGAGCGATGAAAATGTTACTTTTCATTGCTTTGCTAAGTTGTGCCCAACTATCTTTTGCCCAACCTGCGAACGATGATTTCGTTAATTCCATTGATATTTCCTCCTTAATCAATTCTTGTTCGGCTGATGACGCCTATACGACCGTAAACTCTACAGGTGATGGCAATGCAGGAAGTGAATGGAACGGTGGGGTGGTAGATAATAACGTGTGGTTCAGTTTTGTGGCACCTGCCAATGGACAAATTAATATTAGACTTCGTAGAAGTACCTCCCCAAGTGCAATTCGATACGCACAGATTGCACTTTGGGAAGCTGACGGACTAACTGAAATACGAAGCGAAAATTGGTATACACAATATGACAATGTCAATATAGGTCATGTTGGTCTTACGCCTGGAAGCACGTATTATATTTCAGTAGATAGTCATGGTTCATCTACCACCGGTACTTTTGCTCTGTGTTTGGAGGATGTAATGGATTATGACTTTTACGAAGGGGCCTTGGATATTACAGGTTTTATAAACGGATGTTCCGCGAATGCCGCATATAATTCGTACGGTGCTTCGGCGGACCGAAACAGCGCCAGTGAATGGTCTGCTGGTGGCCCCAGACATAATCGATGGTTTCGATTCGATGCCCCTCTTTCGGGGGAGATTCGAGTCATTGTTAGAAGGGGCGGGGGTGCCGGTGATCCTTTGGGTACACAACGCTTTACGCAGTTGGCACTTTGGGAAGCCGATGGCGTTACAGAACTTGCCAGTGATAGGTTCGACTCTGCAGGATCTCACGTAGATGCGAACTATTTGGGCTTGACTCCCGGTTCTACCTATTATATTTCAGTGGATTCCTATGCGGGACAAGGTTCTTTTACGCTTTGTCTTCAAGATCAGGTTGATTACGATATGTATGAAGGGGCAGTTGATGTTACCGGTCTAATAAATACTTCTTCCGCCGATGCGGCTTACAATACTTTGGGTGCTTCACCAGATTTAAACCCAGGTAGTGCTTGGGGTGTTGGTGGACCGCGTGCAAATCGATGGTTCTACTTTGTTGCCCCAGCAACCAATCAAGTGAACATAACAGTTGATATTGGGGGCGCCAAGGGAAGCCAGACAAGAACGTTGATAGCGCTTTGGGAGGGTGACGGGGTTACTGAGGTCACCAGTGCAATCTACGCCTTTCCCAACCAAGATGTAAACCTTAGAGTACCCGGCCTTATAGCCGGTAATACCTATTATATTTCCGTTGACGCCCACACAATTAGTTATAGAGGTTCCTTTACATTAGGTTTGGCCACAGACAATGATATGGATGGAATTGGAGATCGGGTAGATTTTGATGACGATAACGACGGGATTCCCGATAGTATCGATGGGTGCAGGGATTCTAACATCTCTGGTACGATAGGAATAGGAAATAATGTTGTTGATGATACCTATTCGATAGACGGTACAGATTTGACCTATACATTGAATAATCCTGATAACGTTGAGATTTTTGGATATGATGCCGGTCTGAATGGCCCATCCATAAGACTGCGTGGCGATGCTGGTCAGTCAGGTAGTTTGACTTCGACCTTTAGTATTCCGATAGCGAAGGTCAGCTTTAAGATGACAGACTTCGACAATAATACACGTTGCACCATTGATGTCTATGATGAAAATAATGTGCTTTACGACCTTACAACAGAAGGTGTTACGCAAGTAGGTTCTATAATAACCCAAACGGGAAATCTATTCGTGGCAGACGCCGTAGACTCTGACGGTGATGACCCTGCCGATGACCCTATTGGATCCATTCTGTTTTATTTTGAAGGGCAAGTGAGTCGTATTGTCCTTAGTTTTGAATACCCTACAGACTCTTCTACAAGATTCACCCAACCCGTATTTTGCAGTTTGGATACTGATGCCGATGGCGTCATCAATATTTTTGATTTGGACAGTGACAATGATGGGATGTTGGACGCGGTAGAGTCTGGCCACGGACAGGCACATACCAATGGTATTGTTAGCGGTGCAGTTGGTAGCGATGGCATTCCCGATTTGGTTCAGGCGAATCCAAATGATGGGATGGTTAACTATTCTGTCGGTGAGAGCGCCGATGATTCCGATACCATCCATAACTTTTTAGATTTGGATTCTGACGGTGACGGCATTCCTGACCAGGTGGAGGCGCAAACCACGATAGGCTATCTTTTGCCAAGTGGATCGGTGGATACCTTTGGAGTAGATCCAGCATATCCCTCGGGAATCGTACCCACAAATACAGATAGCACGGATAACCCAGATTATTTGGATACAGATTCGGACAACGAAGGGGCCAATGATACGATTGAAGCCGCAATAACACTTTCAGGTAATGACACCGATAACGACGGTCTTGACGACGCAACCGATGCGACAGGGAATTATTCGGATGTTGGAGGTACCATAGATTACCCATTGACCGCACCCGTAATACTTCCCGATTTGGATAGCGACGCTTCCTCGGGCGGTGACGTCGATTTTAGGGATGATATAGAAGATCGACCTGATACCGACGGTGATGGTATTGTTGACTTTTTGGATTATGATATTGATAATGATGGAATCTTGAATACGGATGAAGGTGCTGAGTGTATTGATGACGATTATATTTCATGGACCCTGAATACACCACCAGGAAATTTAAGTTTAGATTTTGTGCAAAACCCTAGCATAACGGATTGGTTGGTTGTTACCAATACTGATATCTCATTTAGTGGAATTACTGCAAGTACTCCAGCACAACAAGTAGAATTAAGAAATATAAATGCTAATAATTTCAGTGAGGCCTTTGCTGCGAATGACTATGTTGAAGTCTCGTTTACTACAGGCACTAACTTGATGCAACCGGTAATCACAGAATTGGCCACGGGTTGGTTCGAACCTACTGTAGGTGATTCTTACCAAATCGCGACCCTGATTTCTAGTGATGGTTTTACTTCTTATGATATTCTTTCCATTGATATTGATGTGAATAGTAGTTATACTGATTTGTTACCAGGAGATCGTTTAACTCAAAGTAGAGATGAATTTATCAAATTAGATGAGAATACCACCTACACCATTCGAACCTATGTTTATGGCCATATTGATGATAATGCAGCGGATTTTTCGGTATGGGATGATTTCACTATTCGCTTTTCCACTTGCGAAAATTTAGATACCGATTTAGATGGAGTATTTAACTATCTTGATCTAGACGCTGATAATGATGGCATATTTGACGCTGCTGAAGCTGGCCATGCACAGCCTCAAACCAATGGTAGGGTTAACGGTTCAGTAGGCACTGACGGTATACCGGATGTTGTGCAGGTTGATCCAAATGATAGATTGGTTAATTATACCGTAGCAGAAAGTACAGATGACACCGATACGCTATTTGACTTTTTGGATCTCGACGCCGATGGAGATGGCCTTCCCGACAATGTGGAAGCACAAACAACCATTGGTTATATCGCCCCAAGCGGTACGGTAAATGCCAACGGTTTCGATACTGCTTATCCTTCAGGAATAAACCCAACAAATACCGATGGTGCAGATGCCCCTGATTATTTGGATCTGGATTCCGATAACGAGGGAGGAAACGATACTTTAGAAGCACAGATTACTTTGTTAAATTCAGATGCTGATAATGACGGCCTAGATGACTCCACTGACGCAACAGCAGATTATTCCGATGTTGGTGGTACAATAGATGATCCACTTTCAGGAGCGATAATTCTATTGGACACGGATAAAGATGCCAATTCAGGTGGCGATGTCGATTTCAGGGACGCACAGGATGACCGATTGGATACCGATACTGACGGCATTGTTGATGCCATAGATCTTGATGACGATAACGACGGCCTTTTGGATTCCGAAGAACTAAACGTTATTGTAGGAAACACGCAACCAGATTGTACTGGTGAGACCATTCTCGATTTTAGTACTCCATCGTCGCTTGAGTCCGGCACCGCATTACAGCAGGGGGCAGTCTACAGATTTTCGAATATAACATCGGGTACCGATGCCTTGGTGACTATTGTAGAGACGTTCAATGCTTCCGTGGCAGACATAGATAATAATACTTCAGAAGCACAGGCCTTTAGGCCGCGAACGGCGTTTGATATTTCGAATGTAGGTAAGGAAGGGTATATTGAATATCGTATGCAGTTCGTGAATTCTGGAGGTACGACTCCGGTAACGGTTCCGAAATTCTTTATAAACATCAATGATACTGATGGCAATGTAGACTATAGTGAGGAAATCTATGTAGAGAATCCGACGAATTATATAGTATCTAATCCAACGGATTTATCGATTTCCTATGAGTTTCCTTGGATCGTAGCCACGGGTGGAACGACGGAGTACACAGGAGCAGGCAATACCAATCCACAGGCCAATTTTGGTATAAATTATGAAAACCGATCCGAGATTCGTTTCAGGGCTGGTATTACCACTATCATACCTGCCGTAGCGGCCTCCGGAAGAGAACATAATCTTGATTTTCGCTGTACTACGAATTATATAAATCCTGAGATTTATGTATTGGACAGTGATAAGGACGGCTATCCTAATCCGATAGATTTGGATACCGACAACGATGGAATTTATGACGCTGTGGAAGCAGGTCATGGGCAGTCACAAACTAACGGAAGAGTAAATGGAAGTGTAGGTGCTGACGGTGTACCCGATGCCGTACAGGCAGACCCTGATAACGGAATTGTTAATTATACCGTTTCAGAAAGTTCAGATGATGCAGACGGCATGTCAGACTTTGGCGATTTAGACTCCGATGGTGATGGAATTCCTGATAATGTGGAAGCACAAACAACGATTGGTTATATAGCACCTAACGGCACCGTAGATGCAAACGGAGTTGATTTGGCCTATGCTGCAGGAATAACCCCCACTAATACCGACGGGTCTGATAATCCTGATTACATGGATACCGATTCCGATAATGATTCCCGAACCGATTTGGAGGAAGCCTTAAAATGGATTGCCGGTGCCGACATTGATAATGACGGTTTAGATGATAGGTCGGACAATGATTTAAGTGGCTATTCGGATCCAGGTGGAATTATTGACGATCCACTAAACGCCCCGATTATGCTACCTGATGAAGATAATGATGCATCCACTGGAGGCGATGTCGATTTTAGGGATGCATCGGACGATCGCCCCGATAATGATAACGATGGAATGCCCGATATCGTCGATTTGGACGATGACAATGATGGTATTTTAGATACCGATGAAGGTTGTGGCAATCTGATACTGAACGCTTCTTTTGAAAGAGACGATTTTACCAATACCGCAACGTATGCCAATGCAGGTGATAATGGGGCCTATATTGGAGCAGATTTGAACACAGACCAAATTTCAGCTTGGGATTACACCCAAAATATGGATGCTTGGGTTGACGGAGGTACTTGGGCCCCGGCATTTCATGGTAGACAGTACATGGATCTGATCGGAAATGCAACAAGGTCAGGTGGCGTAATGAACGAATTCAGTCAGGAAATCAATACAGTACCCGGAAATACCTACACCCTTTCACTGTATTGGGGGGAGGATTATGGTCACTTATCAGGCACCACGGTTGATTTACAAATAGATGTCATCGATAGTTCAAGTGCCACGATTTTTAATGATAGTCAAACCACTCTGGCTCAAGGTCCCATAGCTGGTGTTCGCGGTCCAAATACCTGGTTTTACTATGAGAGTACTTTCGTTGCGACCACAGAACAAACTACGGTGCGATTGACTTCCGATGCCCCTGGGCCAAGTTTCCATTCAGGTGCAAATATCGATTTTGTTAGTGTTACCGTCACGAATCCTTCATCTTGTATGGATACTGACAACGACGGGGTTATCGACGCCTTTGACTTGGATAGTGATAATGATGGAATTTTCGATGCCGTTGAGGTCGGTCATGGTCAACCTCATACAAATGGAGTCGTAAATGGAACAGTCGGCACAGACGGTGTACCTGATGCCGTGCAGAACGACCCAGACGGGGAGACGGTAAATTATGTGATGTTGGATTCCGACGCCGACGGGGTTGATGATATTCTCGATTTAGATGCCGATGGTGATGGTATTCCTGACAATGTTGAAGCGCAAACGACAATAGGTTACGTTGCCCCTTCAGGGAGTATAGATGCCAATGGAGTTGACACATCTTATACCGCCGGTTTGGTTCCTACGAATACCGATGGAGTCGATAATCCCGATTATTTGGATATCGATTCAGATAACGAAGGGGCCGATGACACTGCGGAAGCAGCGATTACACTTTCCGGAAACGATACTGACAATGATGGCCTTGACGATGCCACAGACGCCACTCCCGATTACACTGATGTTGGAGGAACAATTGATAATCCGTTATCAGGTACGGTAATTCTTCCGGATATAGACAATGATGCCAACACAGGGGGAGATGTTGATTTTAGGGATGCAACTGACGATACCCCCTTGGATATAGACGCCGATGATGATGGTATCTTGGATAGTTTTGAGGATTTGAATGCTGATGGTGATAATGATCCTTCTACGAATCCAACCGATTCGGATGGCGATAGTTATCCCGATTATTTGGATATCGACAGCGATGATGACGGTATTCCTGACAATGTTGAGGCACAAGCAACTTCTGGATATATTCCACCAAGTGGAACCGATGGAAACGCAAACGGCCTTGATGATGCATATGAGGCCAATGGCAATATCGGTATCATTCCCGTGAATACCGATGGTACCGATTTACCTGATTATTTGGATTCCGATAGTGACAATGATAATGTACCTGACAACATTGAGGGTCATGATTTTAATCATGACGGCGTTGCTGATGTGACATTTATCGGCTCGGATAAAGACGATGACGGTTTGAACGATGGTTATGAAGGTGCCGAACAAATAGATATCGACGTGAACGATGAAATTGACAATCCTATTAATGACCTTCCGAATACTGATGGAGACGATGAGTCCGATTATAGGGATACGGACGATGATGATGATGGAATAGATACGATCGATGAGGATATGGATCAAGATGGCAATTACGCCAACGATGATTTTGATGGTGATGGTACACCCGATTATTTAGATAGCGACCTACCGATTGAAATCGATGAGGTAGAGGTATTCAACGTGGTCACCCCGAACGGCGATGGTGTACATGACATACTGACCATTACCGGTCTAGAGGTACGGCCGGAAAATAAACTCCGAATTTACACCCGCTGGGGAATTCTAATTTACTATACCGAATCATATAACACATTGGGTAACTATTTTGATGGTACTTCGCAGGTAAGGCCAGTTGGAGGTAAGGAAAATAAACTGCCTACAGGAACGTATTTTTATCTTTTTGAATATACGGATACCGACGGGTCTTCTAAAAAACTTTCAGGGCATCTCTATTTGAACTAAAAATATCTCTATGGCAAAACTCCGGTATTGTATTTTTCAAAAATGGAAGATCCTACCGGAGTTTCTTATTTATGGTTCTGTCATTAACACTATTCATGATGTACAATAGGGATTATTTATAATACCTTGACTCAAAAGTTGACCAAAGGCCTTATTTTTACACTATGAAGGAAGAAGAAGTGATATTGGTAAATGAAAAAGATGAAGTTCTGGGTATCATGCCCAAAATGGAGGCTCATGAAAAAGCCGTACTTCATCGGGCGTTTTCGGTATTTATAATGAACGATTTAGGAGAGACCATGCTGCAACAAAGAGCGTCTAGCAAATACCACTCCCCATTGTTGTGGACCAATACCTGTTGTAGCCATCAGCGCATCGGTGAAAGTAACCTTGAAGCCGGTCGAAGAAGACTGCAAGAAGAAATGGGCTTTGAGACAGATTTAAAAGAACTGTTTTCGTTTATCTATAAAGCCCCCTTTGACAACGGCCTAACCGAACATGAACTGGATCACGTAATGGTGGGTACCTATGATAAGGCTCCTGAAATTAATAGTGACGAGGTCGCCGATTGGAAATGGATGCTGCCCGTTGATATTAAGTCCGATATCGAGAAGAATCCAAAACGCTACACGGAATGGTTCAAATTAATTTTCGATAAATTCTACGATCATATCACACAATAAGGCGTATCACAATGAAGGTAAAAGTTAGTAGAAAGGCCCATTTCAACGCAGCTCATCGATTATTTTGTGCTGACTGGAGCGATGAGAAGAACAATACGGTTTTTGGTAAATGCAACAACCCCAACTTTCACGGGCATAATTATGAATTGGTAGTCAGCGTTACTGGTGAAATCGATGCGAAAACGGGTTTTGTTATGGATATGAAAGTATTGAAAGACTTGATTAAAGATAAGGTCGAAGATGCTCTGGATCATAAAAATTTGAATATTGAGGTGCCAGAATTCAAAGACTTGAACCCTACAGCGGAAAATATTGCGGTCGTTATCTGGAACAAATTACGACCCCATATCAGTGCCTCGAAAGAACTTGAGGTTGTCTTGTTCGAAACCCCGCGTAATTTTGTAACCTACTCGGGCTAAATCGATGGGACTAAAAATTGGCGATCCGCTTCCTAAATTTGAGTTGAAGAACCAAACTGGGAATACTTTACGGAGTTCTGATTTTCATGGTAAGAAACCTGTGGTCATTTATTTCTATCCTAAAGATTATACCCCAGGTTGCACAAAACAAGCCTGCAACTTTCGCGACAGTTATGAGGATTTTACCAATCTAGGGGCTGAGGTCGTCGGAATTAGTTCAGATTCGGCAAAAATGCACCGTAAATTTACCTCAACCTATGATTTGCCATTTGTATTATTATCCGATCCGAATAAAAAAACCCGAAAATTGTTCGGTGTTGAAAATCGAATTTTTAATTTGCTGCCTGGAAGGGAGACCTTTGTATTCGATAAACAAGGCAAATTGATAATGGTTTTTAATAATATGAATACCTCTCAACATGTTAAAAAAGCTTTGCAAGCCCTTAAACAGTAATTTATGAACCAGTTCTATCCTTTAAAATTCAGACCTATTTTGAAAGAACGCCTATGGGGCGGCACCAAACTGAAAGATGTATTGGGTAAGCCGATAACGTCTGATATCACGGGAGAAAGCTGGGAACTTTCTACCGTAGCGGGAGATATATCCGTTGTTGCAAATGGCGAACTATCCGGTTCGTCGCTTCAAATGTTGATCGATAAAAGGGCCGAAGAACTTTTGGGAAAGAGCGTAGTAGAGCGTTTTGGTAAAGAGTTCCCCATTCTTATCAAGTTCATTGATGCAAAGCAAGACCTTTCCATACAATTACATCCCAATGACGCATTGGCCAAAGAACGGCACAATTCTTTCGGAAAGACCGAAATGTGGTACATCATGGATGCCGATGAAGATGCCGATCTCATTGTTGGTTTTAACAAGGATGTCACCAAAGAGGAGTACGCGAACAGTCTAAAAGAGAATACCCTTTTGGATTTATTGAATTACGAAAAAGTAAAGGAAGGGGATACTTTTTTTATAAACACCGGAAAAATTCATGCGATAGGTGCCGGTGTCATGTTAGCGGAAATTCAACAGACTTCTGATATTACCTATCGGGTATTCGATTTTAACCGCAAGGATAAGCATGGCAACTATCGTGAATTACATACTGAGCTGGCGCTGGATGCCATAGATTATAAGAAAAAGGACGACTTTAAGATTAGTTATAAAAACAGATCGGACACAACGAATACCATGGTCGATTGCCCGTATTTCAAGACCGATTATTTGAATCTGACAAAGGATATTGAATTTGATATTACTCAAAGGGATTCGTTTACCATTTTTATGTGTGTAGGCGGATCCGTGACGGTGGAAAATGATTTCGGGAGTGCTTTTATCGAAAAGGGTGAAACTCTTTTGATTTCAGCGAATTCGACCAAACTAAGTTTAAAGACAAATGATGCTAAATTGTTGGAGGTTACGATATAATAGAAGTATACTTCTGCCACTTAGAAACCCAAGTTTTTGTGTCTTTCTTTTTCCCTTTCCCCGTGTTAAAATTTTAAACCGTAGCTACGGCTATGCTTGAAAATTATGCCTTGAGAAAGAAAAAAATAAAATTCCCAAAATCCCCGGATTTCTAAGTGGCAGGAGTATAAAATACATATTGATGTAGGTGAAATGGTTTAAAAACTTACTTTTGCAAAAAACATTTTAAAAATGGCAAATATTCGGGATTTAAAAAAAGATATAAATTACGTATTGGGCGATATCATTGAAGCGGTATATATTGTTGAGGCAGCCAATGGAAAGCAAGACTCAAAAGAAGGTGCTAAGATTATAGATGGTGCTATTGCAACTTTTGATGACCTTATTGCGAAAGTCAACCAACGAAAGGTTGAAAACAGGAAAGCGCATTTAAATGCAGTGCGTGCCGAATTGGAGAAAAAAGCGACAGGTCTTGTGAATGACCTAAATAAATTGGGATAAAACCTTATTCGAATATCATATAGAAAAAGCCCGTGATCACGGGCTTTTTCTATACAGTATTTCTTGGTGCTAATTTGTTGGTCTTGGCTATTCCGTCAATTTGGTCAAATGATTTTTTAGGGCCTTGCCGTATTTGGAACCAGCTACTTCTGGGCTGAGCGAACTATAAATAGAGTCCAAATATATTTTATTTGCATCTGATATTTCATAAAGTGCTATATACGGGGCTATGTATGAGTCTTTATTATTCAACGCAAAGTTGACGGCAAAGGCATAGCCTTTTTGCATATTTCTATCGCTCAGGCGTTGTATCGAATCTATTTCCGTCGAGTCCAAAGCGGTTTCAGAATTAAAGGCTTTATTCATCAATTCCAAATTTTTGGTATTGAACCGGGTCATCACTTTTTGATATTCCTCGAATTTTTCATGGGTTTTTGATCCCATGACCTTGGCATTGGTATCAAAGGTGTTCCAGGCTGTATTGATGGTAATTGTATCTGGTTCTCCGAAGAAGGTAATTCGATCGTTTATATCGTTATTATCCTTTTTGTTCAAGTACAGATAAAATATTTCAGGACTCTCGATTTCAGTATTGAATTGAAAACTACCATCTCCGTTGATTTCTAAGGAATCAATAGTGATCAGGGTTGAGTCGGGAAGTTTTTGTAGATAGAGTGTACCTTTCTTCAACCCCTTTACCTTTCCCATAACGGTCATGGTTTTTTCGGTATGACTATCACCGCAGGAAATAAATAAGGATAATAAAACAGTAAGAAGCGCAAACTTTTTCATTGAAAATTATTTGTGCCGCAAATATCAATAAAGTTTACCGATTATTAAACCTTCGAGGCTATTTCCATCAAAATGGCGCAAAGATAAGCTCCGGCAGTTCCAACTACATAGCCGAAAACGGCCAGTAATATTCCCACGGAGGTTAGGGAAGGATGGAATTCCGCAGCCACGACAGGTGCCGATGCGGCTCCACCAACATTGGCCTGGCTTCCCACGGCGAGAAAGAAATAGGGTGCCTTTATCAATTTGGCAACTAGGATTAAAAGGCCTGCGTGAAACGAAATCCAGATAAGACCTACCGCGATGAGCCCCGGATTATCCAACACTTTGCTTAGATCCATTTGCATACCGATAGTAGCTACCAAAATATAAATGAACATCCCCCCGATTTTACTGGCTCCCGCTCCCTCATAATTTTTGGCCTTGGTAAATGACAAGGCTATGCCGGCAGCTGTTGCGAATACGACCATCCATAAAAAACTTGACCCCAAGGAAGATAATATTTTGGTCTTGTCGCGAATGACCTCAAAGGTGTTTGTTAAATATTCAGAAAAATAATTTCCGAATAAATGTGCTGCCCCGACTGAGGTAAATGCCAATGCTAACATAACAATGTAATCGTGCAACGTAGCTACCCGAGTAATTCTGGCCGTGTGTTCCGTAACTTTCTTTTTTAAGGTTTCTATGGCGGAAGTATCGGCTTTTAGCCACTTATCGATTTGTTTGGTTTTTCCCACTCCCAAAAGCAAAATGGCCAGCCATAGATTTGCGATGACAATATCGACAAGCACCATGCCCCCGAACTTATCCGGATTGTATTCAAAAATTTCGAACATGGCAGCTTGATTGGCCCCACCACCGATCCAACTTCCTGCAATGGTAGAAAGTCCTCTCCATACGGCATCTGGTCCGGCACCTCCGACCGTTTCCGGAGAAAAGATAGAGACTATCAAAATGGCCAAAGGCCCGCCGATAATGATTCCTGCAGTTCCCGTAAAAAACATAATCAAAGCTTTGGAGCCTAGATTGGCAATCGCTTTTAGGTCTATACTTAGGGTCATAAGAACCAGTGCCGCAGGCAGCAAGTACCGACTGGCCATAAAATATAGATTCGAGGTCTCATCGGAGATCAGTCCGATGCTGGTCAAGATTCCTGGTAAGAGATAGCACATCAATACCGTAGGAACAATGCCGTAGAATTTTTTCCAAAAGCCGGTATTTATCGAGGAAGTGTAAAATACGAAACCGAGGCACAAAGCCAACAATCCAAAAACTATCGTATCATCGGCAATCAATGGTTGGGGAATAGTGGACTCTGTCATTAAAGTAAGGTTGTTGCTGTTCAAATATAATCAAATTCAGGGAGCGTGTATTTTTGAATATATCTAGGGATCAGAGATTCAACCAGTAGGTAAATTTGAGATTTATTGAACGAAACCGGGGCGCGAAGCTGTTCACGAAGTAATTATCGTTGTACACGATAAACAGATCGGACAGGGGTGCAAATCGCCATTGCAAGCGCGAATTGAAACCGAGGTTGTCACGTTGGTTGCTGTACTGGATCAAGGTGGACCAAAAGACCGATTTGCTGAACGTAATATCGATTTTTGGGCTTATCAACCAAATATTGGCACTCGGGTAGGGGTCGGGCAAACTTATCTGGTCATAGTTCAATATCAACGAAAGAAATACCTTGGGTTGAAACCGTAAGGTCATCATACTTTCTACAGAAAAACGATTTCCATTGTAAAATCGGCCGATCTCGGATCCCAAATTGTATGAAAAACGTTTTCTCAAATCGGAGGTATATTCAAATTCAACACTATTATAATGATACCCTTGGTCACCGGGCAATTCTACGGCCCCGTCTGTATTGGTCGGATCAAATGGGTCAAATAGAAAGGTGTAGCTATTGGTCATGCCAAGATTAAATTGTGACTGGTCCTTGAATTGTGCCTCCCAACTGGTTCTGAAATCATAGTCGGTATTTTTAAAATCCAAACTGGGGCTCCAAATAAAGACCGGTGAGAATCGGAAGCTGTGATTTTGCAATATGCCTTGCTTGGGCCAAAAAACCCGTTCAGCACTAACGAACCCCTTGAAAATATCGGTTCGCCGAATAAATCCCAGATCGGAAGAAAAATCTTCGTCAATCGAGACACCTTTTAGAAAAAGGTTGAATTTTCTTGTTTGATACCTTAGTGTTCCCCCGGTCGAAATGTTTCCCTCACTATCGTCTGGCTGAAATGATTTATGGAGGTATGCCTTTCCTGTCCATATGTTATCTTTGGAGGCTAGGTTATAATCAAATCCGAATACGCGATTGTATTCTTCCTCCCTATCCAAAAAATCATTTTTTTCAAAGGATTGTGTGTTGATAAAGAACATACCAAAGTTAGACCTTGAAAAGACCCTTTGTTGAAAGGCCAACATGGTATTGTTGTTCGACGGAATCTCGTTGGCCTCATCTTTTGCGGTCTGTAGATTCAAAAGACCGACCCTAAGATTTTTTGTCAGTTTACCGCTAAGCCGGATACCACCAATAATTTTATTTTCGATGGAATTATCGGCCGTATCGACTGCAATACCAATGCGCCTTGAGAAGAACGGGTTGGCATCTCGCTGATCACCAAAACTTGTAAAGAGATCACTGTTATCAATGAAAAATTGCCTTTTTTCAGGAAGCGAAACCTCAAATCGAGTAAGGTTGGTCACTTGATCATCGACCTCTACCTGCGAAAAATCGGGATTTATGGTTACATCCAAATTCAAATTGTTGCCGATAGAAACCTTGGCATCACCACCGACCTTTAAATTGTTCAGGCCTTCGTCTATTTCAAAATCCTTTTGGGACAGCGCATTGATGTAGGGGATGATCGCCAAAGGCGTCCGCGATTTCCCCAAGGGCTTTTCAAAGACCATATCGCCCATGAAAGCGGTACTGAAAATAAGTTGGTTTTGAGGAATTCTAGCCCATGAGCTGCGCTCATTCGATTGTGTATCGATGCGATAACTGTTGAATCGCCATTTGGTAGCGCCCTCCTTAAACTTTAATGATGTTAACGGAATGACCATCTCGGCTGTAAAATGATCTTCGTACATTTTGGCGTCGCCTTTCCATTTCACGTCCCATGACAAACTGTAGTCTCGCATACGATCGTTCCCGCCACCGGAAACTAATCCCTCTCGACGCACACCATAGGGGTTGATGCCAAATAGAAAAGCATTTTGTCCATCGCTATAGGTATCGAACATGACCGAGAAACTGTCGTTGCCCGCTCCCCTAAAATCCCTTTTAAGGATGTCAATGCATAATTTTGCCCGACGGAATTCGCCTTTACACCAATATAAATGTTTTTGTCGTCATATAATATCTTGACTTCGGACTGCTGTCCGGCCCGGACAGAATCTGTTGGAAAATACTGCCAGTAGTCGTTGGCACTTTCGGCGGTTTGCCAAATGGGTTCGTCTAAAATTCCATCCGCAACAATGGGCTCTGAAATGAACTTTACGGTAAACGATCGTGGTTGGGTTTGACCAAATAAAGCTGAGGTAGCTAATATGCATACAATACCCCAAAATAATTTTGTCATTGGTCGCGAGTCTAAAAAGTAAATTTAAGTGATTCACCAATGAAAACACCTAAATTTTTAAATCTTAATGTAATGGAAGGGTTTAGTCGAACCCCCGATCAAATATTCAGCCAGTAGGTGAATTTCAAGTTTATGGAGCGATATCTCGGTACAAAGGTATTTACAAAGTAATTGTCATTGTATACGATGAACAAATCGGATAACGGGGCAAATCGCCATTGCAATCGTGAGTTGATACCTAAGTTGTCACGTTGATTACTGTACTGTAAAATGGTCGTCCAAAAAAGTGATTTGCTAAAGGTAAACTCGAACCTAGGGCTGACCAACCATAAGTCGGCACTCGCGTAAGGCGCAGGTTGCCGTAGTTGATCGTAGTTCAATGCAAGGCTGATCAATGCTTTGGGTTGTAAGCGTAAATTGAACTCTCCCATAAATGAAAAACGATTGCCATTAAAAAAACGGCCTACCGAGGTTTCGGCCTCAAAGGCAAAAACATTGGCTCGATTCGATTCGTAAGCTGCGGTAATACTATTAAAATGATACCCTTGATTTCCAGGAAGTTCTACGGCACCGTCTGTATTGGTGGGGTCGAACGGGTCGGTAAGAAAAATAAAGGAATTGGTAAAGCCTATACCGCCCATGGATTGATCTTGTAGGTTCACATTCCAATTGAGCATAATATCATGGTCTGTTTGCTTGAAATCAAGTCCTGGCCGCCATGTTAGAATCGGAAATAGTTCAAAGCTGTAGTTGTTGATAATATTACTTTTCGGCCAAAAGACTACTTCGGCCGAGGTGGCCGTTTTGAAAATATCGGTTCTTGGTACGAAACCCAGATCGGATTGAAATTCTTCATCGATATAGGCCATGTCATGAAAAAAGTTGAAATACCTAGAATTACGTCCTAGAAAAGCACCTGAAGAGAAATTTCCTTTCTTGTCATCAGGTTGAAAAGACTTATGCAGGTAGAACTTGCCGAACCAGCTATTGTCTTTACTGGCCAGATTGTAGTCCATTCCTACTACGCGGTTATATTCGTCTTCCCTTTCAATAAAATCATAGTCTTTAAAAGACTGTTTATTAATAAGGAACATGCTAATATTGGAGCGCGAGAAGACCTTTTTTTGTAGGGCGAACATCATATTGTTGTTCGAAGCGATTTCATTTTCAATGTCTTCGTCTGTTTGTATATTTAGAAAACCAAGCCTCCAATCTTCGTTTAGTTTTCCACTTAGGCGTACGCCTCCAATAATTCGATTTTCTATGGAATTGTCGGCCGTGTCTCTTGCAATACCAATACGTCTGGAGAAGAATGGGTTGGCATCTCGGCTTCCACCAAAACTTCCGAACAGGTCGCTATTATCAGTAAAAAATTGTCTTCGCTCGGGAAGCCCAATTTCAAAACGGGTCAAATTGGTAATGATATCATCGACCTCGACATTGGAAAAATCAGGATTAAGGGTCACATCCAAATTCATTCCATTGCCTATTGATACTTTCGCGTCACCACCTACTTTTAATCGGTTATCGCCGATGTCAGTTTCAAAATCTTTTTCAGAAATTGCGTTGATGTAAGGAATCAGAGCAATTGGTGTTCTCGATTTTCCCAAAGGTTTTTCGAAATACATATCTCCCATGAATGCCAGACTAATTACCAGTTGATTTTGTGGCACATTGAACCAAACACTTCGCTCATTACTTTGCATGTCGAATCGGTAACATTGAAACCGCCATTTGGTCTCGCCTTCTTTAAACTTGAATGAGGTCAACGGTATGGCAAGTTCAGCGGTATAATATCCTTTATATCGCTTTGATTCCCCCTTCCATTTCACATCCCAAGCGGTATTGAATCCCCGTAAATCTAAACCACCACCAGAAATGAGTACTTCGCGCTGAACCCCATACGGATTAATGCCGAACATGAAGGCATTCGTGCCGTCATTGAATGTGTCGAATACTAGGTTTACATTATCATTACCACTGGCTCTAAAGTCCCTTCTAAGCGAAGGAATAACCCAATCGTCACCTATTGATTTGACCGTAACGCCTATATAAAGAGTGGTGTTGTCATACACCATTTTAATATCGGTCTGGTTCTTGGCAAGAATACTATCGGAGGGAAAATACTGTTGAAAATCGTGCGGGCCATCGGCGTTTTCCCAAAAAGGTTCGTCAAGGGCGCCGTCTAATTGAACAGTTTCTGAAATCAGCTTGACGTTAAACGATTTGTTCTCTGTTTGCGAAAAGGATAAAAAAGAAAAAGTAAGAGTAGGGAACCACAAAAAAATTTAGGCATTGGTCAAGAATTAGCTGGAACATCAAATTTAAGGGAATATATCGTTAAAACTATCCTAAACTTTTTGGTCCAACCGCTCTATTTCTTGGGTTTGCGTTGGGCTTTCTTAAGACTTTTCATAAGCCTATTTTCATTTGTATTATCCGAGCTGTAGCTCGGTCAGAATTCGATAAATAGTTATTTAAGGGCTATATCACCTCTGAGCAAAATAAATGGCTTTTAGTTCTTAATCCATTCCAATAGTATTTTTATCGGAAAAGTTAGACCTCCAAAAACGAAGTCCATTAAGATTCCAATGATTGGTAAAAGCAAATATATCCACCATTTATATTTGAATTTTGGTATGACTTGAGTGGTTAGCTTTTTCCAAATAACGAGAATTTGATCTTTGTAATAGTAGAGAATTAGCAAGTCGGCCACAATCATCCCTAGAATTCTTAACGGGAGCGAAGGGCCAAGAAGATGGGAAGGGTCGTAAATGAAATGTAGATAATGAGTATTTGTGCCAATACGGACAATACTATGAGGGCGCCTAATAATACGGTTCTGTTAAAGATTAGTAATAAGCCTCCTAAAATTTCTAGCAGACCAGTAGCTATATTGAAGAAAGTACTTCTGCCGAACAAATGCCAAGCAACGTAAAAACTGTCGATATCTTTAATCGGTTGTTCCAAAATCGAGTCGTCATGAACTCCAAATTGGCTAAGAGTCAGTTTGCTAAAACCATAACTTAGCATATATACGATTAGATACCAACGTAAAGCGAGAACCCCAAAATCTATTAGCTTGACTTTCAATTCATTTGTTTTACCGGTTGGTCGAATAGATTGTGGTCAATAAAATCAAAACGTTGATTAAAACAGCTATTAACTTATAATTTTGATTTTTTACTCGATCTTTTTACTTCTTTTTGGCTCTCGCTTAGCCTCTTTTAGACTTTTCATGAGCATCCATTCAATTTGGCCATTGGTGCTGCGAAATTCATCACTAGCCCATTTTTCAATAGCCTTGAGCATTTCTTCATTCAATCGCAGGGCGAAGGCTTTCTTTTTGCTCATGATTCGGATTTTAAAATACAGTGAATCAAAGGTGTCATTCCTGTCTTTTGTTTCTCTTTGATACTATCTGTTTTTGTTGCGTTCGAGAACGACTTTTAATTGCTCTGTGTGTGAGAGGCATGTTGCGCTTATAACATGCCAGCCCTCTCTGGCGAGGGTATTCAGTTCATTTTCAAATTGGGCATCGGTGTTTTTCAATAAATTACTTTTTTGCTTTAAAATTTTATACTCCTTCATTGCTCTGGATTTAAATAGCGATTAAGTGTTTCCTTCGCTTTTTTTCTTTTTGAGTGCCTATCAATAGCTTTTTACCTGTTTTGAGCTCCAATTGAATGCCAATATATTTCCTTTGACATTGAACGCACTGCCTTTTTTCTTGCCAAACGAGGTGCGATATCCCCATCCGCCATATTCCTTTATAGGATTGTAGGTGCGAACGTAGCACTTTTCAATTTCGTTCCAACGGATGGTTTTTCTTGAAAAATGGAAAGGGGTGAATTGATAATGAATGCCTATTTCATCGTTGGAAGTCTTCAACTTAATACTATATAACAAAAGTAAAGCAGGAATAATGGAAACTATAACAACAATTTGACCAACGGTATCCGTTGGCGTAACATTTCCTGTGGGTTCTTTGGCGATATACCAATTATAAAAAGAAAACAGAAGAAAACCCAACAACCCGATATTTATGAGTTGCATCCACCATTGATTAAATCGCTGAATTTCGCTAAAAACACGCATAATTAGTGATTTAGGGTTCCTGCGTTAACAATAGGTGAAGCATCTTTGTCTGAGCACAAGACGACCATCAAATTGCTGACCATAGCGGCTTTTCGTTCCTCATCCAAATCGACCACACCTTTTTTGCTAAGTTCTTCCAAAGCCATTTCGACCATGCTTACGGCACCTTCTACAATTTTATGTCGAGCGGCTACGATGGCGGTAGCCTGTTGTCTTTTCAACATGGCATTCGCAATTTCTTGGGCATATGCCAAATAACCGATTCGTGCCTCAAGTACTTCAATACCTGCCATCGATAAACGTTCTTGTAATTCTTTTTCCAGGGCCACGCTGACCTCATTGACGCTTGAACGTAACGTAATATCCTCTACAAGGCCTTCATCAGCAAAATTATCGTAGGGATACATGCTAGCCAACTTACGTACCGCCGCATCGGTCTGTACACGAACAAAGTTCTGATAGTCATCCACATCAAAAGCGGCCTTGTAAGTGTCGGTCACCCGCCAGACCAATATGGTGCTTATCATGACAGGATTCCCCAATTTGTCATTTACCTTGAGTCTTTCACTATCAAAATTACTTGCCCGTAACGAAATCTTTCTTTTGGAATAAAACGGGTTGACCCAAAAAAGGCCGTTTTTCTTAATGGTACCCATATACTTTCAAAAAGCAATAATACCCTAGAACTATTCGGATTGACCAATACAAAGCCCGGAATCATCAAAATAGCTGCAAAAAGGGCGATAACGGCAAAAACAACAAGCCCGCGAAGTGCCAAAACACCCACAATGAGCAAAATAAAAATTACTAAGAGCATCAAGTAGCCGTTCGTTGGGTTCAAATCTTTTTCGTTTTTCATGATGGTTTGTTTTAATGATATTAAAATGATATCATAAATATATCAAAATAAATGATACAAAGCCAAATTTTTTTGAAATTTTTAAATTTTATCTTGGACTACCCGAATTCTTTGACCTAAACTTTTTGGTCCTCTTTTTGTTCGGATTTTTAAAAAGCCGTTTGAAGAAACCGTCACGCTTAATAGGTTCGCAATCTAGACTTCGTAAGACATTGACGTCGGGTCGCGGAAATCTTGCTTTTGTAATTGCGTTAAACTCAGGGTCACGGTTCATTTTTTGCATCCAAAGCGCAAATAGAGGGAGAGCGGCATTGGCACCTTGGCCCAAATTTGTACTTCGAAATCCGATTTCGTGATTATCGAGTCCCACCCAGGTGACATGAACTAGCTTCGGGGTCAAGGCTACGAACCAAGCATCTTTGTTGTTCTGTGTAGTACCCGTTTTACCAGCAATATCATTGTTTAGTTTATAGGTTGTTCTTAAACGTGAGGCAGTACCTTGATTAATCGTAGATTTCAACATTTCGAGCATAATTTGGCCTGTTTCCTTAGCAAAAGCGCTTTTTTGTGCTCTTTTTGGCTCAAAACTGGCCAAAATCGAATCTTTTTGATTCGTGATGGTTTCAATTAAATAGGGCAAAACCGCTTTTCCATTATTGACATAACTCGCATAGACCCCTGCCAGTTCGTTGGCATAAATTTCCCCGGTACCCAAGGCGAGCGAAGGCTGTTTTGGCAGTTCGGAGAAAACGCCCATATTTTTGGCTTGAACCAGTACGTTTTCGATTCCTGTTTTTTCTAAAACTTTGACCGCAACGGTGTTTACCGAATTGCTCAGCGCCATTTCCATAGAATAGTTGAGGTAGTCTTCATCTTTGTCCCCCGAATTACTCGGCGACCATCCCTTTAAATTTTCATATTCCACCTCTTGGGCCGAGAAATAGGTACAGGGAGGGATACCCACTTCCAGCGCCGCCGTATACACGATAGGCTTGAATGTTGACCCAACTTGTCTTTTGCTCTGTGCAACATGATCGAATTTGAAATATTTGAAGTTGACCCCGCCGATCCAAGTTTTTACCGCACCTGTTTTGGGATCAATGGCCAATGAACCGGTGTTCAAAAATTTCATATAGTGTTGTACACTATCGATGACGCTTGCTTCGACGGTTTTTTCGCCTTTCCAATCCGCCAAAATCATTTTTCTTTTGATGGCTAGTGAATCCATTATTTTTGATTCGTCCAAGCCGTTGGCCTTTAATTTTTTATAGGCAGGTGTACGTTTTACCAATTTGGCAATGAGTTTCTTATCCTTTATCCAAGGGGCACTTTTTCCATGGCTTTTTTCGAACTGCGACTGTAATTTTTCCATGTGAGCGACCATGGCTTCTTCGGCAAACCGTTGCATTTTTGAATGTAGCGTGGTGTAAATTTTAAGTCCGGAAGTATAGATGTTGTAATCATTGCCTGCTTCTTTTTGCTCCGCTGTCCATTTTAGCATTTTTTTGCGGACTTCCTCCCGAAAATAAGGAGCGAGCCCCTCGTTGTAATCGTAATCTCGATAGTTAAGTTTTAGGGGAAGGTTTTGGAGACTATCCTTCATTTTTTCGGAAAGAAAATCATTCTTGACCATCGATTGCAATACTAAATTTCTTCTGTCAAGACTTTTTTGAGGGAATACTCTGGGATTATACCCATACGTCGCCTTTAACATTCCGACCAAGGTAGCCGCTTGTTCCAACGTTAGTTCTTCCGCTCTTATATTAAAAAATTTCAGGGAGGCACTTTCGATTCCGAATGTGTTGTCGCCAAAGGAAACGGTATTCAGATAGTGCGTAAGAATTTCTTCTTTTGAATAAATAGCTTCCAATCGGGATGCAATGAACATCTCTTTCAGCTTATCAACAGCAATATTCGTTTTATTTCGCTCCCTTCTTGGATAGAGATTTTTGGCCAATTGTTGCGTCAACGTGCTACCGCCGCCCGATGATTGGTCTTGCATCAAAATTGTCTTCAAAGCGACACGAAAAAGACTCGGATAATCAATACCCGAATGCTCATAAAATCGCTCGTCTTCAATGGCCACAAGGGCTTCAACAAGCTGTTTCGGAATGTTATCAAATGCAATGGGCTGCCTATCGAACAGATAATATTTTCCGATTAGCACGCTATCTGCTGTGTATACCTCTGAAGCACGTTGGTATTTAAAATCGGAGAGTTCGGTTTTATCGGGAATCTTGCCCCAAGCCCCGAACCTGACACTTAGTACAAAAAGAAACAATAGCACGAAACCGGCCAGCACAAAAATGACCACATATCTGAGGATTGGGGATTTTATATTCTTTAGTATCAAACCGGCTTCGTTTTGCAGCGCAATATCAAATTAATAATTCAAATGCGGTAGCTTCTTAACAATAGATTTGAATTCGATACCTTACTTTTATGCGGATAATGGTACTATGTAGTTAATGCCTCCGTGTGGACTCTGTGAAGCTCTGTAGAAGAACTCGTGTAGGTTATTTCACAGAGTTTCACAGAGAAAAGAGACCTGCCTGCCGCAGGCAGGGTTTCACAGAGAATGCAATATGCAAAGCAAAATTTATAGTCAGAAATTATTTTATGATGAAAAAAATAGTTCTTCTTCTTTTAGTTTGTCAAATGAGTTTCGCAAACACCCCCGTTTGGTCGAAGACCGGACATCGCGTCATTGGTGAAGTCGCCCAAGAACACTTGAACGGAAAGGCCCGAAGGGCCATTAAAAAAATACTTAACGGACAAAGTCTTGCCTCGGTTTCCAATTTTGCCGATGAGATCAAGGCCGATTCCACTTTTAGAAAATTCAGTTCTTGGCATTACGTGAACATTCCCCAAGGGAAAACATATAACGAAATCGAACCTTTTAAATATGGCGACCTGGTCAAGGGGATTCAAGAATGTATGCGTATCGTGAAAGACCGGAACAGTTCACCTGAAGACAAAGCGTTCTACCTAAAAATGCTTATCCATTTGGTGGGCGACCTTCATCAACCCATGCACGTTGGCCGTCTGGAAGATAAAGGCGGAAACGATATTCAATTGCAATGGTTCAATAACGGAAGCAACCTGCACAAACTTTGGGACGCTAATATGATCAATGATTATGGCATGAGTTATACAGAGCTTACAGCCTCGCTTCCCCAATATTCGAAGAAACAGAAAAAAGCATTACAAGAAGGGGGATTATTGGATTGGGTGGAGGAGTCACATTTACTTGCGGATGAAGTTTATAAATCGGTGGAGATTGGCGAAAAACTATATTATCGTTATGGGTATGTCTGGTGGGGCACGGTGGAGCTGCAACTAGAAAAAGGAGGGTTACGGTTGGCGAAGGTGTTGAACGAGCTGTTTTAGGAATATCTTTTCGAAACCTTATTGTTCGAAATATGTTTTTGCCGTGAACATTTGAACCGGTCGACTTCCCCGCTTCGCAGTTTGGCATGTTTCGTACTTCTGCCCTGAACCCTTTTGCGCCACATTTTAAAACTTTTGGGCTTCATTTCGCGCCGCATGATTTCAATCACTTCTTTTTCCGAGATACCAAATTGGTAGGTAATGGCGTCAAAGGGCGTACGGTCTTCCCAAGCCATTTCTATGATGCGGTCCAGTTGACGTTCGGTAAAATTCTCTTCCATATTGCCACAAAGTTAGTCGGGATTCCTGCTAATAAAAAGGTCTTTGACCCAAAAAATAAGATTTTGAACGAATAGAAATACCTTGGCACACGTTTTGAAGTTATCTTAAAGAAGAAATTGGCCGCAGGGATATTAATAAAACGGCCCACTTTTATTAAAGATAGCTTCCAATTTTCTGATGGGTACTAAAAAATCGACTTTTGTTTGGAGGTCGATTTTTTATTTGTGGTTAGTCTACAGAATAACCCTAAACGTCAAATTGATACGCTCCCCGATCGGCCTGGCCGTTTTTGGTAACTGATGCAACCAATGGTGTTGTGTTTCGCCCTGCATCAATAATAAGCTTCCGTGTTCCAACAACATCTTATGTTTTACATCGGGCCAGGTTCTGTGCTTTAGGTGAAAGAACCGTTCTTGGCCCAAACTGACTGAGGCGATTATGGGATTTTTCCCCAATTCCTTTTCATTGTCTGCGTGCCATCCATTGCTGTCTTTTCCCGTGCGATATAAGTTCAATAGGCAGGTGGTAAAATTTACCTTCACAATTTTTTCTATTTCCTTTTTTATTTCGAAAAGTTCGTTGCTGAACGCCCGTGGCTGCATGGTAATATTGGAATACGAGTAGGGCTTCTCATTATTTCCGAACAAGGCGGTAAGTCTAGGTTGCGGATGCACTTTCCCAAAAACCTTGATATCGTCTTGCTGCCATGGAACGGTATTTCGCAAAACTTCTAAATATTCGTTTGCGCGTTCCGTAGTAAAGAAATCCCTGAAATATAGAATATTACTATCAGGAAGGTTCAAATCCAATCTTTGGGAATTTGTTCGCTCCATTACACCAAGACCGTCTTTAGCTGATTTCGGTACTCCGATGGATTTTGACCCGTAAAGGCCTTGAACTGTTTGTTGAAATGCGAAAAATTATTGAATCCGCTTTCAAAGCATACTTCGGTAATACTCATCGGTTTTTCGGCTAATAATTTAGAGGCATGTACCAAACGATATTCATTGACAAATTGAACGAACGTTTTGTTGGTTATTTTTTTGAAGTACCTGCAGAACGAGGGTACGGTCATACTTGTCAAATCTGCGATTTCGTCCAGTGTTATCTCTTCCTTGAAATTGTTCTTTACATGATTGAAGACCAGATTGATCCTGTCATTGTCCTTCACTTCCGCTTCCATGGAAAAGCCTTCGGCATTGAGTATCTGAAGTTCATCCGATTTTGCCAATTCGTTCAAGATGTTCAAGATGGATAATAGCCTTTGAAAATCGGACTGATATTCCAATATTTCCATTTTTTCGCCGATTTTCATTTTGGTCTTTCCATGGAAAGCGATTCCCCCTTGTGCCATTTCGAACAACGCTTGTATTTTTTTCATTTCCGGGATATTGAAAAAATCGTTTCCCAAGAAATCGGCTTTCATCTGTACCACGGTCTCGCTATCGTTTCCTGTCAGCTTATCGGTAAAGCCACAGTGCGGCAGGTTACTCCCGATTAAAATCAGGTCGCCTTCGGAGTAATAGGAGACATGACTTCCGATTTGGCGTTTGCCAGATCCACCGTTTACATACACCAATTCTATCTCAGGGTGGTAATGCCAATTGGCATTCTTGTCGTTTTTATTTTCAGAAAACTTTTGATAGGTAAACGAATGCCCAAAATTGGGCTCTATAGCTTCAAATGCGGGTTTTTGTTTTTGCATAACTGTAGGTCTTTATATACAAAGTTAGTTGTGATCAAAACAGTAATCCTTTGCAAAATTACCTAAAATATGTTCAATATTACCATTTAACAATTAATTAACCTACCTATTGGGTAAAATAACACATAAATAGGAAAAATCTGTAGTAGTGTAGGCTGCGTATCGGTGGTAAGTTTGTACCATAAATTATTTATGAATCCTAAAAGATGAATTCTATGAATGCAACAATGAGCAAAATGCCGACGGAGGTTAGGAAAAATTCCTTTTTTCAAACTTTAAGAAAAGTAAAAGGGTCCGTTGGGCGTCCTATCGGAGTTTCAGATAGTCGAAAAACTAATTATTCAATATAAATTTTAAATAAAAAAAACATGAAAAAAGTAATAAGATCAGTCGCAATGTTGGCCATTATGTTCGTAACAGCAAAGAGCATCGCTGCCGACCCGAAACTAGTTACCAACAGTACAGATAAAAGTCTGACCTTCTCTTGGGAGTCCGATTCAGAAGTACAGTCCATCAGTATTGTAGATGACGCTGGTAACGTTATCTATTCTGAAGTTATATCTGGAGTAACCTATTCGAAAAAATTCGATTTGAATACCTTAGAGGAAGGTAGTTATACGCTAAAGGCTAAAAGTAATTCAAAGGAAATCGCTTATGATGTGAAAATCGAAAAAGCCGATTTAAAAGTTGTAGAAAAGAAGGAGGTTACGAAGCCTTTCTTTAGAAGGGAAGATAATAAGGTCTTTTTGAATTTTCTGAACCTTGATAAAAAAGATGTTACCCTAGAAGTAACCGACAATAACAATGAAATCATTTTCAAGGAGACGATAAAGGATGAAATGATTATTGAGAAAGCGTTCAGTTTCGAGAAGGCTTTTGCAAATGACTACGTAATTTCGGTACGAAATAATGACAACACGTTTTATGAGTCGGTTGTCGTAAAATAGTTAGTTGAAGTTGAGTTAATTTTAGTCCCCAAGAGGTTCATAGCTCTTGGGGACTTTTTTTGTCAAAACTGTAAATACCAATAGGCCCAATATATCAAACCGAATTGTAAAGGAATACGAAGTGTCAATATCCATTGCGGGATTCCTGCCGATTCTCTTTCACCTTTGAGCATATAAAAATGCACCAACAAGAAAACGGCGAGCATAGCTATAATTCCATAAATGGATAAATCTTTCGTTACAGAAAAGCAGAGTCCGATACCTAATATGATCTCTGCCAATCCGCTTAGTGCCACTAACAGCTTGTGTTTAGGCAAATACCTTGGTATGATCCGTAAGTATGCTTTGGGCTTGATAAAGTGCATAGTGCCTGCAAAAATGTACATTGCCGCCATCAAATAAAGGTGCCATGGCATCGTCATATCTATAAAAGATATTTTTGCATTCGTTCCTTCTTATACTCTGGAACGGAATCGTTGGTCATGAACAATTGTAGTATTTCGGAATCTTTTTCCTTGGTGAACATCAAATCGAAAAACTGGTTGACGGTCAGGGTATTTTCCGATTGTTGTACCAAATGGAATTCATCTCTCGTTTGAACGGTGCCTTCCTCTAAAATCTTAACATACGTGCCAGGAAAACTATGTTGAATATATTGTTTTAATATTTTTTGATTGCCGAACCGAACCCCAAGTTTATAACAGGGTTCACGGGGTTGCGAAACCTGTACCATGGCACTTCCCACTTTATAAATATTGCCAACGCGCATTTGTGATTCGTCCATGCCTTCGACGGTCAGATTTTCGCCGAACATGCCCCAGTTCCAATCCAATTGAGGGTATAATTTTTTCCAATACGGGTATTGTTCTTTCGAAAAAAGATAACAGGCCTTATTGATACCACCATGATTGATTCTGTTAATAATAGTGTCATTGGCCACATCGACAGCGGTCAAAAACAAGGGTTCGTCAACAGGGTATTTGAAGATTCCTGTTTGCTCTTCCTTTCCGTTCCACATGAAGGTGGTGGGTTTTCCAATATTGGTGGATACTATCTTCATACTTCAAAAATAGAAAAACCATCCGCCAATTAACGAATGGTTTTTCTTTAATTCATGAAACAAAAAGTTGATTAGGCTTCCTGGTCCATTTTTTTGGTGATAAAGAAACCTACCAATAACCCTGTACCGGCCAAAAGGAATATAGATCCGGGCATAGCGGTATCCCAGTCCACATTAAGGCTAGACCTTAAGATACCTCCGGTTACTATGCCAGCGCCGATTCCCATCAGCAGAAGTGCAAGATTTAAAATAAGAATCTTCCAGACGGGTGCGGCATGTTCTCGCTTTCCTTTAACAAAAATACTTGCCTCGGCTCCTTTTTCGATAAGGGCCATGCGTTCTTTGTTCCGGGTTGAAAAGAAAAGATACACGATTCCGAATATTACGATAAATGCACTGATAAATACTATTGCTACCATGACGTTTGTTTTTTAATTGGTTAATTTTATTAAGTACTTTGTGTATGACGATGTAAATCAAATCATGGTTACAACTTTTTCAAAATATTTAAGGGAATTTCTTGTAACCGATGAACATTTTCGGTCGTCAAAGAGGTACATGTCAGCCGACAACGACCAACTTGAGATTAGAAATGTTCTGAATGGCGATACCAAGGCTTTTGCCATTTTGGTAAATCGGTATAAGAATATGGTCTTTTCGTTGGCTTTGCAATTGCTTAAAAATCGAGAGGAAGCCGAAGAAGTTTCCCAAGACGTTTTTTTGAAAATTTTTAAAGCCTTGGAAAAATTTAAGGGCGATTCTAAATTTTCGACTTGGGTATATCGAATCACCTATAATACGTGTCTAGACCAAATTAAAAGTAACAATAGAAAGCAAACGACCGTGGTCATTGATGAAATCAACGAGAATCAGATACGGACCATGGAAACGGCCTTAGACATTATGGACCGCTCGGATCGGGAAAAATCTATAAAGGAATGTCTTGGAAAACTACCCACCGAAGATGGTACGTTGATAAGGTTGTTCTATTATGAGGAGCTTTCGTTAGCAGAAATTTCGAAAATAGTTAGCCTCGATAAAAAGACGTTAAAGGTTAGATTGTTCAGGGCCAGAAAACGTTTAGCGGTTATTTTAAGGACGCATCTAGAACCCATACAATTACAAAATTATGGACAAGGAAACCGATAAGAAGTTAGATGATTTTACGAGAAAGTTGTTCTGCGATGTATCGCAAGAAGTGCCTTCTTTTGATTTTACGACACGGGTGATGGTCGATGTCGAGGCAGTGACAAGAGCAAAACAAGTCGGTTATAAACCATTGATTTCTAAAAAAGGATGGGTGTTGACCGCTCTGCTAACCGTTGGTATTTTTTCGTATCTCTTGTTTGGTAATATAGAAACCGGGACCTCTTTTGGTTCGTACTTTGATATTATTCCTTTTCACAAATTAAAAACTTTCACTTTGCCCAGCTTTGAAATTTCGAAAGTGGTTTTTTATGGAGTTGTCACCTTTGCTTTTTTTGTGGGAATACAAATATTACTATTGAAGCAGCATTTCGATAAAAGATATGCCTCCTAAGATTTAATAAACAAACTTTAGTTTCTAAGGTATTTTGGAAGGGCAAAATATCGGTGCTCATCTAAATGGCACTTTCTAAATGCCTACCATTTAAAAGATTTGAGGCCTTTCACTTTTGATAGTACGGTGTTCTTTTCATAAAATAATTGAGCGCGGTAACATAATTCTCACGGGTGCTCGCCATAAATGGCCTTCGTGTTTGGTCAACGACTTTATTGCCGTTCATATCATAAATCTTAAAATCTACTTTGGTGTCGAATTCATCGGAAGACGTGCTGTAGTCGCTCGAATACGATTTGACCTTTTTCTTTTTGGTATCGACCTTTGTGGTCGTCGAGCCGGTGGTCGTCGAAGTTGTGGTTCTATAGTCAACGGTAATTTTACCTGTTACCAAAATACCTGCCCCAACGATTTTTGCTATTTCTTTCATATCATAGTCCCTCATGTCCACGGCCTCCTTAACACCGGCGGCGCGCAAGCGATTACGGGTAGTTTCTGCATCTTGATAGCTGATCGTATTGCGTTCCGGTTTTCGCATTAGGTTATCATAATAAAACTCTTGGGCCTCGATACCGTTTTCAGGACTTTGCGAGCCGTCAACCACAAACTCAAAAGGCAAAACAGCACCTTCATTTGCTTTCATGGGTGGGTATTCAAAATCCACAGGTCTGGGGCTTGCGGCAGAAGCCTGTGAATCTGAGAATAGTTGTTCCCTGCCATTTTTGAATAAAATTTTTGCCACATTGGCCTTTTCGGCAATATTCTCGAGATCTTCGCCAAAAAAGCTATAGGTAATCGTATTGGGTTCTACCTTTTTAATGGTGACTTCCAATAATTCCCCGTTGGTGAGATACAACTGATCCGCTTTATTTTCCTGCCCGTTCACGGGTAATAGTGCTCCGACTAATAGCAAAATCGAAATTTTTAGATATCCCATTTCCGATCGTATTTTATGTTCCATTGTAAATTTACAAGGTTGTCTAAATATATAAAATACTGGTTTCTTGGTATTTTTATTGTTTTTCCATACCCAAATCAACAAAATAAGATGTTGACCTAACTTTCAAAAATATCGTTACTTTTAGGCATGGCTCTTTTTACATTTCTATTATTCACAGGATTTGTCGCATTTTATGCCACTTATAAACTCCGTCGAGATAAATTAAATTCTCGTGACGGTTATTTTCTAGGAGGAAGATCGCTCACGGGAATCGTAATCGCGGGATCGTTATTGTTGACCAATATTTCAACCGAACATTTGGTGGGCATGAACGGCTCGGCCTATCGTAACGGAGCGATAATCGTAGCTTGGGAAGTTACCTCGGCCCTCGCTTTGGTCTTGGGTGCCCTATATTTTGCGCCTCGGTATCTTAAAATGGGCCTTACTACTATTCCCGAATTCCTTGAAAAGAGATTTGACGGACTTACCCGAACCTTGGTGGCTTTGCTTTTGATTATTTCGTTTGTGGCAACTTTGTTGCCCATCGTTTTGTATACCGGAGCACTCAATATCGAGGCGATTTTTGAAATTTCAGAACTTTTGAACGTAAGTCAAAAAGAAGGTATTTGGATCACGATTTTGGTTGTAGGTTGTATCGGCGCCGTTTACGCCATCTTCGGAGGGCTGAAAATGGTAGCTTATACCGATACCATAAACGGATTCGGTCTTCTAGTGGCCGGGTTGCTGGTCCCCATTTTGGCGTTATTGAGCATTGGCGATGGCAATCTTTTTCAGGGCATGGGGATGGTCTTTGACAACAGTCCCGAAAAATTTAATGTGGTCAGCAAGGAATCGGGAGTAGGGGAAGGTGCGCGCACTGCAATTCTGCCTTTTGAAGTTTTGTTTACGGGCCTGATGGTCAACCAAATTTATTTTTGGACGATGCACCAGTCTATCATACAACGGGTACTCGGAGCCGTAAACCTTAAGGAGGCCCAAAAAGGGTTACTTTTCACGGGGCTGTTGAAAATTCTTGTCCCTTTGATCATTGTGCTCCCCGGCCTCATCGGATTCTACTATTTTGGGGAAAGTTTGTATGACAACCCAGATACGGTATATCCCTTATTGGTCAAAAAAGTGCTGCCCCTCTGGTTGACCGGTTTTTTTGTGGCGGTGATGATGGGTGCCATTTTGAGTACTTTTAATAGTGCCCTTAACAGTGCGGCCACCGTCTTCAGTTTAGGAATTTTCAAAAGGTACATTCAAAAAGATGCCAGCGAAACTAAATTGGTGGAAATGGGAAAGTGGACTTCTGCCATCTTGGCAATATTCGCCATTTCGATCGCGCCTTTTGTAGCGAACGCACCTGAAGGCTTGTACCAACTGTTACAGGAGTTGAACGGTATCTTTTTTATCCCAATAGCCAGTGTAATCATTGCAGGTTTCCTTTTTCCAAAAGTGACATCCTCAGGCGCAAAAGTCGGATTGGTATTCGGTCTTTTCTTTTACGTTATTATGAATTTTGTTTTCGAAGTCAACCTTCATTTTGTACATATATGGGGATTGGAATTTGTACTGAACATACTGATCATGCATTTGGCCTCGTTCTTATTGCCAAAGGAGGAGAAATTTGAAATGAAAGATGCCGGGGTTCTTGACCTAAAACCTTGGAAATATGCAAAACCCTTCAGCCTCTTTTTGATCGTATTTACAGTTATTTTGTACCTTGTATTAGGAAATGTGTAGTTTAGGAGTTAGGAGTTAGAGGTTGGACATTGAATTTGAACTTACGCTTGTACTTGAACTTTAATTATGGAAAAAACATTTAGAAACTACGAAGCTCCCGATGTCTCGGTAGCCGTCAAAGAGCATTATCGTAAAATGCGCAAGAATCAAACCTATGATTACGTGAAGCGTATGCACAAAAAATACCTGACTTTTGATAAGCCAATGGACCTTTGGGAAGCTATGGGGCATCTGAATCGTCTTATCGATGTCAGCGATCCAGATTTAGATCTTCCGAATGTGCAGCATTTGATACAAAGCGCAGAGGCCTTACGAGCCGAAGGCCGCCCCGACTGGATGCAATTAACCGGGCTCATTCACGACTTGGGTAAAATCATGTTTCTATGGGGTAGTGATGAAGACGGTACCAGTCAGGCCGAACAGTGGGGTATGGTTGGCGATGTTTTTGTGGTCGGTTGCGCCTTGCCCGATTCATGTGTCTATCCGGAGTTCAATGAAACGAATCCTGATATGCAAGATGAGCGCTATAAAACTTCAATAGGTATCTATGAAAAGGGCTGTGGAATCGATAATGTTGAATTGGCTTGGGGCCACGATGAATATTTATATCAAGTGTTGAGCAACCATGAAGAAAATAAACTACCCGAAGAGGCGATGGTCATGATTCGCTACCATTCTTTTTATCCCTGGCATTCGGGAGGCGCCTATTCCGAATTGTTGAATGAAAAAGATCAAGAATATTTAGAGCTTATTAAAGACTTCAACAAATATGACCTTTACACGAAAAGTCAAAAGATTTATGATTTGGAGGATGTTCGCGGTTACTACCAGCCAATCGCGGAAAAGTATTTGGGAAAAGGACCGATTTTTTGGTAGCTTCTTCGCTTAAGACAAAATAACTTCATTACCACTTTCGGCTGCCTTGTAAATAGCTTCTATAACCTTCATATCCTTACGGCCCTCAACGCCTGAAATATGTTCAGGAAGATTGCGGCCTTCAAGAATTTCCTTTGCGATGCCATCCATTTGTGCAGCTTGTTGATTGATGACCGGGAAGTCGAACGCACCCTCACTTGATCTTCCCTTGAACGGACCATAGCTAACCGCTGGGCTTAATTCGAAAAAACCCCTTTCCGCGGAAGCGAAAAATCGATCCACGCTGCTATTATTGGAACTCGTGGAAGTTGCTACAGCACCGCTAGGAAAGTTCAATTGCCAAGTAATCGATTCTTCAACTTCTTTGTAAATATTAGGTCTGGTAATAGGGCCAAATTGAGCCGTTACCGAAATCGGTTCTTCTCCCAAAGTATATCGACTGGCCTGAACACAATACACTCCGAGGTTCATCAAAGGGCCACCACCTGACAGGGCCTTTTTTAAATGCCAATCGTTTGGGCCTATTCCGCTTATATTGTATCCAAGTGAGACTTCGATTAAACGTACCTGTCCGAATACTTTTTCCTGCCCAAATCGCATGATTTCCATATGATTTGGTTCGTAATGTAACCGATAACCCACAGCAAGTTGAACTCTAGCTGCGTTGCAAGCGTTTATCATTTCTTGACAGTCTTTTTCGGTAAATGCCATGGGTTTTTCTACGATAACGTGCTTGCCGGCTTTGGCCGCCCGAATGGTATAATCCTTGTGCATTCCATTGGGTAACACCACATAGACCAAATCAATATTTGGATTATCTTTTATGCTATCAAAATTTTCATAATTATAGACGTTCTCATCAGGAATTGAATAGCGTCCTTTCCAATCTACGGCCTTTGCTGGAGTGCCGGTAATAATTCCCGAAAGATGACAATACTCTGAATCCACAAAACTCTGCGCTAAAATGTTCGCATAGCGACCGAGACCACAAAGTGCAATATTCAACTTTTTTCCTTGATAGAGTTTTCTATTTTCACTATCGGCTTGTTCGAGAGATGTAAATGAAGGTAACAGTGCGGCAGAACCAACTCCCAAACCCAAATTCCTTATAAAAGAGCGTCTTGAATTATTTTTCATGATTTTGGATTAAAAAGTTGATAAGATTCAATTTAAAGGAAGTTTTTAAAGAACGTTAATCTTTTAGCATGCTTTTAACGTATTCATTGTCAACGCTATGTGAAATCAATGTATCGAAAACCATATATTTGTTTGCAAACAACTTCATATGATAATGTTTCGATGTAATCTGCAAAGACTTACTTTCTATATTTCGATTTTTTGTGTGGTCGCTAGTTGCTGTTTTGGTCAGACCAAAAACAAATTTGAGTTTATCGAGCTAAAAAACATTGACTATCTCGAAGGAAAATCCATCGATACGATTCAACGACTAAACTTGGTCCTTCCTAAGACAGACACGGATTATCCTTTATTGGTTTGGATTGGTGGTGGAGCATGGTCCTATGTCGATAGAAATGTGGAAATGGACCTGGCAAGAAAATTTGCCGAGGAGGGAATCGCGGTTGCAAGTATAGGTCACAGATTAAGTGCTGCCAAATGGCGGGATTCGATTTTGGATAAGGGAGTGAAGCATCCTGAGCATATCAAAGATTTGGCCGCTGCGGTCAAATGGCTTTACGAGCACGCATCGGAAAATGGATATGATAAAGAGAAGATTTTTATTGGCGGTTTTTCTTCGGGTGCACATCTTGCAGCATTGATCGGTTTAGACGAATCGTACCTTAAAAATGAGGGCCTTTCAAAAGATGTTATCAAAGGGATGATTCCCATATCCGGAACTTACGATGTCGTAAACTACCATGAGGTCTTTGAAACTGGCGATAGACAGGAACTGGCCGAACTCCATGTAGAAGCGGTTTTTGGAGATTCAAAAGAAGATTTTATAAACGCCTCGCCAACGAATTATCTTGAAAATTTAGGTATTCCGATGTTATTGATTTCAGATAATGCACTTGATAGGTATACAAGGCTTTTTGAAAAACGGTTAATGGAAAGCGATTTTAAGGACTACAACGTAGTTTATGTCCCTGATTTGAATCATGCGGAACTTTGGAGGAATATTTCGTTTGACAATTCAAGCACCTACAGGGCATCAATGATTGAATTCATTCGTGCAAATAATTAATTCAAAATTCCAAATGATTGGAATAAGCAAAAATTTCATACATTGATTAGGAATAAATACATGAGAAGATGAAAAGAAGACAATTTTTGACCAAAAGTGCCCTTGGGGCAACTTCCTTCGGACTGCTTTCGCCCTATGGAAACGCATTATTTGCGAATACTTTAGCGGCAGGAATGGTAACCCAGCCCATCGGCTTTCAATCATATGTTCTTCGTGAAGAAATCGGAAAAGATATCACCGGCACACTCAAGAAAATGGCCGGAATGGGCTATGAATATGTTGAAATGTGCTCCCCTTCAGGATACAAAGGACCTTTTGAGCCACTCGTAAAATATTCTGGAACGGAACTTAAAAAAATCATCGAAGATTGTGGCATGAAATGTAATAGTAGCCATCTTACTTGGAACGAAATGAACGAGAACCTCGAAGAACGCATCGATTGGGCCAATCAAATGGGACTTGAACATTTTGTAGCTTCAGGAGGGCTACATTCCGAAACTCTAGATGAACTAAAGGAAAAGTGTGCGAAGTTGAACACTATTGGAGAAAAAGTCAAAAAGGCCGGCATGGTGGCTGCCTTCCACAATCATGACATAGAATTCAAAACGAAATTTGATGACAAACTAGAATACGATATCATTTTAGAGGAACTGGATCCAAACTTGGTAAAAATGCAGTTCCAGACCCAGGTTATCGTGCTGGGATACAAAGGGTCGGATTACTTTAAAAAATTTCCCGGTCGTTTTATATCCACCCACATGCAGGATTATGATGCTATGGAGAATCCAAAGGAAATCGCCTTGGGCTCAGGTATATCTGATTGGAAAGACTTCTTTGCCGCCGCCGATACCGGAGGGTTACAAGTGGTCTATGTAGAAATGGAGTCGAACCCTGGGACGTTGAAGGGTAGTATTGATTATTTGAAGAGTTTGTAATTCTACATGTCACATTGAGCGCAGACGAAATGCCTAGGAACGCGCTGGGGTCTTCGACTGCGCTCAGACGGACTTATAAAGAAGGCTTTTGTTCCACTACGCCTTCTGAACTGGGGATTTCACTTTTTGTGTTCCCTGAACTGTTTTCTGGAAAATACCAGAAGGGTATTGTAATGAGTGTATCAGTTACAAATTCGCCATTGGGTTGTCTATCCGGTCCGATGAACCGTAAGAGATGCTTTCCCTTAGGAAGGTTTTCAATATCCAAATAAGTCTCAAAACCGAATCTGTCTTTTTTGTTAGCCGTCATTCCAAATTCACTTTTGTAAACCATGGAATCAATATGGAATTGAAAAATTTTACCAAAATTTTCTAGATATCTTTTTTGAAAACCCAATGATTCTGCTGATGTAATGTTGATTGATGACCTTCCCATTGCGGCAATTAACCTATCTAGCCGAAAGCCATAGCCTCTTTCGTCGTTCTTGGGTAAAAGGGTAGAATCATTTTCGAAAACGGCATCTTCCATCCAAGCATTAAATCCTATGAATATTGGTAAATAGGGTTTTTCTATAACTTTCGATGGAATAGATACAAATCGCACCAGTTCAGTTTCTTCGATCAGCTGGTCTTCGTAGTTTTCTTTGTTGGTATAAATTCCGGAGGTATTCTGGTCAACTACGAGGTAATTTGAGTTTGACCTACCATATGCTGATGCGAAAATTGAGAATAAGAGGTATAAAGGAACAATGAGTATGCCTAGCCAACGCGCTTTTTTTTGATCTAAAAAGTTATAGACCAAAGGTCTATATAGAAAAGAAAGGGTAATATAACTGAAAACCCGATAAATAGGGAAGTAAATCTTGGAAATCAATTTGTTCCTTTTTAATAGTCCCGCACCCAGAAAGTCAATCAGAACAAGTAAAACACAAAAAAAATATACAATATTAAAAGTCCATGATGCAAGTGTATGCACCCCTTTGGAAATTGACTCTAAGCCTTCTAAATAATGTGTCACCAATGTAAAAACACCGACTACCATAAAAGAGGAAATAAAAAAGAAAATCATTAAAAACGCAAGTGCGAACAACGAACTACAAATATTTTCTAATCTTGAGATATACTGATCAAAAGAACCTACTTTCTTTTCAAGAAAAGAAGTGAACTTTTCTGAATAGTTCAATTTCTTATATTCAATTTCGCCCGAAACATACCGAAGGCCGATGGCCCCAATCCAAAGCCCTCTAAGGACGACGTGAGTCAATAGTAACATTATTAAGATTGACATACTATTTAAGGTGTTGCTTATAAAGAATGAACCCAGCGCTTCGTTATTTTTGACGGCTTTTAGACTTTCTACCTCTATGGGTTCGAAGCCCACAAACAATCCGTAAATCGCAAATCCAGAAATGATAAGTTCCAATTGCCAGCTATCTTGTTGAAGTTTATCGAGCAATTTCTTAAAATCGGCGCTCTGGTAGTCATTTTTCATTTTGGTAGTTATTTTAAGAAAGATAACAACTTTTAATAAAAAAACCACCCCAGATTCTGGGGCGGTCACTATAGCTATAGTTAATGGTTTCTTGCCTAAACAAGAGTGATTCAAATATAGTGTCGGTATTTAAATCGTACCATACCTGAAAACCAGTATTTTTTGTGGAAAACATACGAAAGCCGCTTCAATGAAGCGGCTTTCTTTTTTTCAGCATCCAGCATCCAGCATCCAGCATCCAGCATCCAGCATCCAGCATCCAGCATCCAGCATCCAGCATCATTTCACTGCCAACTGCAAACTGCGCACTGCCAATTATTTCACCATCTCGTAGCTTCGTTTGATAAACTCGGTCAATTCCTGACCTTTTAACAGGCCTTTTGAAAGTCTCGCCAAATCGATGGATTGATTGATTAAACGTTCTCGTTTCTTTGCGGTCTTGGTATTCAATATCTCACCCACTAATTCGTGATTCGTGTTTACGATGAGGTTGTACATCTCTGGCATATTGCCCATACCGAACATACCACCGCCACCGGTCTGCTGCATTTCTTTCATACGGCGCATGAATTCAGGTTCGGTAATAATAAAGGGCGATGCATTGCTGTCCATAGGTTCTAATTGTATGGTATAGCTTTTGTTTTCTATGACTTCTTCTAAATTCGCTTTGAGGCGATCTTTCTCTTCGTCCGATAATTTTGAAATCTGGGTATCCTCTTTTTTAATAAGATTATCAAAATGGTCGGCATCAACACGTGCAAAGGAAATTTTCTCTTTCGAGGTTTCCAGTTTTTGCATTAAGTGTCCGATAATCGGTGAATCCATCAACAAAACTTCATAACCCTTGGCCTTTGCGGCTTCTATATAGCTATGTTGCGCCTCTTTATCGGACGCATAAAGTACAACCAACTTGTCATCTTTATCGGTCTGGGTATCCTTGATTTTTTCCTGTAATTCCTCAAAAGTGAAGTAGTTGCCATCTACGGTAGGGTAGAGTGCAAATTTGTCTGCCTTTTCAAAGAACTTTTCCTCCGAGAGCATTCCATATTCGATGACGATTTTAATATCGTTCCATTTGGCCTCAAAGTCCTCACGGTTGTTTTTGAAAAGCGAGTTCAGTTTATCGGCCACTTTTCTAGTAATATATGAGGATATCTTTTTGACCGCTCCGTCCGCTTGTAAATACGATCGCGAAACGTTCAAAGGAATATCGGGTGAATCGATGACCCCTCGAAGCATCGTTAAAAATTCTGGGACGATTCCTTCTACATTATCGGTAACGAACACCTGATTTTGATAGAGTTGTATTCTATCTTTTTGAAGGTTGAGGTCATTGGTCATTTTAGGGAAATACAATATTCCCGTTAAGTTGAACGGATAGTCAACGTTCAAATGAATGTTGAAAAGCGGCTCTTCGAATTGCATGGGGTACAATTCCCGATAAAAAGATTTGTAATCTTCATCCTTTAGGTCTTTGGGCTGTTTGGTCCATGCCGGATCCGGATTATTAATAATATTATCGACTTCATGAGTTGGGGCCGGATCTTCTTCTTTGGCATCTTCAGGTTTTGGAAGGGTTTCCGTCCGCATTCCGAATTTTATCGGTATCGGCATGAACTTGTTGTACTTTTTGAGTAGCCCCGTTATTCTTGCATCATCTAAAAACTCTTTCGAGTCATCGGCGATGTGAAGAATAATCTCGGTGCCACGATCTTCCTTTTTTGACTTTTTGATACTGAATTTCGGAGAACCATCACACTCCCAATGCACGGCAGGTTCATCTTTGTAACTTTTTGTAATGATCTCGACCTTGTCGGCTACCATGAAAGAAGAATAAAACCCAAGCCCGAAGTGCCCTATGATTCCAGTTTCTTTGGCACCGTCTTCATATTTGTTCAGAAACTCTTCGGCACCTGAAAAAGCGAGTTCGTTGATATATTTCTTCACCTCCTCCTCGGTCATACCGATACCTTGGTCGATGACATGGATTTTCTTACCTTTTTTATCGACTTTCACCTCGATTAGCGGATTACCGTATACTACACCCTTGGCCTCTCCTATGGAGGTCAAATGCTTCAATTTCAAGGTTGCATCGGTTGCATTTGATATCAATTCACGAAGAAATATTTCGTGGTCACTGTATAAAAATTTCTTAATCAGCGGAAAAATGTTCTCTACTGATACATTGATTTTACCTGTTGCCATAAATAAAGTATTTTATTTTCATTTCCTCGAAGGAGGGAATCTGATTACTGTTCCTATTGTTTTCAAAAAAATCGGAAATCTGTTCCTCTTGGGTTCTTTGTTTTCATCGATGATATAGTCAAAAAAAGTACCACACTCGAACTTCGTGACAAACTGACACTTAAGGTTGATTTGTAGTGTCAAAAGATTTAACAAATATTTTTGTTTAATTTTTTCATTAAATAGTTAAACATTAATTATATTTGTATATGATTGTGGGACTAGAATTGCTATGAAAAAGAAATTTAACCCATAATCACGTTTGATTATTTATTGGTTAGGTTGTTTGAGAACGTGCTTCCCCCAGAAGCACGTTTTTTCTAAAATCAATTTAAACAACATTTCTTTTTGAAATACCCAATCTGGGTGGCTTACAAAAACTTTTAATTATGGCGGCTAAAACGAAAAAGACTACGGCAAAAGAAGTTATCGAGAAATATATGGACTATGTCTTGGAACAAGAACGCGTTCCGAAGTCGGTCTACAAATTTTGTAAGGAACACAATTTCGAAGAGAAAGCATTCTACGAACTCTTTGGTTCTATGGAGAGTGTACGAAAAAGTATTTGGAATTCCTTTTATGAGCATACCCTTGCTCTGATAGAAAAAAACAAGGACTACGAAACATTGCCCAACAAAGAGAAGATGCTCACCTTCTTCTATACTTTTTTCGAGTTGTTGACTTTAAACAGAAGTTACGTGTTGTTCACACTAGATCGTGGTCATGGTGTGCTAAAAAACATGGAGCAATTAAAGGGTCTTAGGAAACTAATAAAGTCGTTTGCCAGAGACCTTATCGACGATGCAAATGCATATAAATCAAAGGGTTTGACCAAATACAACGGGACCCTATTTTCCGAGGGGGCTTGGATTCAATTTCTCTTTATCCTGAAATTTTGGATCGATGACTCATCCCCAGGTTTTGAAAAAACGGATATGGCCATTGAAAAATCCATCAACACTATTTTTGATGTTTTTGACAATACCCCTTTGGAAAGAATAGTTGATTTCGGAAAATTTCTGTACAAAGAAACCTTTGCGTAAAAACAACACTTTGAACCCTCCTCCGGCGGGCCGACTTGAACTTAAAAGAAAAAAATGAAAACCCTTGACCGAATCCCGACCGGAAAAATCGAACGCGCTGGCAAGCTCGTGAAAACTGGCGTTAAAATCGGTGGTAATTATGTAAAATACTATGGCAAGCGCCTTGTAAATCCTGAATTGGGTAGAGAGGGTCTTGACGAAGATAACGCCGAGGATATTTATGACGGATTAAAGACTTTAAAGGGAAGTGCCCTTAAGGTTGCTCAAATGCTGAGCATGGAAAAAAACCTTTTACCAAGGGCCTATGTTGAAAAATTTTCTTTATCACAGTTTTCGGTCCCTCCCTTATCAGGTCCGTTGGTTCGTAAGACCTTCAAGAAATATTTAGGCAAATATCCGGAAGAGATTTTTGACACTTTTGAACGAGATTCGGTAAACGCCGCAAGTATAGGACAGGTGCATCGTGCAACGAAAGACAGCAAGACATTGGCGGTGAAAGTACAGTACCCTGGGGTGGCGGAAAGCATCAGTAGTGATTTGGCCTTGGTCAAACCCATTGCCCTTCGCATGTTCAATATCAAGGGGAAAGATTCCGATAAATACTTTAAGGAGGTCGAGAACAAGCTCATCGAGGAAACCGACTATTTTCTAGAGGTAACACAAAGCAATGAAATAACCCAAGGTTGCGCCCATATTGATAACTTACTGTTTCCGAGATACTATGAGGAATGGTCAAGTGAACGCATCATTACGATGGACTGGATGGAAGGGAAGCACTTGAGCGATTTCGCCAAGACCGATTTTTCCACAGAACTCGGCAATCGTTTGGGCCAAACACTTTGGGATTTCTACATGTACCAAATACATGGTCTTCGTAAGGTGCACGCCGACCCACATCCTGGAAATTTTCTGATTAGTGAAGATGGAAAGCTTATTGCTATCGATTTCGGATGTATTAAGGAAGTCCCCGATGAATTTTACCTGCCCTACTTCGAGTTGGCAAAAAAGGAAAACTTGGAGGACGATGCCATTTTTACTTCCAAGTTGGTTGATTTGGAAATACTTCTCCCAACGGATTCAGTCTCAGATCAAATCTTTTTCAAGAACCTGTTTAAAGAAATGTTGTCGCTTTTCACTTCTCCCTTCCATACTGAAACATTCGATTTCGGCGACGGTACGTTTTGGTCCCGAATCGCGGAATTAAGTGACAAATATGCAAATGACCCTGAAATTCGAAAAATGAACGGCAACCGGGGTTCAAAGCACTTTTTATACATGAACCGTACGTTTTTTGGTTTATTCAACCTTCTTCATGATTTGAAGTCCAACGTAGTGGTCAACAATTACGTGAAATATCTCAATTAATCCTTTTCGATATTATCTTTTTCCATACTTACGGGCAATCCTTCTTGTTTCACATATTTATCCAACCACTGATCTTGCTCCCACAGCAGGTGCAGAATACTTTCTTTTGCCCGGTAACCGTGACTTTCTTTCGGTAACATGACCAATCTAACGGTTGCTCCCAAGCCTTTTAATGCATTGAAATAACGTTCACTTTGCATCGGGTAGGTGCCCGAATTGTTATCCGCCTCACCATGAACCAGCAGCAAAGGCGTTTTCATTTTATCGGCGTGCATGAATGGCGACATGGTGTAATACACTTCAGGTGCCTCCCAATAATTGCGTTCTTCACTTTGGAATCCGAATGGAGTCAAGGTTCTATTGTAGGCCCCGCTTCTGGCGATACCCGCCGCGAAAAGATTCGAATGCGATAACAGATTGGCCACCATGAAGGCTCCATAACTATGACCGCCTACGGCTACCTTTTTTCGGTCGATGTAACCCATTTCATCAACGGCATCAATGGCTGCTTTGGCATTGGCTACCAATTGAGTTCTAAATGTATTGTTGGGCTGTTCATCTTTCTCACCGATAATAGGAAAAGCGGCATCGTCCAAAACAACATACCCTTGGGTTACCCAATAAATCGGGGAACCCCAAAAAGGATATGTGAATTCATTAGGGTTTTGGGTGTTCTGCGATGCACTGTTCTTATCCTTGAATTCGCGAGGGTATGCCCATAAGATCATGGGCTTTTTATCCTTACTATCTTTGTCGTATCCAACGGGTAGGTAAAGCGTACCAGTAAGCTCTAGGCCATCTTCCCTTTTATAGGTAATCACTTCTTTATGAACATCTTGTATACTCTTGAAAGGATTCTCGAAGTTGGTAAGTTGTTCGGGCCCTTTTCGTTTTTTCAAGCTTTTGTAATAATAGTTAGGATATTCCGTGGGCGATTCGATCCGTACTAAAAGCTCATCTTTCTTGGGGTCATACTCCATGAGACTTTCCTTTTTTCCTTCAAGTTTTGAAGTGTATAATCTTGTTTTTTTCTGAGTTTTGAGATTTAATTTGTCCACAAAGGGAAATTGTCCGGCTTCGGTAAAACCGTCACCCAGCAAATAGGCACTGCCACTACCGTCCAATGCGATTATCGACTGCCCATATTGATTAAGTTCTGTGGCAAAATCTCCGGGGTCACTATATACATCCTGATAGTTTCTATCGGAAATCAATTCAGGTTTTACCGTATTATCGGAAGGATTAAAAAGGTAGGTCTTCGTATTTCTGGTATTCCACCAATAATCATAGGCAACGGCAGTATTTTCAGTTGCCCATTCGATGTCATTATATCTATTGACAAGTTTCAATAGACTTTTACCGCTGCTCTTGAACGGAGCCTCGATTTCAAAAACTTCATCCCTGAATTCAACTTCGTTCTCTGGATCGCCACCGTCCAACGCTTGTGCATATACAAGGCTTGAGGGTTTATCATTGCGCCAGCTCACATCTCGCATTCCCATACGAACGGCCATAAAACCTTTGGGCAGGTCTTCTATTAAAGGTACTTCCAATAGTTCTGAAACCAACGTACCATCTTTTGAATAGATGGTGGTTTTCGATGGGAATCTATAGTAGGGTACGAGATAAGAAAATGGTCCATTGACCGAAACTACCATGGCATATTGGCCATCTGGGGAAAAACTTATCGAGGAGTACATATCCGCCGTCATCCATAAGGATTTAGTCCCGTCAAGATTTACTTTATGAAGTTCCGAGCGGGCCAATTGTTCAAAATTAAATTCGTCGTTCGGGTTTTTTAATAGATCTTGATACGTTCTGTTTTGCGCCTTTTTACCATCGTTCGAAGAGATTGTAGGTCCCGCAGGTATAGATTCCGAAGCATTTATCAATGATTTTCTATCCTTTGGCAGCATTTTCACGAGAAGACTTTGGCCATCTTTGAACCAATTGACTACATCGCCCATATTGGCATTTACGCCCTCGTCGGTAATTTTGCTTACCGAAGCTTTGTTGAGGTCTAGTACCCAAATCTCAACGCCGTTTTCGATGGTTTGTGTCATTGCGATTTTTGATTGGTCGGGCGACCATTTAAAATTGGCCAATCTCGGATTTTCTGGCATCCCCGTAACCTGAGTGCCTTCCTTTGCTTTTGGAGATTTTATCTTGATATTATTGTAGTAGTTCGTGCGACTTCCAATATTGGTCTTTGGGTTTATGCGCAGCCCCGCCAATCGAAGTTCGGTTTCCGAAAGTTCTGCGATCGATTTGTAATAATTCCGGTAGAGCATGACCATATGATCACCGCTGTCGTTGATCAATACCGTAGGTGCCAACGGGGCGTCCACCAAATCTAAAATGGCCTTCGGAGGTTTTTGATAGGTCAGATTTTCTTGTGAATATCCTAAGAAAACAAAGAGGATGACAGCTATAGAAAGTAGTTTTTTCATTGTAATATATTTAGTGTGTTCTTGTTGGAAAAAAAGCATTTTCAAAGTTTTTCAATTTACATAAAAATTATGCAAGGGGCTCATTTCCATTGCTATTTAATCAGTATCTCAACACTTTGCAAATCAGGCTCACATAAATTGGTGCCCTGTATCAACACTAATTTAATTCGCCGTTTATTTGTAACTTTAATGTTCGCATCATCGATTTCAAATTTCTTGAATGGGATGGAAAAGCTCACTACTTTAGAATCGTAAAACAAATTAAAATGTACAACTCGAAAATTACCGGTTTGGGATTTTTCGTTCCCGATAACGTAGTCACCAATGACGATTTATCAAAATTGATGGATACCAATGACGCATGGATCCAAGAACGTACAGGAATAAAGGAGCGTAGGCACGTCGCCAAGAATGGCGAAGAGACGACTACGAGTATGGGCGTAAAAGCCGCAAAAATTGCCATAGAGAGAGCGGGTATCGATAAGAATGATATCGATTTTATCGTTTTTGCGACCTTGAGTCCTGATTATTATTTTCCTGGCCCTGGTGTTTTGGTACAACGCGATCTGGGTATTAAAACCGTAGGCGCCCTTGATGTGCGCAACCAGTGCTCAGGGTTTGTCTATGCAGTTTCCATCGCCGATCAGTACATAAAAAGCGGGATGTACAAGAATGTATTGGTTATCGGTTCTGAAATCCATTCCAAGGGATTGGATATGACCACGAGAGGTCGTGGGGTATCTGTAATATTTGGTGATGGTGCTGGTGCGGCGATATTGAGCCGCGAAGAAGATCCTGCAAAAGGAATTCTTTCGACCCATCTACATTCTGAAGGTCAACATGCTGAAGAACTGGCACTTTTGGCACCCGGAATGGGAGGGCGTTGGGTAAACGATATTGTTTCCGATAACAATCCGGAAGACGAATCGTACTACCCAGTGATGAACGGGCAATTCGTTTTTAAGAATGCGGTCGTACGGTTTAGCGAAGTCATTATGGAGGGCTTGAACAAAAACAATCTTAAACCAACGGATATCGACATGCTCGTTCCGCATCAAGCCAATTTAAGAATATCACAGTTCATTCAAAAGAAATTCGGTCTAGGAAACGATCAAGTCTTCAACAATATTATGAAATATGGCAATACTACCGCCGCTTCTATCCCTATTGCATTGACCGAGGCTTGGGAAGAAGGTAAAATAAAATCAGGAGATTTGGTAGTGCTGGCCGCCTTTGGTAGTGGCTTCACTTGGGGCAGCGTAATCATCAGGTGGTAAAAACACAAAACCCCGACATTGCTGCCGGGGTTTCTTTCGCTGATAGGCTATACTAAACACTAACCATTAACTATAAACATATAGCGTTATCAACGATAATTTTGTTTCTAACTTAATAAACACCGTGTTGTGTAAAGACGGCTTTATCTTAAAAAAGTTACACTTTAAATGCAACTTTAACATATGCAAAAAACCCTCGTTTTCGGAGCTTCCTTAAAACCTTATCGTTATAGTAATTTGGCAGTGAATCGCCTCGTGGACCATAACATTAAAACTGAAGCATTCGGTCTTAAAGAAGGTAAAATCAGGGGAGTGCAAATAAAGTCCAATTTCGACGATTTTCAAAATATTCATACGATAACTTTGTACATCGGTCCGGCACGTCAGCCTGATTATTACGGTGAAATTCTTAAAATCAACCCCAAAAGAGTCATCTTTAATCCGGGAACTGAAAATACGGAATTCTACAAAATACTAGAAGATAAGGGCATTGCCGTAGCGGTAGCTTGTACTTTGGTTTTATTGTCTACAAACCAATATTAAATTCGAGCGAAATCGTTTGCGATATTTTTGGGCTAAAACTTTAACATTTTCCTTGAAAACGAACGTCGAAGATTTCAATCCGTTTATCGATTGATTCATTAGGGGCATATTATTTTCTTCGGATCAACCATAATCCGATGAAGGTCAATAGTCCGTTCAAGGGTAATAACTCATAGCCCAAAACATAACCTCCAAGATTGGCCGGTGGAATTTTACCAAAGACGTAACAAATCACTACCGAGGTCAATGCTACGATCCAGACATATTTGTCCTTAACTTGATATTTTGTGAAAATACCGAAAGAAAAAAGACCTAACAAAGGCCCATACGTATAACCCGCAACTTTTAGAAGGCCATCTATTACATTGGTATCCAAAATATGTTTGAAGGCGATGACAACGATAATCAGCAAGACACTCATACCTACATGAGTAGCCTTTCTTATTCTTTTACGGCTGGTTTCCGGTTTTTTCGCGATGCCCAAAAAATCGACGCAGAAAGAGGTAGTCAATGAGGTCAATGCGCTATCAGCACTACTGTAAGCCGCGGCAATAAGCCCTAACATGAACGTAATGGCCACGGTAATACCAAGTCCACTATTTAAGGCAATCTCAGGAAAGAGAAGGTCTGACTTTGGATTTCCGTCCATTAAGGGGAGTTCAATTTGATTTTTGTTCGAGTAAATGAACAAGAGTGCCCCCAACAACATGAATACGAACGTCACGATGACCAGCACCACACTAAAGCTGACCATATTCTTTTGTGCATCTTTTAAGGTTTTGCATGTCAGGTTTTTTTGCATCATATCTTGATCCAGGCCCGTCATGCAAATGGTGACGAACATACCACCTAAAAATGATTTGATAAGATGCTTGCTATCCATAAAATCATCGACAAAAATGGTCTTGCTGTAGTTGCCGAATTCTGCTGAACTCAAGAAATCGGAAAAACTCCAATCCAGTTGTTCCAGTATAAAATGGATGGAGAGTACTACGGATAGCAGCATGAACAAGGTCTGTAGGGTGTCGGTCCAGACGATGGTTTTTATTCCTCCTTTAAAAGTATATATCCATATCAAAAGAATGGAAAGTGTTACGGTAACCTCAAAAGGTACGTTCCATGCATCGAATACGAATTGTTGCAGCACAATGGCGACCAAAAAGAGGCGAAAAGCGGCCCCGAGTACCCTCGATACGAAAAAAGAAATGGCACCGACCTTATAACTCACAAAGCCGAAACGGTCGTCCAAATATTCGTATATGGAGGTCACATTTTGTTTGTAATAGATAGGAAGTAATACATAGGCCGTAACCATATACCCCAGAAAATAGCCGAATACGACCTGCATATAGCTAAACTGAGAGGCTTCCACCCAGCCGGGTACCGAAATAAAAGTAACCCCAGAAAGTGATGCGCCGACCATACCAAAGGCGACCAAATACCAAGGCGAGGATTTTCCCGCTTTAAAAAAATCTTCGTTAGAGTCGTTCTTTCCTGTAAAATAGGAAATCAATATGAGCAGTAGAAAATACCCGCCGATAAGCAGCAGAATGTTGGTCGGAGTCATTGTAAGGCTATTTGAAATGCAAAGTACAAAATCTAGAATCGTAAATCTAAAATCGTAAATTTGTCCCTATGGATTTTTCTTCGAAATTATTGGAAAATGCGGTCTACGAAATGTCGCAGCTACCGGGAATCGGAAAACGTACCGCGTTGCGTCTCGTTCTGCATTTACTAAAACAACCCAATGAACGTACGGCCCATTTGTCGAATGCCTTGCAAAATCTCCGCAATTCGGTGATGTTTTGTAAAAACTGCCATAACATTTCCGATGTTGAACTGTGCGAAATTTGTGCCAGTCCAAAACGGGACGAAACCTTGGTCTGTGTGGTCGAAGATATTCGAGATGTCATGGCCATAGAGAACACAGGGCAGTACCGTGGATTATATCATGTTCTCGGAGGAAAAATATCCCCAATGGAGGGTATTGGACCTCAAGACCTTACGATCTCATCTTTGATAACTAAAGCCAAAAAGGGCGTAATAAAAGAGTTGATTTTTGCGTTAAGTTCCACAATGGAGGGCGACACCACCAATTTCTATATTTACAAACAATTGGAAGGTCTAGATATAAGCACTTCGACCATTGCGCGTGGTATTGCTGTGGGTGACGAATTGGAGTATGCCGATGAGGTTACGTTAGGTAGAAGCATTTTGAATCGCATTCCTTTTGAAGGTTCTTTGAAGATGAATTAACGTTGCGTTAAATTTAATTTTAAGGATGTTTTTTTATTATTTTTGCAAAAAATAAGGAGAAAAGTAGCTACAAAATATCAATATGTCAAAGTTTGAATTAAAATTGCCGAGAATGGGGGAGAGCGTTGCAGAGGCTACCTTGACCTCTTGGTTAAAGGAAGTTGGCGACACCATTGAGTTGGATGAGGCGGTTTTCGAGATAGCCACCGACAAGGTAGATTCTGAAGTACCGAGCGAGGTGGAAGGGGTGCTGGTCGAAAAGCTTTTTGACGTAGACGATATTATTAAGGTAGGCCAAACGGTGGCGGTGATCGAATTGAATGGCGTTGCCGTTGACACCGAAGTAGAGAAAAAAGAAGTAGTAGATCCGGAAGTTTCAAAGGAAACTGTAGAAGCCGTCGAAGAAACTATTGCTATTGCCAAAGAGACCGTAAGTACACCGGTTCTGGACTCATCAAGTTCTGACCGATTTTACTCCCCATTGGTTAAAAATATAGCCAAAGAAGAAAATATCTCCATTGCCGAACTCGATACCATCAAAGGAACTGGCAAAGAGGGTAGGGTGACCAAAAACGATATTTTAGAGTATGTTGCCAATAGGAAATCTTCAGCTGGAGCAGCGCGAAATACCGGCCAAGAGAAACAACCTCCTATTGTAAGTGAACCTGTTATAGAACCGGCGAGTACAATTGCCCAAGCTCCAATAACTACTTCTGGGGCCGATGAGGTCATCGAAATGACCCGAATGGGCAAGTTGATCGCCAAACACATGGTCGATAGTGTATCGACCTCGGCTCATGTTCAAAGTTTTATCGAAGTCGATGTGACCAATGTGGTCAATTGGCGAAATAAAATGAAAGACGCTTTTGAAAAGCGTGAAGGTGAAAAATTGACCTTTACCCCGATTTTCATGGAGGCCGTAGCCAAGGCCCTGAAAAACTATCCAATGATGAATATTTCGGTCGATGGTGACAAGGTCATTAAAAAGAAGAACATCAATATTGGCATGGCGGCCGCCCTACCTGATGGAAATCTAATTGTACCCGTAATCAAAAACGCCGATCGATTGAATCTTGTCGGGATGGCCCAAGTCGTAAATGATTTGGCGAATCGGGCGCGGAACAATCAACTAAAGCCCGACGAAGTACAAGATGGTACCTATACCGTGACCAACGTAGGTACTTTTGGTAGTGTTTTTGGTACGCCCATCATCAACCAGCCCCAAGTAGGTATTTTGGCATTGGGCGCTATACGCAAGATTCCATCGGTTATCGAAACTTCCGAAGGTGATTTTATAGGAATTCGAAGTAAGATGTATATTTCCCACAGCTATGATCATCGTGTCGTTAACGGTGCTTTGGGCAGTATGTTCGCGAAGTCCGTAGCGGATTATCTTGAAGCTTGGGACGTGAACCGTGAAATCTAAATTTAGAACCTTCCAATCTTTCTCAATTAGTCGCCCATTTTTTGCAAATTGGTAAATTTTCTGTAACCTATCATCAGATTCGCTATTAACATTACGCTAACATCGAGCCTTTTTTGCAAATCTTATCTTTACGCTTCCAAACCAAGATTACGAATCACCATACATGAAGTTCTTCTTTCAACTCGCAGCGTATCCTTTTATTTTTTTCCTTTTACTGTTTCCCAGATTAGTTTCCTCCCAACATGATGAAGAAAACAAAGACCCTATTAAATTATTTACGGACTGCAATTGTGAAAAGAGTTACTTGCGTCAAGAAAAAAATTACGTGAGTCATGTGCGTGACCAAGCCCAAGCCAACGTAAAACTCTTTATATACGATATTGCCAACGGTAGTAGTGGTCGAACGTATAAACTGGAATTCGAGGGAACCGGAGATTATGATGACATTGTTCAAAAACTTTCATACGATACCAATGCCAATATGACCCAAGATGAAGTTCGAAAAGGACTTTTGAAGAAAGTGAGGTCCGGACTTTTGAGATACGAGTTGGAGTCCGATATGGCAGAAAATATTACATATACGATTGATGACAAAGGTATGGGTGATATTCAGGATATCGATTTCAAAGATCCCTGGAACAATTGGATATTTGAAGTATACGGTGAAATGGAACTTGACAGGGAATCAAGCCGAAAAGAGTTTGCCTACGAAGTGGGCTTTGAAAGCGACCGGGTCACAGAAAAATGGCGAATACGTACCGACCTTCAATTGAATCAGGCCAATAGCGAATTTGTTCAAAACGAGGATACCTTTACCAGTGAACGTTTTCGGTATTCAGGAGACGGTAGTATTGTCAGGAGTCTTTCCGATCATTGGTCAACGGGTATTTTCGCCGGTGCCAGACACGATACTTTTACGAATCTTGATTTTCGGTATTATTTTTCACCCGCCATCGAATACAATATTTTCTCGTATAATGAGGTACTGCGAAGGGAAATCGTGTTCGCTTATAAAATCGGATATTTTCATAATGATTATATCGACCCGACCATTTTTGGCCAGTTGCAAGAAGGTATTTTTAACCATTCCCTCGATGTACAGGTGCGTTATCGCCAACCTTGGGGCAATTTTTACTCGCGATTGCGAGGCTCTACCTTCTTGAACGATTTCAAAAAGAACCGAATTCAATTGTTTAGCAGTCTGTCACTTCGTTTATTTAAAGGACTTGCGGTCCGTTTTTCCGGGGATTTCGAAATTATTCGGGATCAAATCAATCTTCCCGCAGGCGATGCTTCCATCGAAGATGTATTACTACAACAAAAGCAGATAGCAACAGATTTCGAATAAGTTTTTGCGTGGGTCTGAGCTATACCTTTGGTTCGGCATTTAACAATATCATCAATACACGGCTTTTGTTCTTTTTATTCCTTGAGAAGCGCATCTATCTTCGATTTAAGCCTTGAGGCATCCAAGTTTCTTGGGTCCAACATGTTCGCTCTATCCGCATTGATTTTTGCCAGTTCTAGACTGTCCATTTGAAAATAAACATCCGCTAAAACAGCATACGATTTCGGTATCGCGCTATCACCAATAACCTCCTGTAGTCGCTTCGCTTGTTGTAATGCCAATTCAAAATTTCCGACCTCCGCGTTCATACTGGCCGAATATCCCAATAAAAACGGATTCTCTTTTTGAGCGGGTGAAGTCAGTATGATCAAAGAATCCAAAGCGATTTCGGGTCCGTGAACGGCGTGAAGAAATTCGATATATTCCGCTTTCATGTATACCTCTTTGGGATATTTGTGCACAATGGCCCTCAAATTGTTTTCGGCTAGTTTAAAAACCCTTTCACGTAACGATGCGGCATTCGATGATTTTTGTTCCCTTGCATTGGTAAATTCGACCAAGGCGTGGTACACATCAAGAACGAGTCGTTCGTCTCCAGTGACTTTATCTTTTCCTTCTTCAACTTCCTTAAAAATTTTAAGGCGTTCTTCAAGATCAAGGGTTAAACGGCCCAATACACTTTTTCCGATGAGAAAATCGGGATCGTGTTTCAAAACCTTGCGATAGGATACTTCAGCGGGACCATAATTTCCATCATCCATGATTTGCTTCCAGCCCAGATTGTAATAATATAATGCTGAATCAGAGGCGATAGAGGTATAGATATGATGTGGTTGATTCTCAGGCTTCCCCTGACAACATAGAAAAAATATGGGCAAAAAGTATTTGACTAAAGGTCTCATCCTACGAAGATAAAAAACGCCGACGGAAACCAATACCTCCGTTCAATTCTATTATTTACTACTTTTAAAGCTTCACCATAGCGTGTTCGATTCGAGGGAAATGAGAAAACAATATCATCATAAAAAGTCTACTGACGGATGGCTTGTCTGGGACGTTCACAAATTGGCGCAGCGGTCAAAGCACCTTCCTGTTCTTGAAATTCCAATTTCAGGAATAGGCGCGTTGTTCGAGAATTATTGGTATCAGGACGATACCGATGTGCCTACTTGCAAGTGGATTACGGACCATATGCAATTGGTACTTGAGTGTGACTTAGACTACCCCATTATTTTGGCGGCCGATGGTTCGGTCATGGATGGTATGCATCGGGTCTGTAAGGCCTATCTTAACGGATTTTCTAACTTGAAAGCTGCGCGATTTAAAGTTACTCCCAAACCTGATTTAATAAATCCTGACCCGAATGATTTGAGTTATGATTGATGAATATAATGACGTAACTGCCCATCATTATCTTAAATACAGACCTCCTCTTCATATTCCGATTTTGGAAAAGTGTTTGGAAAAGGCTAAAAAATACGACCTCGGACTCGATGTCGGCTCAGGTACGGGCCATTCATCAATTGCCCTCAGTCATTTTTGCAATACGGTTATCGGCATCGAGCCAAGTAGTGCTATGCGGCAAAAAGCTATTAGATGTCCGAAAGTTACCTACATGGATTATGTCAACGATGGTATTGAATCCAAAGATTCCGTTTTTGATGTCATTACACTTGCTGGATCCTTGCATTATGCCAAATCACAGACCTTGCTGAATGAACTGATCCGGGTCGGTAAAAAGGAAGCTACTATTATTGTCTACGATTTTGACCTTCAAGTTCAAGAAATTCTAACGAATCTTAATTTTGTCAGCGGTGCGGAAAACGATTATGACCACGAAGCCGATTTTTCGGGATTAATGACAGAAGGTATTCGCTTGGTCGGTAAGCGCAGGGAAGAAACTCGCATCGTGATCAATCCTTCCGATCTGGCACATATTCTCTTGTCCTTGAAGGAAGTTTTTGATTTTCTAAAACAAGAACATGATAGTCCAATGTTGTACAAGGAGTTTGTGAAGCGTCTCAAGAATAGTGCTGGAAATTCGGATTTCAATATTCATGCCCTTCTGTATCATACCAGCTACAAGGTGTTAAAATAGGAATTTCTGTCAATAAAAATTTTCCTTTCATTTTCTTTCCTTCTGCGAAAGGCTATCTTTGTACGCTTAAACCTACCCCATGGAACTAAAACTTACCCGACCTATTTGTTTCTTTGATCTCGAGACCACGGGCACCAATGTGGCCAAAGACAGAATTGTGGAAATATCCATTTTGAAAATTCATCCTAATGGTAATAAGGAGAGCAAGACTTGGCTCGTGAATCCTGAGATGGAGATTCCTGCTGATTCAATCGCTATTCACGGCATTTCCAATGAAAAAGTAGCTAACGAACCTACTTTTAAAGAGCTTTCAAAAGAGATTTACGGTATGATCAAGGATAGTGATCTAGGAGGTTTTAATTCAGACCGTTTTGATATTCCGCTGTTGGCGGAGGAAATGTTACGTGCCGATATCGATTTCGATATGAAGAATACCGTGTCGGTCGATGTGCAGACCATATTCCACAAAATGGAAAAACGCACGTTGGGTGCCGCCTACAAGTTTTATTGTGATAAAGATTTGGAAGACGCCCATAGCGCAGAAGCCGATACCCTGGCTACCTATGAAGTTTTACTGTCGCAGCTTGATAGATATCCCGATCTTGAAAACAATATCAAGAAATTAGCGGAGTTTTCGACCCATCGCCAATTTGCCGATTTTGCAGGCTTTCTAGGATACGATGACGATGGAGAGGAAATTTTTGCTTTCGGAAAGCACAAGGGAAAAAAGGTGTTGGATGTTCTCGACAATGAACCCGGTTATTTCGGATGGATTTTAAATGCCGACTTTCCATTGTACACAAAAAAAGTATTGACGCAGATTAAACTTAGTAGACTGAATAATAAGTTGAGTTAGTTGGCGGTAAGCAGTAAGCAGTAAGCAGTTGGAGTGAACATAAAAGGTAATTAGTTATTTGAGTACTTCAATCGACAACGAAAGAAAAAGTTTCTTACAATTTCCATATCCAAATAATCCTAAAATCAAATAATCCTAAAAATCCTAATTCAGACAATCCAAACACCGTGCATCGAGCACCAAACATCAATACAATGAAACTCATCTGTATCGGCCGTAATTATACGGATCATATCAAAGAACTGGCCAACGAAAGACCAACGGACCCCGTAGTTTTTATAAAACCCGATTCCGCAATTTTGCCAAAAGATCAAGATTTTTATATTCCCGATTTTACGAATGACGTGCATCACGAAGTCGAGGTATTGGTAAAAATCAAAAAGGTCGGCAAACATATTGATGAACGTTTTGCACATACGTATTACGATGAAGTCGGGCTGGGTATCGACTTCACTGCCAGAGACTTGCAATCACAACTAAAGGAAAAAGGACTCCCGTGGGAAAAGGCCAAAGGTTTCGATGGGGCCGCCGTCATTGGAAAATGGCTTCCGAAGTCCGATTTTCCAGATGTAAACAATTTGAAATTTTCGTTGTTTAAGAATGGAGAAGAAGTGCAAAAAGGAAATACAGGGTTAATGCTCTGGAAGATAGATGAATTGATATCTTATGTATCTCGATTTTTTATGTTAAAAAAAGGTGATATTATTTTTACCGGCACTCCGGCCGGTGTTGGTAGAGTAGCAACAAATGACTATCTTGCGGGCGTTTTGGAAGGGCAAGAGCTCTTCTCTTTAAAGGTAAAGTAATGATCTATAATCTTGATAAAATCAATGAGATGGCGGAGGGCGATGAAGATTTCATCAATTCGGTCATTTCGGTTTTTTTGGAAGAGGTGCCACAAGACCTATCCGACTTAGAAATCGCCCTTGCGGAAGGCAATCATGAAAAAGTCTATCAATTGGCCCATAAAATCAAGCCCAATGTAGATTTATTGGGTATGGAACAGACCCGGGAAGCCGCCCTGCAAATAGAGACTTTAGGAAAGAATGCGGCCAATATGTCAGAAATAGAAAAGGTTTTTCCCGTACTCAAGACAGATATCCAGCAAGTAGTTTCTGAGCTAAAAAAAGACTTTCCCGCATAATGCTTGCAGAAATCATCACCATTGGCGATGAAATCCTTATAGGTCAGATTGTCGATACCAATTCTGCTTTTATTGGTAAAGAATTCAATAAAATAGGTATTTCGGTATATCAGATTACTTCGGTACAAGATGACCGCGAGCATATTTTGCAGGCCTTAAAAGATGCTAAATCTAGGGTACAGGTTGTCATTGTTACCGGCGGTCTAGGGCCAACCAAAGACGATGTTACCAAACATACCTTTTGTGAATTTTTTGGGGATGTTCTCGTGGAGGATAAAAATGTGCTCCATCATGTCGAGGAGCTCTTTAGAAAACATATTTCGGGTACCCCGATCTCCGATATTAACCGTAAACAAGCGATGGTGCCTTCAAAGGCAACGGTACTTCATAACCCCAACGGTACCGCACCGGGTATGTGGATCGAAGAAGACGGAACCGTTTTTGTTTCCTTGCCCGGTGTTCCCTTTGAAATGAAACATCTTTTGACCGATAGCGTGATTCCCAAAATCATAGAGCGTTTTGAACGGCCCTTTATCATTCACAAGACTTTGGTGACCTATGGCTTAGGTGAGAGTGCCATTGCGGCACGAATCGAAGATTGGGAAGATAACCTTCCCCCTTTATCAAATTGGCCTATTTGCCGAATTTGGGAAAAGTACGTTTGCGAATGAGTGCAAAGGGTTTCGATAAGGAAGTATTGGAAAAGGAGATGGAGGCCGAGTCCCAAAAATTATATCCACTGATAGGCGATTTGATCTATGGGATCGAAGATGACCAGACTATAGAAGAAGTAGTCGCCCAATTATTCGTTTCGAAAAAGATGACCTTGGCAACTGCAGAGAGTTTTACGGGAGGAAAGATTGCCGAGCGGATTACCGCCCTTCCAGGCGCATCGGCCTATTTTAAGGGGAGTGTTGTCAGTTATGCTACCGAAACGAAAATAGAGATATTGAAGGTTTCCAAAGAGATAGTTGCCAAGCATTCCGTAGTGAGTGCTCAGGTCGCCAAAGAAATGGCCGAAAATGTGAGACAACTGCTCAAAACAGATTTCGCCGTCGCCACAACGGGAAACTCAGGACCTTCAAAAGGAGATTCCGATGCTGAAATCGGTACGGTGTTCATAGCCATAGCTTCTCCGAACGGTGTTTTTGCTGAAAAATTCAACATGGGAAACAATAGAACCAGAATCGTGCAAAAGTCAGTAAATAAGGCCTTTGAGCTACTGCAAAAAGAAATTTTAAAATTCTAGATAAGAATTTTGTCCGTCCCGTAAAAATGATATAAATTTGCATCCTGTTAAAAAATCGGCGCTATGTCAAAAGTTTGTGAGATTACGGGAAAAAGGGCGATGTTCGGAAACAACGTTTCGTTTTCCATCAACAAGACGAAAAGAAGATTTAACGTTAATCTTTCCAAGAAACGTTTCTATATTCCTGAGGAAGACCGTTGGGTAACCTTGAAAGTTTCCGCAAAGGCGTTGAAGATCATCAACAAAAGAGGTATTTCCGCAGTCTTAAAAGAGGCAAAGGCACAAGGATTATTGAACAAATAGTCTGAAAATTAAGTAACGATGGCAAAGAAAGGCAATAGAATTCAGGTAATATTGGAGTGCACGGAGCACAAAGACTCTGGCAAGCCCGGAACTTCTCGGTATATTACGACCAAGAACAAAAAGAACACCCCAGAACGGATGGAGATAAAAAAATTCAATCCGATCTTGAAACGAATGACAGTCCATAAAGAGATAAAATAATATATCATGGCAAAGAAGACGGTAGCAAGTTTACAGACAAGTTCAAAACGATTGACAAAGGCCATTAAGATGGTAAAGTCTCCTAAATCAGGTGCTTATGTCTTTGTAGAATCGGTCATGCCACCAGAAATGGTGAACGAATGGATGGCAAAGAAGTAATTTTACTCTTTTCAAAAATATTAAAGCTCCTTTCTACTGAAAGGAGCTTTTTTCATTCGAAATTATTCCCCCCTTGAGGGGGGCTAAGGGGGGTGTTCATACGCGAGGTTGGTCGAACAGAAAAGCGTTATCTATTAAAAGGTTTTACCCACCATTCCTTATCTTTGGTTACCTAACCTAGTAGAACAAATGAGTTTATTCAAGAACATATTTTCCTCAAAGAAAAAGGAAACACTTGATAAAGGTCTCGAAAAGACCAAAACGACATTCTTTTCCAAATTAAGTAAGGCCGTCGCCGGAAAGTCAAAGGTCGATGACGATGTGCTCGATAATCTTGAGGAAGTGTTGGTCACTTCTGATGTTGGTGTCGATACCACGCTTAAGATCATTGAGCGTATCGAAGCTCGGGTCGCCAAGGATAAATATATGGGCACGGACGAGCTGAATGGAATCCTTCGTGAAGAAATCGCCGGACTGCTCTCGGAAACAAACTCTGGCAGTGAAACGGAATTCATAGTGCCTGCCGATAAAAGACCCTATGTCATTATGGTGGTCGGCGTAAACGGAGTCGGAAAAACCACTACTATCGGAAAATTGGCACATCAATTCAAAAACCAAGGGCTAAACGTGGTGCTTGGCGCTGCCGATACCTTTCGGGCCGCTGCGATTGATCAATTACAGGTTTGGGCCGACCGGGTCGGTGTACCCCTTGTGAAGCAAAAAATGGGAAGCGACCCTGCATCGGTAGCTTTCGATACGTTAAGTTCGGCGGTTTCCCAAAATGCCGATGTCGTTATTATCGATACGGCAGGTCGTTTGCATAACAAAGTAAATCTGATGAACGAATTGACCAAAGTAAAACGGGTCATGCAAAAAGTAGTCGATGACACGCCGCATGAAGTCTTATTGGTACTCGATGGCTCAACCGGACAGAATGCCTTTGAACAGGCCAAACAGTTTACTAAAGCTACTGAAGTTACTTCGCTTGCGGTCACAAAACTCGATGGAACCGCCAAAGGCGGAGTCGTCATTGGTATCTCCGACCAATTTCAGATACCCGTAAAGTATATCGGGGTGGGCGAGGGCATTGAAGACCTACAGGTCTTTAACAAATTTGAGTTTGTTGATTCTTTTTTTAAGATGTAATTAAAAAGAAAACCTGCACATAGCCGACCTCAACAGTGGGATAAGAGTATAGAACATGCGTATATAAACAAGTTACCCACAAGCTCAGTACTATAGCAAGCTCAACCAAATAGAAATGAAAGACGGAATTATATATTGGAACGTTGACCCAGAAATTTTCACGATTCTGGACACGTTTCCAATAAGATACTACAGCCTTTTTTGGGTCTTGGGAATTGGTTTAGGCTACTTTATAGTAAAGAAGATTTATCAAAAAGAAAAAATCCCCGTGGAACATCTTGACCAGTTGGCTATGTACATTCTAATCGGAGCATTTTTAGGCATGAGACTTGGACATTGTTTTTTCTATGAACCTCAATATTACCTTCACAATCCACTTGAAATAATCCTACCTATTAAAAAAGTCGGGGAATCGTTCGAATTTATAGGATTTCAAGGACTTGCAAGCCACGGTGGAGTATTTGGAGCAATAATTGGAATAGTTCTTTACTCAAGAAAAACCAACACCAATTTTTTATGGGTGCTTGACAGAGTTGCAATCGGAGGGGCTGTTACTGCAACATTCATACGCATTGGAAACTTAATGAATTCCGAGATTTATGGAAAACCTACTAACGGAAATTGGGGATTTGTCTTCGAGAGAGACGACCTAATTCCAAGACATCCTACACAAATTTATGAGGCTCTTTCCTATTTTCTGATTTTTGGGGTTTTGGTATTGATTTATAGATTGAAAAAAGTAGAAAACAAAAACGGAATTTTAATCGGAACACTGTTGATTTTACTTTTTACTGCACGATTCGTCGTCGAATTCTTCAAAGAAAACCAAGTCGGATTTGAAGATTCGATGGCTTTGAATATGGGTCAGATTTTAAGCATTCCTTTCATAATTTTGGGCTTAATAATAATTTACTGGCGGGGAAAGTCCAGTACCTAACAACATGTCCTATGAAAAGTCCTAGTCCAGTCCCCTAAAGCTAATTAATATTTATTTTTTTTCCTTCCACGTAATTTGGTCGGCATCCTATGAAAAAACAAATCACCTTTCTTTTTTTATTTCTTGGAGTATTTGCCTTCTCCCAAATAACCCACCCCAAAGCAAGTTCGTTTGCGAAAGTGGAGCAAGAAGTCGGACTTTCAAGAATTATGATTGAATATTCCCGACCGGCAACCCGTGGCCGAACTGTTTTTGGCGAACTTGTTCCCTATGGCCGAATTTGGAGGGTCGGGGCTAACGAATCCACAAAATTTAGCTGTACTGACGAATTGAAAATTTTAGGCAATGTATTGCCCAAAGGCACTTATGCCTTATATGCCTTTCCTGAAGAAGAGGAATGGGAAATCGTTTTTCATAAAAACACTTCGCATTGGGGCGATGGGCGTGCTGCATACAATCCCGAAGAAGATGCTTTTCGAATTAAGGTCAAACCCGAAACTTCTGAAGACTTTCAAGAAAATTTTTTGATTTTCTTTAATTCGATAACCCATAACTCCATAAACATGGTTTGGCAATGGGTGAACACGAAAATCAGTATTCCCATTCAAGTCGATACCGATAGCAAAATGCGACGGGAAATCGAACTTCAACTAGAGGAAAATCCGACGGCACAGACCTATTACGAAGCCGCACGCTATTTACAAGAGCAAGGCAATGACTATGAAATTGCTTTGGGCTATCTTGACAAAGCTATAGAACTTGGTGGTGACACCTATTATTTTCATCGCGTCAAATCGCAGGTGGAAGCCACTTTGGGAGATTATGAGTCCGCCATACAATCTGCCGAAAAATCCTTAGCACTTGCTGAGAAAGAAGAAAAAGACGAATTTGTACGCATGAACCAAAAAAATATAATCCTGTGGAAAACCAAACTAAAATGAAGATGAAAAGATTTTTTTGGTACTGGTAACTGTGTTTATATGTTCCTGTCAAGAAAAAAATCAAACCGACAAAGCCGAAATCGTTCTTTGGGAACCGTACAATGATTCCGCCGAAGTGGCGGTCAATGCAGACCACGAAAAAGAACGTATGCGCTACAAGCGTATCCAGTCCCCGGTATTGGACAAAAATGATGTTTTCAGGCCCTTGTATACGGAGGTTTCAAAAATGCCCGAGGAGCAGTATAAATCGTTGAAACCTTTGATTCTAGAACAAAACATGCTGACCCTTCGCAAACATCTTGAAGAAGGCAAACTTAATTACGAAAACTTGGTATTGTTCTACCTATATCGCATTTACAAATATGAACTGAACAACACTACTACCCTAAATACCATCATCGCTTTGAACGAAAATGTAGTAGATCAAGCTCAGAAATTAGATGAAATGGTCGCCAAAGGAACTGCCCCTGAAGTACGCCACCCCATTTACGGAATGCCCATTTTATTAAAAGATAACATCAATACTTCAGGTATGAAAACTACCGCCGGAGCTATTGCCTTGATAAGCAATGAAGTTGAGGATGCTTTTATTGTAAAAAAGTTAAAAGAAAACGGAGCCTTGATTCTTGGTAAAGTGAACTTAAGCGAATGGGCGAATTTTTTGTGCGATTGTCCCAATGGTCAAAGTGCGGTTGGGGGACAGACCTTAAATCCCTATGGACGTCGTGTTTTTGATACCGGTGGCTCAAGTGCGGGTAGCGGTACTTCCATGGCAGCCAATTATGCGGTAGCTGCCGTGGGAACGGAAACTTCAGGTTCGATTCTTTCGCCAAGCGGTCAAAACTCGGTAGTGGGTTTAAAACCAACTATCGGTCTTTTGAGCAGAACCGGAATCGTTCCTATTTCAAGTACTTTGGATACACCAGGACCAATGACTCGAAACGTTGTTGACAATGCCATTCTATTAGACGCCATGACTGGGAAGGATACCTTGGATTCAAAATCTATTGAAGAACATTTTCCTGGAATTATTTCTGCAGGGTTGCATCCTACTCCATTTGAAAATCTGCGTTTGGGAGCGATGAAATCGTTACTAGAAAGTGACTCCGTCTACAAAGCGAATATTGAAAAAATGAGAAGCTTGGGAGCGGAAATTATCGAATTTACGCCTCCCGAAGTTAAAATGGATGGTTTTCTCAGCATTTTAAATATTGATATGCGTAATGACCTTCCTGAATACATAAGAACGCAAGTAAAAGATAAGAATGCTGTTAAAATTTCATCGGTAGCCGATGCAGTTGCCTTTAATCTTGAAGATTCCTTGCTTAGGATTCCGTACGGCCAAGTGCGGTTTGATGGAATACTGGCAGATAGCACTTCTGCGGAAGGATTGGAAAAAATCAAATCCACCCTAGAAAAAAACGGACGAGCTTTCTTTAATACAGTTATGGATGACCATAATCTAGATGCAGTACTATCCATAAATAACTATCATGCTGGTTATGCCGCGGTTGCTAAATATCCGGTACTAACTGTACCAATGGGATATAAAGAATCGGGAGAGCCCATAAGTTTGACCTTTGTCGGAAAACAGTTTTCAGAGGCCGAGCTGCTCAGAATGGGTGCTGCTTTTGAGAAGGCTACAAAAGCTAGAGTGATGCCGAAAGATTATGATTAGTCGATTATAGCATTTAGTTGTTCCCAAAGTTGGTTGTCGAATCCTGAAGGGCCTGCTGCGGCTTCACCGGTATCTTCCCCCATACGAACTACAACCAGATTTTGACTGGGCACGACATACAGTTTTTGGTCGTTTTTGCCAAGTCCTGCAAATAGGTCGTCGGGTGCTGCGGGCATTAATTCGGTTTCGAACACAATTTGAGTATTAGGTAACATAGCACTTTCCTTTCCGTTAAGCCACCATAGGTAACCGTACGATTGGTTCAATTCTTGAGAAGTGGTTTTCATGCCGTTGATAAAATCGGCATCGCCGAGAATAGCTTCTTCATCCCATACACCTTCATTTAGGGCTAAAAGTCCGAAACGAGCCATGCTGCGTGCGGTACTCCAGTAGACATTATTGTCGCCATTGGTGGAAAGCCATTGCCCGGTCATACCGATTTTTGTTTTAAGTTTTTCGTTAAAATAGGCTTCAAAATCCACTTGGGTCGCATTCGAGACCACATCTTGCAGTAGCGTGTAAGGCGCATTATGATACGACCAACGTGTTCCGGCATCGGCAACGTAGGTCAGACATGCTGGGGTTTTACAATCTCCTTCGGTATCGTCCATGCCCGAGGTCATTGTTAGTTGATGCCAAACGGTAATGAGATTTTCTTTTTCTAAGGGTGTGGACGTCCAACCGGTGCCTAAATAATCTGAAGTCTTATCCGAAAGGGATAAATAACCTTCTGCCTGAGCGATGCCCGTAGTGAAACTGGTCAAGGTTTTTCCCGCCGATGCCCAGTACCAAGGAGCATCTTGATTATGGTCTTCGGCGTACCATTCCACGGCGATTATTCCATCCTTTAAAATTAGAAAGGCCTTGGTGCCTTTATCTTCTAAAAAATCATAAAGTTCTTGTTCTGCATCGGTATTCCAACCTAACTCGGTAATGGAGCTGGTTTCCCAAGTTGAGCCGGATAAAGGTGGAAAATAAAGTCCGGTCTCGTTTTCTTCCTGTTCTTGTTCTTCCTGCGGAATAGTATCGATAGCGTCATCCGAAGAACAGCTGAAGAAAAATCCGAATACGATTAGGGCGATGAATATCCATGGCTTTTTCATAAGGATGAGTTTTGATATTGGACTCTAAAAAGGATGTAAAGTTTAACGTAAAAAAAGAAGAAATCTTGTTTAAATAGAGTCATTAGAAAGGCTTGTTGTATTTTTGCCTCCCAGAAAAATGCTATGCGTACAAAAACACTTAAAAAGAACAGGATCAACGTAGTAACTCTTGGTTGCTCCAAAAACGTGTACGATTCCGAAGTACTTATGGGGCAGTTGCGTGCCAACGATAAAGATGTCGTTCACGAAGAGGAAGGCAATGTCGTGGTCATCAATACCTGTGGATTTATTGCGAATGCAAAGGAAGAAAGTGTCAATACCATTCTGGAATATGTACAGAAAAAGGAAGCCGGCGAAGTGGACAAAGTCTTCGTCACAGGATGTTTGAGCGAACGTTACAAGCCTGATCTACAGAAAGAAATTCCGAATGTCGATGAGTATTTCGGTACCAGTGAACTACCAAATTTATTAAAGGCACTTGGTGCGGATTATAAACATGAATTAATCGGAGAGCGATTAACGACTACACCAAAGAATTATGCCTATTTAAAGATTGCCGAAGGTTGTGACCGTCCCTGTTCATTCTGTGCAATCCCTATTATGCGGGGTAAGCACCGGAGTAAAAAAATTGAAGACCTAGTTACGGAGTCCGAAAAATTGGCTGCGAAGGGCGTCAAAGAATTGATTTTAATTGCACAAGACCTTACCTATTATGGATTAGACCTCTATAAAAAACGAAACCTAGCCGAACTTCTTGAAGCTTTGGTAAAAGTTGAAGGTATTGAATGGATTCGCTTGCATTATGCTTTCCCAACGGGTTTTCCTTTAGATGTGCTTGATGTTATGAAACGTGAGGCCAAGATTTGTAATTATTTGGATATTCCCTTACAGCACATTTCAGATGCCATCTTAAAAAGTATGCGTCGTGGAACTACGCAGGCAAAGACCACAAAACTACTACAAGACTTTAGAGCTGCGGTTCCTGAAATGACCATTCGTACGACCTTGATCGTGGGATATCCGGGCGAAACCGAAGAGGATTTTCAGACACTTAAAAAATGGGTCGAGGAAATGCGTTTTGAGCGTTTGGGCTGCTTTACGTACAGTCATGAAGAGAATACCCACGCTTATAATTTAGAGGATGACGTTCCTGAAGAAATCAAGCAAGAACGTGCCAACGAGATTATGGAAATACAGTCCCAGATTTCTTGGGAATTGAACCAGCAAAAAATCGGTCAAACCTTCCGTTGTGTTATCGACCGAAAAGAAGGTAATTATTTTGTGGGTCGTACAGAATTCGATTCCCCTGACGTAGATAATGAGGTGCTTATTGATGCCTCTAAACACTATTTAAAACAAGGGGAATTTACAAATATCAAGATTACCGATGCGGCCGACTTCGATTTGTATGGCGAGCCCGTTTGAGAACTAAGTCTTCCTGTTGATTTGAAAGAGAGATATTTTCGCCATGGTCACAAGTAAACATTCGAAACAAGATTTTCAACGGTAGGATGATCACTACCTCCTGCGGGTTCAATAGTGATATTTAGCGATTCGGCGTTATCGATATATTGCATGGCGATCAGTTCTTGATTTGTTGGTACGATGCCCATATCGATCATGACGCCATCCACATCGGCCCAGAGTTGATAGGTTTTATCGTTTTCCACGGCCGGAAGTCCTTTTGTGTTTAAAAAGACTTCTTTGGTCGTATGGTTTACATAGGCCGTTGCCCTTCCCTCAGGAAGTTTTTCGTTGCCGACAAGAAGTAAGGGCACAATGTTAGGGTCGTTGATTTTTTGAAGTTTGTTCGAGGTATCGTTATAGTTCTTTTCAATCGTAGTCAAGCGTTCTTCCATGTCAAGCGAACGCTCTTCCAAAGCGCGTACATTCTTATCGGCCGTTTGCCAATTGTTATAGAGCCATAGCGAACTCAAGGCAAACAGTGCGGCAAGACTGGCGGCAACCAAAAATCTTATCTTGGAAGGAGCTTTGGCCTTGACCTCGGTAGGTAAGGAAAGTGTCTTGACCGGTACCTTCGGTGATGATACTTCCTTTTCCAAAGCTTCACGAACTGAGCTGGGTGGTTCCATTCCGTTCTCTAGGGCCATATGTTCGAAATCGGATTCAAGTTCCCCGAAGATACGCCGCAGGTCGGCATCGGACTTAAGGACATCGACAATCTTAGCCTCATCTCCTGGAGTCAATTCCCCTAACAGATAAAGTTCCAATAATCCTTCTTCCAAAATTTGTTTCCTATCCATTTGCCAACAATATTATACATACTATAATCGACAAGGCCATTTTTCCGTAGTGCTCTCGCATCTGTTTGAGCGCCTGTTTAATATATGATTTGAACGTTCCCAAGGGTACGTTCATTTCTTTATGTGCTTCCCGATGGGTCAATCCGTTAAAATAGACTAAAGTAAGTGCCCTTTGATGATGTGGCTGAAGCAACTTAAGTGTCCCGTTCAATTGAGAAAAATCTTTCGGAGCACTTTCTTCCGAATCCCTATTTGCATATACACTCAAATCATCCGTTTGGATGAGCGGTGAAACCTTTCGCAATGAATTTAGGGTCGTGTTTTTGGCGATGCGATAGCTCCAAGTAAAGAATTTTCCCTGATCGGCATCATATTGATCTATTTTTTTCCAAATCTTTAAAAAGGTTTCCTGAAGCAGGTCTTGGGCCAAATCCTCCTTTTTGCACATTTTCAAAATAACGCCATACAAAGCCCGGGCGTATCTGTCATAAAGGGTAAGTAATACCGCTTTATCACCTTGACGAAGCTTGGTAATCAATTCTATGTCCGACGGGGTATTTGTCATATGGAATGTTAAAGATATGATAAAAAAGACTGCAGCTCATCCATGGGCAAAATGAATGTGTAGTTATAAATGAAAGTGCGCAGCACATTTAGTTAAACTTTAATCTTAAAAACACAAGTATGAAAAAAGTATTATTTATTATGTCAACCGTAGCCTTGTTTATGTTTTCACAAACAACTACGGCCCAGTCACAGTCAAAGGATATTGTCGATATCGCGGTATCAGTGGATGACTTTTCAACTTTGGTCTCCGCTTTGAAGGCGGCCGACCTTGTAGGAGCCCTAAAAGGTGAGGGCCCATTTACGGTTTTCGCACCCGTAAACTCTGGCTTTGCAAAAATTGACTCAAATGCATTGAACTCTTTGCTGGAACCAGAGAACAAAGAAAAGCTTTCTGCCATACTGACCTATCACGTTGTGTCGGGCAAGTTAGCGGCTGCCGATGTTGCAAAAGCTTTGGAGAGTGGGAATGGAAAAGTTGAGTTGACCACTTTGAACGGTGCTACGTTAACCGCTGTCAGCAAGGATGGAGGAATTTTCTTGATGGACCAAAACGGAAACTACAGTAAAATCGCCAAGACCGATGTTATGGCCTCAAACGGAGTGATCCATATCATCGAAGATGTTGTGATGCCCAAATAAGTGTTGTTTATTATTGGTTGGTTAGGAAAGCACCGCGGAAGCGGTGCTTTTTTGTTCAAAAATATAGATGCGGACCTTACCCATGTAATCGAGCTGTATCCTTTATCCGTTTTTTATAGGTTAGACCTGTCTTATCTGCTGACAGGGGCGATTGCCAATTATATATCTCGCTTTGCCAGAAGCATTGTTATAAGAATATTTTCTTACTTTACGAAAAACAAAAACAGTCCCATGAAAAAAGCAGCTATTCTGAATCTGGCCATTCTTCTTATGTCGATAGCGTGTTCCAAGGCACAAGAATTTGAAATCGAAATTCTTGATGATGCCGCCTTGGAACTTATCGATCCGAATGCCGAAATTAAAGTTATCGGAGAAGGGTTTACATGGACGGAAGGCCCGGTATACATTGATGATGGAAATTATCTTTTATTCTCCGACATTCCCAACAATACCGTTTTTAAGATTGATGCCGAAGGCGATTTATCTACATACCTAAAACCATCCGGATATCTTGGTAAATCTGATTATGGAAACGAACCCGGATCCAATGGATTGTTGTTAAACAAAAAAAGGAACTGGTGTTGATGCAACATGGGGAAAGAAGGGTTGCAAAAATGGATACTTCCCTTGATGATCCAAAACCGGAATATATTGCCCTTGCAGACAACTTTGAGGGTAAACGGTTCAATAGTCCGAACGATGGAGTATTTGATTCCCTAGGAAATTTATATTTTACAGATCCTCCATACGGCCTACCCAAACAAATGGAGGACCCCAACAAAGAACTTGATTTTCAAGGAGTGTATTGTCTGTTGACTTCGGGTGAAGTTATTTTAATCGATAAACTCACACGCCCGAACGGAATCGCATTGTCACCTGATGAATCAAAGATGTACGTCGCTGTCTCCGACCCCGAACATGCGGTCTGGTACCAATATGATCTTATGGAAACTGGAAAAACCGTGAATAAAAAGATTTTCTACGACGCCACCGATTTAATCGGACAAGAAGGGCAACAAGGCCTTCCCGACGGTATGAAAATCCACAGTTCTGGGCATCTTTTTTCGACAGGCCCGGCCGGACTTTTTATTTTTGATACCTCAGGAAAGCCGATTGCACGGATCCATACGGGTCAAGCCACGGCGAATTGTGCTTTTTCTTCAGATGAGAAAAGACTTTTTCTTACGGCCGACGATTATGTGCTGGAAGTGAGCCTTAAATAATGTCAATTATTTAAAATGAAAATTTCCCCGGTACCGACCGCTATATCTCGACCGCGTAATAAATGGTTGTAAACGATACCTTTCTTAAAATCGAGTACTTGGCTGACTCCTATTCCATTGGCTTCGCCCCAGGTAATGAAGATAGTCTGGGCAGTGATTCGATGCATTTTATAGGTTTCGGTTTCCTTTACCCCTACTTCTGATCCTTCCACTGCCTCCCAATGCAGGCGAATTTCATCATCAATGGTCACATGATAGACGTTCTCGCCGTAATCATACACAATGGTCTTGCCGATTAAATCTATGGGTGCTATGTTTTCAGCTGTAGCTGTTTCTTTGGGTTCGGGCGCGATTTGGACCTGCTTTGGCTCTTCCCTACAAGCCCAAAGAGAGACCAACAATACCCACATAAAAATAGTTCTCATTGCCTATTGATTATAAATTGTTGTTCGATTGCTGTAAAAAGGCCAAAAGATCGGCCATTTCCTGTTGGTTGATATTTGCTTCAAGGCCCTCGAACATCATGGAAACGCCTAAGGATGAAAATTGATCGATCTTGGATTTGGGGATGATTTTCTCTTGGCCGCCCATCATTTTAAGGCCAATCTCAGTATCTGTTTCCTTAAAGACAAGTCCCGTTATGATATCGCCGTCCTCGGTCTTGACTTGATGGTTGAGATATTTTGTATCGACCGCTGCGTTCGGATCTAGAATGTCGTACAGAAGCGATTCCTTACTTTTCCGGTTTACCTCTGTGAGCATCGGGCCGACTTCTTCGCCTTCGCTGCCATAGCGGTGGCAACTTGCGCATTGCGCTTTGAAAACGACTGCACCTGACGACATATTACCTTGTAGGGCCAATGCCGGACGCATTTTTTCGATGGCTTCCTTTCGTTGAACGATACCGCCATCGGAGAATAGTTTTTTGGCACGTTCTTGAATATCCTTTTCCGACCACATCAAGAGGGTTCTTCTACGCTCCAAATCTAGATTGAACTCGCCCAAATTTACAGTACCGTTCTCCATGGCCGTCAAAAGGGCATCGTGGTTGTAGGATTTGTACAAAAGAATATCAGCGGCGATTTTTCGAGCCTGAGGCCCAAGACCGGGCCAAAGTTCAAGAAGGTGCTTGGCGACCTGTTGGCTGCCAGCGGACTCCAATTGTGCCAGTGCTTCTTTTTGAAGCACCAATGGCTTCTTATTGTTCAATAGGCCATACAAGATGGCTGCTTTGTTATCAAAATCGTCAAAGGCCAAAAGTTTTAATTGGTCCAAGCGATCAACGGTCGACAACTCCTCGTCAAAAACCAAAGTACGGGCCGTCTTCATAAAACCGGAAACCTTGGTGGAAGCGGGAAGTCCGGCTGCCTTGCGAATGGCTCCGGCCGCTCGAATCATAACAACATCGTTTTCAGATTCGACTAAGTTCAATGCGTTGGCCAACGCTTTCGTATCTGCAATTGACGGTTCGCTGCCCGAGCCCTGTCGCCAACCGGTGGCCACGGCCGTCAAGAGTTTGGATTTTGCCGAGGTTGCAAATTGATTTTCCTGCAGGATTTTTGTCAAGTTGGCAAGTTCGTTAGCCTTGTGGTTCTTTCCCAATTTTTCGAACAAAAGCGACAATACTTCAACTTTTGTACGGTTCAAATCCGCCCTTTCGTTGTTTAACACCTGCAGTGAAAAAGGGAAAGCCTGTCGTTGTAGACTACTTGCTATGGCCCTGACGGCCCAAATATCATTATCTTCATTTGATATGACATCCGACATGATCGACCCCAACTTTTCTTTCTTGGCGAAATAGTTTTCCTCGTTTAATGTACTCATGGTCAAGGAGGCCTGCATTCGCACCCTCGGGTTGGAATCTCGTAACAAAATCATAATTTCGTCGGCCAGTTCCAAATTGGAATTCAATCGTTCTTCCGCTACTTTGATGGCGTTTTCACGAATCTCGGCCACGGAATCCTGCAATGCTCTTTTCAATTCGGGTGTTTTTAATTTGCCAAGTCCTTGCAGCGCCCAAAGACCGTGCAAACGCGCCAACGAATTCTTGGTATTTTTGACTTGCTCTATTAACAAGTCAACGGTATTCACCATCTTGTTAATCACTATCAGGCGCTGGGCGGTGTTTCTTGTCCATTGATTTTTACTTCCCAATGCCTTGACCAAACTTTTAGGGTCATCGACCGTCAACTCGAAATCAATTGGCGATAAACCTTCCTTGGGAACGATACGATAAATTCTTCCTTTCTCTTTTCCGGCATCGAGATCCATATCGACTTCCAATTCATCGGGAATCCATTCCGGATGTTCGATGACTTCGCGGTGCATATCCAAAACATACAAAGCCCCGTTGGGCGATACGGCCATATTGACCGGGCGAAAGGAACGATCTGTCGAAGCTAAAAAATCGGATTTCTGTTGCACGCGTGAAGCTTTGAGCGAACTGCCATTCGCAGAAAGTAAATCCATATGTACGAGGTTCAATACGCAATCAGCTACTAAAAGGGTGTTGTCAAAGGTTTTAGGAAACGCCCCTCCGCCGTAGTGCGTAATACCGCAGGCCCCGGAGAAATATCCCGACTGCTCGGGATGGTTGACACGGGTTTCCTGCTCCCCGATAGGGTAGATGCGGGCCAATCCGTTCTCGTCGTGATCCGAAATGTTGGTCAAACCATGGGCCGGGGAAACCGGAAGTTCGTCAAGGTAACGATCTTCGAACACGAGATGAGACACATGCTCAAGGTTATGGGTCTCAAAGAGGCGACCCCAATCGTCAAAGGTAATCTTGAATCCACCTGATGATTCACCGACCCTTTTCAAGATTTTGTTTTCCATATCGAACTTGATATCACCCCCGTGCATTTCGAGTGCTTCCGTGGGTTGGCTCTCAAAAAAGGAGCCCCGGAATTACCTCCGTTGGCGGCATAGATCCAATTGTCGATGCCATAGGTAAGACCATTAAAATTGTGCTGAAGGTTTCCGGTGCTAAAACCTTCCATCACTATTTTTCGCATATCGACCTTGCCATCGCCATTGGTATCGGCGACGAAAAGGAGGTTCGGTGGCGAAGCGACCAAAAAACCATTCTTATAGGGTAAGAAGGCCGAGGCAATGCCCAAACTGTCATCGAGAACTATGCGCTCCTCGAAAAGTCCATCATCGTTGTTGTCGACCAGTTCAATCAACCGACTTTGTGCATCTCGCATTGGGTAGCCCGGCATTTCCAGTACATAGGCGCGCCCGTGTTCATCGAATTGTAGGTCAACAGGGTCAAAGACCAAAGGCTCCGCAGCGGCTAGCTGTAACGTAAAATCGGGGTGTATCTGAAAACCTTCCGGCACCTTTGTTTCGTAATCCGAACACGCCATAAAAAACCAAAGTGCCACCATGGAGCATAGGCATTCGGTAACATGAAATATTCTAGGTGATCGCATACTTTCAAAACAATTGTTCTAAAGTATCAATTTTTCCGTTATGACACGGTACTAAAAATTGACCCGATTCCTATTATGTGGAATCGGAATCTTCACTCCAAGACCGTAGAGGTTAATTTGCCCAACATCATAAGCTCGCCGGAACGGATTTGGCAGGCTCTTTATTTCAATAGAAATGGACGATTGCAAGAATATGTACCAGTCCAGCAATGGCGAACTGCGCTTTTTCCTCCAATGAGAAAAGACTTTTTTTTAACCGCCGATGATTACGTATAGGAAGTTCCTTTAAAGTAATCAGTTCTTTTTAATTCTTCGTAAATATAAAGAAGGCTACCGTCGGGTCTACAGTAGTTCCGTTACCCAATGGTGCGTCAGTAATCAACGTGATATTTTCGGCCGGACTCGTTACTTGATTCCCTGATGTGAAGTTGGGCCCACTATCGGTACCCGCATCGTACGAGATTCCATCGACCGTAAGGTTTGAAATAAAGGTTCCGTTATCAAAAAGATTCACATCTTCTGCGGCTACGAACCAGTCGGGGCTTGGTGCAATCATACTGACCAAGGTGACCCAAGAAAATTCTTCGTTAACCGTAATGGTAAAGCTCACTTCATCAAGACCTGTCGGTAATCCTCCGCCACTATAATAACTAAGGGCAGAACCGTTACTCACTAACGTGCCGATTTCAGTACTTATGGGTCCGTTTTGGCCTTGTTCCGCCATATCCTTGATTCCAAGAGAGGCAAGTTCTCCTTCCTCAAAAAAGGTGACGCCCGGTTTGTGTACCATACCTACGGCCGATGAAAAATGATTGCCACCGGGGAAATTGGTCGGATGGTTCGCTGCGCTCCAATTACCTTTGAAGGTAACCGTATACGTCGCGGTCTGCATATTGACTGTAATGTAACCGGTCTTCGTCTCCACATCACTTCCTGCTGAATTGGTAGCGGTAAGTGTCACTTCATAGGTGCCAAAATTGTTATAGCTAATCGTCGGATTTTGCTCGGTACTTGTAGCAGGACTTCCTCCTTCAAACTCCCAAGACCAAGAAGTGGGTTCGTTGGTGCTCTCATCGGTAAAGGTAATTTCGTTGCCACTTGTAATTGTGGTTTGCGAAGCACTAAATTCTGACACGGGCACCAGAATCGGATTTGTAACAGTAACATAATCCATTTTTATTTCCTCATCCGAGCCATCGTCATTGGTGACGGTCAGTGTTACCGTATACGTACCTGCCATTGCATAGGTCACGGAAGGGTTCTGATCTGTACTGGTCGCTGGGTCGCCTCCTTCGAATTCCCATGCCCAAGCGGTTGGCATACCGGTGCTACTGTCCGTAAATTGGATGCTCTCACCAGTTTCTAATGTGGTGGAATCTCCTGAAAACTCGGCAACGGGGGAGCGGGAGCATCGGTAACGGTGATAAAATCAACTTTTGTCTCTGTGTCAGTACCGTCGTCATTGGTCACTTTTAGGCTTACCGAATACGTTCCTGCTGTTTCATAGGTTACTTGAACATTCTCCGTAAAACTGATGGCAGGATCTCCGCCTTCAAAAGTCCATTCATGGCTGGTCGCATGTTCCGAATCATCCGCGAAGTTGACGCTTGCCCCGGTTTCCAACGCTGTAATATCAGCCGAAAAATCAGCTGTGGGTAGCACGGGGTCAGGGTTTATAAGCTGTTCGACAGGGTTAGTGTCCGGACTACAGGCCATAATAATTAGGGATGCGAGAATTAATGGGATTGATTTCTTCATAATAGTGGGCTTCGGAAGTATCGACCAGATTGTATTGATTCCTAAGGATAAAGGTAAGTATTTGATTTTAAGGAAGTATCACGAAAATATCACGGTAATACGAAAGTTGTCAGGTTATTTTACTCCGACGGTACCAAAATGATTTGCTCACGCTTTGCAGATTCTACTTTTTCCCTCGAAAAATAGACGGGGAAATATTCGTCCGCTACCCACTGATTGTATAGATTTTTATAAAATGGACTTTCGGGATGCCCTGACTGCCCCGGAGGATTTGCGCCAATGGTAGCATCCCAATCATTGACATCAACGATGATCTTAAAGGTTGCCCCATACAATTGGCTTTCGGCACTTCCCGTCGATCCCGGGGTATGTTGGTTTCCGCCTCGCGGACTCAGTTCCGTATTCAATGTAGTTCGTAATTCGGCATTGACCACGTCGCTCAGCGGATGCTTGATCTGTACATGTTTGTAGGCCGCTTGGCCATATTTCCAATTTGAAATGTCATCTCCGAGTTTTTCCGACAAACCTTGAATAGCACTCGTAAAAGTGCGCAGCAGGTATTGATCTCTTTTAGTTTTTGAACCCATTTTTTTATTTGGATTTTGAATCCATTCCAGCAATCGGGCCATTTGTAAATTTTCCACCAATTCCTCAGCACCTGGATCTGGAAAATACTGCAAAAACTTGTTTTGAAGTTCTTCTTCCCATGCCACATAAATACCGGCGGCAACTGAATTTTTATCCAGTCCATAATCCCAGCCATTCAATTGATCCCAAGCTTTTTCAACTAGAGCTTCCTCGATTTTAATAATTTCATTTAGAATCGGTACCAAAGTACGTGCGGGAATGGATAGGTAATCGGTCTGCAGTTTTTTCATATCCTCCATGTCCAACTTTTTGCCCGAACCCAACACTTCATCGACACGTTTTCCCCGATAGGGGTCTGACCAGCCGAAACCGATAGCATCCCAATGGGCATAATCATTGGGCGTTACATTTTGGTTCGCCGTGGCGATAAATCCTTTTGTTGGATTATAGGAATGCGGTTTTTCGATAATCGGCAAATATCCGTCCCATTCATAGCGACCGTCGCCGGGTACGGGCACCAAACCACTATAATTTCTGCGTATCGGGGCAATGCCCACGGCCTGCCATCCGATATTTCCTTCGGTGTCGGCCCATATCATATTTTCTCCAGGAATATGGCTGTAATTACAAGCTTCCCTGAACTCTTCCCAAGTTTTGGCCTGATCCATCCGAAGTGAGGCGAGGTATGGCGATCCGCCCGGTTCCATCCATGCACAACGCACCGCATAGGCCTTATGGTTTACCGAATCGACATAGGTTACTGGGCCATGACGTGTGTACCGAAGATCTACGGATACATTGTCCCTGTCTTTTACCGAAATCGTTTCTTCGATAATTTTCATATCCACCCATGCATCCTTGTACTTGTATTGGTTCGGATTTTCAGGATTGATATCATACACATATAAATCTTCACCGTCGGTCTCAAAAACGGTCAGTCCCCAAGCGCCAAAATCGTTATGTCCAATGGATATTCCGGGAATTTCCGGTTCTCCGCCACCGATGACATTCCAGCCTGGGGCGGATAAATGCACATAATAGCGCAACGACGGAATCGCCAATCGACGATGGGGATCGTTGGCCATATAGGCATGTCCGTTTTCCGAAAGTGTAGGTGAGGTGACCCAATTATTGCTTCCGACATAGGTTTTGTCCTTTTCCCAATCTTCTTGACCTTCTTTCTTAGAAACCGCTGCCGATTGCTGGCCATCTAACCGATATTGGGGTTGGATATCTTCAGGTTGGAATTCTATGGGTCTGCGATAGGCATTGTATAGTTCCAATATGTCGTCGGACAAAAGTGCGCCATTGATGGCCGGATCTAGCTCAATATTCGGGTCTTTGGGATGGAACCAAGCATATTTCTTCACTTTTTCGGCGCCCAATTTGGCGACCGCACGGCCATAATCCAATTCTTCGGTAATATTGCCCAGCAGTCCCTGATGTCTTGAAATAATGACTCCGGGAGTCCATTTTTGGGGAAGGATGTTCAACGCCTTAAAGGTTACCGGAAGCAGCTCTGGGTTTTGCAGTACTTCGTCGATATATGTATTGACCCCATCGGTATAGGCCGTAAGGATTTCTACACCTTCAGAATGGTAGTGTTCCATCTCGGTCTTCATATCACCGCGAAATTTAAAGAGCCGTGTGCCTATATCGCGTTTTAGTTCACGTTCACCCAAAATTTCCGCTACCGTTCCGGTGGCCTGTCTTCGCCAGATTTCAAACTGAAAAAGACGGTCTTTCGCGGCAGCATAGCCCTGGGCAAAAAATAGATCATGCTGGTTTTTGGCATAGATATGGTTGATGCCCGCCTCGTCACGGATAATTTCTACCGGTTCGTTGAGTCCGGTCAATTCGATTTGGTTTTCGTTTTTCGCCTCTTGTCTGCATCCAAAGAGAACGGCAAGAACAGATAAGCTGGAAATTACAATGCTTCGGTGGCCCATACATTTGAAGATTTTAAAGTGGTGTCGGTGATTACGGAAAGATACTAAATTTAACAGTGTCGGTTTATGGCAGAGATGGAAGCCCAAACGGGGTTATTTTTCCATGTTTTGGATCAATGCGTCACATCGCTTTCTTAAATTTACTAGAATAGCTTTATGTTCGGCCTGACCAACGAGGTTATTTTCTTCATTGGGGTCGTTTTCCAGGTCGTACAATTCTTCCCATTCGGGAAAATCACGGTATCTAAAATACTTATACTTTTCAGTACGCACGCCCTCACTTGGGGGAATAGGTTCAAAATTCCAAAGGTGTTCGAACAAGGCCTCGGTTCTTTTTTCAGGCACATTCCCATCTGTCTTTGTATAGCCTGATAGACTTTTTCCCTGATAGGTTTTGGGAATGTCCACTCCCGCAAAGTCGAGTATCGTCGAAGGTACGTCGATATTCATCACCATATCGGCCACGGTGTTTTGTTTGCCCTCAATAGGATTATAAACGATTAGGGGAACCCGTAGCGAAGGTTCATAAAGCAGCCATTTGCCGGCCATTTGGCGTTCGCCTAAAAAGTAACCGTTATCGCCCATAAGAATGATAATGGTGTTTTCGGCAAGGCCATTGTCATCGAGGGATTTCCGAATGCTGCCCAGAGCCGCGTCGATTCCACTGATCATACGATAATATCCCTTGACCATTTTTTGATACTTTTCGCGGGAGTCATAACGCCAGTTCCAACGGGCGCGGTTAAAGCCTTTACGAACGGATTCGGGAAGCCGGGCAAAGTCTGAATCTTCGCTCATCATCGGATCGGGAATCGTGATATTTTGATACATCGTATCCAATTCGATGGGCCAAACATATTGGTCGGGCGAACTGTCGACGGCATGTGGCGCATGAAAACTGATGGAAAGCGCAAAGGGTTTACCGTTCGGTGCGCTTTGGATAAAATCAATGGCATTGTCGGCCATAATGTTCGTCAAGTGGCGATGTTTTGTGGCATCTTCATTAAGTCGATAGTATCCGCTTTGTTGTTCGGGTTTATAGACATCGAACAACAGGGTATCCATTTGATTTTCAAAGTTGACGCCGAACTTGCCCAGAAATCCATTATAATAACCCGCTTTTTGCAAAAGGGAAAAATAGCTTTGGTCAATAAATGCCTTTTTTAAGGGAGGCTGACGAAATGTATAATCGTGTTTTCGTTCAAAAAGTCCTGTCATAATGCTGGCCCGACTGGCCGCACAAATGGGCGTGGTCACGAAAGCGTTTGTGAAATAGGTGCCCTGCTTGGCAAGTTGGTCCATATTCGGGGTCTGAATGATCGGGTTGCCCGCATGGCCCAAGGCATCCCATCGTTGGTCATCGGTCAGGATAAAGATGATATTAGGGCGGTCGTTTTGGGCTTGAAGTTGGATAAAATAGCCTATTGCTATCGCGAAAAGCAGAAATCGAGTACGGGCGGTTAAAGAGATTGGCATGAACTGGTCTTAAAACGTGACCCTTAAATGTAGTGAATTTTTAGAGGGTAATTTGTTGTATTTAGTTCACGGTTGTGTGGCGGAAAGTCGGGAGACTTTGCGGAGCGGGGATTCTCAAATTTCATTTTTGGGTGCGCCTAATTACGGTAAACGGTTCGGCTGTGATACGGTGCGGAAAACGTCCTCAGGACTTTTCCGCCATAGCCTGAAGTTAATAGAAAAGCAGTGATTTCCTGCAAGGAAATCCGCCAAAATGAATTAGAGGTTTTGTTGTTCACTGGCTTATTCAGCGAACACTTCATAATGAGTAACTCTTTCGGGGAAATCAATCAAATAGTTCTTGTCTTCTGAGTAATATTTGGCTTTTTCAAAATTATTACCAGCGAATCCCTTGATTACCTCCATATTTTCCCAAAAAGTGATTAATTCAAAATAGGCATAATCCTTATCGATTCGTTTTAAAAAAGTCAGTTTAATAAATCCATCAACTTGAGCGTAGTCAGGAATTGCTCTGACTTTCATAAAATCAGTATATTCTTCCAAATGCTCAATTTTTGTTTTTCCTTTCCAGATTCTTGCAATCATTTGTTTGAGATTATATTTTCAGCTTGCGAAGAACGTTCTGTGTATGGTGCGTATCCCTCTGGGTATGCACTATACTTAGTTATTAGCACCAGTTTTTATTTCTTTTCTTCTCGTAAAATTTTCTCCATTTTTCGCCCTTTCGCTAATTCATCAATCAACTTCTCTAAACGTCTACATTGTTTATACACTTCAAATTCATCGTCTATTTCTTCAATTCGATAACCACAAACAACTCCTTTAATCATGTGAGCATTGGGATGGATTTTTGCTTTTTCAAAAAACGTTCTAAACGTTGCCTTCTCTTCGATAAGTGATTGTAATTTTTTTTCATCAAAACCAGTTAACCATTCTATTACTTGATGGAACTCTTCTTTTTGTTCTTCCATGCTTTTCCAATCTATTCCAGTAAAGGGGTAAATAGATGCAAAGATCATATTAGCAACTTTTTCATTTTTTTCAGCTGTAACCTTCATTTTTTTGCGATTTTAAATTGGAGCTAACGGTCGCGGCTATGGCAAGTAGGGCAGGCAAGGAAATTTTTCGTTTCCGTCTGCGCTGGTAGCCAAAGCTTTTTGTTTTGTTTTTATCTTTTTCATTTTAAAAGCCAAATCCAAAAGATTTGGCGGACTTAGCAAACACGCCCAAGCCTCTAAGTATAGCACTTTATGCCCTATTTGCTATAGCCATCCTAAGTTTGTCTTTGATTTCTCTGTAAGTCCGATGATATGGTTTTTTTATTCCATCCGGACTTAATACGTTTTTAATTAATTTAATCCAATTTCCCTTTTCATCATACACGTAATCTATTTCATGTATAAAAGGTTCGTTTTTATCAGTCAAAATCCAGTACATTTTTGTTATATCCCCATTTTCATTGGTTTCAATTACAAAATCTGAGTTAATATTTCCCTTGATTTCTTCTAGCCGACCTTGATAATTAAGGTCCATTAGTATGAACTTACTATTTGTATAATCATAATTTACACTTTGAAGTCTTGTAGGGTCTGGACCAACAATTGTATGCTCAATTGTAATTGGGTTTTTCAAACTGTCATACTTTACTGTATATCTCAAATAAGTCTCTCCAGAATCATTTATTTTTTCCTTTATCTTTTCGTTTTCTTGATATTGATACTTGACTTTAGTTACGTACCATTTTCCACCTTCATATTTTAAATTACCTTCATAATTCAGAATTCTATTGTTAGAATCTAATTCAATTATTTCGTCGGCAACTAATTCATTATCGCGATATTTTTTTACAAACATTTCACTACTAGATTTAAAGCTATAAATGTTTTTCTCAATCCAAGTTTCAGAATTTGCCATGAAGATTGTGTCATTAACAATTACTTCGGCTGGGTTGCCGAATTTTAGGTCATAATAAGTTTTGGGCGCCACTTTTTCTGCTAGTTCAGAGTAAAATGTAGGTTCAGATTCCGTATTTTGTGATTGCCCAAATAATGTTATGAAAAGTAAAAGTATGAATTGTAATTTGTTCATTTCGTAAATTAGGTACAACTTGTTTATATGTGATACCTTTTCGCCACTTTTATACCATTTTGGGGGGCTATGAGTGTATTTTGAAACAAATATACATCCATAGCCAACTCCTTAATCCACCATAAAAATCGCATTGGCAAAAAAGAGTTTTCCGTTTTCCCAAAACCCTCTGAACAATGGGTTGTCGACCATATAAATGACCTGTCCGCGGCCGTGTTCCTCTACGCCGAAGACCAAGGTCTTTGCGATTTTCTTTTGGGCTTCGCTACCGGCAAAGCCTGCCGCTGGTTTAGTCTCGTTCTCAAGATATACCACCGTACCCTCCTCAAGATATTCGTAGGCGTCTTGCCCTAATTTTAAGGTAAAATACGTGTCGTCATAGCCATAGGCCAATGGGTGGGTCGGGTCTACCTTGGTTTTGAAAATAGCGCCGGTAATGGCTTCTTTCATACCTTCGCGCTGCCCATCATCGTAAGATTGTACTTCGATGGCGGTCGAATCTTTATCGCTCTCCTTCTTGCGAAGTTTGATATCAAAACCTTTGTCGCCATCGATACCTTTGATAGCACCGCCCATGGCAATCAATTTACCACCGTCACTGACCCATTCTTTCAGGGCTTCCAATTGCAATTCCTTAAAAAAGCCCTCGTAGCCCCATCCGTTGGGCAGTACCAGTACGTCATATTCCGAAAGGTCGACCCGTGACCAATATTCAGAATCAAGAATGGCTACAGGGTAGTGTAATTGCTGCTCGAAGAAATGCCAAACTTCCCCAAATTGTAAGGTAGAGGTAGGTTCTCCGGAGAGTATGGCCACTTTGACCTCACCGATCATCTGCACGTAGCGTGAACCGAAATCTTTTCCGCTTTCTACGAATCCCGTCGAGGTGGCTACCAAGTTTTTGTTATGTTTTGTAGCTGCTTCGTTCAAGGCGGATACGTACTCTTTGTTGTTTTTATTGTCAGCTTTCGTAATGATCAGGCTACCGCGGTCAAAACTGCCTTCTACAGTTTTAAAGGGTTTCAGGGCATGGCGGACCCTTATTTTTTTCTGCATCAACGCTGCTAGAAAACGGGCATCGTCCATACTGTTCCAATCCGTAATATAAGCATAGGCATCGCCGTCTACCGACCTATTAGTTTTTGTAGCGTTATTCTGGTTTTGGCCCGCATTGAGTTTTACCTCTGAGGCCAAGGTGTTGAGTCCGTAGGCATAGGGCAGCGACCAGGCCGTGATATCATAGGTCAATGAGTCGCTCAACTTTGCATTCGGTTCTAAAAGTACTTTGACCAAGGTGCCCTTGGTCTGGTCGGTCGATATGATGAGACTGTTGGCGGTATTGCGCAAGGTTTCGTTTTTTCGGGTCTGGTAGTTGAAACCTTTTGCGGATCCCCCGCCCGAAATTCCGTATTCGATTTGGTGTTGGTCCAAAAGGCGGGTCAGGGCATCGATTTTATCTTGATCCCCGCTCAGCACATAACTTTTATATTTGAAATTTTTGTTCCGGTAGAATTTTTTAAACTCCGAAATCAGTTGTTCGGCATTTTTAGCGGCGACCTCTACGGTCGAAAGCCCTGTCGTGCGATGATGGGCGATGCGATTTTTTAAAGTCAAGGTGTCACCGATATTCGTCAAAACTCCCAATCCGGCGCGTCCGCTGCCGCCTTGCTCATAGGTCATTCCGATACCGCCGTTGTAGGTCGGATAGGTATCTCCATAACTCGGATAAAAAAGGTCGAAAATTTCCTTGGTAAAATAGAACCAGCCGTTGGCATCGAAGTATTTGGCGTGGTTCTTTCCTATCGTTTTTTGAAATTCCCGCTGAAAAGGCGTAACGACCTCGTGGAAAGGCTCTGCCGCGGGGGCAAAGTAATACGGACTGTTCACCCCCTGCTCATGAAAATCGACATGTATATGGGGCAACCACTGGTTGAACATTTTAAGGCGCTGTTGGCTTTCCACTTGGGTCAACCATGCCCAGTCACGATTTAAATCGAACATATAATGGTTGCTACGACCGCTCAGCCAACCTTCGTTATGCTCCTTGCTATTCGGGTCAACATTATAGGGTATATTTTTGTTTTGGTTGTACCAATTGACATAGCGATCACGTCCATCGGGGTTGATACATGGATCCATAAGTACGACGGTATTCACTAGGTAATCGCTTTTGTCGGTCAACAGTTCGTAGATGGTCTGCATCGAAGCCTCGGTGCTCACACTTTCATTGCCATGTACGTTATAGCTCATCCAAACGATGGCCTTGGTCGCTGTACTTTCGCCCGTTGTACTTTTTAAATGTTCGGTTCGAATGTTTTCGAGGTTATTGATATTCTCCGGAGAAGAAACATAGGCCAAAAGCAAGGGACGTCGTTCATTCGTTTTTCCATACTCTTGCAATTTCACCCGGGCAGGGTCGGTGGTGGCTAAATATTGATAGTAATCGACCACTTGATGGTGCCTTGTGAACTCGGTGCCAAGTTCATAACCTAAAAATTCGGAGGGTGACTTGATGTCTTGTGAAATTGAAATCAAGGTAAAAAGGAGTGTCAAAGGGAGTAAAAATGGCCTCATAGAAATGGTTTAAATGGAACAAAATCAAATCTAATGAATAATGTGCACAAAATATCCCGAATTTCTACGACTGCATCGCTTTCTGCGATTATAGGATGAACCCTTCGCTAATTAACGTATTTTTAGGAACTGATACACCCAAGAATTTTATCTTTACACGCATTTTCACCGCATTTATGGATATTGATTGTATTCCCTTTAGAAACACCGGCTATTTTTCAGACCTTATCTGTGATTATCTCGATGAAAGGGAAACGCTTAAACCCTTTTACAATCGATTTCCGCGACTCGAAAATTTCGAGGCACAGATCTGTGAGAAATCGGATCATTTTCCCGAAACCCATAGAAATATTCTCTATGATGCCTTACTGCAGCAATATCAAGGGGTGGAGCTAAGCAAAAAGGTAAAGACATACATGGCCATGCTCAAAGAACCCAACACCTTTACGGTGGTCACGGGGCATCAATTGAATCTTTTTACCGGCCCGTTGTACTTTTTGTACAAGATCATTTCTACCATTAACCTGACGGTCGAATTAAAAAAGGCCTATCCCAAATATAATTTCGTACCCGTGTATTGGATGGCCACCGAGGACCATGATTTTGAAGAGATCAACTACTTCAATTTCAAGGGAAAAAAGCTGCAATGGAACCGAAAGGCCGCCGGTGCCGTGGGTCATTTGAAAACAGATGGTCTCGATGAGGTTTTAGAAATATTCTCCGATAGCTTGGGAAGCAGTAAAAATGCCGATACCCTGAAAACGCTATTTAAGGATGCCTATCTTAGTCATGATACATTGACCCATGCTACACGTTTTTTAGCCAATGAACTTTTTAAGGAGCATGGTCTGGTTATCGTGGATGGCGATGATAAATCACTCAAAAAGTTATTGATACCGTACATCAAAAAAGACATTTTTGAGAACGTAGCTTTTGAAAAGGTATCCTCGACTGCAACTGAATTGGAAGAACTGCCCGACAATTATTCGATTCAAGTAAACCCTAGGCAAATCAATTATTTCTATTTGAAGGATGGACTTCGCGAGCGAATCGTAGGTATCGACGAAAAGTATGCCGTTATCGATTCTAAAATTGCTTGGACCCAGAAAGAACTTGAAAAAGAAATCGAGGAGTATCCCGAACGATTTTCGCCCAATGTCATCGCTAGGCCTTTGTATCAAGAAGTGATTTTACCCAATCTCTGCTATATCGGGGGTGGGGGAGAGTTGGCCTACTGGTTGGAATTAAAAGCCTCGTTTAAAGCGATGGATGTTCCGTTCCCCATGTTATTACTCAGAAATTCCGCTTTGGTCATGTCGAAAAAGCAAGGCGAAAAACTACAAAAATTAGATATTTCCGATGTCGATTTGTTCTTGAAACAGAACCAATTGGTAAATAAAAAAATACGGGAAATCTCCAATATCGATATTGATTTCGCGCCGCAAAAAAAGGTATTGGAAGAACAGTTCAAGGCGTTATACGAAATTGCCGAACAGACCGACAAAACGTTTTTGGGCGCCGTAAAGGCGCAAGAGGTTAAACAAAAAAAGGCTTGGACCGTCTTGAGAAACGTCTGCTAAAAGCACAAAAAAGAAAGCTCAAAGATCACGTGGTACGGTTGACCGAACTGCAAGACGAATTATTTCCTGGCAAATCACTACAAGAACGGAATATCAATTTTTCAGAACTCTATCTTGAACATGGAGAGACCTTGATTCCAAATTTGATGAAATCGTTAGCCCCTTTGCAATTAGACTTCACCGTAATTAAATTATGATTTCACACACCTTCTTGAGAGGCCTCTCCATACCGCTCGGGCGGGTTGAGGAGAGATTCTAAGGCACCAAAAAATTCGACTCCCAATTTGCACCGCTTCTCGAAAAACGGACCCTAAGATGATTGGGGCGTTTCAATTTTAGATATTCAATCTTAAAAGGTTCTATGTTGACCATGCAGAAATAATCGGTATCGTCTAAATATTCAACCGCATCAGGATTTGAAATGGCACTCCCCGGGGCGGTTTTGGTCGTATAATCCTTTATACTTGATTCATGTATATTTTTTCGATGCTCTGTAAGAATATTTGGGTCTTTTATGATAGTCGCAAGTCCTTCAATGCGTATCTGAAGTAATTTTTCTGGATGATAGAAGAGTAAACTCACCCGATTGTTTTCTTTGATGTGCAGTACCTTTTTAGACCGGGTGTCGGTATAAAAGATCAAGTTGAGCGAATTATCGACCGAACGTAGGACAATGGTACGAAGTCTGGGCATTTTCTCCAGACCCAAAGTGGCAAGCGCACAATATCGAAAAGGATGCTCCTTTAACGAAGCCCCATTTTCGAGTTCATCTTTTAGTTCCTTGAAAAAAACATCGGTCATACCCTATGATATTTGCCTATTAAAATTACACAATAAATACTAACGATGAACATAATTAATGGATCTTCTTGAAAAAAGTATAAAAATATTTAGATTATAAATATCAGTAAATGAGATAATTACATATTTTTTTGATTAAAATTTAAAAAAAAGTAGTGTTGAAGTAGGGTTTTTATCCTCGTAGGTGTTCTATATACAAATTGCTAAGAAAAAAGATTACAAAACTTCATCCTGATTCGCCCCAACTCGTCGGGATGAGGTTTTTTTAAAAAAGAATTTTGATTTGAGTTAGTTTAATTAAGTTCATGTGTTTAGGTTGGTTTTTTGATTTTGATTAAAAGCCGCGATGTAGGGTCGCGGCTTTTTTAATGCCTAAATTTTTAGCACTTCTGTGCCTCCTTAATAAAATGATTTTTCAAAACCCTAAAGCGAGATACAACTTTTATTCTTCAATTTTCTAATTTACGTTCCCTAACAATCGAAAATTGAGGTCACTATGTGGAATGTTCTTATTTTGAAAATAGTACTTTGTTTTGTAATGTTATCGGCGGGATTGATTTCCTGCAATCCGAAGGATGAAACCAAAGCTGAAGTATCGGTCCAAAAGTCGACCGCCGAAAACAAAGCCGAATTTCTTGACGTGATGCAAACCCATTTGGATGCAGTTACCAATCGTGACCTTGAAATCTTACGAAGCACATTATCGCCAAAAGGCAATATGCAATTGATTTTGCCAAGTGAGGAAATTATAGACAAGGTTGAAGGTTTTATGGACTATCACAAAGAATGGTTCGCCCAAACCGACTGGACATTCGAGACCAAAATTTTGAATACCGCGGTTGGGGAAACCATGGGGATGGCTATTACAGAAGTGGTGTACCGGGAACCTGAAAGGGACGGGAAACCTTATTTCAATCGTATGATAATTAGTTATGACCTTCAAAAAATCGAAGGAAGATGGTATATTATAAAAGACCATGCCTCTTCGGTGGAGAAGTCTACTGATTCAAAAACCTACTAAATATTTCTAACAAATTCAATTTGTAGGAATAGATTTAAAATATTAATAACCAGTATTATAAAGTTATTTATATAAAGTTAATTTTAGAAAATATGTATTATTTGGGGAGAACGATATATCCTCCAATTTTGTTTACTTTTTGACAAAAAAAGGCCCGAAGGCCTGTTTTAAAAACTAATTTATATAAAGCATTTAGTTAATGACCCAAGGAGCGTCGAACTGGGCAGTCGGCAAATTTTGACCTGAAAAAACGGTCAGCGTACCCGAAGCTAGCTCATCACCTGTGTCATTTACAAAGAGATAGTATTCTTCACCTCCTATAGATATATAGCAGGCCGCACCAACTTTTTCAAAGGGAATGCTGTTACCTGAATTATAAATCCAATCTCTTGTATTTCCGGGATTGGTGTGTTCAATAATTCGTGTAAAATTTCCAAAAATATCTGTAGAGTCATAGACACTTAAATTCTGAAATTCATTACCTGGTTTTGCAAAAAGTGTGAAACGTAGACCGTCAACTCCTCGCAAACTGAGACCGGCATCAATTCCTTCTTGACCAAACTGGAAATTATCATATTGACCATATTCAGTGTTCATTAAAAATACCTGATCACTTCCCCCGTTACCACCAGTATAATAGATGCCAAATTGAATGGGAGGATTATCACCACTAAAATCTACTCCGTCAAATGCCCAGTTATACTTTGCCAAATAGAGGCCTGTCTTATCGATTAGGTGCATTGTTGCTTCACCACCAATCAATACAGCTCCAACATTTTCTAATGGCACTACCCCTAAAGGTGAGTTGGCGTCCTTTATTCCATAAACACCTTTTATCTCACCACTGTTTCCATTAAACCAAGCGTACTTATCCCCTGTTTTATTAAAAACTAAAATCTCATTTCCTGTAACATTAGTCATGGCCCCAATTCCCCCACCATCGGCATCGTCCTTAAAAAGATCTACCAAAGACAAATATGCTTGTGGAGGCAATACTCCTTTTAGTTCACAATTTACGATGTCATATTCCGTTGCCAATTGTACACCTACAATCTGATCCGGGCGTTCTACGCTACGCACGACATAGGATATTGGTAGACCTGCCCTAACATCGGTGCTCTGCGCAATGCGATCCGCTATATCAGAGATACTCTGTTCTCCTGCCAAACTTATGCTGCCTGCCGCATCGCCGCCGTAGGCCATTACTTTAATTTTCAAATCGTTCAGTTCTTGAATGTAACTGGCTTCTATGCTCCCTTCAACTTGTGCTGCGACACCATCATACGCCAAATCTAGTTTTGATTGCATTTCGGTTCGGCTTGAGGTCGACTCGATCAACATATAAAAGACCCGACCGTAAGTTACAGACGATATAAACGTAGCCGGATTATCAGCTTGAACATAGGTAGCCAAATCATCAGGTTTAACACTAGCATCAAATATTTGGTCTAAACTAGTGGGGAGGTCAAAACTCATTGTGTAATACGATTGATTCAACTTTACCAAGGTTCTGTTGTATGATTTATCTTGACTGAATGATAAATTACCTGATGTCTTGGTTACCAGGGTTTCCACATCGAAGCCGATTTCAAGGGCTAATTGACTCTCTGACTCGATCTGAATAATTTCTAGATCAATATTGGCGGGAACCACATCGCCTGAATTGGAGATAATATTGTTCATGGCTTCTTGAACACTACTTTTTTTCACTTCTTCAACATCGAATGAAGATTGTAAGTTTCCATTGTTCAAATCGTATGAAATGGTACCTCCGGCTCGTTTGACAACAATTGGAGAGGGGGTAGCTGCTTGAAGGGTCTTACCTTGTAAAATATTACCCGGGTAAATTACATCGGCACTTGTATTGAATAATGGAAATTCCCCGTTGCCGTCTCGAACACTTACTGTTCTTCTTGTGCAAATAAACCTTTCCGTTATCGATTCTCCTGTTTCACTTTGACGGGTTTGGTCTTCATTTTCCGAGGTAGGCTCTCCTATCTCTTCTTCAGTTCTAGAGGCTGGAAATGGCTCTGGGTCCGCGCCTAACTTTACGACATCATCAAAAGTTAGTCCTGTACCCTCTTCGCCTAATGGACACCCTTGATTGTTGGCAGGCCCTGCTTCTGAAGGGCACTTGTCACTGGCATCGGCAATACCGTCTTTGTCGGTATCGACAATCTGTTCTGGGGGTGGTGGGGTTTCATCTTTGGTACAATTAGTAAATGTGAAGGCCAATGCTACCAAAAGTAAAAGTCTGAAAAATCTCTTTTGCGTTTTCATAATCTATTTGTTTTGTGGTTAAACTTTGTTTTTGTTTTGTGTGACCTACTCGGTTTTGATCTGCAGTATCGAACCGAGCAAGACCACAAAACTTGTTTGTCAACTTAATGACACCACAAACCTAGGCCATGACTTCAGGCCATAAAAATATGAAGGGGGTACAAAGGGGGTACAGCCTTTTACGTCAATGAATATAGGGTTTTTCGGAGTTCGAAGTATTTTGGTTACATTGTTAGAACCGTAGATTCGAGCGATTCTTCAGGGGAAAGTTCCATCTTTTTACGGAGCCTTTGCCGTGCTTTTTTCACCCCATCGGAAGAAATATTAAGAATAGTGGCGATCTCTTTTGAGGACAGATTCATTTTTAAAAGCGCCATCAAACGCAGTTCGTTTTTGGTAATGTCAGGATATTTTGTTTTTACTATTTTACTAAAGTCTTTATGCACCTGTTCAAAGTATTGGGTAAAATTTTCCCAGTTCTTGTCATCTTGTTGATCAAAATTGATGGTCTGGATCAACTGCTGATAGCCTCGCCCACCATTTTCAGAAGATTTTAGTTCCCGTGCCTTTTGTTTAACGTTTTCAAGCACTTCGTTCTTTTTGGCCAAATGCAGGGCGTGTGTGGTCAATTCTTTCTTTTTAAAGGCAAGCTCAGATTCTTTTAACTGCAGTTCGGCAGCTATCTTTTCTTTTTCAATTTTATTTCGTTTAATTTTTTGACGGATACCGTAAAACCCGAAACCTAAGGTTAATAGTGACAATCCTAGCCCACCACCTAGAGCTATTTTTTGAAGGTTGCTTACCTTTTCTTTTTCTTCCAAAAGATTAATTTCGGTTTTTTGTTGGGCGATTTGTTGTTCTTTTTTTCGGTGTCGTAAATGGTGCGGAGTTCTTCGATTTGTTGTGATTTGGTGGTGTTGAACAGGGTGTCATTAGTTGACTTGAATAATTTAAAGTCATCTAGTGCTGACTTATAGTTTCCTAATTCTTGATGCACCGCTGACCGTAGCGAATATGCTTTACTTAAAATATCTTTTGCCCCAATTTCGTTTGCCGTCCGAATTGATTCATCAAGATATGCTGTAGCTTTATTGAGCTTATTCATCTCTTTTTCTAAAATAGAGAGTTTGTTCAAGGTTGAAGAAATATCTTTTTTGTAATCTAATTCCCTATAAATTTTTAATCCTTCTTTTAATAAGGAATCCGATTTATCAAATTCATCTAAAGCAAAGTAAACTTCGCCAAGATTACTTAGAGCATGAGCTTCTATTTCTTTACTAGCAATCTCTTTGGATATTTTCAGTGCTTCGTTTAAAAAGGGTTCAGCATTTGCACTTTGGTTTAATGCTAGATAGTACGAGCCAATATCATTTGCAGCAAATGCTTTATATTGTTTGTCATTGTAGGAGTCATAAATTTCATGCGCAATTTTGCCATGTTCAATTGCGGATTCATAATTCATTAAGATACTCTCTATACTTCCGAGCTGCTTCATGGCATCCGCTTGTCTTAGCGTATCTTTTATTTTTATAAAAAAGTTTAAAGCTTTTAGAGTTTCTGAAAGTGCTATTTGATAGTTGCCCAATTCTTTGTGAATTGATCCTATTGCTTCAAATTCGGAACCTATTAAATTAAACTTTCCACTTTGGGCGCGATAGATTGTATCTGTTTGGTCATATATTTCGATATTCTTGTTGATAAAGTATAGTGCTTTTTTGTAATTGCCCAAGCTTTTCTCTAAATCTCCTCTAGAATGATTTACAAACAATTGGATTATAATACTATTGGCTTCTTTGCCTAAGTTTGCTGCTTTTTCATAATAAAACCTAGCAGAATCTATATTCCCTTTTGATCTATAAAAGTCTGCAAATTGAAAGTTGGAAACTGCAATACCTTTTTTGTAATCTAGCTTTTTTGAAAGATTTAAAGCTTTTTTCGAATAACTGTTCGCTAAATTAGGATTATTAAACTGTAATACTTCAAATAATGTTCCGTATGCCCCTACTTTAAGAGTGTCATCTGGCATATGCTCAACGGCAAGAATAGTACTGTCGAGTGCCTTTTTATTTTTTTGACCTTGCCCTGTGGCAACCCAGAATAAAAAAAGATCAAAAATATGGGATGACATGTGATGGATTTCATGTTGGTCTGGTTTTGTGGGATAGTTCTAAAATAGTACTTTTTTTAACATTTCTGCGCTTGTTAAAAACCTCTTGTAAATATCCTTGAAGAATTCTTCCCCAAATTTTCGATTTTCCTATTTTTGCCCATGCAAAACAAAGTCCTGATTCTAGACTTCGGTTCGCAGTACACCCAACTTATAGGTAGACGTGTTCGCGAGCTGAATATTTTTTCCGAAATCAAACCGTATAATAAGCTTCCTGAGAATCTTTCCGAATATGGGGCGGTTATCCTTTCGGGCTCTCCGTTTTCGGTGCGGGCCGATGACGCGCCGCATCCCGATTTATCTCAAATCAGGGGTAAAATACCTTTATTGGGGGTGTGTTACGGAGCGCAATATTTGGCGCATTTCCATGGTGGGAACGTTGAAAAGTCGAACACCCGTGAATACGGTCGGGCCAATTTGACCGCCATCTCGAGTACGGAGCCTTTTTTCTATGAAATAACCGACGGTTCACAGGTTTGGATGAGCCATGCCGATACAATAAAACAACTTCCCGAAAATACGACCTTATTGGCGAGTACACAGGATGTAAAGAATGCAGCCTTCCGGTTTAACGATGAAGAAACCTACTGCATTCAGTTCCACCCTGAAGTATACCACACCACACAGGGCAAGCAGCTCTTGGAAAATTTTTTAGTTCATATCGCAGGACTCCAACAGACTTGGACACCGGATGCTTTCGTCGAAAAAACCGTTGTGGAGCTCAAGCAAAAGATCGGAGAAGATAAGGTTATATTGGGATTATCGGGAGGAGTCGATTCCACCGTAGCTGCAGTGCTACTCCACAAAGCCATCGGCAAACACCTACATTGCATATTCGTAAACAACGGTCTTCTCAGAAAAAACGAGTTCGAAGAGGTGCTCGAACAATATAAGGGCATGGGTCTTAATGTGAAGGGGGTCGATGCTTCGGCACGCTTTTTGGATGCACTGGCCGGGGAAAGTGACCCGGAGACCAAAAGAAAGATTATTGGCCGGGTATTTATAGAGGTTTTTGACGATGAGGCGCATATGGTCGAAGATGCAAAATGGTTGGCACAAGGCACGATTTATCCCGATGTTATTGAATCGGTTTCCGGTACGGGCGGACCATCGGCGACCATAAAAAGCCATCATAATGTAGGCGGACTGCCCGATTTTATGAAACTGAAAGTAGTTGAACCTTTGAAAATGTTATTCAAGGATGAGGTACGAAGGGTAGGAAAAAGTATGAACGTGGGTGATGAACGATTGGGCAGACATCCTTTTCCGGGTCCCGGATTGGCGATACGAATTTTAGGGGATATCACCCGCGAAAAAGTGGCCATTTTGCAAGAAGTCGACCATATTTTCATACAAGGATTGCGCGATTGGGGCCTTTATGACAAGGTCTGGCAGGCCGGAGCGATGCTTTTGCCCGTAAATAGTGTAGGGGTGATGGGCGATGAGCGCACTTATGAAAAATGCGTAGCTTTACGGGCGGTAGAAAGTACCGATGGTATGACGGCCGATTGGGTCAATCTACCGTACGAGTTTTTACAGAAAACATCGAATGATATTATAAATAAAGTTCCCGGAGTCAATAGAGTAGTGTACGACATTAGTTCCAAACCCCCGGCAACCATAGAATGGGAATAAGTATGAACCGAATTTTGAAGAATACCATGGTGCTTATCATGGTGATGTTCATGGGCTGCAAAGCGACCGCCCAGAAATTTAGGACGCATTCCGTAAAAAAGGTGAAACCTTGGAGACTATCGCCAAGCAATTCGGAGTGTCACAAGAAAGCATTCTTACCTATAACAAAGAGATCAAGAAAGACCAAGAATTGCGGGCCAATACCATTTTGGTGATTCCGGCCACCCAAGGCAATGCGGTTTCTTCGAGTTCCAACCAAAAAACTGTTCAAGAAGAACCTATCGGATTTACGGACCATAAGGTAAAAAGAAAGGAGACCCTTTTTGGCATTGCCAAACGCTACAACATTACCGAAGAGGATATTAAGCGCTATAACCGAGAACTCTATTCCTCGCAATTAAAAAAGAAGATGGTACTGCGAATTCCCAAGTACCGTAGGGTCAGACCCGAAGATGTTGTCAATGAAGAAGATTTTGAAACCTATACCGTGGCCCCAAAGGAAACCCGTTGGAGCATCGCCCATAAATATGGTATCACCATAGATAGTATGTTGGTGCTCAACCCTGATTTATCAAAGAAGACCAATTACATACAGGAAGGCCAAGAACTTCGAATGCCGAAATTAGCGGGAAGTTCTATTGAGGGCCAAGAAACCCAATTGTTCATTTCGTACACGGTTCCCGCCAAAATGAACTTCTTTAGGTTGGAACAAGAATTTGGGGTGAAATCGGATGAGATCGTTCGATTGAATCCTGAAATCTCGCAAAGGGGAGGATTGAAAGAAGGTATGGTCATTCGAATTCCCAAAAAAAGCTTGACCCGGGCGAAGTCAATACCGACAATTTTATATTCTACGAGGTAAAACCTAAACAGACCGAATTTTCACTGACCCGAAAATTGGGCATTGCCTATAAAGATTTATTGGCCTTGAACCCTGATTTACAAGACGGACTCAAAGCGGGCATGGTTTTGAAACTACCAAAAGATCAAACGGGTGATTTTGAAGTACGAAATGCATTGGTGCTCGATAGAATAAATCTTTTGGATAGTATCGATACGACCAATCGACCAAAACTGTTAGTATTATTACCCTTTCGGTTGAATCGATTGAATTTCAATGACAAAGAAAGTGTCGAGGAAATGATCGCCAAAAGAAAGGAAATCAAATTGAGTCTAGGAGTGTACTCAGGTGCTTTGGTAGCACTCGACTCTATTGCCGAACTGGGTATTTCTGTAGATGTGAAAACGTATGACAATCAACTGGATCTTAACAGAACAAAAGAAATACTCGCAGGCGAAAACCTTGCTGAAGTGAATGCTATAGTGGGCCCATTGGATGTAGCTTCCTTAAATGAAGTCGCCGCGCGTGCATTGGAACATCAGGTTCCGATTATTGCACCAAGACCTCCATACAGTACGGTCGTCCCCCAAAACGTTTATTTTTCGAACACCTCAGAGGCGCTACTTCGGAAAAAGATGATCGATTATACAAAGCAAAAGGTTGTTGACGAAAATATTGTCATCATAGCCGATTCATCTCATTCCATAGTGCGAGATTCTCTCTTAGCGAATTTTCCCGATGCCAAAGTGGCCGAGGTCAAAGAAGAGGAGAAGAACATTGGGGTGAATATCGATAAATTAAAACTATTGTTTTCAAAAGAAAAGGAGAATTGGGTTTTTGTGGAGACCGATGATTTTAAATTGGTTAGCAGTGTAACCTCCATTCTGAATTCTTTTCAGAACGCACTTTTGGAACCTGAGGACAAGGAGCGGGTTACCTTAAAAATGTTTACGACTTATAAAGACGAAGCCTTCGACAGCGATGTAATTTCAAGTTCACATTTGTCGAACCTCAAATTTACCTATCCGTCGGTACATCGTGAGCCGGCCAACGACTCTTTTGTCAGACGCTATAGGAAACGATTTGGCGATAGTCCTGATAGCTATGCCGTTCATGGTTTCGATATGACGTTCGATCTTTTGCTGAAACTTGCCTACAAGAATAATTTGATGGAAGTTTCTAAATTAATAGGGGAGACCGAATATACCGGAAATAAATTCTCATATGAAAAGAGCTTTTCATCCGGGTATTTCAATCAGTCCGCTTATATCATGGAGTATAACGAAATGCGTATCCAACAGATAAAGGAATAGAATAATGACTTCAAAAGTAACTTATACGGGAGGGCTGCGCACCAAAAGCGAACATATACGTTCAGGGGATGCATTTATTACAGATGCCCCAACGGATAATAATGGAAAGGGCCAAGCATTTTCTCCAACGGATACCGTCGCCACAGGTTTGGCCAGTTGTATGTTGACCATGATGGGCATAAAGGCCGAAGGTCTGGAAGTCGATTTGTCAAATTCGACCGCCGAGGTCACAAAGCACATGGCTTCCAACCCTAGGCGCATTTCAAAAATCGAAGTAAAATTGAATCTACCTGCGCAGGTTACCGAAAAGGACAGAAAGATTTTAATACATATCGCGAATACTTGTCCGGTACATTATAGCCTACATCCCGATATCGAAAAAGCAATCTCCTATCATTGGGACCTTTAAAGAACATATTTTTATCTGCCCTATTTCTGGTAACAGGGTTTGTTTTTTCGCAAGAAGAAGAAACTATCGATTGGAGTTCAGAACGCAAATTACAGTGGGAAGATTTTAAGGGAAGACCCTTTAAGACCGCTTGGGCCGCAGCGGTAACGGCAAGCGGCATAACCTATGAGTTTTCTTCGGTAGAGGAAGCGGGAAACCTTCAACTTGATATAGAGATTAGCACCCATTTTTATCCCGCGGAGTCTTGGTTTCAGCCTGGCTTGGTCAATGGGGTAATTTTAAGCCATGAACAATTGCACTTCGATATTTCGGAGCTCTTTGCCCGAAAGATGAGAGAAAGAGTAGCTGAAACGACCTTTACCAAAAATGTCAAGGCCGAGATAAAACAGATTTATAAGGATATTCTAAAAGAACTGAGCGCCTTTCAAAAGAAATACGATTACGAAACAAATTTCTCAAGAAACTTCGAGAAACAGTTACAGTGGAACCAAGATATCTTGGATGCTTTGCAATAGCCTTAATTCTTAGTCATCGGTACAATTCTCTTTTATCGCGGCCAAGTCCGCTTTTTCTTCGTCCGTTAGAAACTTTCCGCACGAATTTTCTACATTATTGATTTTGGCTTCTATTTGTGAACAGGTCAAAGATTCGTCTGTAAAAATTTCACCCAATAAAGTCGAACATTCTAATTGATCTACCGCATTTGTCAAGTCTTTTGGTTTTACACAGCTTATTACGACAAGTAATGTCAAATAGGGGATTACTTTTTTTGGAATTCTCATTTAAAAGGGTGTTATCTTTTTTTAGTATTCTACTATCTCAAATGGACTTACACATCACATCGTTCAACACCATCCTTCAGTGCCGCAATCTGATCTTCCCAAGAAGGAATGAATTCTTGGGCGACATAACCTTTATATCCCGTGGCTAGAATCGCTTTCATAATGGCCGGGTAAAATAGCTCTTGGGTCTCATCGATTTCATGACGACCCGGATTGCCCCCCGTGTGATAATGACCAAAATATTGATGGTAATCCTGAATGTTCCGAATAACATCCCCCTCCATAATTTGCATGTGGTAAATGTCATATAATAACTTGAAGTTGTCCGACCCGATGGCCTTGCACAGGTCGACACCCCATGCGCTGTGGTCGCACATATAGTCTTTGTGGTCTACTTTTGAGTTAAGCAGCTCCATTTGAATTATCACTCCGTGCTTTTCGGCTATGGGCATAATATTCTTTAATCCCTCTGCACTGTTTTCGAGTCCTTCTTGGTCGTCCATGCCATTTCGGTTTCCACTAAAACAGATAAGGTTGGTATAGCCCGCTTCGGCCACTAGAGGAATTACCCTTGTATAGTCTGCGATGAGTTCTTCATGAAGTTTGGGGTCGTTCCATCCTTCTAAAATTCCTTTGCCGGCTCCCCAGCACATAGAGGAATGAATGTTGTATTTTTTCATCAAAGGCCAATCTTCTGGACCAGTTAGGTCCATGGCCTTGATTCCCAAGTCGTTCAGGTTTTGCAAAAACTCCTCCATAGGAATTTTCGAATAACACCATCGGCAAACACTATGGTTTATATTTCCCTTAAGCTCGTTGGCAATAGTTTCGTGAGTCGGATTTGCATTGGCACTTTTATAGGCCAAAATACCCACTGAGGCTGCGGCCGATGTTCCGATAAATTTTCTTCGTTTCATTTTCGGTGAAATTTTGTTGTCTTAAAGATATAAGTTTTAGTTTTAAAAATGGAAATAAGTCCCGACAAGCAAAAACTCATCGAATTGGCCCATTATCGCATGCCTTTCGGAAAATATAAAGGACGTTATTTACTGGATCGCCGGAGGCGTATTTCGTATGGTTCAAGCAAAAGGGTTTTCCGGATGGAAAGTTGGGTCATTTGTTGCAGGCGATGCACGAAATAAAGATAAACGGGCTAGAGCCCTTGGTTCGTAAAGTACAGAAAGAATTTCCGAAGGATTCCCTGTGATTTGTTATGGCAATTCGTATTTTTGCCTGCGTTACGAATTCAACCGAACGCTTCATGTCTCAAACCAAATATATTTTTGTAACCGGCGGGGTTACCTCTTCTTTAGGAAAAGGAATTATTGCCGCCTCTCTGGCCAAACTGCTACAGGCTAGAGGTTACAAGACCACCATTCAGAAATTGGATCCCTATATCAATGTGGATCCGGGTACTTTGAATCCGTATGAGCATGGCGAATGTTATGTGACAGACGATGGTGCGGAGACCGATTTGGATCTCGGGCATTATGAGCGTTTTTTGAATGTTCGAACCTCACAGGCGAACAATGTAACTACGGGACGAATTTATCAGAGCGTCATCGAGAAAGAACGTCGTGGCGAATTTTTAGGAAAAACGGTACAGGTCGTGCCGCACATTACCAACGAAATTAAGGAGCGAGTACAGCTTTTGGGAAACAGTGGCGAATATGATATCGTCATTACCGAAATCGGCGGTACCGTCGGTGACATTGAATCGTTGCCTTATATCGAAGCGGTGCGCCAATTACTCTGGGAACTAGGCGACAATAATGGTATCGTCATCCACTTGACTTTGGTGCCTTATTTGTCGGCTGCCGGGGAGCTTAAAACAAAACCTACCCAACACTCCGTAAAAACCTTGATGGAAAGCGGTATCAAAGCCGACATTCTTGTCTGTAGAACGGAACATGAGATATCGGATGAAATCAAGGAAAAAATCGCATTGTTTTGCAACGTAAGGCGTGAAGCGGTAATCCAATCCATTGACGCCTCTACGATTTATGACGTGCCGGTAATGATGCAAGAGGAGGGCTTGGATACGGTCGCTCTACAAAAATTGGCCTTGCCCGATGATAAAGAAACCGATTTGACCCAATGGAACGAATTTTTGCATCGACACAAAAATCCGAAGAATGAAGTCAATATCGGACTCATAGGGAAATATGTAGAATTACAAGATTCGTACAAGTCTATCTTAGAATCATTTATTCATGCCGGAGCAGTTAACGAGGTTCGGGTCAATGTGCGCTCGATCCATTCCGAACATTTGACCGTAAAGAACCTTGAAAAAAATTATCGGGTCTTGATGGTATTCTGGTCGCACCCGGTTTCGGGGAACGGGGCATCGAAGGAAAAATAAAGGCGGTGCAATATGCCCGTGAAAATGGTATTCCATTTTTGGGTATTTGTCTGGGCATGCAAATGGCCGTCATCGAATATGCCAGAAACATTTTAGGGTTGACCAATGCCAATTCTACCGAAATGGACGAAAATACCCCAGATCCAGTCATCAGTTTAATGGAAGAACAGAAAACCATAACCAATAAAGGGGGTACGATGCGCTTGGGAGCATGGGATTGCAAATTGGTCGATGGTAGTTTGGCTCAAGAGGTGTATCAAGGGGCTACGGATATTTCCGAAAGGCATCGCCACCGTTATGAATTCAATAATGATTATAAAGAACAGTTGGAGGACGCGGGACTCAAATCTTCTGGTATCAATACGGCTACTGGGCTGGTCGAAATTATAGAACTTCCAAAACATCCATGGTTTATAGGGGTGCAGTATCATCCTGAATATAAGAGTACGGTGGCCAATCCGCATCCGTTGTTCGTTGGCTTTGTACAGGCAGCCTTAAAACACAAAAAACAGCAAACGAATGCCAGTTTGGCATAGTTTCCACAATTGGACATATATTTGCGTGCTGAAAACCAAACATTTACCATATCCTAATTTTTTTATTTAGATGGAAGAAAAGAAACTTGATATAAATTCCATAATCGGCTTTGTGCTCATTTTCGGAATCCTTCTTTTTTGGATGTATCAGAACCAGCCCACACCCGAAGAAGTTGAGGCTCAGAAAGCTGAACAAGAACAGGTCGAGGCAGCGGTCGAAAAAAACCAAGTAAAAGAAAACAAGACGAACGAACCAGCGGTCATTAATCTTCAAGATTCCGCAGCTGTTGCCCAATATAAAAGTACCATAGGTTCTTTTGGCTTTACATCGCCCTCTGATAAAACGACCATCTTGGAAAACGATTTGGTAAAGCTTGAAATTGCTAACAAAGGCGGGCAGATAGTGGAAGCCATGATGAAACAGTTCAAGGCGTACGATTCCGTTCCGATTTATTTGGTTAAGGATGGTAATGCTTCCTTTGCATTGAATTTTACTACTTCCGATAATCGCGTCTTGAATACCAAAGACCTTTATTTTGAACCTTCCCTAAGTAAAAGTGGAGATAACCAAGTACTCTCCTTAAAAGCGAAAACCTCACCGAACCAGTTTTTGGAATATCGCTATGAAATGAAACCGAAGGATTATTTAGTCGATTTCACTATTCGCTCACAAGGCTTGAACGGGGTCATCAATAGTTCGAAGCCAGTACAATTGGAATGGAACCTGAAAGGAATACGCCACAATAAGAGCGTAGAATACGAAAATCGATATACCCGATTGACCTATAATCACGAGGAAGGAAAAATAAGTAAACTCTCAGAGGGTAGTGACGATGAAGAAACCGAGACGGATATAAAATGGCTTTCGTATCGCCAGCATTTCTTTAGTTCCATTTTAGCTACTAAGGAGAATTTTGAAAAAGCGGAATTGTCATCAAAAAATTTGGTCGAAGAAGAAAGCCATACCCAAGGGTTCACAAAAGAATATGCTTCCGTTGTACCTCTAAAGTTAAATGGCGGTGAACTTTCCCAGAACATGCATTGGTACTATGGCCCGACCGACGCGTTGGTTTTGGATGACTATGAAGATTTGGGATTGGAAGATTCCATTCCCTTCGGGTGGGGCATCTTCGGATGGATTAATCGGTATATTTTCACTCCGTTCTATGCTTTTTTAAGTTCTTTCCTTCCAGCTGGAATTGCCATTATATTGATGACGATCATCGTTCGCTTGGCCATGTCTCCAGTAACCTATAAATCGTATTTGTCGCAAGCAAAAATGAAAGTGCTTAAACCGGAAATTACCGAGCTAGGAGAAAAGTATAAGGACAATGCGATGAAAAAGCAGCAAGAGACCATGAAACTATATGGTAAGGCCGGGGTGAGTCCGATGAGTGGTTGTGTGCCCGCACTTTTGCAGATGCCGATTTTCTATGCACTATTTATGTTCTTTCCCACTTCATTTGCTTTACGTCAAAAATCTTTTTTATGGGCGGATGACCTTTCATCTTATGACGCGATTGCACAATTGCCGTTCACCATTCCTTTTTATGGTGACCATGTGAGTCTCTTCCCCATATTGGCATCAGTTGCTATCTTCTTTTATATGATGATGACCACAGGCCAGAATATGCCGCAACAACCTGGTATGCCGAACATGAAATTCATCATGTACCTGATGCCCTTTATGATGTTGTTCTTTTTTAACAACTACGCAAGTGGACTAAGTCTGTATTATTTTATTTCAAACCTGATTACCATCGGAATCATGTTAGTCATCAAGAACTTTATTTTGGACAACGACAAGATCCACGCGCAGATTCAAGAGAATAAAAAGAAACCCAAGAAAGAAAATAAGTTCCAGCGTAAGATGCGCGAAATGATGGAGCAGGCCGAGGAACAGAAAAAGGCCGGAAAGCGATAAATTTTTTCCAATATAAATTTGAAAAAGCCTCTTTTTAACTAAAGGGGCTTTTGCATTTCACAGGATTTTTGTGCTTTTCATGGCATTTTTGTGCATTTCATCGAAATATTATGAAAATGTTAACGTTATCATCAGAACTGTTGGAACTTTATCATAACAATGTTGATTTGGAAAGTTACATTTTAAACAAACAAGTGCTTATGCTTTAGATTTTTACATTACTACTTCCCCCAAACATTTTTTTAAATTTTTAGAACAAGTTTATTTGTTCACTTTCCTTTTTTTGATTGTTGATTCGTAAGAGCCCCACATTCTTACAGATTCAATGAGTCTAATTTTTTGTTGTTATGGTAAAGTTATAGCTAACCTAAAAACTTTATCATGGAAAACACTACCCATTATCCTACCGGTACTTTGCCGATAGCTGACAATTCGTATTTAGAATTACAAAAGAAGAATTTCAAAAAATCAAGTAGAATGTCCAAAATGGGCGTTTTCTTATTTTTTGTTGGTCTTATGGCACTTCCCCTATTTGGAATCGCCCAGCAACAGCAAGATTTAAGACCGCTTAATTTAAATTGTACCGCTAACGATGTACAATTGTTAAGTGCAGAACTTAGTGGAACTGGTTGTACAACATGTATGCCTGGTGATGTTTTGACATATGACTTACTAATAACGGTTCTGCACAACACAAATAGTAATCGACCTGCCCTTGCAGTTATGGGTGATTTGACCACCACCGATGTAAATGGTGTTCCAACGGTCACAACTTTTGCAGAATGTAGTGGACCTATTATTCCGAAGAATAGCATTCTTGATAATGTTCCAGTCCAAAATCAAGGCAATGGTATTCAAGTTATTAATTTTGGACAAGTTACATATACTTGCGGATCTTCACTCGAACTGAGCAATATTATGGTTGCATGGACTGTGCCTTCAGACGACCCATGCCCGATTTTAAGTGGCGATGTGAACAGTTCAAAATGTGATAGACCAACAGGCACTCTAATAATTAACCCACCATTGCAGGCGATGGCGACTGCGGCTTGTTCAAGTGGCAATAATGTTGATATTGACCTAGATGTCATGGGCGGTACGGCACCTTACAATTACTCATGGTCAAATGGAGCCACTACTGAAGACTTATTTTCTGTTGCGCCAGGAAACTATTCTGTTACTGTGACGGATGCAGACGGGTGTACTATTCCTGCAAGCATTACCGTTGGACCCGCTTTGACAGCGACCGCTACTACAACCGATGTTCTGTGTTTTGGCGATGCGACGGGGGCAATTGACTTGTCCGTTTCGGGAGGGGTAACTCCTTACGCTTATGCTTGGTCCACAGCCGATGGAAGTGGTTTATCGGTATCTGACGAAGATCAAACGGGCCTTTCTCCAGGTACGTATGAGGTTATGATAACCGATGATAAAGGCTGTACTATCACTGAAAGTTTTACTATAAATGAACCAGTCGAACTTGCCGCCCCGATAGTAACGGTGGTCGATGCTACCTGTGAAATGGCGGGCAGCGCAAGTCTGGTGCCTGTTGCGGGATTGACCTATACGGTAAGCCCATCGGGCGCCGTGGACGTTGATGGAAATATCACGGGCCTTACACCTGGAACTGATTATACGGTAACTGCCGAGAACGCCTCTGGCTGTACTGCTGATTCTGAAGTGTTCACGATCGGCGCGACCTTGGATGCTGTTGACGCGCCTGTAGTAACGGTGGTCGATGCTACCTGTGAAATGGCGGGCAGCGCAAGTCTGGTGCCTGTTGCGGGATTGACCTATACGGTAAGCCCATCGGGCGCCGTGGACGTTGATGGAAATATCACGGGCCTTACACCTGGAACTGATTATACGGTAACTGCCGAGAACGCCTCTGGCTGTACTGCTGATTCTGAAGTGTTCACGATCGGCGCGACCTTGGATGCTGTTGACGCGCCTGTAGTAACGGTGGTCGATGCTACCTGTGAAATGGCGGGCAGCGCAAGTCTGGTGCCTGTTGCGGGATTGACCTATACGGTAAGCCCATCGGGCGCCGTGGACGTTGATGGAAATATCACGGGCCTTACACCTGGAACTGATTATACGGTAACTGCCGAGAACGCCTCTGGCTGTACTGCTGATTCTGAAGTGTTCACGATCGGCGCGACCTTGGATGCTGTTGACGCGCCTGTAGTAACGGTGGTCGATGCTACCTGTGAAATGGCGGGCAGCGCAAGTCTGGTGCCTGTTGCGGGATTGACCTATACGGTAAGCCCATCGGGCGCCGTGGACGTTGATGGAAATATCACGGGCCTTACACCTGGAACTGATTATACGGTAACTGCCGAGAACGCCTCTGGCTGTACTGCTGATTCTGAAGTGTTCACGATCGGCGCGACCTTGGATGCTGTTGACGCGCCTGTAGTAACGGTGGTCGATGCTACCTGTGAAATGGCGGGCAGCGCAAGTCTGGTGCCTGTTGCGGGATTGACCTATACGGTAAGCCCATCGGGCGCCGTGGACGTTGATGGAAATATCACGGGCCTTACACCTGGAACTGATTATACGGTAACTGCCGAGAACGCCTCTGGCTGTACTGCTGATTCTGAAGTGTTCACGATCGGCGCGACCTTGGATGCTGTTGACGCGCCTGTAGTAACGGTGGTCGATGCTACCTGTGAAATGGCGGGCAGCGCAAGTCTGGTGCCTGTTGCGGGATTGACCTATACGGTAAGCCCATCGGGCGCCGTGGACGTTGATGGAAATATCACGGGCCTTACACCTGGAACTGATTATACGGTAACTGCCGAGAACGCCTCTGGCTGTACTGCTGATTCTGAAGTGTTCACGATCGGCGCGACCTTGGATGCTGTTGACGCGCCTGTAGTAACGGTGGTCGATGCTACCTGTGAAATGGCGGGCAGCGCAAGTCTGGTGCCTGTTGCGGGATTGACCTATACGGTAAGCCCATCGGGCGCCGTGGACGTTGATGGAAATATCACGGGCCTTACACCTGGAACTGATTATACGGTAACTGCCGAGAACGCCTCTGGCTGTACTGCTGATTCTGAAGTGTTCACGATCGGCGCGACCTTGGATGCTGTTGACGCGCCTGTAGTAACGGTGGTCGATGCTACCTGTGAAATGGCGGGCAGCGCAAGTCTGGTGCCTGTTGCGGGATTGACCTATACGGTAAGCCCATCGGGCGCCGTGGACGTTGATGGAAATATCACGGGCCTTACACCTGGAACTGATTATACGGTAACTGCCGAGAACGCCTCTGGCTGTACTGCTGATTCTGAAGTGTTCACGATCGGCGCGACCTTGGATGCTGTTGACGCGCCTGTAGTAACGGTGGTCGATGCTACCTGTGAAATGGCGGGCAGCGCAAGTCTGGTGCCTGTTGCGGGATTGACCTATACGGTAAGCCCATCGGGCGCCGTGGACGTTGATGGAAATATCACGGGCCTTACACCTGGAACTGATTATACGGTAACTGCCGAGAACGCCTCTGGCTGTACTGCTGATTCTGAAGTGTTCACGATCGGCGCGACCTTGGATGCTGTTGACGCGCCTGTAGTAACGGTGGTCGATGCTACCTGTGAAATGGCGGGCAGCGCAAGTCTGGTGCCTGTTGCGGGATTGACCTATACGGTAAGCCCATCGGGCGCCGTGGACGTTGATGGAAATATCACGGGCCTTACACCTGGAACTGATTATACGGTAACTGCCGAGAACGCCTCTGGCTGTACTGCTGATTCTGAAGTGTTCACGATCGGCGCGACCTTGGATGCTGTTGACGCGCCTGTAGTAACGGTGGTCGATGCTACCTGTGAAATGGCGGGCAGCGCAAGTCTGGTGCCTGTTGCGGGATTGACCTATACGGTAAGCCCATCGGGCGCCGTGGACGTTGATGGAAATATCACGGGCCTTACACCTGGAACTGATTATACGGTAACTGCCGAGAACGCCTCTGGCTGTACTGCTGATTCTGAAGTGTTCACGATCGGCGCGACCTTGGATGCTGTTGACGCGCCTGTAGTAACGGTGGTCGATGCTACCTGTGAAATGGCGGGCAGCGCAAGTCTGGTGCCTGTTGCGGGATTGACCTATACGGTAAGCCCATCGGGCGCCGTGGACGTTGATGGAAATATCACGGGCCTTACACCTGGAACTGATTATACGGTAACTGCCGAGAACGCCTCTGGCTGTACTGCTGATTCTGAAGTGTTCACGATCGGCGCGACCTTGGATGCTGTTGACGCGCCTGTAGTAACGGTGGTCGATGCTACCTGTGAAATGGCGGGCAGCGCAAGTCTGGTGCCTGTTGCGGGATTGACCTATACGGTAAGCCCATCGGGCGCCGTGGACGTTGATGGAAATATCACGGGCCTTACACCTGGAACTGATTATACGGTAACTGCCGAGAACGCCTCTGGCTGTACTGCTGATTCTGAAGTGTTCACGATCGGCGCGACCTTGGATGCTGTTGACGCGCCTGTAGTAACGGTGGTCGATGCTACCTGTGAAATGGCGGGCAGCGCAAGTCTGGTGCCTGTTGCGGGATTGACCTATACGGTAAGCCCATCGGGCGCCGTGGACGTTGATGGAAATATCACGGGCCTTACACCTGGAACTGATTATACGGTAACTGCCGAGAACGCCTCTGGCTGTACTGCTGATTCTGAAGTGTTCACGATCGGCGCGACCTTGGATGCTGTTGACGCGCCTGTAGTAACGGTGGTCGATGCTACCTGTGAAATGGCGGGCAGCGCAAGTCTGGTGCCTGTTGCGGGATTGACCTATACGGTAAGCCCATCGGGCGCCGTGGACGTTGATGGAAATATCACGGGCCTTACACCTGGAACTGATTATACGGTAACTGCCGAGAACGCCTCTGGCTGTACTGCTGATTCTGAAGTGTTCACGATCGGCGCGACCTTGGATGCTGTTGACGTGCCTGAAATTACAGGAGACGATACCTATTGCTACGACGGCAACGGAGTAGTATTGATGCAGGTGCAGGCTATGCTAGCTACCTTTGGTCAACCGGAGAAACCACACAGATGATAACCGTAAATGCCCGAAGTTATACTGTTACTGTGACCAATGACCAAGGGTGTTCAGCTACTTCGGATGCCTTTACGGTTGAATCGTATGAGATGTTGGCTTGTAGCATTGAACAAGATCAATTGGCGACCAGTTTCCAGAGTGCTGATGGTGTGGCTACGGTAATGCTAACTGGAGGATCAGGAGACTATACCTATCTATGGGACAATGGCGAGACTACCCAAACAGCGGTTGCCTTGACGTACGGTGTACATTCGGTTATCGTAACAGATGCGGAATGTGGTGAAACGACCTGCGAGATTTTTATCAGCAAGACTTTAATCTGTAGTGTCAGTCTGGTATCCGCAGCCACCTGTACAGGAGGCGACGATGGCGTGGCTACGGTCACGGCGTTCGGAGGTTACGGTGATTACTCCTATTCTTGGGATGGCGGTGCCTTTGTTGGTAACCCGACCAATTCTGCATTAAGTGCCGGAAACCATATAGTAATTGTCATGGATACTACCGGAGCTACGACGCAATGTTATATTGAAGTCCCAGGAGGTGGGGCAGTCGACTTAAGTTGTAGTATCTACCAAGATGCACTGGCAACCAGTTTCCAGGCAGCGGATGGAGTGGCCACAGTCAACCCTGTGGGCGGTAGTGGGTCCTATACCTATCTGTGGGACAACGGTGAGACCACCAAGACCGCGACCGCTTTGACATACGGTCCGCATTCAGTGACTATCGTAGATACTAATGGTTGCGGCGAAACTAGCTGTGAACTGTTCATACAAAAGAACTTGATATGCAGCATAAGACTTGATGCCCCGGTAAGTTCTGCCGGTGCTAGCGATGGCCAGGCGACTGTTACTGCCTTTGGTGGATATCCGGGCTATACCTATTCTTGGGATGGTGGTACCTTTGGCAACAACAGCACGGTCAACAATCTAGATGTAGGTTACCATACCGTTACTGTCATGGATTCCGAAGGTAATACAACCGAATGTTCGGTCATGGTGACTGGTCCAAATGATTTGGCCTGTTCCATTACCCAAACCGTGTTGGCCAGTACGTATCTGTCCGCTGATGGGGCCGCAACGGTCTATCCTGCCGGAGGATCGGGAGGCTACAGCTATGCCTGGGATAATGGAGAGACGACCCAGACCGCCACCGCTCTGACATACGGCATGCACTCGGTTACCGTGAGGGATTCGAGTGGACATGAGACCATTTGTGAGATTTATATCACCAAGGTGCTGATATGTAGTGTCAAGCTTGATGCACAGGCAGGATGTGCAGGCGGTGGCAATGACGGTGTTGCAACGGTAACCGCCTACGGTGGTTATGGACCCTACACCTATTCTTGGGATGGAGGAGCATATTCAGAGAATGCTACCAACTATAACTTGAGTGTAGGAGACCATAATGTCACGGTAATGGATTCTACAGGTGCAACATCGCAATGTTGGGTTACCGTAACCGGAACAGGTGAAATGAGTTGCAGTATTACACAGGATGTCTTAGCCAGCAACTATCTTTCAGAAGATGGAGTGGCCACGGTCAACCCTATGGGAGGAAGTGGATCCTATACCTATCTGTGGGACAACGGTGAGACGACCCAAACGGCGGTCGCCTTGACCTATGGTCCACATACGGTAACCGTGACCGATAGTAATGGTTGTGGCACGACCAGTTGTGAAATTATCATCAATAAAAATCTGATATGTAGCGTTGCGCAAGACACTCCTGCCAGTTGTGCTGGGAGCCAGGACGGAGTTGCTACTGTTACCGGCTACGGTGGTCATGCGCCCTATACCTATTCATGGGATGGTGGTGCTTACACCAATAACAACACGGTGGATAACCTTGGAGTTGGGTATCATACCGTTTCTGTCAAGGATGCCACAGGAGCAACATCGGAATGTTCGGTAATGATAACAGGGCCGAATGTATTGGCCTGCAGTATCAATATTACTGAAAACGTCAGTGCGTTTGGCGCAAGTGATGGTTCGGCGACGGCTATTGGTGTTGGTGGAACGGCACCCTATTCGTTTGCTTGGAGCAATGGTGCGACTACCGATACGGCCGAAGGTCTAAGCGTAGGCAGCTATACCGCTACCGTTACTGATGCGAATGGCTGTTCCGTAACGCTTGAAGTAACGATTGGTAATGAGGGTGATACGGAAGGTGTTGTCGTAACGGGAGAGGAGATTATTGATGAGGAGTTCGTAACCAATGAGGAAGATGAGGAAGAACAGGTAACTGAAAATATCGCAGTTGAAGAGGTTGTGTACACCAGTGGAGGAACCAATTCTGAAGAGCAGCCAGAAGCGGTCGTCAACGAGACTGTTGTTAGGGCCTATCCTTTGACTTTTGTCAATGAATTGAACCTGAATATCAAGATTAAGTACGATGCCAGACTCAATATAAGAATGTACGACATGAACGGTCGAACAGTACTTAAAGACGATAGTAGATCTGTTAAAAAAGGATCTAATGATCTTAGGTTTAATGTTAACCGATTGGCTCCGGACGTTTACATTATGATTATAAATACAGGATCTGAGCAAATCGTGAAGAAGGTAATGTCCAGAAAATAACAAGGATATTCCCTTCAGGATTCCTCTCAAGATTTGATTCTGATTTGAAATGAAAAAGCCCGGAGAGATGTCCGGGCTTTCAACATTAAGTAGGTTAAGTTTGGTAAGATTTGGGATTTCAAAGATGCGCATCATTCCCTTTAAAAAAATTAATAGTTGTCAAGCGTCGATTTTTGTATGCTAAAAGTTGCTGTGGTGATGTATGAAAATTTTGACGTCTGTTTTATTAGGGAATTGGCATAAAAAAACTTCCCACATCCATCCTCAAAAACTAAGATGGCGCGGGAAGTTTCAACAACCAAAAATTAATCAACTAACGTCTTTCATTTAGTGACCGAGAGCATCAAGTGCTTCTTGTGGCAATAATACCCTATCGATGACATGAACAATTCCATTGCTCGCTATCACATCAGCGGTAACCACTTGTGCTCCCGTATGCGTTTTATCAATAATGAATACTCCTCCATCAAGGCTAACGGTTACATCCTCACCTTGTACGGTGGTAATCATTTGATGGTCGGTCAAATCGCCCGACTCGACAGCCGCTCCCGCAACTACATGATAGGTAAGAATAGTGGCCAAGATTTCTTTTTCTTCGTCTGTGTCAAAGTCTTCTAGACTATTATAGTTATCTCCCAAAGTCTCCAATAAAGCTGCAAAGGCTGCATTAGTAGGAGCGAATACGGTGAAAGGACCATCTCCACTAAGAACGTCAACTAAACCGGCATCGGCCTGAATCAACGCATCAACCAACAGACTTAAGTCATCTACGGATTGCGCCAAACCTACGATATTAGGTGTTGCAGGGGCCAACAAGTCCAATACTTCTTGAGGCAATAAAACTTTATCGATTACGTGTACGACACCGTTACTTGCCATTACATCAGCAGTTACCACTTGTGCATCAGTGTCTGTAGCATCACCAATAAATACGCCTCCTTCTAGACTTACGGTAACGTCTTCACCTTGTACGGTGGCAATCATCTGACCATCACTTAGGTCTGTTGATAGTGCTTGTGCACCGACCACATGATACGTCAACACTTTGGCTAATAAAGCCTTTTCTTCATCCGTATCGAAATCTTCAAGACTGTTGTAATCGTCTCCTAAAACATCAAGTAAAGCGGCAAAAGCGGCATTGGTAGGAGCGAATACGGTAAACGGTCCGTCACCACTCAAGACGTCCACCAAGCCAGCATCTGCCTGAATCAAGGCATCGACTAACAAACTGAGGTCGTCAACAGACTTCGCCAATTCTACAATGTTAGACTCCATTTCTTCTTCTTCCTCCTCGCCTAAACTCATTACGAAGTCAATGGCAGCTTGCGGTAAAAGTACTTTGTCTATTAAGTGTACAACACCGTTTGAAGCTTCAATGTCAACAGCGGTAATATTGGCATCCGTTTCAGAAGCATCTCCAATTACAAAAGTGCCTCCGCTGGCAATAACTTGTACACTATTGTCTGCGTAGGCGGTCGGAACATCTCCTTCGGCCAAATCGGTAGAAAGTACTTTACTGGTGATAACATGGTATAAAAGAATATCTCGCAACAAGTCCTTTTCGGCTTGTGTATCGAAATCTTCTAAACTATTGTAATCATCGCCCAAGGCATCTAATAATGCTACAAAGGCGTCATTTGTCGGAGCAAAGACCGTAAACGGACCTTCACTACTTAAGGTTTCCACTAAACCTGCATCGGCTTGCCCCAAGGCAGCAACTAAATTGCTTAAGGCATCTGTTGCCTGAGCTGTTTCTACAATGGTTGCCATTGCATCGTTTTCCATTTTGTCCGTTGGGTTGTCGTCTTCCTTGTCACAAGACACAACGAACATCGAGAATACTGCCAAGAGCAGTATACTTTTTAAAGTGCTCAATCTTTTCATAATAAACTGTTTTTAAGGATTAAATTGTTAAACTTTTGAAATTCAAAAACAAATCAATTTGTAAAAGCTCATTCGTCAGGGGGAACAGAAGTAATTTTTTTAAAACTTATTCAATAACTAAATATGTTCCACAAAGTATTTTGTTTAATCTTTTCTAAAAATAGATGAACAATTTTAAAAAGGTTGCTTTGTTTAACTTGTTTTACAAAAAGTTTAACAAAATAAAGGATGAAATGCACGATTCCTTAACAAATGTTTTAGAAAATGCTTCTATCTCTCGTATTCTCAAGTTTTTATGACATAAAAAAACCGCCATATGGCGGTTCATTATTTCTCAGTGATGGAATACATTTCTAGTTGGTAGTATCTGGTATCAATACTTTATCTATGATATGTATAACACCGTTCAATGCCTGAATATTAAAAATGGCAATACCACTTCCAGGATTTCCTGATCCATCCGTAATTTCAACATTTCCGTCTAGGGAGTTGATTGTAATCTCATCGCCTTCCAATGTGGTAATAACGGTTTCAGGAGCTAAACCTTCTGACCGAATATTTCCATTTACGGCATGATGTGCTATAACCGAGGTTAAAAGGGCTTCATCGATATCGCTCAAGAACTCCCAGTCAGAATTTGAATCCAACAATGCTTGAAAGGCATCCGTTGAGGGGACGAATAGCGTGAACGGACCGTTTTGCCCATCTTTGATTTCGTCCGGTAAATCGGATACCGGCGTAATCAAATCTAGGGCCGTTCCCATATCCTCGAAATTTTCATCAGAGGAAATAAAAGTATCAAGGGTGGGTAGTTCGACCACGGCATCTACAATATGTATGACCCCGTTTGATGCCAAAATATCTGCATCGGTAACACTGGATTGGCCGTTAAACGTTACTCCTCCTCCTGTAGCATCAAAATAAAGTGCAAGTTTGGTACCGTCCACTGGGCCGTTGGCCAGTGACTCCAAATAGTTTCGTTGTAATACGGCCAAATTGGCCGCACTAATGGTACCACTAACTAAATGATTTAGCAAAAGTTCTTTTAAGGTCGAAACCGGTACGTCGTTGACGTTTCCAAAACCATTGGCGGCCAGGAAGGCATCAAAAGCAGTATTCGTTGGGGCAAGTACGGTAAATTTAGCATTGCCCGAAAGGGTCGAGGTCAGTTCGGCACGTTCAATCGCAGCTACTAAAGACGAAATGTCCGTATTGCCCGAAGCTACTTCAATGATGTTTGATTCAGGCAATGGAATTGAATTGACACCATCATCTAAATTACAGGCACTGGTTGCTAACAGCAAAACTATTGCAAGGAACACAACATTAAATTCTTGAAACTTTTTCATAATCTATTTTTAATTTTTGCTTTAAACTAATGGAATAAATATGATATTTTCAATTTGACGCAATCATTTTATGAGAAATTTAAGAAGTCAAAACCAAAGGAGTATCGTTCTTTATACTTATTTGACAAAACCATATATGTAGTAAGATGGATAAAATAGAAATTGGTTGCTTATGAAATTGAATGTCGATGGATTATAACTGTCCTTACAAATTGATGTAATAGCTTGTGCTGGGCCTTACAAAGCTTGCCAGCTAATTTTGTATTTTTGTCTTTTATTTTAGATGTGATGAAAAAAGTGGTCGTAGGACTTTCGGGAGGGGTAGATTCTAGCGTTGCCGCATATCTTTTAAAGGAAAAGGGGTATGACGTCATCGGACTTTTTATGAAAAATTGGCACGATGATTCGGTAACTATTTCAGAGGAGTGTCCTTGGTTAGAAGATAGCAACGATGCTTTGATTGTAGCCGAAAAGTTGGGCATTCCTTTTCAGACGGTCGACTTGAGCAAAGAATACAAAGAACGTATTGTCGATTATATGTTTCGTGAATATGAGAAAGGCCGAACGCCAAACCCCGATGTACTTTGTAATCGCGAGATAAAGTTCGATGTCTTTTTGAAAATCGCCCTTCAACTCGGCGCCGACTATGTCGCGACCGGACATTACTGCCGAAAAGGGGTTTTGGAAAACTCAGATGGTTCCGAAACCTTTCAACTATTGGCAGGAGTAGACGACAACAAAGACCAATCTTATTTTTTATGTCAGTTATCTCAAGAACAATTGGCAAAAACATTATTTCCGATTGGGGAATTGACCAAGCCAGAGGTTCGAAAAATAGCTGCCTCAAAGAGTTTGGTGACTGCCGATAAAAAAGATTCTCAAGGCTTATGTTTTATAGGAAAGGTTCGTTTGCCCGATTTTCTCCAACAAAAATTAAAACCGAAAAAGGGCGTCATTGTTGAGGTGCCTTCCAATGTTTCACAATACAACCGTCACCAGTCTAGATTTGAATCAAAGAAAGCCGAGTTGGCGTATTATTCCGAAAAGCCGGAATATGAAATTACCGATGGCAAAATAGTAGGCGAGCATCAAGGCGCACATTATTTTACAAAAGGCCAACGCAAAGGTTTGGATGTAGGAGGAACCAAAGAACCGCTGTTTGTGATAGAAACCGATGTTGAGAAAAATGTAATTTATACAGGACAAGGAAAATCACACCCCGGACTGTACAGAAGAACCCTCTTCGTAAACGAAGAAGAAGTACATTGGGTGCGGCCCGATTTGGCCTTGAAAGTAGATGAAAAAATGCAGGTCTTGGCACGGATCCGTTACCGACAACCTTTGGAAAGAGCTACACTTTATAAAATCGATGGTGGGTTATATGTCGATTTTGAAAACAAACAGTCGGCGATTACCGAAGGACAGTTTGTGGCTTGGTATATAGGGGATGAATTGATTGGTTCTGGGGTGATTTCTTAAATTTTACATTGTCCCCTTGAGCCTGTCTTGCCGACCGGCAGACGCAGTCGAGAGGTCAAGAGACATTCTTAAATAATTCCCAACTGCCCGCCTGAATACATCCTTCAGGCGGGCGCTCGAATAGACAGTATTTTATGCAAAACAAAATAAGCCAGCTTTTCGGAATTGAATACCCAATCGTCCAAGCCGGAATGATATGGGCCAGTGGTTGGCGTTTGGCATCCGCGGTATCCAATGCGGGCGGTCTTGGTCTCATCGGTGCCGGAAGCATGTATCCCGAAGTGCTTCGTGAGCACATTTACAAATGCCAACAGGCGACCGAAAAACCTTTCGGAGTCAATGTGCCAATGCTGTATCCGGATCTTGACAAAATCATGGATATCATTGTGGAAATGGGCATCAAAATCGTTTTTACTTCCGCAGGAAACCCTAAAACATGGACATCCTATTTAAAAGAAAAGGGAATCACCGTAGTTCATGTAGTCAGTAGTGTAAAATTTGCCCTTAAGGCACAGGAAGCTGGCATCGATGCCATAGTGGCGGAAGGTTTTGAGGCCGGCGGGCACAATGGAAGGGACGAGACGACGACTTTGGTCTTGATTCCCGCAGTGAGAGAAAAAATAGATATTCCCTTAATCGCTGCTGGTGGTATCGCTACGGGTCGGGCGATGTTGGCTGCTATGGTGCTTGGTGCTGATGGTGTACAAGTAGGAAGTCGTTTTGTGGCTAGCCATGAAGCCTCGTCCCACGAGTTGTTCAAACAAAAGGTGGTAGAAGCGAAAGAAGGCGATACAGAATTGACCCTTAAAGAGTTGGCACCGGTACGGCTCATCAAAAATAAGTTTTATCAAGATGTGCAAAAAGCATACGCCCAAGGAGCTTCCGTAGAACAGTTAAAAGAATTGTTGGGGCGGGCACGGGCTAAAAAAGGAATGTTTGAAGGTGATTTGGAAGAGGGCGAGCTCGAAATCGGGCAGATTTCCGCGCTTATCCACGACATTAAACCTGCTGCTCAGATCGTTGATGAAATAATGGGCGAATTCAAAATGGCAAAGGAGCAAGTGACCACTTTTTAGCTATGCCCTGATCATGGTTATTTCAGGGGCATTTGCATAATCCCCCAAATGTTGACTATCTTGTGTACTCGTTTTTTCCTCAATAAAAATACTTCATGGCAAACTTGAATATCAAAGCAAAAGCAGAAAACACCTATGATGCCATCGTCGTCGGTTCTGGCATCAGCGGAGGCTGGGCCGCTAAAGAATTGTGCGAGAAAGGCTTGAAAACACTTGTTCTTGAACGCGGCCGTATGATCGAACATCCTCAAGATTATCCCACCGCTACAAAAGATCCATGGGATTTTGAACTTCGAGGAGCCTTGGATTATGAAGAAAAGCAAAAGCACCATTCACTATCAAGAGTCGGATGGGGCGGTGCGGATACGGCTCATAATTTTGCGAACGATGAAGAGAATCCGTATACCGAAGTAAAACCTTTTATTTGGATTCGTGCGCACCAAGTTGGTGGACGATCTATTGTCTGGGGAAAACAAACCTACCGTTGGAGCGATCTCGATTTTGAGGCAAATGCAAAAGATGGTCATGGAGTGGATTGGCCGATTCGTTATAAGAATATTGAACCGTGGTATACCTATGTAGAAAAATTTGCAGGTATCAGTGGTGAGCCATTAGGTCTGCCCCATTTGCCCGATAGCCATTTTCTACCACCGATGGAATTGAATTGCGTCGAGAAACACGTCAGAAAAAGAATCCAAGACAATTATGAGAATCGGCATTTGATTATTGGGCGATGTGCCCATTTGACAGAACCCTTGAACGGGCGTGGAAAATGTCAATTCAGAAATCGATGCTCAAGAGGATGTCCGTTCGGGGCGTATTTTAGCAGCAATGCCGTGACAATTCCCGCAGCGGAAAGAACAGGTAATCTGACGATACGGCCACATTCGATTGTGAGTTCGCTTATTTATGATGATGCAAAAGAAAAAGTGACAGGTGTTCGAATCGTAGATTCCGAGACGATGGAAGAAATGGAGTTTTATTCCAGAATTGTTTTTTGCAATGCTTCCGCCTTAAGTTCTACCAAGATTTTGTTGAATTCGAAATCCGATCGCTTTCCGAATGGGCTTGGTAACGATAGTGGAGAATTGGGGCACAACTTGATGGACCATACCTATAAAGTCGGAGCCATGGGGAGCATCGAAGGTTTCGAGGATGAATATTACTCAGGTCGACGACCGAACGGAATTTATATTCCACGTTATGTGAACCTCGATGAGAATACGAAATCAAATGATTTTGTTCGTGGTTTTGGATATCAAGGCGGAGCCGGAAGATCCAATTGGGGCTCGGGAATCAATAATCAGGAATTCGGGGCGGACTTCAAGGACAAATTGTTCAAACCCGGTCCATGGGGCTTTTTTATTACCGGATTTGCGGAGTGCCTTCCCTATCATGAAAATAAAATATCCCTTAATACTGATTTGAAGGATAAATGGGGATTACCGACTTTGAATATTGATTGTGAGTTTAAAGAGAACGAGAAAGCCATGAATCGGCAAATCAAATCGGATGCAGTGGATATGCTTGAAAAGGCAGGGTTTAAGGATATTCTTGGTTTTGACAATCAGAGCCCTCCAGGGCATGGCATTCACGAAATGGGTACTGCGCGAATGGGGCGTGACCCGAAAACATCAGTCTTGAACGGATTCAATCAAGTACATGCCGCCAAAAACGTTTTTGTAACGGATGGTGCATGTATGACCTCTTCGTCTTGTGTGAATCCATCATTGACGTACATGGCGATTACGGCACGAGCGGCCGACCATGCCGTCAAGGAACTTAATAAACAGAATATATAGCTATGGATAGAAGAAAAGCACTCAAAAATACAGCGCTTTTGGCAGGGGTAACGCTGGGCGGAAGTACATTGGCAAGTTTATTACAATCGTGTCAAGACCAAAAAAGAATCGATTGGCAACCACAATTCTTCACTGAGGAACAAGCGGCCCAGGTTTCCGAAATCACAGAAATGATTCTTCCTAAAACTGACACTCCCGGTGCCAAAGATTTAAAGGTAGATATGTTCGTGGATTTGATGTTCGCAAAAACCTTGTCTCCCGAAGACCAAGAACACGTTATGAAGGGCTATGATCGCTTTGCCGAAATCTGTCAGGAAAAATTCAGTAAACCATTTACGAATCTGAACAACGACCAACGTGCGGAAATATTAAAACAAGTAGGGGAGGAGACCAACAAGTTCAATCCCAGTATTTGGGGCACTTTTTTAGGCGAGCAGGCACCGTTGGATTTTTACCGCAGGGTAAAGCAATTTACATTGGTCGGTTATTTCACCTCTGAGGAAATCGGAAAAAACCATTTGCGATACGACCCTATTCCGGGGAATATAAAGGATGTATTCCATATAACGGAGAAAATTCATGGACTCTTTGATGGTAACAGGTTTTTTGAAAAGTTTTTGGTCGATTAGTCCAATAAACTTTTGATGTCTTGAATAACATGTTCTACCTCTTCGTTATTGGTTCCATTATAGACACCCCTAATCTGCTTGTTTTTGTCGACGAGAATAAAATTAGGAGTATGAATAAAATCCTGTAGGCCACCATCCCCTTCATTGACTACCGCAAAATAACTCTTACGGGCTAAATTATAAATATGTTTTTTGTCGCCAGTAGTGATGTTCCATTTGGCATCGATTACTCCCTTTTTCGTAGCATATTCCTTCAGAACAGGAATGCTATCCAATATTGGTGTTACTGATATGGATAGTAGTTTCACATCCGCATCATCTTTAAAAGCGGATTGGATTTTTTCCATATTGCTTGTCATGATCGGGCAAATACTCGGGCAGCTGGTAAAAAGAAATCAACCACATAAATTTTGTTCTCGTAGTCTTTTTGAGTGATTGTTTCGCCATTCTGATTGGTAAGCTTAAAATCTGAAACGGTATGGTCGGTGGTCTTTTGTTGTAAACTGGGATCAACCAATTCCGGATTAAAATCCGTTGGGTTATAGATTGGTAATTCTTCCTTTTGGTTTATGAAAAAGTATGAAACCAATAATACACCTAAGATAATAAGGCCCCCAAAAATGTAAAATTTCGATGTTTTCTGTAAACCCAATGGCTTTTTATTTTACAATATTGAATTATCGATTACAATGTCGGCATGTTCCCAAGCTTTATCGAATTCTTCTTTGATGGTTTTGGCTTCTTCCATTTTTCCTTGTGCCTTTAGGCTATTATGTAAACCCATTAATGACCAACCATTTTGACGCAGAATTTGCAAATCTTCTTTGTAAACCTTTTCGGCCTCCTCATAGTTCTTGGCCTTCATCAAAATAGCGCCTAAATTTTGCCGGGTAGGAATGTGCCAGGCGGCAGGCTCGGTATAAACAAGATTATCTTCTAGTTTGACCGCCTTTTTTAGATGTTCGGTTGCTTTTGACAAATCGCCATTAAGTGCTGCCAGCTCACCGGCAACTACTTCATGGGCAACATTGGCAATGGAATGGGAATCATTGTTCGCCGTTGCGATCAAATCTTTCAACTCCGGATCTTTTCGAATTTCTTCAATGGCATGCAGTTCTTCTTGTGCTTCTTTGGCATTTCCTCTTCGAACGAAGGCAATTCCTCTTGCATAGTGACGCATTAATGTCAAATGTTTGATTTCTGCATTGGGTGCTGGTATCGTCAGAATCTCGTTCCATTTTCCAAAACGTGTGTAGGCCAACATAGGTGTCGACGCAAAATCTTGAAGAAAGGGCATTGCAATCAATTCGCCCATCGGTACTTTTTCCGCAGTCTTTTTGGCCGCATCTATTGCAATTTCACTGCTTCCCAATAAACTGGCGGAAGACCATAAAAAATGAATATTATGCGGATAATAGCCAAGTGGGTAAAGCCCTTGGGAAAAGCACTGCGCAATATAATCTTCATCGGCCAAAATTGCGGCTTGGTTCACCTTTACGGCATCCAAATATCTGCCTACCCGAATATAAATATGAGAAGGCATGTGCACGATATGACCTGCGCCGGGCATTAAAGAAGCCAACTGATCCGCACTTGGTTCCCCAAAATCTGGATAAGGCAATTCCACCATATGAATATAATAATGATGTCCACCGGGGTTTTCCGGTTCTAGTTCAATGGCCTTTTCCAATGCTGCTTTCGCTTCTTTAATATTCGGGGAAGGATTACCGTCTTTGTCCCAATAATTCCATGGAACCGTATTCATTACCGATGCAGCATATAAAATCTGGATATTGGCATCTTCAGGATATTTATTGACCACCTTGGTCATGGCATTCATGTAGGCCATATTAAGTTCGGCAACATCGGCTGTCAAATCTTCACTGTACCTAGCGGATAAGGCCTCAATAAGTGCCTGCTCTTTATTACTGGCTTTTGCTGCCAACTTTTTAGCCTTGACCATGGCCTCGTTTATTTTATTTTTACGCTCTTCATCAGGTAATGGGTCATTGATATTTGGACCCAGCGCGAACGCCTGCCCCCAATACGTCATCGCAGAGTTGGAGTCTAATCTTGCCGCTTCCATAAATGAGCGGTGCCCTTCAGCATGGTTGAAGGCATAGGACAATTTTACACCTTGGTCAAAAAAGGCTTGCGCCCTCTCATTTTTAGTGCTTATTGAAAAATGGAGATTACCAAGATTCGTGAAAAGTGGTGAGATTCGTTGGGTGGTATCCACCACATCCAACATATATTTGGTAGATGTACACTTTATAAAATTAAAGGACGCTTTTTGATAATTTTGCGTCGTTTCGGTGTTGTTGTTCTTTGTTAAAAATTGGACTCCGACCAATAGTGCCAAAGCTATTATGGCTAACCCTAACTTTGTTTTCATTTGTTTGTATTTAGTTATTTTTTTGCCAAACCAGCCCTCCGGCCGGCAGGTGTAATTCCTGCCTGCCGGCGGGCACGGCGCCATTGAACATTTAGTTCGCTGGTTTTCACTTATTTTTTAAAGGTATTCATGAATCCGCGATTTCGATTGGTACCGAGAATTGGTATGGCTTATTTCTTGGATGCTCTTTTTATGTTTTTGTTACATTTTTTTCAATAGTCTAGCTTACCTGTTGTTTTACAAATGCTTTGGCTTCTATGATTTCAGGTCGGTCGCTGCTTGACTTTTCGGTCAGTGCGATAAGTTGATTAAAATAAAGTGCCGCTTTTTCAAGTTTGCCCGATTGTTTCGCGGCAATTGCGGCTCCATATAGCCCATTGAACCTATTCGGACGTCTTTTTAGATTTAGCTCGTACGCGGTTAAAGCCTCGGTCGGCTTGCCCATCTCTAAATACATATCGGCCAAAAGTTCGTCAGCGGGTAAAATTTCTCCAGGAGTTACGGGATGTTTTGAGGTCTTACTTTCCATGTCCGTCGCAGTGGTCATTAGTGCAATGGCTTCTTCTTTATTTCCTTTTTTCAATTGTAGCCAAGCTTCCACCGTCTCAATTTGAATGGCCACTTGGTTGGCTTTATAGGCATCTTCCAACTCAAGCAATTCACTTTCGAAAGAAACAAGTAAGTCAAGTTCTTCCTGAGCAGCTTTCAAGTCATTAATATGAATATTTCCTAATGCTTTGGCAAAATGGAGCAGCGACTTTTGCCATGGGAAGTTTTTCCAAGCGAGTCCTAAATTCTGGGGAAGTTCAAGATTGGCTGCTTCCTCCCAGTTTTTATTTTCTACTGCGATGCGGGCTGGAATCGCTGCGGCCGTATAGGCGATTTTAAAATTTTCGGGAAATATTTTCTCAAAGGATTTGAGATAATCATATTGCTCAATCGCATTTTTGTTATCCCCCGTTTGTAAATAGGCATACACCAAATACCCCATGGCATGTACTTCCTCATCCCAATGGGCTCCGGGAGAAACACTTTCGGCATAGCAAATGGCAGAAGATGCCGAATTGATGTTGGTAATAATAGACTCCTCCCAAAGTCCGAGGCGTGTAAAGATATGGGAAGGCATATGCTGCGCATGTGCGGAATTCGGTGCAATCTCCGCGTAGCGTCTTGCCGTGATGAGTCCTAATTCGGCCAGTTCGGGATAGTCATACGAATGGATGATATAATGTGCGATACCCGGATGGTTGGGTTCTTTTTTGAACAGATCTTCCAAAATTTCACCTGCTTCCCTTTGCTTGGAATAGGTCATATCACTTGGTACGGCCGATGCGCGAAGGGCCAAAGCATAGAAAACGGCAACCTCGGTATCCTCCTTGTTTTCGAGGTACATTTCTTCCATCTTTTGGGCATACTTTTCTTTTCTGGTTTGGTTGTCGACTGTTTTCCAATCCTTATAGAACGCACCGATTGCATCTAAATACTGTTCCGCTTTTTTTGATTTGGGCAGTTTTTCGGCAACTTCAAGAAGTTTTATCCCTTTTTCCAAGACGGATTGTTCTGGCGGCGCCCAAAGCCCATGATAAATACTCATGGCAACTCCCCAATAGGCCATAGCGCATTCCGGGTCTGCATCAATGACTTGCACAAAGGCTTTTTCCGATTCGATATATTCAAAGGAATGGAGCAGGGAGATAGCTAGGTCGAAGGTTTCCCGAGTTTCGTAATTACACGATTCTGAAAAACTAACTTCTCCGAATTGTCCGTCTCCGCATAATTGAAGGTCGCCTCTTAGTAAATCCAAAGAAGCTAGGTCTGGGTTTGATTTGGTGTTTTTACAACCTAAGAATAGAAGCAAGGAAAGTGAAATTACGAATTTGGAAGTGGTCTTCATGATTGTCGGTTAATCTATTACTATTAGTGCTCCTTTGATATTGATTTTACTTTTAAATCGGAACTTTTGAGATGATACTTATAACTTGAATACTAAAATGTCATTGTTTGTTAAAACAATGTGTGACTTTTTAGACTTTTAATCGTATAAAATAACTTTGGGGGAATGAAGAGCAATACCTAAAAAGCATGAAGTAATGAATTGCTCGTTTCTAAGATAGCGAAATTAAGGAAGAAGATTATCCTAGAAAGTAAAATTGTGTCAGATGAGGTTATTAAAGTCCATTCCGTTCTAAAAAATGTGTGAACAGCATTTAATTTGGCTATTCGATAAAATCTATATGATCATTCTTTGATTTCCTCTTCCACTATTGAAGTAGCTTTTGAAACCTCATCTTTATGTACGAACAAATCCACAAGTCCCGAAGAGGTAGTGGCGAACCCGGCCAATCGACCGGATTCCGCTTCATCTTTGACCACGGCTTCAATTCCCAAACCATGCAACTTGCTAACGATTCTATGTGCTACGAAAGAGCTTCCGGTATATATTTTTTCATAGTTCGATTCCATAGTTCTTTGATTTTTATTTGTTCATTTCCTGTACATGCTCGTTAAATGCATTTAATGTGCCTGCAAGCTTGGTAATCTGCTCCTGCGCTTCTTTCCAATTTTTTTGTTCGATCGCTTCGCGAACTCCTGGTAAGGTCTTGACACCGTAACCGGTATAAAATCCGGGTGCATAGATTTGATGTTTGTACCATGAGCGTCTTGGCAATCCGGTTTCGGAAGTGAGTTTATGCTCGGCCATCATTAATTTTTTGTTGAGTGCATTTCGCTTTTCAACGGATAACTTCGAAACATCCATTTTTGAAAATTCGGTGATAGTGGATTTTAGGTCTGCCATGGCGTTTTGCAAAGGCGTAAAATCCAAAAAGGGTACTGCATCTTTCTTTTCGGGTTTTTTAAAAGGCTTTGTAGGATCCGCGGCCAATTCAAAAAGATTTTTGTCGACCATTGTATTGTGTTTTTCAACATCGGAGCGCATCGATTCGGTATTCTTCATTATCCCATCCAGGTAATCTGAAACGGTAGTATGCCATTGCTGAAATTCGAAGGGTAACACATCTGCATTCGCCAAGCGAAGTGTAATTCGGCCAGCGGTATTTGCCAGTGCTACTCCATAAGCAAATCCTGGATCTTTGAATCTTTTGTAATGCGGATAGGTATCGTAGATGGTATGATACTCCCCTCCACCATTCTCGCCACCAAAACCGAGATTAAGCGCCGCAATTCCAGCATGCTGTATGAAAGGGGTATAATCGGAACCTGAACCTAGCGCATAGAGTTCGAATTTATCATTTCCGCCGTTGACTTGATCTACGGCCATTCTTCTTTCCCGTATCGATACATCTCGTTGTGGATCTGTTACCGAACCTGCCACTTCAACGACCATCTTTTGTAACGAATGGGATCCTCCGGCCCCCAAAAACCCACGGCCATTGCCATCGGTATTAATGTATGCAACAAGCTTTTCCTGTAACTCCTTTTTATGGTCCTCGACCCATTCGGTCGAACCTATTAGACCTTCTTCCTCAGCATCCCAGGCAGCGTAGACTAGCGTACGTTTTAGTTTTTGGCCTTTTTTGGCCAATTCGCCAATGGCGCGAGCCTCTTCCATAAGTGCGACCATACCACTAATCGGGTCATTGGCCCCATGTACCCAAGCATCGTGGTGGTTGCCCCGCATAACCCATTGATCTGGAAATTCCGTTCCTTTCATAGTGGCAATAACATTATGGGCAGGAACGATTTTCCAATCGAATTCCAATTTTAAATGGACTTTCACCGGGCCGGGACCTATATGATAGGTAATCGGTAACCCACCTTTCCAAGAATCAGGAACCACAGGACCTTCCAAAGCGGCCAACAACGGTGCCGCATCTTCATAGGAAATAGGCAATACGGGAATCTTGGTAATGGTCGGTGCGTCTTTTCGATCTAAACGTTTGGCATCTTTGGTCGCCGCATAACCGGGAGTCAATACATCACCGGGATAGGTAGGCATATCCATTACCGAACCACGTTGCACCCCAGTTTTGTTTTTGTAAGCACCTTTGGGATAAACGTCTCCACGTACATATCCATCGTCTTGTGGATCTGAATAGATAATGCAGCCAATCGCTCCTTTTTCAGCGGCCAACTTGGGTTTGATACCGCGCCAAGAACCTTGGTATTTTGCAATGACGATTTTTCCCTTGACGTCGATACCTAATTTTTCAAGTTCCTCATAATCTTTGGGAATGCCGTAGTTTACGAATACCAATTCCGCCTCAACATCACCATCCGTAGAAAAGGCATTATAGCTGGGCAATAGTGCATCGCCCTGCGCAGTAAACTCATCACCTTCAACGGGTACGGCGGTCAATTTTGCTTCATAGGTGGTAGGTCCGGTCATCTCTAAAACCCTTGTTTTAGGGTAGGGGAAGAGCACATGATACGTTTCGATTTTGGCATCGTATCCCCATGATTTGAATTGCTGCTGTATCCATTTTGCATTTTTCTCACCATATTCCGTGCCGACCCAGTGCGGTTCTGCGGCCATACGCTGCATCCATTTGTCCAAATTGTCCGAGGAAAGTTTGGACTCAAAGGCTTTTTCCAATTCTTGTTGTTTTTTTGCGTTCTCAGGTGTAAAACCGGTAATGGATTCTTGGGCGCTTGTAAAGCCAAATGCCAAGACCAATAAAAGGGTGATTAAATGCTGTCTCATTATTTTTCTGGTTATTAGGTTTTTGGTGACTAGGTTATTAAATCATCGGTAAACGTACTACTTTGTTATTCAATTATTGGTTCATTATAAATTTTTCACAATAACGCAGTAACCCAATAACATAATAATTTTTCAAAGGGAAGTTAATTTTTTTGAAGGGATATGTCAACTCGATTTCAATTTCTTTTTCCAGGGGCAGTAAAATTTTTGGAGGCATCATCGACAACCAAAACCCAATCATGGCCTTTACCGGAAGTGGGAGGAGCTATGGTTACCTTTTTTGACGGATTGATTTCCGAGGTGGGAAATGCATTACCGGTGCGAGGGTCGAACCACCATCCGTTGACTTTTGTTCCTTCAATTTTTGAAAGGTCGAGATTTGTAGTCTTCCCGGTAGGAAAATAAATCATGGCGTATGAACCTTCACTATCGCGAGTGGCAATCACGTAGTTACTAGTTTCTTCCTGAGCATCCAACACCATCGATTGATCCGGAATACGTGTGAGAAAAGGCCGTGACAGCATCAAATTTTTCAAATGCTTTACCTGATTTGCCATGGGCAAATCCAAAGCCACGGGCCATGGACGTAAAGGGAATTGATACCTTCTTTATCCAATTTGTACATCTGCCAGACATCATGGCAACCGTAGGTCTGCCCGAAGGCTCCCGCAAAGACGTTCCAGTACATGATGCGTCGGATATCCTCCGGAACACTATGTCCTAGCTCTTTGGCATTGAAACAATTGGGATGGTCTTCATAAAGCGGTTCTCCGTCCAAAGTTGGTTTTACGGGACTCAAATTATAATCGTTTTCAATGTGCTTGTAGGTGCCTTGATTGGCACAATGGCCTGTTTGGTGCATATTGAAATCAAGCCATTTTTGATTGTGGAACCACGTTGAAGAACCACCAGCTTCTTTAGGTTGTGGATGATAACTCATCAAGGTTTCATCATACCCTCCGACCGATTCGGCGATGCCTTCGGCCATTTGGTTCCAGACTTCGACTTGGTTCGTATTTTCTTGGGGATTGCGATCGCCGCCGATGACCCAAATAATATTGTCGCAGTCTTTGTATCGCTGTCCAATCCAGTTGCCGAATGCTCGGGCATTTTTTTGACCAAAGACTTCCGGCCCAACGCCCCAGCCCCTCTTGTCGAGTTTATCGCCCCAAGTCGGCAATAGCGCAATGTACATTCCCAAACTATCGGCTTTTTTGATAATGTAATCCACGTGTTCAAAATAGGCCGGATTTGGAGTTTCAGGATTGTTATTTACCAGCGGCGTTTCCCCATACAGATTCGGAGTGTTCAATCCGTCGATTTCGGCCAAGGCGACTGCTTGAATGACATTAAAGCCTTGTTCGGCTCTTTTTTCGAGGTACATGTTCGATTCTTTGCGATCACAGCGATGGAAAAGTTCCCAAGCGGTATCGGCCATATAGAAAAACGGTTCCCCGGTTTCTGTGACCAAATAGCGATTGTTTTCGCTGACTTTTAGTTTTTGGGCGTTAGAGAAATTACAGCTAATTAAAATTGTAAATACAAGTAAAAAGTGGCGCATTGCATTCGTATAAATTTGATAAAAGGAAGATACTGATTTTGATTTGTTCTCCAATGCGATGAAGAAGCAAAGCTTTTTAACTATCGACAATAGACTTTAAGGCATCTACCAAAATGTCTATTTGAGACTTGGTAATAAAAATGGCGAAGGAAAGTCGAACGGCATTCAAGCCAAAGTTGCTCATTGGGCGGCAATCGATTCCATGGTCCTCGAAAAGTCGTTCTTTTACTTCTTGCACATCTTTGCCCAAAATTTCGACAACTTGAATAGCGGCGGATTGTTCATCGGAGGCCGGAGTTTTCAAGACCAACTTTTGATTACCTTTTATTTTATCCCTAAAATAATGTTTCAGTTCAAAGGCGCGGTCATGGATTTTTTGAGCCCCTATGGCTTTCCTATAGTCCAAGGCGGCACCTAACCCTAGAACTTCTGGAAGGTTTCTCGTGTTGTAGTTTTCCAACCTACGGATAGATGTATCTTCATATCCTCTGGCGACCATCAAAGGTTTTAGTTGTGACTGACTACTTTCCTTTGCATAAAAAATACCGACACCTTTCGGAGAGAATAGCCACTTGTGGGCACTGACCGTATAGAAATCACAGCCCAAATCGTGCAAATTAACATTGAACATTCCTGCACCTTGAGCACCATCGACCGCGACCAAGATTCCCTTTTCATGGGCCAATCGTGAAACTTCCTTGACCGGTAGGATCATTCCATTGGTGTTGACCATGTGGCACATCGAAATGATTTTTGTTTTTGGTGTGATGGCCTGGCGATATACCTCGACCAATTCTTTACTTTTTTTGGTAAAATGGGTAGGGTAGGGCGCACTAAAACGATGCCTTTTTCTTCCTGCCAAACTTTCCATGGAGAAACCGCGCTGGCATGTTCGTGGTCCGCCAAGATGACTTCGTCGCCGGGCTTTAGGTCCAGGCTACGAGCTATAAGGTTCATGCCTTCGGTAGTATTGTGAATTAAGGCGATTTCCTCATCGGAGACCGAAAAAAGTTCGGCGACTTGCTTTCGCGTTCGTTCTTTTTCGGTATCCCAACCGCCCCACATGTATTTGGATGGAAAATCGTCCAAAGTATTTTGGAAATCAATGGTGGCGCTACGAATAGGATTCGGACAGGCCCCTAACGAGGCATTATTGAAATACGTAAGTCCTTCTGCAAATTTGAACTGTGCGCTTACTTCTTCCCAGAAAATTTCGGAAGTCTCTTCCGTTCTTAAAGCTAACCTTTGGATTTCGGAATTTAGGAATTCTGAAGTATTTCCCCATAGGGATGTGGGCGCGGCCATGGCTCCGGTAATGCCTACTCCAATTGATTTTAGAAATTTTCTTCGCGTCTTACTCATACTTTTATCTTTCCCTTGATTTTTAGTCGCCAATAAATAATATAAACGGTTCCAATAATGGAAGGTAGAATCCAGGCCATTATAGTCCATAATTTCAAACCGGCTACTATAAAAGCCGTAATCGAGGCAATTAAGGCAGCTATCATATGGGTTAAATGTGTTAGGAGCCATGCTATTTTCAGTTCTTTGAAATTTTTATAGAACAGAAAGTTCTTAAAGGTCAAGAATATTCCCAATCCGCCAAAAACCAAAAAGAGAATATTATCTGCAAAAGGATTCAAGAGTCCATACAGTCCATATAGTGACATAAATATCGAAAACACAAGCATAATCGAAGAAATACCTAAATCTAATTTTGATGCACTACGTTTGCTTCTTCGTTTGAACGTTAGTGCACGCTGACCGACCAATACCAAATAGATGGTAAACAACGAAATAAGAAATAGAAACAAGCTCTCATGATTTGGCATCCAAGCAATTGGTATGATAAGAATGCAACTTCCGACCATGCTTATTGAAAATACAACCCCCATCTTTTTATGCAGTTTTCCTCCTTTTTGACCGCCATGCTACCAAAACCCATGACTAGTCCGATACCGCCAAGAATTGCATGTATGTATATGATTATGGTAATTGCTAGCTCCATTCTTTTCGATTCTTTTTTAAGATAAAATCATAGATTATGCCCAGAGACACACTAGGTCTATTCGTCGATTTCGATTCAATAAAGGTCAAGATCTTGAAAATCGAAACTAAAATCTATATCAGGGGATATACCCTTCATTTTGAGTCCGACCGCCTTGCCTTCTTCATCCAATTGAAACATCGCAAAGACATCGGCGTTCATATCTTGGTATTCCCATTTTATTGCAAAGGTATTTGCTTTGTAAAATGCCATTGGTCCGTTTAGTTTTGGTGAGCGATAACATTTCATCCATAAGGTTCCGTTTTTGTCGAATACTTCCACTTTCCCGAACCAAGGGTCTTGATAACTACCGATATAGGCTTTTTTGTCTATTTTTTCTTTTTGTTGGTCGCTACCGTTTCCCATACTTTGTTGACGACGGCTTCCGATTCGCCTTTTCTTTCTTTGAAATACTCGCCGAACTTATTTATCCACCCAAAATCATCCAATCCTAAATAACTATCGACCAAAGTTCTAGAGACGCCTACGAATACTCCTGCACCTCCCGGCTCGGTATTGGTCAAGACGACGATGCCCAAATTCAGATCGGGAATTAGTACTGTTCGCGACAGCATTCCAGGGAGGCCACCTGTATGTGATACGACCATATTTCCCTTTTTATCTGTCAGGTCCCATCCGAGTCCATACCCGGAGAAATGCGAATTGTATCTTGGATCTCTATTCGTTCGTGTCGTCGTATGAATCATCCACATTTCATTTTGGTTTTCCACTGTGAACAATGTATCTTTTAATTGTTGTCCATAGGCACCTTTATTGAGATGTACCATCATCCATTGGGTGAGATCATCCACATTGCCATAGATGCCACCGGCGGCTCCGTTCATCATATCACCATAATTAGGAAGCGCTTTCATTTCTCCGTAGACCGTCGTATGTGGGGAAGCAACATTGCTTTTGTCCTTGATATCTTTAAAAGAAGGGGAGGAGTTATCCATTCCCAAGGGATCGAAGATTCTTATTTGTATGAACTGTTCCCAGGTCATACCGCTTTTTCGGGCAATCAATTCCCCGGCCACCAGATATAACAAATTATCATAATCGAATTTCGTTCGGAAGGCGGAAACCGGTTTGAAATGCTGAAAACTTGATAATAAATCTTCCATCGTAAAATCAGAACTGTCAGGAAAAATCATCAAATCGCCGATGCCTAGTCCCATCCCGCTGCGGTGGGTCAATAAATCCTGAATATTGAAATTTTCGGTAACGTACGAATTGTACATCTTGAATTCGGGAATATGGTCGATGACCTTGTCGGTCCACTTTATTTTGCCTTCTTCGACCAAAAGTGCCAAGGCCGTAGTCGTAAAAGCCTTGCTATTACTGGCAATGGCAAAATTGGTGTGCTCGTCGACCTTTTCTTTGGTGGAGAATGATTTTACACCATAGCCTTTGTTATGAATGACCTTGCCATCTTTAACTATGGCGACTGCCGTCCCTGCGACATTTAGTTTTTCTATGGCGTCGTTTACTAGGGAATCTATTTGTACGGAGGAATATTGTGCATTGACATTTATTGTAAGCAAGAAAGTAACGGCAACAAGAAATCGTTTCATAAAAAAGTTGGTTTAAGGGATAGAAATGTACAAAAATTCACATGATTTTGCTTCATTCTTGCTCTTGGGAAAGGCTTAGATATTACATTTTCTATTTGTTAGAATAGATTTTTACTATCCTTGTACAGATGTAAATTAAAGTGCATTGGGTGACATTTTAATTGCCTTAAGTAGTTAAATAATTGTATGGAGCTGATAAAAATTAACGTATCCAATCAAAAAAAACCGGCAATCAATATCCCTGCTTAATACAGGGTATCGATTACCGGCTAGAAAATCATTAAAAATAGGAAACTTCCTTTTCAAAGACCTTTATAAACCTCATTCTGGTGAGAGGCGATAAATGACATTGGGTCCGCCACCCGTAACATAGATGTCACCGGATAGGCCCATGGCCACAGCATCAAAGGTCCACGTAGGTGGAAAGCCTTCCCCGCCAGGTGCGCCAAATTCAAGGCCATCCACAACAACTGCTACCTCGCCGGTGGACAAGTCGATACGGGATAGCCTTGAAGCACCTGTTTCAACTACCAATAAATTTCCGTCGTTATCCAAAGCCAATCCTTCGGGATTCGCTAAACCTGATGCTACAACAATTGGTGCAGCTGGGGTCTTGCCCTCAAAATCGATTTGCAAAACAATGCCAGAGCCCCAGTCGGCCACCCAAACGGATTCTCCATCGGTCGCCAAACCACCGGGTGCGAATACAGTTGCATTGTCGATAGGAAGTATCATCGAATTGTCACTGGCCCAGACTACGCCGCCCAGCCCTATATCGGACACCACAAGATCGTCCATAAATCTGATGGCATCAATTGGAGCACCCATCACAAAATTTTCTAGGACTTGATTTGTTTGGGAATCCCAGACCTGTACCGCACCACTGAACCATGAAGCAACCACTAGGTTGTTCCCATCTGTTTTAAGGTTCATCGGTAATATCAGTGACAATGTGTTTTCTTCTGGGACCAAATGGCCTTTATAGCTGTTTTCTTGTTCGCCGTTACCTCCATTAAATTGTCTCAGTCGGTATATGTCTCCCAAAAATATATTGTCCTGATTATTCGGCCCGTGTAAAACTGCCAGCCCGCTGGGGGCTATCATCCCTCCCGGACTGATGGTGCGGGCTTGTCCGTCAGATCCTATCTCAGCGACCCAGCCTTCGTCATTATTGGTCATATATAGAGTTCCATCCTTGTCATAGACCATATTATCCAAACCTGGTTCAAGGGTGGTGAACAGTGTTTTATCGCCGGTTATAGTGTTTATCTTAAAAACCTCTCCTGTTTGATCCAGTACAGTAAGAAGGCAATCCACTTCGAACTTCGCTGCTGCAGGGTTCTGAAATCCGGAAGCTACTATTTGGACGGTTCCATCAGTAAAAGGGTCTGTTGAAACAGGATCACCAGGGTTACCGACATCCACACTTATAATCAAACCTGCTGCAAAAAGAGGCCCGTACAAGCGGCCGTCTGCACCGAAGTCAAATGAATTGAAAAATCCAAGAGGGAAAGGGTTTGCTTCGGTAGCAATGATTATAGGCCGTGGTGGTTCTATAAGGTTAGGGTCAAGCTCATATAGCCCATCACCCAAGAAATCAAGTGCCACAAAGAGACGACAACTGGGTGAGAATGCAATCGGATTGACCCCTGGTGCTACAAACTGTTTGGTTATGGCTCCATCGGGAGTCATTCGTCCAACTTCACCAACCAATATGTCGGTCCAATAGAGTGACCCATCCGGTCCGAACACCAGGTCATCTGCACCAATCACACCTCTCTCTTTTCCAAGCCGATCGACGATCGTTCCGTTTTCCTTGTTCATAACAACGATTTCCTGGCCAACAACACTACCAATGTACAGATTGCCATCTGGCCCAATGTCAACACCATTGGCACCGTGCAAGGCAGCACCAGTGGTCAATTCGGATAGGACATAATTTATTTCTGTGATTTCCTTGGATTCCAGATTTTCTTCCGATTCCGTACTTTTTTCAGGCTTAAGGCTTGCTACAGGTTCGGTTTTTGCTTCGGGCACCAGCTCGGGTTCCGAGCTGCAGGAAGCTACTGATAATAAAAATGTTGACAGGATGGCTAATTTCAAAATTGCTCCCATCCCACTTTGTTTTTTTGTTTTCATACGATTAAGTTTTAACTGGTTTAAAAATGATTAAGGTAAACTTGAAAATAATTCTTATCGTTCCCCGTACCAATGGTGATGGGGTCTTAGGTGTTTATTCTATTCTTAGGGGGAGTTTTCATTGCACTACATACCATTAATTATAGTATGTGGTACTCTTAGAAGTAGGGGAATTTAACGTACTTCTGAAAGTATACTAAAGATAAATAGTCTGGAAAGGCAATTTTAGTTTTAAAGGACGAATGGTACTTTTTTTTGTCCGAAAGTATTTATATGTTTATCAAGGGTTCATTTGGAAAACCTAAGTAGTATAACTATCTATCCTGCCTTATAAAAAAATGAAATAATTTAAGCTTTATAACTCAGCCTTATTCGAAGTAACAAATAACATTTAGAATATTACTGAAACTTCGCCCGATACGCTTTTTCCTTTTCACAGTTAAAATAATCTTGAATGGAGAATTTACGATCTTCGAAATTTTCGGGAAGGATTTTAAAGTGCTGGATCCGGTCGATACGAAAGGCACGATAGTCTTTTCGTAGATGGCACCACGCAATCAAAATCCATTTGTTCTCGGTGGAGAAGATGGCACAAGGTTCGATTTTCCGGAATGAAATGTTAGGGTCATCCGCTTTTCGGTAATTGATTTCCACATAATTGAAGTGGGTAATGGCCAATTGTATTTCAGATAGGGCATTGCTCGAGATGCTCTCTTGCCGTGTATCGAAAATGTGGATTTTATTATCCAACAATTCACTTTTTTCCAAAACGGAAGAACGAAATACCGACTTAATTTTGGTCAAAGCCTCCTCGAAATCTTTCACAAAAGAAGAATCGTTTGATTGGCCCACCAGATGTTGTGCTGTAATCAAGGCATTGGCCTGCTTTTCGGTAAATTGAACGGGAGCGACCGTATAGCCATCCATTAGAGTATAGCCTCGTCCTTCTAGAGTAATGACGGGAACCCCTGATTCAATTAGTTTTTGAATGTCGCGGTAAATAGTACGAACGCTGACATCAAATTTGTCGGAGAGTTCAGTGGCCGTTAAAACCCTTCGGGATTTCAACAGCGTTAAAATCGATATGAGTCGTGGTAGTTGCGACATAGAAATAAAGGTAGTGAACCTGATTAAAAGTTCACTACCTTCTTTTTGTTGTATTGTTTTAGTTCCAGGAATGAAGGGCAATCTTATTGCCTTCGGTGTCTATGAATTGTGCCATGAAGCCGTTTTCACCGATATCGGTTTTTGGCATGACCACTTTCCCGCCTGCAGATTCAACACGGGCCAACGGCTCACTTAAATCATTGCCGCCATTTAAGTAAACGGTGACTCCGTTTGCAGAGGGTTCTATACCTTCCATTTGAACAAGTCCACCGCCAACACCATTATTATCCTCATCATAGGGAAACATACCGTACTTGCCCTCGGGCATGGGTGAATCTTTGATTTCCGTGGCCAATACCGTGTTGTAAAAGCTTTTTGCCCTTTCGTAGTTTTTTGCTGGAATTTCAAACCAGCTGATTGCATTTGACATCTTTTATTGATTTTTAAGGTTAAACATACCGCAAAGATATCGGTATGAATGTCAGATGATGTCAGGGGTTATTTTTTTTTGATTTTTAGATGCTTGGATTTCTGGAAAGTGGGATTTCCTGATGAGGACTTAATTATCTTATTGAAATGGTATTGGACTCATCTCATGAATAATGACCTCTTCGATAGCCCCTTCTGTGGTTTTCTTATGGATTGAAATGTGCGCACTTTCATTATGGTTTAGCCAATGAGTACGAGTCACCCAATTTTCATAAAAGAAAAACCGATTAGGGTTTTCATTGTCCTGATGTAAATCATAGTTCAGACAACCTGCTTCGGCAAGGGTAGGAGGAATAAGGCCCAATAAGGATTGTTTTACCAAATCTCTTTTTTCTGATTTGGCGATAATTGTGGCTGTGATTGTCAGTTGTTGGTTACTCATTTTGAAGTTTTTAAGATTATAAAGTTAGGCATATGATTTCTAGAACTATTATGCGAGTACACCGACCACCAAAAAGCCCAAATAGGTCCCCAAGGCATTCCCCAATGTGCCGATTAATATTGCAGGCAACACTAATTCTTTTCGACCGAAAGACTCGGCCATGGCCAATGCCGTTGGACCTCCACCAACGTTTGCTTGACTTGCTACCGAAATCATGTCCCAATCAAGATAGGCAAGGCTTCCAAATAAAATAATGAGTATGCCGTGCATGAATACCGCTAGGGATGTAAATAGCAAAAGGGTAATGCCAATTTCCTTTAAGGCCAAGACTGCATTGACTTCACAATAGGCACCAATAACTGCTAAAAACAGGTAGACTAGGTACAGGCCCAGCGTATGACTTCCTGGTAGTCGCGATACAAATGGAATCTGGGCAACCAAAATCCCTATCGTCGAGAGAGTCAACATAAAAGGAATGTTCGGAAGAATCAGTTTGACCAATTCCGCCAAGAAAAAAGCGGATATTCCCAAAAACGCCAACCACATTAATGCGTTGAGGTCGATTTTGTCATCTTCCATTTCATGGTTGCTGGTGGTAGATTGTTTCACTTTTTTATCTTTCCAGAACTTTCTTAACAAAGCAGGAAAGGCCAAAGTGACCATAATCCAGATGGTCGTTACCACATTGTCAACAGCAATAGTACCTGCATATAGATTACCTTGTTCTTGAAAATCATACTCTAGGGCGACGGCATTAAAATTTATACTTCCTCCGGTATAGGTACCCGTAAGCATTCCGGCTATGATATTGGCATCATCGCCAAGAACCTCCTTTGGTGAAATCAAAAACCAAGCTACCAAAATACCTATTACCGTGGCCAACGAACCAATTAGAAAAAGGATTATCATAGGTGCTCCGGCCTTTTTGATGGATTTTAGATTGACGCCCAGCAAAAGGTAGAAAATGGATATGGGAGCTACATAATGAAAGATACCACCATAAAGCGGAATCGTATTCGAAGCAGATGGTATGACACCTAAATTGGCGAGTACCGCCGTGAAAAGAATGACCAACAATGCGGCACCTATCTTACTGCCCCATTGAGTTTTACCTGCATAGATCGATAGCATGACCATCAAACACAATACCCCTAAGACATAAATCGGATTCTCAATAAAGGTCATGCCCTAAAGATATAAAAACCGATGTGTTTCATGTAGGTTTATTGCAACTCAAGAATAGCCCGTTCCAAAACCTCGTCTTTGGTCAAGTCGTTCCAATCGAAAAGTACTCGAATGTCGGGAGGCACTCCATTTTCAAATTCAGCACTTTTGTCCAAAGTCAAGGCTTGAGTGATTGAAAAACGATAGGTCCACCCATTGGGCAATTGGCCGCCGTTGGGTAGGCCGAGTCCGCCACCCGTCGTATCGCCCATCAAAATGATGTTGGGCAGGGCTTTTGTAGCCAATGCGGTAAAAGAGCCAGCGCTATAGGTGCCTCTATCGACCAACATGATAACCTTGTTGGTGTATCTGATTCCATTGTGAGGGGAAACGTATACGGGCTCGGCTTCTGAAAAATCATTGCGCCCGGGACCGTTTTTAATCCGCGAATAGTTCGTCAATGTCTTTTCCTCTACAAAGCGGCTGAGTATTTTAAAGATATCCGATACGGCTCCGCCACCGTTTTCCCTTAAATCTAAAATGAGTCCCTTGGTGTCCTTATAGCGGTCCAAAACAAAATCGAGGTTGGTATCATCTACCGTACCGGGAAAGGATGCAAACCGAACATAGCCGATTTCGTCGTTGGAGATAAAATTGTGACCAAAAGGTCCGGAAATATAATAATCACGGTTCAGGTAATTTTCTTCTATAAGGCGGCCATAGAAATTATCCTGTCCGAGAAATTCAACCCCAAAAAAGGAAACATTGAAATTCGATATGAGATTTACATGGTCATCACGCAACTCTGTCAACATGCCTCCTAAGACATTGAATAGGGAATCTTGGGTCATTCCTTCGAATAGTTTTGCCTCGTATTCGGTTTTTACCGCATCCCAATCAATTTGCTTTACCTCGAAGTATGAATATTTTTCGTTGCATTCATTCCAGAGATATTCAAAATTTGCCTTGGGGTCCGTCGTGGCCAGGTCTTCTTCAAACAGTACTTTTTCGCATGAAATAAGGATTGGTAGAACTGCCAGTATGATATGTTTTTTCATCATCATATTATTTGGTATTAAATAATAGCGTGAATCGCAACGCATGTTGTGCCATTTCGAATTTGTCGAGATTTCCGCCGGTCTTGTACGCATCCCATACATACGATATTTGAACGGCATTTTTATTTTTTCTGGAATGTAGGGTGTAATCCAAAGAGCTGCTCATCCTAAATCCGGAAAATACCTTGAACTCATATCCATCAAAGAGTCTGGAGTCGTTAAGTAAGAATGATTGTCCCGAATAAACGTAGCCATTTCGATACGAGGAATTAATAAGACCGACATTGAGCCGTAACGCCAGCTTTTTCGTTCTTTTTAGCGCCCGATACCTGAAAAACAAGAACTTTTTATCTTTATCTACTTTTCGGCTTACATCGAGTGTGCCTTTAGCACTTCCGAAAAGTGTGGGTATGAGTTCATAGCCAACAGCATTGTTATTCAGGTCGGGATTGATCCTAACGTTTGCGGTCAAATTGATCATGCCCCCTGCCTTTATATTGAATTTCTCTGAGCTTATCTTCTTCAACTTGTACAGCTCGGAATAGTATAATGATGGGGAAATTACGATACTTTGGCTGAAGTGGTCATTGAAATTATTACCGAAAAAACCAATCGAGAGCGCACTGCCTCTTTCGGTTTCCCTTTCTTTATCCATACTTATTTTAAAACGGGATGAAGAAATAGCGATTCCTGAATAAATCAGGGGGAGGTAGCAAAATCCCTAAAACTGCCAATACCAAGTCCACCTAATGAAATGCCCCGATAGGTCGGTCTATTTTTTCTCGATTCGGCTTTTGATGTTTCCGCTATTTCATTTTGCGAAAAACCTAGTAACGGTACCAAAAGCAGAAAATAAATAATACATTTTATATAGTTCATGGTTAGTGTGTTAGAACCTATTTTCTTCTGTTGTATTAGATTTCGAATTTAAACGAATACTTTGAGGTCGTTTCATAAAAAAAAGCTAATTCGTCTATAAAGCTCTAACGTTGAGATATGAACAAACAAAAACCCTAGTTTTCTAGGGTTTTTGTTTTAATAGTTATCTCTAAGACTATTAGAGTACGGGAGTCAAAACGACGTTACGATACGTTACGTTACCATGATCACCCTGAAGATATATCGGCCCGGGGGCGGTTACATCGGAGCTAATGGCTCCACCAGTCGGGCCAAGTGCCGGTTGGTTGTCAATGATTTTTTTTCCATTAAAGATGACGGTTACGTGGCGGTCTACGAGGGTAATATCGAAGGTCTGCCATTCGCCCGCCGGTTTTTCGGCTGCTTCGGTAGGGGTAACCCTGCTGTATAGACCACCCATGTTATGCGAATCCAATTCCTTACCATACGAATCGACCACCTGAATTTCGTAAAGTCCGCGAAGATATACACCGCTATTGTTTCCTTCGGGCACGTTTACTTCCAGTTTCAAATTGAAATCCTCGAATTCTTGCTCCGTGCGAAGATTACCGTAATGATGGTGCTCGCCCTCTTTCGGTTGAACAGGATCGTTTACCAATTCTCCATCAATGACCTTAAATCCATTTTTATGTTCGGGGTCGATGATACCCCATCCGTCCAAGTTCTTTCCATTAAATAGTTTGATGGGTTTGCCGTATTTTACTTGGCTCAAATCTGGTTTTGCCGGCATTGGGGGCATTCTCTTTCCGGTAAAGGTTTGAGTGGTCTCACCGGATCCGCCCCATGCAGGTCCGGTCATGACGCCTTTGATACCATCATTACCATCCTTTTCGATGCGGACCACGTGGGTCATAACATGTGTACGTTCGCCACTTCTCTTGTACCCATACGTACGGGTTACCACCATGGTATCGTCATCGACCATATACACGTGACCTACGGGTAGCACACTGCCACCGATCCATAACATTTCGGCATCCAAATATCCTTTGTCTTCATGAACATGTAGCCAGCCTACACCTTTTTCATCCCCTGCGATATCCATGGTCCACGTTCCTAAGAAAGAATTTTCCGTCTCAGATGATGTGATTTTTTGATTTGCCAATGCCGTAACCGCTCCAAAGAATACAATTGCGACCGTAAATAAATTATTTTTCATGATTTTGGTTTTATAGTGTTTCATTCCGTTTTAGGGTTTCATAAAAAGTAAGTCTACAATTTAGGATTTTATTTTAAGAACGAGAGTGCCCTTGGGCCAATTTTGTCGTTCTATTTTTTATGTTAGCATGCCACTAAAAGCCGACCGCGCCGCTGTCAGGCTGCGAAGAATCGGAAGCACCCGTAAATACCTTTTTCTCGGAATCATAGGTAATTCCCATAAGGGCGCCCATGTTGGTCCGTTCTCTTAGGGTGTGCCCCATGCCCTCAAGAATCTTTCTGGTATCTGGAGACAAAAGGTTTTTCTCATAGATAATCTGATCGGGCAACCATTGATGGTGAATTTTCAGAGCTTCGATGGCCTTGTCTATCCGCATATCGAATTCGAGTACGTTGAACACGGTCTGAAAAACGGTATTGATAATGGTGCGTCCACCCGGACTCCCGATGACCAGATAAGGTTTTCCGTTTTTTCCGACGATGGTCGGGGTCATACTGGAGAGCATTCTTTTTTCGGGGGCGACCAAATTTGCATTGGTTCCTATTTGTCCGTTGCTTTTGGTCACGCCTGGTTGGGGGTTAAAATCGCCCATTTCATTATTGAAGATAAACCCAAGCTCTGAGGAACCCATTTGGGAGCCGTAGCTATATTCCAAGGTATAAGTTAGGGATACGGCATTTCCATCTTTGTCTATGGTAGACAAATGTGTCGTGCTTTCCCCGTCGTATAACTGTCCGAATCTTGTTGAATCACTCACGGAAGCACGGTTTATGTCGATTTCAGCGAAACGTTTTTTCGCAAAATCTTTAGAGGTCAATTTATCAACAGGTATATCAGGATTAAAATCGGGGTCACCCAAGTGTTCTGCCCGGTCTGCAAAGGCCCTACGCATGGCCTCGGCCACCAAATGCAAATGTGACGCGGAATTGAACTCCATGGTTTTGAAGTCGGCCAATTCCATCAGGTTCATCATTTCTATCAGCGCTACTCCGCCCGAACTTGGCGGGGGCATGGAATAAACATCATACCCTTTATAGCTTCCTTGTATCGGATTACGTTCAACGGCCGCATATTTTTTGAGATCTTTTTTTGTGATGATGCCACCATTTTGCTTCATCCAAGCTGTAATCTTATTGGCAGTCTCTCCTTTATAAAATCCGTCATGGCCTTTGTCGCGGATCAAGATCAGGGTACATGCCAATTCGGGTTGGTGCCAAAGATCCCCGGGTTCAGGAATTTCTCCCGTTTGGTTCTTGAAATAGTTTTTCATGAATTCACTTTCATTTTCCTCGGAAGAGAAATATTCGGCTGCTCCGTTCAGCGACCAATTGAAGACAAATCCATTTTGGGCCTGATCTATCGCTGGTTGTACCAACTCGGCCCAAGGAAGTTGACCATACTTTTGATGTGCAAGATAGAGTCCCGCCACGGTCCCCGGAACTCCAATGGCCTTTGCCGTCATGTGATTGATATCCGCTATGAGGTTTCCGTTTTCATCGAGATACATATTGGGGCCGGCCGCCAAAGGTGCTTTCTCACGAAAATCGATAGTGGTGACCTTGCCTTTGGCGTTCATGAACACTATGAATCCTCCACCTCCGATATTTCCCGCTGCCGGGTGCGTTACCGCTAAAGAAAATGCCGTCGCGATTGCCGCATCAACCGCGTTGCCTCCTTTTTTCAAAATAGAAACCCCGACCTCCGAAGAAGTTTTATCGGAGGACACCACCATGCCATTTTTGGCATAGGTCTGGGCATTTATCTGTGCCCAAGTTGTTGAAAATAGAAATGCTACAAGTAGGAATATCTTTTTGTATGCGGTCATAGTTTGTTGGTCGATTAGCTCAGTGAAAAAATTTCTTGGGGAAGATAGGAAATCTTCCCTTTGTGAAAGGTATGATTTACCTCTTGTCGATAATTGGGTAAATTGATAACTGAAACCACTAATGTATGTTTATATTAGAGGGAGTTTGGAGTCGGTTTTCAATTGACCTAGAATGGGTTAGCAACCAATAAAATGAAAAGATATATCTTATTTTTTGTGCTATGCTCCTTTTTGGGAAATGTCCGAGCGCAGATTGAATGGGGTCCTGATAAAGCGAAACATTTGGCCGCAGGGGCCGTCATTGGAGGTGTTGGAGGGTATGCTGCCCATAAAATTTTCAAAGGAGATAGAACATGGACGTGGGTTGGTGCCGTTGGTAGTAGCCTTGTCGCAGGTTTGGCCAAAGAAGCCTACGACCAATCCGATTATGGAGTTTGGGACAATGGCGATGTGCTTTTTACGGCTGTGGGAGGAATCGTTTCAGGCGTGGCATTGGATCTACTATTAAAAAAAGTCGTAGGCGTTACAACACGAATCTTAAGAACACTTCGTCATATGTAATTCAAATGCAGTATGCATTACCGTTCGATGCGCTTGAAAATGGATCGCATGACGTGGTTTCCAACCTTCAGGTGCAGGCCATATTACGAGAATAATCTAAGAGCCTGCTTGATTATAGCAGTCCCCTTGCCTTTATTTCCAAATATTTGTTGATTGTGTTGATGGTCAAATTTTCCGGTTTGGTCAAAATAGTTTGAATGCCATATTGTTGTAATTCTTTTTGCATCAATCTTTTTTCGAGGGAAAATTTTTCCGCAACGGTTTTATGATACATCGATTGTAGGTCTTCGGCGTCAAGGGCGATGAGCTCTTCCAATTCAGTGTTCTCGAAAAAGATAACGACCAGAACATGTTTTTTGGCAATCGCCAATAAAAAAGGAAGCTGACGTTTTAAAGAAGAGATATGTTCAAAGTTTGTATAAAGCAGTAGAAGGCTTCGATGATTTATTTTTCGTTTGATATGGGCATAGAGCAATCCGAAATCCGAATCGGTAAACTCGGTGTTGATATTGTAGAGTTTTTCCAAAATGGCATTAAGGTGCGTCAATTTTTGTACGGCGGGTAAGTGGGTCTCGATATTTTTCGAAAAGGCGACCATACCTGTTTTATCGTTTCGTTTTAAGGCAACATTCGAGAATGCCAAGGTAGAATTTATGGCATAGTCCAACAGTTTGAGTTCGTTGAAAGGCATTTTCATGACCCTACCGGTATCGATAATGGAGTAGATGGGTTGCGATTTTTCATCTTGAAACTGGTTGACCATGAGTTGGTTTCGCTTTGCGGTCGCCTTCCAGTTTATAGTCCTGATATCGTCGCCGGATACATATTCCTTTATTTGTTCAAATTCTTGGGTATGCCCGATGCGCCTTATTTTCTTTAATCCGAAAAGTGTCAATTTATTGCTGATGGCTAAAAAATCATATTGCTGCATCTGAATGATACTGGGGTACACAGGCACCATTTGGTCTTTTTGAAAAACATACCGGCGTTTTATAATTTTCAAAGGCGAAGAAACATAGATGTTCATGTTTCCGAAGACATATTCACCTCGGTCGACAGGCCGTACCGTATATTCAAAACTCCGCTTTTCACCTTTTATGAGGCTAGTTTTGTGTTCGAAATCACGTTTTTGAAATTGAACCGGAAGTTCATCGATCAACGAAATAAAACTTCGAAAAGGATAGTTGGACTTGAACTCAATCGATACTGGATTAAAATCACTATTTGAGAGTTTCTGTGGCAATGTGCGTGTTGCCTCGATACCTTTTGAAGTGTAGAGTAGATAGACATCAAATAAAAATAGTCCCACTAAAATCAGGGTCAAAACCCACGAGATAGGGTAGAGCCAAGGCATCCAGTAGGATAGGATAAAACAGGCCGCCAAAATGGCGATATACCTGAAAAAAGTATTGTGTATGTAGAACGACTTTAAAAACTGCATTCGACTATCTTGGTATTTCTACGGATTCCATGATCATGTTGACTACGCTATCCGTGGTCATGCCTTCCATTTCACGTTCTGGAGTCAAAATGACACGGTGGTTCAATACGGGGACCAATGCCCGTTTCACATCTTCCGGAGTTACGAAATCGCGTCCGTTGATGGCCGCAAAAGCTTTTGCGGAATTTAAGGTCGCAATCGATGCCCTTGGTGAACCACCCAAATACAAATGGGGATGGTTACGGGTCTTGGTGATGATATCGGCAATGTATTTGATGATTTTTTCCTCCACCACAATCCCTTGGATCTTTGATTTAAAATCGGCCAATTGCTTGGGTGTAATAACGTCTTTGATGAGTTCTTGAGGTTTTGAACCTTTTCGCTCGTGATGCGTTTGAATGATGCGTACTTCTTCATCCACATTCGGATAATCCACCTTGATTTTAAAAATAAAACGATCTAGCTGTGCTTCCGGAAGGGCATACGTACCTTCTTGCTCAATAGGGTTTTGGGTCGCCAACACCATAAAGGGAACATCCATTTTATAGGTAGTACCGTCCATCGTGACCTGACGTTCCTCCATGGTTTCGAACATGGCAGCTTGCGTTTTGGCGGGTGCACGATTGATCTCATCGATAAGAATTACATTCGAAAAAATGGGACCTTTTTTAAATTCGAACTCCGAAGTTTTGACATTGAAAATCGAAGTACCCAAAATATCGCTGGGCATTAGGTCGGGCGTAAACTGAATCCGGCTAAAATCGGTCTTTAAGGTTTTCGCAAAAAGCTTTGCCGTAATGGTTTTGGCAACGCCCGGCACACCTTCTATTAGCACATGCCCATCGACCAAAAGCGATACGATCAAAAGTTCTACAAAGTTCTCCTGTCCAACAATGACCTTGGCCAGTTCTGTCTTGATATTGGTTACTGAACTTCTAAGCTCTTCCAGCGGAATACGGTTGTCAAAGTTGAGGTCATTATTCGATGTTTCGTTATTTTCCATGTGCTTTATGTTTAAATTTTTCGATACTTCTATTCAATTTTTTTAGCTCTTCGTCACTAAAAGATTCGCTTTTTTTCATGCGCTTTATTAGGGTGAAAAGTTCTTTTATTTCTTCGAAGGAATGATTGCTGCGAGATGCTAGATTGCGATAAAACTCTTCATTGAATTCTAGGGTGCTCATATAGAAATGCGAACGTATATACTCTAAAAAATGGGCTATCTTATGTTCTGAAATCGCCTTGGTTTCCCCATTTTCAAAATACATATCTGCAATGGTACGGGTAAAGGCCAGGGTTTGATTTTTAAGGGGAAGCACCACCGGAATCGCCCTTTGTTTTCGCTTACCCTCGAAAATGATATAGAACAATGCGCCTATCAAGGCAAGGTAATAGGCCCATTTAAATTCTTTGGTGTTCAAGAAAATATACATGGGCGAGGTGTAGAACGTCTTCCCAGATTTATAGTGATTGTCCATATAAATGGTCTGTGAATCATCCAAATACGAGAGTAGGCCCGCAGTATAGCCCCTATTTTTTTCTTCAAGGATGAAATAATTGGTAAACGCCTTTGGAAAAGTCGATAATATTATTTCCCCCTCACCAAAGGGCTGCTTGATGACATTGAAATTTTTCATCTGGTATTCTCCTTGGTCGTCGAAATAATCCACGGTGCCGATTATTGTGGTATTCGAAGAGTCTATATTTTTGAAAAAAGTGGCGTAGTCATCTTTTTCAAAGGGATAGCCTTCCTCATTTTTCAATTTCGGATGCGCCAAATGATAATATTCCTTTTGCTCATCGCCGAAACCGGCGAAAAGATAGGAGGTTTCCAGATTCAAGGTATCCAATAAATTTTCCTCGAAAGCACCGGATGCGATGAATAACGTATTTCCTTCCGAAGTCCAATCGAGTAGGACGTTGAGTTCGCTCTCTCCAAAATTTATCCTTTCATTCACAAAAAAATACGTGCCTTCTGCCTCAATATTATCTATTAAAAACTCAAAAGGCGGTACATGAACTTGTTGTATCTGGTCCCCGAACAGCTTAGCCATAACATCGTTCAATACAAAGGTGCCATACGGAATCTTATGCTGTGCCACATACGACGGAAACCAATTGATTTCTTTGGGCTTGCTGTATTGCAAGAGCATGAGAACGGCCAAAGTGATGACGGCGATGATGATATATACCCTTCCTTTCTTACCCATTTTTCAATGTATTTTGAAGGGATTCAAAATCACTTTCGGCCCGTTTATATTTACCCTCGTCAATGTCGAAATTACCGTACCAGATATAGTCGTACCACCTTGTAATGGTACTAAAGGGATGTTTCAATTCTTGCCGGTCGATTTCGTTCAAATAGTCATAGTTTGTTTTTTGAAGCTCCCAAACAATGATTTCCTTGTCACCCATCAATTGTAAGATGTATAGGTAGTAGTACCGTATCGCCAACCGATAATTCTTGTCTTGCAGCGCTTGTTGTATCAATTGTTGGATATCCTCATTTTTGATGATGTGTTCCTCTTCAGACAAAGCGACCAAGGCTTCATTCTTTTTGGCCTGTTTCAAGGCATTGGCATTCACGTTCAGAAAGAACTTGATGAGAATGAAAATCAATACTACCAAAAGGATATATGGGATGATCCTAAAAAAGACCTGCAGAAAACCCGCTGCCTTTTCCACGCCGAAAAGCCATTCAAAAAATTGGATCAGTAGATTACCCAACCAAGTTTTAAAATCGTCCCACCAGGTTTGATCTTGTTTGACGACCTCATAGTCAAAATCAGGATTATCACGATAGGATTGTAAATCATCTTCCGTGATTTTACGTACTTCCAACGGCGCAGTATCATAATTCGCGGTCGCCGTCGAATCTTGTTGGGCAATCGTAAAATTGGCCAACATAAAAAAGAGTAAAAGGAGACGAAGGTATTTTAGCATTTTAGTTTTCGGGGTTTCGCCTAAACTCTGAATGCGCTCATACGTTCCGGTAAAGTTTTTCTTTTCATTAAGATTAAAGTAGATCAATACACCTGCTACAATAGTGATGACATTTAGTAAAAACTGGGCTACGGTGCCGATAACATTGAGCAGAATGTAAATAGGGTCTTTAAAAACATCCATGATTCCTTCTGCATCCATTTCGCCTGAAAAAATACCCATTTTCATCCAATTGTATATCGCGGTCGGCAGGGCGAAGGCATAACTTGCTATGGTTACGATAATCGTAATTACAATCAATGTGGCGAAGGTTATCCACCATTCATCCTTGACCAATGTGAAACTATAGCTAAAAGCATCCGTTACGGTTAATCTATTATATACCATGACGGCAAAAGCCAATGACAACGGCACCCAAAGATATATACCGGGAATTAGGCAAAACATGAGCCCCACAAATACGCAAATGACCACCAAGAATGCTAACCCGACAAACTTCCAAAATGATTCGTACACGTCTGATTTAATAGTATTGAAATCGATTTTACCTTTGCCGTTTTCATACGATTTAATATAATGCAATACCGTTGATTGCGACATCGTATATACCACCACTATGGACACCATATAAAAAAGCCCTATTAAAAGCATCACGGGAACATTGGGTACGGCATCTGAGTTGAACATCAAAAGACTGAAACTATTGCCAATGTAGTACATGTACAAGGCCAGCGCAATTACCATGATAAAGAGATATGGCCCGACAATTTTAAAAAAGGTGGAGACGAAGGGTTTGAATTCGTTGCGTAGAAAAGCAAAGGTGTCCGATAGAATATCGCCAAGTTCCCTTTGCTTTTTAAATTCAATATATTGGTCTTTCATATTGTTGGTTTTTTGTTCAATTGAATCGGGTAAATAATATAGTAGTAAATAATCAGTGTCAGTGAGCTCGCGATAATGAGAATGGCAAGCCAATCGGGCATTTCGGTATGTCGTGTCACGAAACCTTCCAGAAATCCGGCCACTATGAAAAAAGGGACTGTACTGACCATAATTTTCAATCCGTTTTTGACACCTCTTTTGAAAGATTCCAGCCGCGAATAGGTTCCGGGAAAAGCATTCCGTTCGCCAGTACCAGTCCGGCACATCCGGCGATGATGATGACCGATATTTCTATCGTGCCATGGATCCAGATGGTACGGGCCGATTCCCATAATAATCCCTTTTCATAAAAGAAATATTGAAAGCTTCCGAGCATGATTCCGTTTTGTAGCATGATCATCAACGTTCCGATGCCTAGAAAAATTCCAAAGGCAAAGGCCATGAGCGCTACCCGCACATTATTGATAGTAATGCCCAAGAACATATTGAACTCGCCCATTTGTTTGTATACGGCCATGGGGTCCCCTTTTTCAATATTTTCCAAGGTCATATTTACATAACCGTCCCCTAAGATGGAACGTACAAAATCACCTTCGTTCGCGGCCGAAAAAGCCCCGACAAATGCGAAAAAAATAAATACTAGAAAAGCGATGAGCAATTCTCTGTGGTGATGATAGAAGAGGGTCGGGAATTCAGTTTTCCAAAATTCGGGAATACGGTTTTTTGCCTCCCGCTTGGTTTTATATATCTTTTGATGCGCCTGTGCCGCTAGCGAATTTAAATAGAATTCGGTGTTACTACCTTTGTAGAAAGTCTTGGCGTAGCTGAGATGATCTGTAATTTCAATATACAGATCGGACAATACATCGGGCGCAATATTCGTTTTGTTTGACAGTGCGTTTTCAAAAGTGGCCCATTTGTCCTTATTTTGTTTTACAAAGGCAGCTTCGCGCATGAAATACCGGGGTTTACGGAATCGGTTGGATTTTTGTTCTAAAATTGCCTAGATAGCGAAGGCTAGTACGTCTATCTTTCCAGATTTTAACGAAGTTATGTACAAAAAAGTATTTTCAAAAATCAAATAAGACCTTTCTTTACCGAAGGAAATATATGGAACAATTTCAAATAGAAACTGCCCAAAATATAAGTATCGATCAGAATACCGCACATCTGGGTGATCGTATGCTCGCCTATATTATAGATAGTTTTATCATACTTGTATATACCATTTTGATTATTTGGTTATTGCTTTCACTTGATATTGATTTTTCAGACATGTGGGCGCTGTACTTGTTATTGGGTCTACCCGCCTTCTTATATTATGTGTTGCTCGAAACTTTTATGGATGGCAAGACCGTAGGTAAAAGCCTCTTGCACATTCGCGTGGTGAAAATCGATGGCTCGAAGCCTAATTTTTCAAGTTATTTTGTGCGCTGGATTCTGCGTATTATTGATGTGGTACTGACTTCGGGAGGAGTTGCCGTCCTAACCATTTTGATACGAGGAAAGGGTCAGCGTGTTGGCGATATCGCTGCCGGCACTACCGTCATCAGTGAAAAGAAAAAAGTATTCTTAAAAGACACCTTGCTACGTGATTTGCCCGAAGATTATAGTCCGAAGTTTCCGCAAGTGACGATTTTCAAGGATCGTGAGATGCAGACTATCAAAGAATTGTTCGATTCGGCCAAGCGCAACGGAGACCACAATGTCATTCTTTCGTTGAGCAATCGTATCAAGAAGGTAACCGATATTACCTCAGACCTTAAACCTATCGAGTTTGTGGATATTGTGATAAAGGATTATAATTTCTATACTCAACAACTTTGAATTCGAATAGAAAAAACCTAAAAAATAAAATTTTGTCACTTTTTTATCATTATTAAGTTAATAATTGATACTCTTTATAAAGAAAAAGTTAAAATTTGAAACTAGTAAATGTTCTACTTTGTTATTGATATTCTTGGTACCATTGCCTTCGCCATATCTGGCGTATTGATCGCCATGGACAAAAAGTTGGATTTGTTCGGGGTTTTCATCATTGCATTCGTTACCGCAGTAGGAGGGGGCACCCTTCGTGATATGCTTATAGGGAACACACCTGTAGGATGGATGCAAAATGCAACCTATACCTTTGTCATTTTAGGGACTGTAGTTTTTGCTATTTTGTTCCGAAACCAGTTGAAGTATTTTAGGAAATCATTGTTCTTGTTCGATACCATCGGTATCGGACTATACACCATGGTCGGCATAGAAAAGGGACTTAATGCGGGCTTATTACCGATTATGTGTATTGCCCTAGGTACTATGACGGCAAGTTTCGGTGGTGTTATTCGTGATATTCTCTGTAACGAGATTCCGGTAATCTTTCGAAAAGAAATTTATGCAACGGCTTGTATTATCGGTGGTGCCAGTTATTTTTTACTTCGCAAACTCCCGATTGATAATACATATGCCTATATCGGTGCCATCGTAGTGGTCATCGGCATACGATTGCTGGCGGTAATTTTTAAAATTGCCTTGCCAAACATTTATCGGAACGATAAATGAAATTCTGAAAATGAGATAACATTGAAATTTGGAGTGGCCCCTGCTACTCCAGAACTTCGGCCTTTTCGATATACACATTCTGAAACGGCCAATCGCCCTTACCAACGCGAACATTGTTGATTTTGTCGACCACATCCATTCCTTCAATGACTTTTCCAAAAGGGGTGTAGTCGCCGTCAAGATGATATGAGCCTGGTTGGGTCACTACGATAAAAAACTCGTAGGGAGAGGCTAACATATGTGGATTATTGATTTCGCTGCTCGGCATAGATATAGTACCCCGATGATGCTTGTATCCTTTTCTTGTATCGGGTGGTAACAAATAACGTCCAATCGCACGGCGTTTCTCGGCTATGGATTTGTCATCGGCATTCCCGCCTTGGATGATGAAATCTTTCACGACACGGTGAAATTGTGAGTTGTCGAAATATCCCTTTTTGGTCAAATACACAAAATTTGCCTTATGGTAGGGTACATTGTCATATAGCTGCACCGTAAAATCACCTAGGCTTGTGGTCAATTTTACCTTGATATTATCATCGAGTTCTTTTTGATAATTGAAGAAGAAGTCAATGGCATTTTCTTCGTTCAGTTCGAATTTTTCTTCGGCTTCCTTTTTTTCGTTTTCAGCTACTTCTATGGCTGAACTGTCTATTTGAACCGTATTTTTTTTCGTATCTGAGGATTTTTTATCACTTTCTTCCTTACAGCCAACGATAAAAATTAATGGTAATATTGCACTAAAAGCGATTCGTTTCAACAACATGGATTTCAATTTATTTTCACAACAACTCCCAAAAATAAAAAATCTGCCCTTACCGGGGGAAGCATCCCACTTTAAAATGGCCCCTGAAATCAGGATTCAGTTTATGCGTGAGCGTAAGCGTATTCCAGAAAATTCGAAAAAGGCGGGCGTCATTGCGCTTTTTTATCCTGATGCGAAGCTGACGACCCATTTACTACTCATCCACAGAAAAACATATGAGGGTGTACATTCGAACCAAATAGGTTTTCCGGGTGGTAAAATGGAAAGCAACGATTCAGATTTAATAGAAACTGCTTTGAGGGAAACCCATGAGGAAGTAGGTGTTCCACCTGAAGAAGTTACGCTAATAAAATCATTAAGTACGGTTTATATACCACCAAGTAATTTTGAGGTGCAGCCCTACGTCGGATTGCTTGTAAATCCGTTTTCATTTATACCTGAAGAAGCCGAAGTTGAATCTTTGGTTGAGGTTCCGATTGTCGATTTTATGGACGATTCGAAAATCTTTACACAAAAATTGAGTACTTCCTATGCTACCGATATCGATGTACCGGCCTTTAACTTAAACGGTTATACGGTCTGGGGCGCTACCGCAATGATGCTTAGCGAGATTAAGGAACTGTTGAAACAGGTTTTGTAAGACCTAAATATTCTGCACGGTCAAAATGTCTTGTTCCTTATTTAATAGCGTATGCAGAGTTTCTTGTTTTTTGCCATCCACCTCATATTTGGTGCCCCGTACCCCTTACTTCATCGATCATATTTCGTATTTTAGCACCCTATGGGTATATTCAAGGAAAATCCGTTCGGACATATTCTATTTCTTAAAAAATGGCTCATCCGAATTTTAGGATTAATAACGCACCAACGCTATAAAGGTTTCAATACCTTGGAAATCGATGGCTCTGAAATTATTCGGTCGTTGCCGGACACGAATGTACTTTTTGTTAGCAACCACCAGACCTACTTCGCCGATGTAGTGGCCATGTTCCATGTATTCAATGCGAGCCTGAGCGGAAGGGACGACAACATCAGAAACATCGGCTACATCTGGAAGCCAAAGCTCAATATGTACTATGTTGCTGCAGCAGAGACCATGAAAAAAAGTCTCTTGACCAAAGTATTCGCCTATGCCGGATCAATTAGCGTTGAACGTACTTGGCGCGCTGAAGGCAAAGATGTCAATCGTCAGGTAAAAATGAGCGATATTTCGAGTATCGGAAAAGCCTTGAACGATGGTTGGGTCATTACGTTTCCACAGGGTACTACGACTCCCTGGAAACCGCTTCGCAAAGGAACTGCCCATATTATTAAAAAATATAAACCGATTGTTGTTCCGGTCGTTATCGATGGTTTTCGCCGATCGTTCGATAAAAAAGGACTTCGGGTCAAGAAAAAAGGCATTCTACAATCGATGGTGATCAAAGAACCTTTGGAAATTGACTATGACAACGAGTCGACCGATGCCATTATCGAGAAGTTGGAGTATGCCATTGAACAGCATCCTTCATTTTTAAAAGTGATTTCGGAGAAGGATTTGTTGGCCTATGAGGAAGAAAATGAATTGCGCAGATTTCGGAATATGAACAAGGCGAAAAAATCTCCTTCTTCTTAGACTTCCATCTTCTTCAGTTCTTGATAGTTTCTTTTGAGCTTTCGTAGAAGGAGGCCGTATAATAAAAAATAGATTCCTCCCATGACTACTGTGACGGCTAAACCACTTAAACTGAACACCCAAAACAAGGCATTTCTAGTTTCCTCTAAGGATTTTTTCTCAAGTAACCGATCAACCCCTTCAATACTCATCAAAGCCTCGTCACTTATGTATATTCCAATAGCGTAATACAAGAAGATTAGAAAGAGCATGCTCAAAGAAAAAATGATGTAGTAAAGAACCGTCTTTCTAGCCGAAATTATTTTACGCATTAGATTTTTTGCATCGTCCAAGACTGAAATTTCCTTATATCTTTTATAAAAAAGATAAATAAAATAGATGACGACGATATAGTAAAAAACGGACAGGGCAATGTAACCAGAATTAAAGGTCGAAGAGTCTGATATGGCGCTTCTAAAGGATGGAAATAAAAATAACAATTGGGGCAGGGTAATCTCCAAAATACTGATAATCAATATCCACTTAACGATTGAAGAAGACTTCTTCCAAATCATTTTATGAATTTCATCGTACGACAATTTGGGAAGATGCTCTTCTTTCTTCTGCCAATCTTTTTTTAATAGTTCCAGTTCGTCCATCATAACCCTACGGATCCAATATAGTTCTTAATTTATTCTTGATGCGGTTCATTTTAACTCGGGCGTTTACCTCCGTAATACCAAGTGTTTCCGCTATTTCGGTATAGTTTTTATCCTCCAGATATAAAAAAACAAGGGCTTTGTCGATATCGCCCAATTGTTTTACGGCATTGTACATCAGTTTCAGTTGTTGCTCCTCGGTTTCGTCATATTCGTCGGCCGTAATCTTAAAAATTACGGATTCATAATCTTGCGTCCGGATTCTTTTCTTCGATTTCCGATACATGGTGATGGCCGTATTCAGGGCCACACGGTACATCCAGGTACTGAACTTTGAATCACCTCTGAATTTCGGGTACGCCTTCCACAGCTGTATCGTAATCTCTTGAAATAGGTCTTTATGTGAATCACGATCATTAGTGTACAATGTACAGACCTTGTGAACAATATTCTGATTGTTCTCAAGTTCGGTAACGAATTTGTGCTCAAGTTCTTTGTTCACAAGAAGGCTGGTGGCGTTTGGTGATTAGTAGTTCGTTTTTCCATTTTGTTACACAAAATGGAAAAGTTTAGACATACGTCATTGCGAGGAGCGCCCTAGCGACGTGGCAATCTGTTGACATCAGTACAAAAGTTCGACAGATTGCCACCGCTGAAGCTTTTCAATGAGGCGAAAAGTATTCTTTTGGCTCCTCGTAATGAAGTATTTGATTTACTTTCGGTAATCTAAGGCTGGTGCCCGGTCGCCCAATAACGGAATGTATTTGAAATCCGCTCCACGGGCTTCCATGAATTCTGTTTTGGCCGCACTGACCAATTTGGGGTCTTTGAATAGGTCAATAGCCGTCATCGTCAAGGTTTTCGCGGCGACCATCATTCCTTTTATGCCTATTGAGGTGCCTCCTGTAGCGACTGCTTGCCAGCTATGGGCCGAGGTGCCCGGGACCCATGTAGCGGTACTGAACCCTACGGTGGGTACCACAAAACTAACATCTCCTACATCCGTTGAACCGTAAGCCCTTGCGGTTTCTTTAAAGGGCTGTATGTTTCTTGCAGTAGCTAGGTCCGCTTTCTCTTGGCCCAAACTAACCGCGATTTTATCTGCGAAAACCTTTTCTTCAGAAGTGTATTCAATTCCTCCAACTTTCGATAAATTACTGTGCACCACTTTTTGCAGCGTAATATTGGGTAATAGCTCATGTACACCATTCACTATTTCATAATCCATGGTCGTTCCTGTACCAAGAGCGGCACCTTCAGCCGCTTTAACGATACGATCGAATATTCCTTTAACCACATCTCTTCGATTATGTCGAGCATAGTAATAGACTTCGGCAAAATCGGGCACTACATTGGGTGCTTTTCCGCCATCGGTAATAACATAGTGAATACGTGTTTCTTGAGGAATATGCTCGCGCAATAAATTGACCATATTATTCATGGCTTCAACGCCATCTAAAGAAGAACGACCTTTCTCGGGTGCACCCGCGGCATGTGCGGAAACCCCATAAAAGCGAAACTTTGCAGAGATATTTGATAGAGCTGCCGCTGCACTAGCTGCATTCAGCGCTCCAGGATGCCAATGTAATGCAACATCAACATCATCGAAAAGTCCTTCTCGCGACATATAGACTTTTGCGCCTCCGCCTTCTTCGGCGGGTGTGCCATAGAAACGTATTGTACCTTTTGTCTTATTGGCAACCATCCAATCTTTAGTGGCAATGGCCGCTGCTGTTGATGCGGTACCGAACAGGTGATGCCCGCAGGCATGGCCAGCCGCTTTACCCGCCGATTTTTTTTCAGGCACGGCTTCTTGCGAAAGTCCGGGTAGGGCATCGTACTCCCCCATAATGGCAATGATCGGAGTACCGCTGCCATATTCCGCAATAAACGCGGTGGGAATGCCGGCTACTCCGGTTGTAATGGAAAATCCGGCATCGGCCAAGGTTTTCTGAAGTAGGGCGGAGCTTTTTTCTTCTTGATAGCCCATCTCGGCAAGGTCCCAGATATTCTGTGCGATAGCACCATATGCTTCCGATTGGTCATCCAGTTTCTTAATAACGTCATCGACTTTTTTTTGGGCGATAGTACTTTGTAAAGCAAAAAACAGAACGGTCACGTAAAGTATTGATTTTTTCATTTTTCTATAATTTTTGAATCAGCTTTTTAAGAGACTGTTTTGAAATGTGTGATTAGAATTTTTATAGATCATTTTTGATGTCGTTTTAGGCAAAATTTTCTGGCATAGCCTTAGCTACGGCATATAATTTTAACGAAGAACGGCGCAAAAAGGGGCATAAAAAAATAATCGACACATTTCCAAAACAGTCTCTAAATATAATCAAAAGGAGTATCCTATTCCCAAATCGCCGAGGTTTGTTTAAGTTTGCGCTACAATATTACCTATGAACATTCCAAGGTCAAATTTCCCTAGAGTCGTAATTATTGGTGGTGGTTTTGGCGGTATCTCACTAGCAAAAGAACTAAGCAATAAAGAAGTACAAGTTGTTTTATTGGACAAGCATAATTATCACACATTTCAGCCTTTATTGTATCAGGTTTCTACGGGGGGATTGGAACCGGACTCTATTGCCTACCCCATTCGCAAGGTCTTGAAAGATTTTACAAATTTTTATTTCAGGCTAGCCAGAGTTTTAAGTGTTAATAGAACTGATAAAATAGTTCGGACGAATATCGGGCCATTGCATTATGATTATCTTGTTTTGGCAACGGGTTCTAAAACCAATTTTTTTGGCAATAAGGAAATTGCGAAAAATAGTATGAGCATGAAGTCTATTCCCCAGTCATTGAACTTGCGAAGCCTAATTCTTGAAAATTTTGAACAAGCTCTATTGACCGATGAGATGCACGAACGTGATGCCCTTATGAATTTTGTGATTGTTGGTGGTGGACCGACAGGTGTCGAGTTGGCGGGTGCTTTGGCCGAGATAAAAAAAGGAATTTTACCTAAGGATTACCCTGATTTGGATACCCGTCGGGTGCAGATCAACATTATACAGGCTAGCGATCGTATTTTAAAAGAAATGAGCGAGCAGGCCTCTAAAAAATCGGAAGAGTTTTTGGAGCAACTAGGGGTTCAAATTTGGAAGAATACAAGGGTTACCGGTTATGACGGAAAGACCATTACTACAGCTACGGAGGGCCTTACCTTTGAAGCTGCCACTATGGTATGGGCAGCTGGAGTAAAAGGAGCCTTGATCAAAGGGCTTGAGGCCAAAGATATTGTCGTTAGTGGTAATCGACTCAAGGTCAATGACTTTCATCAGGTAGTGGGTCAATCGGATATCTTTGCCATCGGCGATGTAGCCTGTATCGTTACGGAGGCTCGGCCTTATGGACACCCCATGATGGCCCAGCCCGCAATGCAGCAAGGTAAAAACCTTGGTATTAATATTGTGCGGCTATTGGAAGGTAAACCAATGAAACCATTTGTATATAAGGACAAAGGTTCTATGGCCACTGTCGGTCGGAACAAAGCGGTAGTTGATTTGCCCAAATTCAGATTTCAAGGAGTCTTCGCTTGGTTTGTTTGGATGTTCGTACACCTGTTTTTTCTAATCGGTTTTAGAAATCGAATGGTGGTCTTCATCAATTGGGTATACAACTACGTACGTTTTGATCGCGAGGCTCGCCTGATTATACGCCCCTATAAAAAAGATTACAGCGCTTTTAAGGATTAATACAATTGATACACGCAGGCCTGATAAGGCTCTAGCACAAAATCGGAATCTTTTTTTACGTAAGGCGCATCATCGTTCGAAATCAATAATTTAGCCGAATCGAAATTTAATTCCTCAAAGAGAACTTCGACTTTTTTGGTCGAAAAGCTTAGTAAAACCAAGTATCGTTCCTCGTTGAAAGTTCTCAGGTAGGTATACACTTCTTCATTTTCCGGCAACAACAATTCATAGTTGCCATACACAAGTCCCAGATGCTTCTTGCGAATTTCGACCATCCCTCGAAAGTAATTTAAGACAGAGTCTTTCTCTGGTTCCTGTTGAGCGACGTTGATACCTTCGGCGTAGTTTTCGTTGACTCTTATCCAAGGTTTGACATCGCTGAAACCAGAATTTTTAGAAATATCCCATTGCATAGGGGTACGGGCGTTGTCACGACTTGCATGTTTTTCGTTCTTCAAGAAAGCCTCTAAGTCTCCCCCTCATTTTTTAAGGCTCTATAACGATTGATGGTATTGATATCACGGTAATCCTCTATTTTTTCGAACTTGATATTGGTCATCCCGATTTCTTCCCCATAATAGAAATAGGGGGTACCACGCATGGTCAATACCCAGGTATGCAACATGGTCGATGAATTTTGCCAATGTACTTTCGAATCGTTGCCCCATCGACTAACGCTTCGCGGGAAATCATGGTTGTTAAGAAAAATGCTTCCCCAACCTTTATGGGCAAAGGCGGCATCCCAATCGGAATGTATCTTTTTGAATTCGGTAAGTTTCCATTTATCCTTTCGCATTAAAAAGGTCTCGCCCGGTTCGCGGTCCAATCCCAAGAGATCGAAATGAAAGAACATGTCAAGTTCTATGCGGTCTTCGTCCACAAATTCCAAGGCACGGTCAAGTCCGATTCCTGGGGCTTCGCCCACGGTCATGACATCGTATTTACTTAATACTTCCCTATTCATTTCCTTTAGGTACTCGTGCAATTTGGGTCCGTTGGAATAAAAGGGAATATAATCGCCATTATACTTTTCAGGAAGTTCAGGAAAATCGGTATCCTTCGAAATAAAGGAAATGACATCCATCCGGAAGCCATCCACCCCTTTTTTGAACCAAAAATGCATCATGTCGTAAATCTCTTGGCGCACTTTTTGATTTTCCCATTTCAGGTCGGGCTGCTTTACCGAAAAACAATGTAGGTAATAGGCATCGGTCTGTTCGTCGTACTTCCAGGCATTTTCTTCGATATCGAAATAGCTCCATCGTTTCGGCGGTACTCCTTTTTCGGCAGGCCACCAATGATAATAGTCCCGATAAGGGTTCTCCCTCGATTTTCGCGATTCTTGAAACCATCGGTGTTCATCGCTGCTATGGTTGACAACGAGGTCCATGACCAATCGCAGCCCACGTTCTTTCATGTCTGCCAATAGAGCATCAAAATCGGCCATCGAACCGAACTCTTCCATAATATTTCGGTAGTCACTGATGTCGTATCCGTTGTCATCATTTGGTGAGGCATAAACGGGGTTCAGCCAGATGATATCGACCCCGAGACTTTTGATATAATCGAGACGTTTTATGATACCCTGAAGGTCGCCGATACCGTTGTTAGTGGTATCTTGAAAACTGCGGGGATAAATTTGATATACGATTCCTTCCTTCCACCATGAACGGCTTATATTTTGCATGCGTATTGAATTTAAAGATTAAAGATATTGCTTTCCAGCAAATGGCAAAACCTTGTTCTTACATTTGATAGACTCTAACGATTGCGCATGTATTTTTTTATGGGAAAGGGCTCAAATCAACAATTTCCCGATGGGCGCTTATGCCGAACTCCACGTGCCCATGCCTAAAATTTACACGATCAGTGGGAAGCTTACGTTTTGAACTTCAATTTCTAGGATGATATTTGAGCATCACATCGGTAAGATGAGTGCGGTCAACATGCATGTAGACTTCGGTGGTGGTGATGCTTTCGTGACCCAACATCTGCTGGATGGCCCGAAGATCGGCGCCATTTTCCAATAAATGGGTTGCGAAAGAATGTCGAAACGTATGCGGACTGATATTCTTGTTCAGACCGATTGTTTCGGCCAATTTCTTGATAATGGTAAAGACCATGGCACGGGTCAACTGTTTTCCCCTGCGGTTTAGAAAAAGAATATCTTCAAAACCTTTTTGTATTTTTTGGTGCACCCTGACCTCATTTCGGTAGATATTGATATATTTTTTGTTGATTTCACTGATCGGAACGAAGCGCTGTTTGTCTCCTTTGCCAGTTACCTTAATAAAATCCTCATCAAAATAGAGATCTGATATTTTTAGGCTTGTTATTTCCGATACGCGTAGCCCACAGCCGTAGAGTGTTTCTAGAATGCCACGATTGCGTTCTCCTTCCGGTTTTGATAGGTCGATGGCCCCAATGAGGGCATTGATTTCGGTTTCGGATAAGGTGTCCGGAAGTTTTCGTCCTATTTTAGGGGAATCGATAAGGTCCATGGGGTTGTCTTTGCGGTAATCCTCAAAAACAAGATATCCGAAAAAACTTTTGAGTCCTGAAATGATTCGTGCCTGCGACCTGGGGTTTACTGTTTTGGCCACTTCGTAGATAAATTTTTGAACCGTTTCCTTATCTATATTTACGGGACTCGCCGAGGCCTGATTTTCTTCCAAAAAAAGGATAGTTTTTCTACATCCAACACATAATTTTTAATGGAATTTTCCGCCAGTCCACGTTCAATTTTTAGATAGTGCCGATAATCTTGAATAGCTTGGCTCCACTTCATGAAGTAAAGATAGTGTACTGATACAATTGCCAGGTAATAATTCAACAAGTTCTAAAAAGTGCATTTGATTATTCCTTTTTTTATTTCCACAAGTGGGTTTAGCATCTCGAAGCCTGTTGACGTTCAAGCGAGCTTGCTTCGAAATGGTGAAGGTTAATTCTTTTTAGTGCTTTGCGGGCCTGCCCTTAGGTAGTTGAGTTAAAAAAACAAACAAGTTATTCAAAATCAATGCTGTATAATTTTGGCATCGTATTTGTAAATCGATGATTGAAATAATCATTTTTTAAACACTACACTATTATGAAACGAACACTAGTATTACTCGTATTTGCTTTTTTGACCTTTTTTTCGTCCAACGCCCAAGGGGTTGAAGTTGGCGTAACCGGGGGATTGCTCAATGCAAACGTTGAATTTAGAACAGGCAATTCCATTTTAAATTTGGTCGGGGTCAACCGATTTGCCAAAATCAACAATACCGGATATTATGCAGGCATCTTGGTCGATATTGCGGCCACTGAAAAATTCCATGTGCAACCTGAACTGACCTATGGCAGAGCGGGGGATCTTTCTTTTGTCTATCTACCGATCATGGCAAAATACTACGTAGCCGATAAATTTCATGTACAAGCAGGGCCACAGCTAAATTTTTCATCCAATCTTAATGACATCAAACAAACCATCCAAGATGTGGAGGAAATCATCGGAACCAACGGAAACGTTGACGATGTTTTAAAGACGCTGGGCGTTGACCTCGGCTTTGGTGCAGGTTATGATATTACCGATAAATTGGGGGTTCAGGCAAGATATGCTTTCGAATTGACAGATCGTTACTCGGGTCCTGCCGGAAGTCTCCTTAACATTAAGGGGTCCAACCTGAATTTGGGTGCGTATTATAAATTCTAAATCCCGTTTGTGTTTAGTTCGGATTATTGCGTATTTTAGTCTATGAACTACAGCAATCTGAACTAAACACGAACAATATGAAAAATAAACTTTACCTTTTAACAGCTTTATTTCTTTTTACCCTAAGTGCAGGGGCGCAAGACGACATTCGTTTCGGAGCCAAGGTAGGCTTTAACGCTGCAAACCTGAGCGGTGACGCCATCTATTCCTACGATGTGAAACCTGGGTTTCATTTAGGGGGCGCTCTCGAAATTCCAGTAAGCGATGCATTTATGGTACAGCCCGAGGCATTGATATCGTTACAGGGAAGTGGCGGTTTTTTTCAAGATGACCTTAATTTCTGGTATTTGAACGTACCCGTAATGGCAAAGTATAACATCTTCGATGGATTCTATATCGAGGCTGGTCCACAAATCGGACTTCTTTTTGCTGATAATTTAGAGGGAAATGCCTTTGCAGGTGCGCCTACCGTGAGCCAGTCTTCCAATGGTTTTGACATCGGACTGGGCATCGGGGCCGGATACCGTTTGGATGAGAACTTTTATTTTCAACTTCGTTTTAATGCCGGTATAGTAAACGCTATTGAAGACATAAGTTCGAAGAACCGAGTATTTCAGATATCCGCGATTTACTTTTTATAGTATTCGAGACATTTTTTATGAAAAGCGGAAGATATCTTCCGCTTTTTTTAATGGCTAAAGCTTACCCATTTCATTTCTTCGTAGTTAAACGATCTGTTGACGATAGCTGACATAAACATCAAGAGTCTTTGTATATTTGTGTTAGCATAACCCCAATGTTTAACCTAAAAGCTCCAGATTATGAAAAAGTTATTCCCGCTACTTCTGTTTTTCTTGATGGCCCTTCCCTCGATGAATTATTCACAAAACGTTGTTCAAGGTACCTCTTCGCTTAGCGGTGGTTCTGATATCCGCTTTGGGGCCAAGGCCGGTCTGGTCGTTTCCGATTTGAGGGGGAACGGTATTATCGATAATTCCCCGCACCCGGGATTTCAGGTCGGTGGTATCGTTGAAATTCCTATTACCGGAGATTTTTACTTAGATCCTGAACTTCTGTTTTCGATGCAAGGGACCAATAACACAGGGGATAACCTGCACTTGTACTATTTGAATGTGCCGATTATGGGCAAATATCACATTACGGAAGAAATCGCTGTTGAAGCAGGTCCGCAAGTGGGAATTCTTCTCGGTGGAAACTATGACGACCTCTTGGAAACGAGTACCATAGATATAGGAATAGGCGTTGGTGGTGGGTATCGTTTGGATGAAAATTTCTACTTTCAGTTGCGGTTCAATACCGGTTTTATTAAGGTCATTGACAATATCAACACCTATAACATAGCAGTACAGATAGGAGCTTCCTACTTTTTCTAGTGCTAAACTGTTGAGCGCAAGACCTTTACATCCGAACATCTTTTCCGTGCCATAAAACGATGGTTTGCCATCGGCAAATGAACTAAAATGGCTATTCTACAACCCTTTTTGGGCAATTGACAACAAAAATGAGGCAGTCTTTGGGTAAGGTCCTAGATTCGTAGGAACCAAACTAAAAATCGGTACCCATGAAATATAAGATGTTGACCTTGGCCCTTTTCCTTTTAACGACGTTGACTTACGCCCAAGAGGGATTTAAACTAGGAGCCCATGGCGGAATACCCCTAGGGGATTTTAATGATAAGATCGGCCTGGTCTTCGGTGCCGATATCGGCTATATGTGGGCCCCTAACAAAGTGTTCGATTTGGGAATCAAAACGGGTATCGTACACGGTTTTGGGGAAACCTTCAAAGATGAGGTGATTTCCACGAAATCGCCAAGTGTTCAATTTGCTCCTATAGCGGCTTCGGTACGTATATGGCCATCGCGTTCTTTTTCTTTAGGAGGTGATGTAGGCCAAGCGTTTGGATTGAGCGATGGCAATGACGGCGGATTCTATTATCGCCCCCAAATCGGATTTCAAATGGGTGCGCAGACCGAAGTAAACTTTTCGTATACGGCGATTCAATTGGAAAATGAGAGTTGGACAACAGTGACTTTTGGTGTAGTCTATACTTTTTTGTCGGCTCGACATTTTAGATAATCTCCCGTTCTTTTTTAGGTCGCAATTCGCTATTTTTAGCGAATGAAGATACTTATTATCAATGGGCCCAATCTGAACCTTCTCGGAAAACGCGAGCCCGAGGTCTACGGCCACCAGACATTTGAGGATTATTTCTCCCAATTACAGTTCAAATTCAAGGACGTACAGCTCGAATACTTTCAATCGAATATCGAGGGCGAGCTTATTGACAAGCTCCAAGAGGTAGGTTTTACCTATGACGGAATCGTGCTAAACGCGGCGTCATACACCCATACTTCGATAGGGCTGGGCGATGCGGTCAAGGCCATTGAAACTCCCGTTGTCGAGGTACATATCTCCAATACCCATAAACGTGAAGGATATCGACATGTCTCTTATATCGCTTCAAGAGCAAAAGGGGTCATTCTAGGTTTTGGGTTACAAAGTTATGATTTGGCGGTGCGGAGTTTTTTGGAATAAAAAGTTTGCATATCCACCCATGTTGGGGGTATATGCAAATAAGAATAAGGCATATAACGAAGTTGGCCATTATTAAAAAAAAGATTTTGTACCAACGAAAAACTCAATTAAAAAACGATTGCTCGATAGAGAAAACTCTAAACGTGATTTCTGGAAAATGGAAACCAGTAATTCTGAGTATACTTTTTGAAACTAACGCAAGATTAAGGGATATTCAAAGAGAAGTTCCAGAAGCTTCAAAAAGAGCACTAACGCAACAGTTAAGTGAAATGATAGATGATGGACTTATTCAGAAAAAAGACTTTGATGAATTTCCGAAAAAAACAGAATATTCAATTACTTCTTTAGGAACTCAACTTTCCCCTGTTTTTAAAGCACTTTCAAAATTTGGGGATGAATTATGATGGTGCAAAATTTACCCCTTATTTGATAACCTGATTAAACAAAATAGATTTGCCTTATAAGTAATTGTTCTAAGATGAAAAAAATCATGCAAATCAAATTAATTCTCTGGTGTTCAACCCTATTTTTCTGTTTAAACTTGTGTTCCGGTCAAAAAGTGGAATTAATCGAACTACCTTTTGAGCAAGATTTGTTTCCCGAAGGCATTGCAATAGACAACAAGACAAAAAGGGTATATCTGAACAGTCTAAAAAGCAAGAAAATAGTAAGTGGTTCAATTGACGGCAGCGACCCTAAAACTTTTCTAAAAACTGGCGAACACAATTATCTAGCGGGTTTTGGAATGACAATAAAAGGAGATACTTTATATGCTCTTGTTAATAGTTTAACGGCAGACAAAAACAAATCCATCCTTTTGCTTTTACAAATTTCCTCGGGGGACTTGATTGACTCTTATTCGATTGACCGTTCGGATTTCCAATATTTGAACGATTTAACAATTAGTGCTAACAATGAAATTTTCATAACCGATTCAGAAAGCAATAAAAGCTATAAAATCCAAAGACCAAGTAAAACCATCGAAGTCTATTTGGATTCTGAAAAGATTCCAAACTCCAATGGAATCACTATTTCCAGTAATGATAAATATTTATATTTTGCGTCAAACAACGGAATTTGCATTGTCGAAAAAGCATCAAAAAAAATTATAAATCAGCCCAAAGAAGAGTATTCGAGCATTGATGGTTTAAAATTCTACAAAGACAATTTATACGGAATAGTGAATGGTTGGGGCAACATTTCCCAAAATGGATTGTTCAAGTTTGAACTTAACAAGACAGGAACGGAAATTTTGGGAAAAGAAAAAATTATCGCTTTCACGGAGGATTTTAAAATACCCACCACCTTTGACATTTTAGACGGAAATATATATTTTGTAATCAATACGCAATTGGACAATTTTGACGGAGAGAAAATTCTGGACTTGAAAAAGTTGGAGCCATATAAAATGTTGAAAACCAAAATGGAGTAAAACAATGGCCAAATGCGTGGCGGAAATGCCTGAGCTAACCGAAAGCCTCTTTTGCTATTGCCGAGGACGTTGCCATTAATACCGAAGAAACTATGAAACATCTAACACTCATTTTACTTTTTATTTTTATAGGCTGTAAAAGCGAAACCAAAACCAAAACTGAGACGCAAACACATACAGAAATGGAAACTGAGCCTGAAAACTCGATTGATAAATCTGTCTCTTCTGTCTCTGAAATGTGGAACAGCTATATCGAATCAAATCCTGAATTTAAAAAAGACGAACTACCAGATTCTGATACTTTTCACAACAATGAATATGACGCAAATCGGTTAGCGGAATTGATTTTGAAAGGAGAAAAAAAGCAGGTTCCATGTTATACTATTGGTTCGAAGAAGCTAATGCAGATTTACCGAAAATCGGAACAAAAAGTATTGTAACGGATTTTGACGGAAAAGCAAAAGCGATAATTAAAATTACAAAAGTAGATACAATTCCATTCAACCAAATTTCCAAAGAATATGCTGAACTCGATATGGGAACGAAAATTGAACCTCTTAAAAAATGGAAAAAAGCACATTGGGACTTTTTTGCGAACGCATTGGAACAAAGTGGGGAGAAACCGACAGAAGAAATGCTAATAGTCTGCGAATGGTTTGAAACGATCTGGCCGGAAAAGTAGGAATGCAACAAAGTGCCCTAGGGAAAGCCCTTTCCTTTTCTTCAAAGTTAATCAATAGACTAGAAGTCTATTTTGCGGGCACCTCCGACTTCAGGTATTTTAGATATCCAACCTTGATATTAACAAACCATTAAAAGCATATTATTATGCGATTCAGGTAATTGTACGCCCTAAATACTCATTCTTAGGATTAAGCAACGAAGGATTATGGTGCCAAGTAGGCTTGGTTCGGTAAGGCCATTCCCACAATGAAAGGCAATAAAATGAAATGAAACCTGTTAATATCGAACCACCCAAGCTAATAAAATGGAGGTTTCATAATGAAAAAACTGTACCTATTCGTTTTCGTATTACTGTTGAGCTTTAATTGTCACTCGCAGATTTCTTTTGAAAAAGGATACTTCATCGACAACCTAGATGAAAAAACAGAATGCCTAATCAGAAACGTGGGTTGGAAAAATAATCCCACCGAATTTGAATATAAATTATCCGAAAACGGCGAAACCTCGAAGAAAATAATGCATTATGTACGTGAGGTGGGTGTTTATAACAAGGCAAAATATGGACGATATAATGTTGAAATAGACAGATCAAGCAAAATTTTGAGCAATTTGAGTTCTGATAGAAATCCAAATTTCGAGGAAGAACAGCTTCTTTTGAAGGTATTGGTAGAAGGTTCTGCAAGTCTATTTATGTACGAGGACGGGGGTTAAGACGATTTTTCTATACGGTGGGAGATTCTGGGGTCAAACAACTGATCTATAAACAGTACAAAGCCACTGATTTTGAAGTGAAGGAAAACAATGAGTACCTGAATCAGCTATGGAACGATTTAAAATGCCCTACTATTCCATTGAGCGAAATAAAAAGGCTAAACTATAGTAAAGGTGAATTAGTCAGGCTTTTTGTAAAGTTCAACGAATGTAATGGTTCTGATTTCAAGGAATACAGCAAGTCGCAATCGAACAATTTATTTCATCTGAACCTTCGACCGGGAATAAATGCTTCGGCACTTACAATTGATAGCGGACTCCTTAATAATAGAGACGCACAATTCGATTCTAAAATTGGTTTCAGGCTGGGGCTTGAAGCCGAGTTTGTTATGGCTTTCAACGGCAAAAAATGGGCGGTTTTCGTTGAACCTACCTATCAATATTTTGAAGCGGAGAAACAATTGGAAAGATATCTTGTTAAAGCCAGTTATAGATCTATTGAACTACCTTTAGGAATACGTCACTATATGTTCTTAAACGAACAATCGAAATTATTTATAAATGGTGCCGTTGTGTTAGACTTTGCCATAAATTCGATTTTTGATTATGATACGGTCGGTGATTTGGAGATCAGATCGAGTCCAAATTTAGCATTTGGATTTGGATATAAAATGAATGACAAATTATCGCTGGAACTAAGGTATCATACAAGTCGTGATGTCATAACTGATTCGCAATCATTTTCTTCAGATTACAAGGCGGTAGCCCTGATTTTAGGGTATTCCCTTTTTTAATAAAACCTAATCTTTTGCCTATACGACCCTACGACAATTCTCTTTAGATTGCGTTGATGGAAGGCGAAGACCATCACAAAAGAAATTTTAACTTCAATAACAATGACATTTTGAAGTGTGCTACAAAATGGACTCTACGAACTATTGGACCATTATACTGTCACCCCTGATTTCAGGGGTTTTAGATATTTTTCGTCAATGTAGAACGTACCGAAAGGTAGTAGGGAAGCGATGACCAAAATAAAAAGCCGTTTGATGCTCCATTTTTTTTCCATCCAAAAAACAATGGCCAAAATGATATAGGCGATGAACAGAAATCCATGGGCATACCCAATATATTTATTGGGTTCTGGAATCTCGGCCATATACTTTAAGGGCATGCTCACGGCAAAGAGCGAGAGATACGAAATACCTTCTAAAATAGCGGTCAGCCGAAATAGGTTCAACATGGTGTCAAGCGAATATGATTAAAATGATTATGGGAAAAATGAGTCCGGCCAAGGCCAATTTCCATCCTCTTTTCTTAAAACTGTTTTTTCCTTTTACCAAGAACATTCCGGTAATGGCAATGGTCAACATGGCGATGCCAAAAATATCCGAATACCAGATCCAAAATTTGTTCGTGGTTTTGTGCAAGAACATGGTATGGCCCAAAAATGGGACTTTCCGTTTGTATTCCAAAATTCCTTTCCCTGTGGTGATGTCGGCATCGAGAATAACGTTATCATCGTAAAAAATACGGAGCTCGTTATCACGTAATCGATGGTCATCGTACTCCGAGGCCAATTGCCATTGTTCCGAAATCTCTTTGATGTAGTCTTCCGATTCAAAAGCGGATTTATCAGTGGGAATTTCAAGTTGCACCTCTTTGGTATCATAACTATAATCCATAGGGTACCAGTCTTGACGATGGTTCAGAATAATTCCTGAAAAGGAGAAGGCAAGAATCAATCCTACATAGAAATAGGCGACATCACGGTGGATGTTTCGATGGGTAAGCTTCATCTAAAAAAATTATAAATGGATGACTTCATCATAGGCCGCGGCAACAGCCTCCATAACCGCTTCGCTCATAGTCGGGTGGGGGTGGACCGCCTTTAAAACCTCATGCCCCGTAGTTTCCAGTTTACGCGCGACAACGGCCTCCGCGATCATATCTGTCACTCCGGCCCCGATCATGTGACAACCGAGCCATTCACCGTATTTCGCATCGAAGATGACTTTTACAAAACCGTCAGAGTTGCCCGAAGCTTTCGCCTTTCCGCTTGCGGAAAACGGGAATTTGCCCACTTTGATATCGAAACCTTTTTCCCTGGCCTGTTTTTCAGTAAGCCCCACGGATGCAATTTCTGGCATACAATAGGTACAGCCTGGAATGTTGCCATAATCAAGGGGCTCAACATGCATTCCCGCAATTTTTTCAACACATAGGATGCCTTCCGCAGAAGCGACATGCGCCAATGCCTGCCCTGGCGTTACATCTCCGATGGCATAATATCCGGGAATATTCGTCTGATAGAAATCGTTGACCAAGATCTTATCTTTATCGGTTTCGATACCAACTTCTTCAAGCCCAATATTTTCAATATTCGATTTTATTCCCACTGCCGACAATACAATATCCGCAGGAATAATCTCAGCACCACCGGCCTTCTTTACATTCACTTTGACCCCTTCCCCTGAAGTATCAACATGAGTAACTTCTGAAGAAGTCATAATTTTTATACCGGCTTTTTTAAAACTCCGTTCCAATTGTTTCGATACTTCTTCATCTTCGACCGGAACGATATTCGGTAGATATTCCACGACGGTAACATCTGTACCCATCGCGTTATAGAAATAGGCAAACTCGATACCGATGGCACCGCTACCCACAACAATCATTTTCTTAGGCTGTTCTTTTAAGGTCATGGCCTCGCGATAGCCTATGATCTTTTTACCATCTTGGGGCAAACTGGGCAATTCCCTACTGCGTGCACCGGTCGCAATTATAATATGGTCGGCACTGTATTCTGTCTCTTTTCCGTCATCTCCTTTGACCGATACTTTCTTTCCTGATTTTAAAGTCCCGAAACCATTGATGACCTCGATTTTATTTTTTTCATCAAAAATTGAACGCCTTTGCTCATTCCGTCGGCAACACCTCGACTTCGCTGTACTACAGCGTCGAAATCCTTATCGACGCCTTCAGCCTTTAGTCCGTAATCATTTGCATGTTGCAGATATTCGAATACTTGAGCCGATTTAAGCAACGCTTTGGTGGGGATACACCCCCAATTTAAACAGACACCACCCAGGTTTTCCTTTTCGACGATGGCCGTTTTAAGACCGAGTTGTGAAGCCCTGATAGCGGTTACGTAGCCTCCGGGGCCACTGCCCACAACAATAACATCAAATTTGCCCATATCCTTATTTTTTGAATTTTGAAATAGAAATGTACCCTGCAAAAGGCAGATGCAAAAGTACGGAAATCAAGCACCAAAAAACAAGCCCCCTCAGAAGTTTCGGGGTCAAATTCAAAAAAATTTATGGTTTTTGCTGGCGAGGGACGAGAACGTATTCCAGACCACTACATGTTAATCGATTAATTTTCGAACTTCTCTTTATTAAAAGCTTCTGAGGCGCCTTTTGGTATTGAGAGTGATTTCCATTCGGAACCTTTGATCATTTTCCCCATGAGCATAATCTGTCCGATATGGCTGGCATAATGTGCCAATTGACGGGTAAGGGCTTCTATAACCGTATGGTCTTCATTTCTAATCTTGATGTGGGTATCAAAATTATTTTTGTTGATTGAATCCATGGCAACAAAGAGGCAGTCCCATCCCATTTGCCAAGCAGCCATCATCGTATCCATGTTTTCATACGGGTCTTCAAATTCAACATCGCGATGACGCCATGGTTTTTCACCATCTTCGGTAAGAAAATTGGTAAACCGACTCAGCATATTACCTACCATATGCTTGACAATGATGGCGATGCTATTGTCCGCCTCGGAAAGCTTCCGATGAATATCTTCTTCGCTGAGTTGGGCAAATGTTTTTTCGCCGTATGATTTGTATTTCATCAATTCAAAACGGACGCTTTCCAAAAAATTCTCTTGGTAATCCATACTTCAACTTTATCAAAATAGAAAAGACTCTTCCTTTGGCAGCCTATTTTTCAGTTGGAATGAAATCCAAGGCCACACCATTGATGCAGTGTCTTTTTCCTGTTGTGGCACTAGGGCCATCATCGAAAACATGCCCAAGATGTCCGCCACAAGTAGCACAATGTTCTTCAGTGCGCTTGTAGCCAATTTTATAATCTACATCATACGCTACATTGCCCTCGATTTCACGATCAAAGCTAGGCCAACCTGTGCCTGAATCAAATTTATGTTCGCTTTTGAAGACTTCGGTACCACAACCGGCACATACGTAAACCCCCTCCTTTTTATTGTCCAATAAATCACTGGTAAAGGCATTTTCGGTAGCCGCCTTACGAAGCACGTAAAACTCCATTTCGGTCAGTTCTTTTTGCCATTCGGCTTCGGTCTTTGAAACCGGAAAAGTTGCCGTTTTGGTCTCTTGGGCGGTTTCTTTTGACTTTTTTTCTTGTGAAATTCCGTTACAGCTTGCAAAAGCAAAGCAAGCGGCCAAAATCAATGCATTAACTCTCATACTTTCTTTTTCTTGTTAGACGTTTTTCATATACAATCCTTTCAAAGATACGTTACCATGGAAAAAAATCCAGTTACTTTTTAAAACGAATGTATGGCAAACAAAAAACCCATCGACCAAATTGGCCAACGGGTTTAGCTTTTGTGGGGATACGTTTAGTCGAGACTAATTTTTTGGACATCCAATTCGTTCATATTTAACATGCCCATAATACCTTCGATATTCGACTTGTCAATTTTTGAACCCGAAAGCGTTTCGGCGGGAAGTACGGCAATTCTAAACACTTGATTATCGGTATCACCTGGCTGTAAAGTCGTAAGATCAAAGTCCGACTCCAAGAACAAGTTCACGTCAAAGAAAGTGTGGTCATAGTTATATTGAAGCAACCCCTGATCTAAGATGCGGGTCTGGGGCAATAATCGCCAAACATCTACTGGGTCTCCGTTACTGTCTTCGATCTGGTCCCATAAAATATAAACGAGAACCACATCGGTTTCGAAAACTTCGATAGTCTGTGGAAATTCGAAAAAAATCGAATATTCGTTCTCCGCTGTAAAATCACCTTCGATATCGATGACCTTTCCAAGAATGTTGATTCCATCTTGCCCGTCTAATCCATCTAGACCGTCGAAACCATCAAATCCTGGAGGTCCTTGAGGTCCTTCGCATGCCACAAAGAATAAGGTTAGAAAGGCGCCGAGTACTATAGTGATTTTTTTCATAATGCTAAAGTTTAAATGATTTTTATACATTGTCGTTAGTGTGATGTTTCGAATGCTTTCAAAAAGCGTTCCAAAAATGAATTCAAGCGAAAATGTTGGAGTCCGGATTAGTTTGAAATATCTTAAATTCCTAATTTTTGTTTCATAGGAATTCCCTATTTTTAGAGACTACATTAAATAACCATCAAACCAAGACCATGCTTAGACAACAACGTGTTGTTATCGAAAATATTAGCCCTCAACTGGAATGTGGAGCATTTTTCATCAAAAGGGTAGTGGGAGAAAATGTTACCGTAATCGCCGATGTTTTGGGTGACGGCCATGATATTATTCAGGCCGAGGTTCAATTCAAACAAGAAAACCAAAAAAAGTTCGAAAATGTTCGAATGGTCCATTTGGGCAATGATGTGCACAGTGCCACCTTTCAGGCAGATAAGCAAGGCTTTTACGAATACCGAATACAAGGTTGGGTAGACCACGCCCTAAACTGGCAACACGGTATCGAAGCTAAATTAAAGGATGGGCAACATGTAAAAAGCGAACTTCTTGATGGCGTGCAATACCTTAAGTTTCTAACCAAAAAACTTACAGGCCAACATAGGTCGGAACTGGCAAAATGGGAGATACTTTTTCAAGATGATTCAAAATACGATGAGGCAGTCAATGTGGCCGTCTCGGAGAAATTGCACCATTTGTTTATCGAAAATCCGCGGCGTTTATTGGTGAATACGAGTAATTTGCTGCTGGTATATGTAGACCGTAAAAAAGCGAATTTCAGTACATGGTACGAGTTTTTTCCACGTTCTGCTTCCCCTGAAATTGGTAAACACGGTACGTTTAAAGATTGTGAACGATTATTGCCCAGGGTAGCCAAAATGGGATTTGACACTTTGTATTTTCCTCCAATTCATCCTATCGGAGAGAAAAATAGAAAAGGGAAAAATAATGCCACAGATGCGGAGGAAGGCGATTCAGGAGTGCCTTGGGCCATTGGTTCCAAATTGGGAGGGCACAAGTCCATACACCCTGAACTGGGAACGGAAAAAGATTTTAAGGAGCTCATAAAGAAAGCGAAAGAGCACGATATCGAGATTGCGATGGATCTTGCGTTTCAGGCGGCACCTGACCATCCGTATATTACGGAACATCCCGAATGGTTCAGAAAACGGCCCGATGGTACGATTCAGTACGCCGAGAATCCCCCGAAAAAATATCAGGATATTGTCAATTTTCATTTTGATGCAAAGGAATATCAGGCGCTTTGGGAAGAATTGCTCGGTGTCACCCTGCATTGGGTGAAATGTGGAATCAATATTTTCAGGGTCGATAATCCGCATACCAAGCCCCATTATTTTTGGAACTGGTTGATTATCGAAGTCAAAAAGAAACATCCCGATGTTCTGTTCTTGGCCGAGGCATTTTCACGGCCCAAAGTGATGCAACAGCTGGGTAAACAAGGCTTCTCCCAATCCTATACCTATTTTACGTGGCGGGTCTTGAAACACGAATTGATCGAGTATATGAACGAACTGACCCAAAGCGAAATGCGGGAATATTACCGGCCGAACTTTTGGCCAAATACGCCCGATATCAATCCGTACCATTTGCAAGGTTCTAATGAAGCCATGCATATTTTGCGCTATGCGCTGGCCGCTACTTTATGTGGAAACTTAGGACTTTACGGCCCTGTTTACGAATATATGGTAAGCGATGCCATGCCCGGCAAGGAGGAGTACCTACACTCCGAAAAATACGAGATTAGACATTGGGACTGGTCGATAGAAAATAAACTGGTCTATGTAATTTCAAAGCTAAATGCGGCCCGAAAAGACCATGGATCTTTGCAGCAGACGAACAATATCCGATTTTGCCATATAGAAAACGATATGCTGATCGCTTTTTACAAATGGAACGACGACCGCACCGATGAGACATTGACCATAATCAATCTGGATAATCACTATGCGCAACGCGGAACGGTGCAACTTCCTTTGCTCGAAATGGGGCTACAGGCCGGGCAGTCCGTAGAAATGCATGACGTAATTACCAATAATAGCTACATTTGGCGGGAAGAATGGAATTTTGTAGAAGTACATCCAGCCCTGCCTTTCCATTTATTCCATATTAAAAAGCAATAACAAAGCCGATCAATTTTTTATTATGAACAAAACCTTGAATTTAATAGTGGGAATAATAGCTGTGGCGAACGTGATTTACAGTTTTTGGGGAGGTAACGAAAATGCTTCGATTTTTGGTTTTTCGATGAATATTTGGCTGTATCGAGCCATATGGACTTTAATTGCTGCAAGCTCTTTGTATCAATATTTCAAGGCACGTAAAATAAATTAGAATAGCTAAAATCGTTACGAACAACATGGCAAAAAAAAAGCAAGAAACCCTATTGCAACCTCCGTACGTTTTCGATGTGCCCTGGGAAAACTTGCTTGACCATGAACCATTTATCAAGGCGTTTCTATCCGATATTCTTGTTGAATATATTCTAAGACAACGTTGGTACGGGGGCAAATCGAGTAAATTGAAGTACATAGAGCTGCATCAATACTTTCGGATCCAGCAGAATGAGGAGGTATACTACGGACTCTTATTGGAAATCAATTTCGAAGAGGCCTTTTACCAGCACTATTTCTTGCCGATTGCTTTCGTCTCAGATGAAAGTTTTGCCAAAGAAGATCGTATTCTACCGTTGACCATGAAAGGACAAGAAGGCTTCATTATCGACGCCATCAACTTAGAGGCCTTCAGAAAATTGGTTTTTGAGCGAATTATGACATCGGTGCCCAATGATAAAACTGCAGTTCGCTACCACAAAAGTGCATTGTTCAATGAAACTGAATATAAATCGTCTCGGTTTATGGGGTTAGAGCAGAGCAATACCTCAATCATCATCAATGATAATTCGGTCATCAAATTTTTCAGGCGAATTTATGCGGATAAGAACCCCGATTTTGAGATGAGCCAATTTCTTTCCGAAAAGAAAGGATTTAAGAATACGCCGGCCTACTTGGGAAGCATCAGTTTTATCGATAAGGATAAAGACAATATCACTATCGCTCTATTACAAGAATTGGTGCCAAACCAAGGCGATGCTTGGGAATTCATGCTTAAAGAGGTGAATAAGGTATTCGCTAACCTGGAGTATAAAAAAATCGAGGTTTCAAAGTTGCCAAAGACAGAAATGTTCCAACGGCTTCAAATAAAAGATGTGCCGCCTGAAATAATCGACTGGGCCGGTCTGAGCATTTTTCTTCGGTTGCAGGTGATGGCAAGGCGTACCGCAGAAATGCATATCGCCCTAGGTTCTGAGTTTGAAGATACTTCGTTTACCCCTGCACATTTCAATAGTGATTACGAGGTCTGGCTTAAAAATCGGTTACTGTATCAGTTTCAGAACAGAATAAACAGTGTCGAGAATAACCTCCATAAATTAGAGGGTCGGGCCGCAGTACTGGTCAAGGAGTTTTTAGAACGAAAGAACGAGATACGCCGCCGTTTCGTAAATTTTGACTGGACGAAGCTAAAGGGAGAGCGTATTCGTGTGCACGGCGATTATCATTTAGGGCAAATCTTAGTGAACCAAGATGATTTTTATCTACTTGATTTCGAAGGAGAGCCAGAAAGCACAATTCGTGATAGAAAGGTAAAACACCCACCGTTAAAGGATGTTGCCGGAATCTTCCGTTCATTTCACTACGCTATTTATGCGACTATTTTTAACAATGGCGACAAATATCCGTATTCGCAAGAAGATCTATTTAAAGCAGGTGAAACACTATATCGATTTTTTATTGGCGTATTTTTGGAAACCTATGTCACTCTAATTCAAGAGAACAATCTCAATATCGGGTACCATCAAGAACGTATTTTCATTCTGAAATATACTATGCTCGAGAAGGCGGTATATGAATTGGGCTATGAAATGAATTCGCGTCCGCGCTGGGCGGTAATACCACTTGAAGGCATCCTGGGCATAATTAATGAAACAAAATAATTATATGGGCAAAGTAAAAGTACATAGCTTATTTACAGACTTTGATATAGATCTCTTCAAATCGGGGAAACATTATCGATTGTATGACAAACTTGGCTCACATATCGTAGAGGTCGATGGCGAGAAAGGAGTTTATTTTGCCGTTTGGGCACCCTCTGCAAAATCGGTTTCGGTGGTCGGCGATTTTAATTTTTGGTTGGAAGGCGACCATAGATTGAACGTTCGTTGGGATTCTAGCGGCATTTGGGAAGGCTTTATTCCCGGACTTGACCAGGGCACCTTATATAAGTATAAAATTCAATCGAACAACAATGATGTTATAACGGAAAAGGCAGATCCATTTGCTCGTTTTTGTGAACAACCGCCTAAAACGGCCTCCGTGGTCTGGGAGTCGGATTATAAATGGAAGGACAAAAAATGGATGGGATACCGAAAGGATAAAAATGGGTTAGATCGACCCTATTCGGTATATGAAGTGCATTTGGGCTCCTGGAGACGAAAAGCCGACAATACCTTCATGTCGTACATTGAACTTGCCGATGAACTTGTTCAATATGTGAAGGAAATGGGGTATACGCATGTAGAGTTCATGCCGATTATGGAATTTCCGTACGACCCTTCGTGGGGGTATCAACTAACCGGCTATTTTGCACCGACCTCCCGTTTTGGAAAACCTGAAGATTTTAAGGTGCTTGTCGATACCTTTCACCGGAACGATATTGGAGTAATTCTAGATTGGGTACCCTCTCATTTTCCCGAAGATGCCCACGGACTAGGTAATTTTGACGGTTCGAACCTATACGAACATCCTGATCGTAGAAGGGGATACCACCCTGATTGGAAAAGTTTGATTTTTAATTATGGCCGTAACGAGGTACGGGCCTTTTTGATTAGCAATGCCCTTTTTTGGTTAGAACAATTCCATGTTGATGGCTTACGGGTCGATGCAGTAGCTTCGATGTTGTATTTAGACTATTCTAGAGATGATGGAGATTGGGAGCCAAATATATACGGGAACAATGAAAACCTTGAGGCCATATCGCTGTTAAAGGAATTGAACGAAGAGGTTTACAAAAGTTATGACGGTGTTCAGACAATCGCGGAAGAATCCACGGCATTTTCAGGGGTTACTCGCCCTGTTTATTTAGGCGGACTTGGTTTTGGCATGAAATGGATGATGGGATGGATGCACGATACCCTTGAATATTTCAAGAAAGAACCGATTTATAGAAGACACCACCAGAACGATATAACATTCAGTATGACCTATGCGTTTACCGAGAACTTCATGCTTCCCTTTTCACATGATGAAGTGGTCTATGGGAAGCAATCATTGATTTATAGAATGCCCGGTGACGAATGGCAACGGTTTGCCAACTTAAGACTTTTATTTGGTTACATGTTCACGCACCCAGGTACCAAGATCATGTTTCAAGGTGCCGAATTCGGGCAGACTTCAGAATGGAATTTCGATCAAAGTCTTGATTGGCATTTGATTCAATTTGAACTGCATCAAGGAATACAGAATGTGGTCAAGGATTTGAACACGGTTTATAAATCCTATCCCGCACTCTATGAAAAACAATTCAGTTCAGAGGGTTTTCAATGGATTGATTATGGGGATTCTGAAAATTCGGTTTTGACGTATATGCGAAAAGGCCACGATAAGAAAAACGATTTGGTTGTGGCCTGTAATTTTACGCCCATTCCTAGGGAGAGCTATCGTATTGGGGTTCCCAAAGCAAGAAAATACAAAGAGATATTCAATAGTGACGATACCAAATATGGTGGAAGCGGAATAACGAATACTACCATTAAGACCACCAAGACCGACTGGAACGGCCAGAAAAATTCTGTTGAAGTGACCATACCTCCGTTAAGTGTAATCATTCTGCAATAATCCGTCGCCTAAACGATCAAGTTGACAATTCGTATTGTTAAATTTTTAAAATTGACTGTTATGGCCTTTTTTTGCCATCTAAATAAATAAACCATTTATGATTACAAATACTGAACTGGAATATAAAGGGAATCTATACCCGAACCAGATAGTAGATTATATAAGAGATACTCACAAACTTTACTTTACCACCGAAAACGGTGTCATATTGGAACTTACCGTATTGCAGGATGGTCTTTTTCGGTTCCGTTATGCCACGGAACACGTTTTTCAACCCGATTTTTCGTACGCCGTCAGCGATACCGCAAGCCACGGGTATAATAAATTGGAAGTTACCGAGACAAAGACCGAATACTTAGTTGAGACCGAAAAAGTTCAAGTATTGGTCGACAAAAATTCGCTACGTGTTCAAATTTCTGATTTGGAAGGAACCATCATAAATGAGGATGAAATCGGCTTTCACTGGGAAGAGAATTATGAATTCGGTGGAAATACAGTGAAAATGAGCAAGATTACTCAAAATACCGAAAGTTTTTATGGTATGGGCGATAAGGCTACCCATTCGAACCTAAAAGGAAAGCGGGTCAACAATTGGTGCACTGATCAATATGCGTATGGAAAAGACCAAGAACCACTTTATAAGGCGATTCCCTTTTATATAGGTTTACATAACAATAAATCCTACGGTATATTTTTCGACAATACGTTCAGGTCGTACTTCGATTTTGCCCATGAGCGTAGAAACGTTACCAGCTTTTGGGCCGATGGGGGCGAGATGAACTATTACTTTTTTTATGGTCCACAGATGTCCGAAGTGGTCAAGGCCTATACCAATTTGACCGGTACTCCAGAACTTCCTCCGATGTGGGCCATGGGGTATCATCAATCAAAATGGAGCTATTTTCCAGAAAAGAATGTAAAGGATATTACGGCTAAGTTCAGAAAATTGAAAATACCTTGTGATGCCATTTATTTGGATATCGATTACATGGATGGTTTTCGATGTTTCACATGGGACAAGAAAAAATTTCCCGACCCAAAACGAATGATCGATGAGTTATATGAAGATGGATTCAAGACCGTTGTCATGATCGATCCGGGAATCAAGGTAGACCGTGACTATTGGGTTTATCAAGAGGCCGTTGAAAAGGATTATTTCTGTAAACGTGGGGATGGACCATATATGAAAGGAAAAGTTTGGCCGGGAGAGTGTCATTTTCCCGATTTTACGAATCCTGAGGTGCGCGCATGGTGGGCGGAACTTTACAAAGAATTCATGGCCGAAATCGGTGTTCATGCCGTCTGGAACGATATGAACGAACCGGCCGTGATGGAAGTACCCACAAAAACCGCTCCTCTAGATACAAGACATAATTTTGATGGCCACCCAAGTTCGCATCGAAAAGCCCATAATATCTATGGCATGCAAATGGTACGTGCGACTTATGAAGGGGTTAAGAAATACGTATACCCAAAAAGGCCTTTCGTGATTACAAGAGCTGCCTTTGCTGGTACACAGCGCTATTCTTCTACTTGGACCGGAGATAATGTCGCCACGTGGGAGCATTTGTGGATTGCCAATGTTCAGGCACAGCGAATGAGCATGAGCGGGTATTCGTTCGTCGGTTCCGATATCGGTGGATTTGCCGAACAACCCAACGGTGAACTTTTTGCAAGATGGATTCAATTGGGAATTTTTCATCCCTTTTGTAGGGTGCACTCCAGTGGGGACCATGGTGACCAAGAGCCTTGGTCTTTCGGTAAGGAAGTAACCGATGTAGTCCGTAAATTCATTGAAATCAGATATCAATTGTTGCCCTATTTGTACACCATGTTCTGGAGGTATACGGTTGCAGGCACACCCATGCTGCAGTCCTTGGTACATTTCGACCAGGAGGATACGCAGACCCATTTCAGAACGGACGAGTTCATCTTTGGTAAGCAAATTTTGGTATGTCCGGTACAAGAGCCGAACGCCAAAGGAAGAAGAATGTACATACCCAGAGGAAAATGGTATAATTATTGGAATAACGAAATTGTCGAAGGCGGAAAAGAGAAATGGGTAGAAGCTGATCTCGATAGCATGCCCCTGTTTGTCAAAGAGGGGGCAATCGTACCCAAGTACCCGGTTCAACAATATGTAGGCGAGTTGGAGATAAAAGAATTGAATTTAGAGGTATATTATAAATTAGGAGTAGAGAGTTCCTTGGTATATGAAGATGCACAGAATGGCTATGATTACAAAAAAGGACAGTATAGCCTTAGAAGATTGAAATTATTGGGCAAAGAAAAAGAATTGATTGTTCAGCAGTTTAAAGATGGGTCGTTCATAACGAGTTACAAGAATTTCAAGATTAACCTGCATGGCCTGCCCTTTAAAATTATGGCTATAGAAGTAGACAATGTAGAAGTGCCCTTGAAAGAACTCAAACTTAATGGCGACAATAGTATTGTAATCAAAAAGGATTTTACCGAATTACATATTATTGGAAATTAATTTTTTTGTATTTTACAAGACACTAAACACTATATTAAAATGAAAAAAATTGTATTAATAACAGCGGTCTTTTTGACTGTAATGGCATGCAAGGTTAACCCCTTTACCGGCAAGAAAGTTTTGAATTTTTATCCGAATAGCCAAATCTTTCCGATGGCATTCGCACAATATGATCAATTTTTGACCGAAAACGCGGTCGTTGAAAATACGGCTGAGGCCAAGATGATTACCAAGGTCGGACAGCGTATTTCTTCCGCCGCTGAACGATGGTTGGTAGCCAATGGATATCCAGGGTATCTCAAGGACTATAAGTGGGAATATAACCTTGTTAAAGATGAAACGGTCAACGCTTGGTGTATGCCAGGAGGTAAAATTGTTTTCTATACGGGCATACTTCCAATTACACAGACCGAAACGGGTGTTGCGGTCGTTATGGGTCATGAAGTCGCCCACGCATTGGCAGATCATGGCGCACAACGAATGAGTGCCGGTACGTTACAGCAAATCGGGGCTGTCGCCGGAAATGTAGCGATCCAGGATCCAGAAAAAAGAAATATGTTCAATCAGGCGTATGGACTTGGTTCGACAGTTGGTCTGATGTTGCCTTTTAGCAGAGGCCATGAAACTGAGGCGGACCGTATCGGGTTGCAGATTATGGCCATAGCTGGGTACAATCCTGATGAGGCGGCCGAACTGTGGAAACGTATGAAGTCCAAAAGTGGGGGACAGGCTCCACCAGAATTTTTGAGCACCCACCCATCGAACGACACTAGAATTTCCAATTTAACTGCATGGGCACCTTTGGCAAAACAAGAGGCGGCTAAATTTGGAGTTACCAAATTCCAATAGGTATTTAAGTCAATAATCGTATATTAGAAGCCGTTCCATTTGGAGCGGTTTTTTATTTTAAATATGGTCAAGACGTTAGCCACCAAGGGGAGCAAAAAATTATTGAATGCATGGGCTTTCTATGATTGGGCCAATTCGGTATACACTTTGACCATTGCCTCTTCTATATTTCCTATTTATTATTCAGCACTTTTTTCTTCCCCTGACGAACTTGTTTCGGCATTTGGCTTTGAAATGAAACAAACGGTATTGATATCCATAATTACGGCCTTTACTTTTTTAATGGTGGCGGTATTATCCCCGATCTTATCTGGTATTGCGGACTATATTGGAAATAAGAAGAATTTCATGAAATTCTTCTGCTATTTGGGAGGAACGGGATGCATAGGGCTATATTGGTTCAGTTTAGAACATATCCACCTAAGCCTATTGTTTTATTTTATGGGTTTGATAGGTTATTGGGGAAGTTTGGTTTTCTACAATTCCTACCTCCCCGATATTGCGTTTGAAGACCAACAAGATCGCATAAGTGCAAGGGGTTTTTCGTTGGGCTATATCGGTAGTGTTCTTTTGCTGCTGCTAAATTTGGCGATGGTCATGAAGCCCGAGTGGTTCGGTTTTGACATCGGAAGTACGGAAGAACAAAACAACCTCGCCAAATTGAAGGCCATGAAAGTTTCGTTCATCACGGTTGGTGTATGGTGGATTCTTTTCAGTCAATATACGTTTTATGTACTCCCGAAGGGGATTTCCAATGGCCACAGGGTGACTAGAAATGTATTGTTAAATGGTTTTAGGGAGCTACAATTGGTATGGCGGCAATTGAAACAAAATCTAAGGTTGAAAAGATATTTAGGCGCTTTTTTCGTCTTTAGTATGGCAGTGCAGACCATTATGTTGATGGCCGTGTATTTCGGGGAGAAAGAAATCGCTTGGGCCACTGATTCCGAGAAAACATCAGGACTGATCATTAGTATTTTGGTTATTCAATTAGTGGCTGTTTTCGGCGCTATCGTTACATCAAGGGCTTCTGAAAAATTCGGGAACATCAGTACGTTGATTACCGTAAACGCGATTTGGCTGTGCCTTTGTTTCTACGCTTATTTTATGATTACTCCAATGCAGTTTTATGTTGCTGCGGGCTTGGTGGGTTTGGTAATGGGAGGAATTCAAGCTTTGGCGCGCTCTACATATTCAAAATTTCTACCCGAAACAGAAGACACTACCTCTTATTTTAGTTTTTATGATGTGGCTGAAAAGATAGGCATTGTAATAGGCATGGTTCTTTTTGCCATCGTAGATCAAATTAGTACGATGCGCTATGCCATTCTCTTTTTGTTTTTGTTCTTTCTAGTCGGAATTCTGTTGCTACTACGAGTACCACGAAAAAAAGCCCCTTTGTATAAAGAGGCTTCTGAAAATTGACTTTCGTTTTTTAATTGTGATGTTTTCCTATCCTTTTGAAATGTCTCCTGACCCGGAGGTTTTTGTATCTACTTTTTCCGGGTTACCTCTATAGCTGATATCCCCTGAACCGGATACTCTGGCCTTCAACATTTTTTTAGCTGTTACCTTAATATCCGCAGAACCTGAAACGGTTGCGTCTACATTGTCTGCCGAAAGGTCGTAGGCTTTTATGTCCCCACTTCCTGAGATCGTTGCGTCAAAATCCTTGGCATTGCCGCTCAAGGTAATATCACCAGATCCTGACATGGAGGCTGATATGGAATCAACATCCAAATCCAAAGTAATATCGCCAGAACCTGACATTGAGGTCTTAAAATCGTTAGCTTTCATCGTAGTTTTTCCAACAATGTCCCCAGATCCGGATAGTGCCACGGAATTGATTTGTTCTACCGGTACGGTAATAAGCACCCCTTCTTTCCAAGATGAGGGTTGCAAATTATATCCTTTTTCAACTTTTATTGAAAGTTTTCCGTTTTTTACTTCCGTAATAATATGTTCCAAGATGTTCTCCTCACCTTTTAACGTTAATTCGCCTTCATTGCCACTGACCAGTTTGACATCGAACCAACCCGAAACCCCGATACCGTCGTAATCTCCGACCGAACGCTCTATGGTGACCATATCGCCATTTCCTTTTACTCTTTTGCCCCATTGTGCAGTACACGAAGCGGTAAATAATACTACTAAACTCAAGATTGCGATTTTTTTCATGATTTGTGTTTTTAAGATTGATTTATTTAATTTTTCGAGAAACTTATTCCTCCATATTCACTGTTTATTGAGACGGTATTACCACTATTTGACTTTCCGTGATACCCCTTATAATATTTGTTACTTGACTTTTCGGTACTAATATTTATTTCGAAATCATCTTTACCACTAACACCTGCGTACGAAGTGCGTATTTCAAAATCAAAATGATATTGCGGGTCATACCCTATTTTCACGCCCGTATAATCAGAATCGATTCTCAAATTGCCTGCGTCTTCCGCCATCTTCTCAATCCGGATGGAACCATAGTCGGCTTCAACATCCAAGTTGCCATGAACGGTACCTAATTTTACGGTAATATAATCGCCGTTTCCTTGAATATTATTGGCCTCTCCGATTTCAATTTTTCCATAGTCACAAGAGTATTCAAGGTTTTCCATATACTCGACAGTTGAGTTCGTATAGTCGGCTTTGATAGTAAGATTTCCAGCTTTTTCAATTTTAAATCCGGAATAATCTGCTTTGATTTCGCCGCTGTTGATATACCCGATACTTGAATTTGAGGTATAATCAAAGTTAAGCTGATTATTACGACCATGTAGCTCACCGATTTCCAACCGGCCATAATCACAATTGATTTTGGCATGACCGTCGATTCTGTCAAGTATGATATTACCGTAGTCGTTATTAAGGTTCACACTGTTTTTAACAGGAAGTTTTATGGTGTAGTTAATCTGCATATTGACATTGTTATTCCTGTTCCATCCCCAACCATTTCGGTCTTTATTGAAAATCGTCTTAGCGGATACCATACTCATGGTATTTTCAAAATCGACTGTAATTTCGTCGAGTTTACGTTGCACCTTTTCCAAATTATTCCCGTTGGTTTTGATATGGACCTCGATCATTACCCGATTTTCGTTCCAAGAAGTAATATTTAGATTGCCATAACTGTTATTTACTTTTAATAGGGCGTCTGAGTTCACATCGAACTCTTTTTTAATGGTTTTCTCCTTGGTGTGTTTGCCTCCCATCTTGCCCTCATGTGCCATAAGCATCACTGGGAAGACTAAAAGAAGAATCGTGGAGTATTTAAATAGTAAAGTTTTCATCATTATATTCTTTTAGATTTTTAATAGTTTCGATTTGTTCGAGAACGTCGTTCAAGAGGTCAATTCTTGTTTGAAAATTGGTAATCATTGCACTTAAGATCATTTTACTGTTTCCCCCATTGGCAAGATCTTTTTCCAAAATGGTGTAGTCGGCTTCAAGTTTTTTCAGTTGGACCATGGTATCATCAACCATTTTTTTGGTTTCGGGAATGCTCTCGCTTTCCAACTGTTTAACCTGCTCCTCAATAAGACTGGCAAAGTAAAATTGTGTATTGGAAACCTCGGAGGACATTTCTGCTACTTGATTGTTGTCCGTTGCGTCTTGGGATGAGTAAAATCCAATGCCAATTGATAGCAGAATCGCTACTGAAGCAGCAATTGACAGTGGCTTCCACCATGATTTTTTCTTATCATCAAGTATTATGACACTATGTTGTCTTTCCAACTTAGCTAAAAAACGCTCTTGATGCCCTATTAAAGGCTCGTGATAATCAAAATCATTTTTTGCCCTTTTGAAAAAATCTTCAAGTTTTTCTTCTTGCATGATTTATACGTTTGTTAATTTTTTTCGTAAACTTTCTTTGGCCCTTGAAATGGTCGTCCGGCAGTTGGCATAACTGATATTCATAATCGTACTGATTTCTTCATAATCATAACCTTCAACTAGATGTAAGGTCAAAGAAACTCTGTAATTATCTTTTAACCGGTTCATGGTCTCCATCACCTTTTGAGCCTTCAGTTCGGTGAACACATGATCCGAAGCAATTCCGTCATTATCTTCGACCTTGTACAATACATCATCTAGGGCTACTTCCTTGTTCTTTTGTTGCTTTCGGTAATGATAGATACTGTTGTTTATCACAATTCTCTTTAACCATGCCCCGAAGGTTACTTCGCCTTTGAAAGTATGCAATTTGGTAAACGCGTTTAGAAACGATTCTTGCATAACATCCTCGGCCTCGGCACTATTTTTTACGATTCGCAAAGCTGTATTGTACATGGCCTTATAATAGCGATTGTAAACTTGCATTTGTGCTGTTTGCTTTCCTTCAAGGCACCATTGCAATAATGTGTCAATATCTTCTCTTTCGTGGCTCAAAAGGTGGATGGTTTGTATTAGAGATGAGCCAATTTACCAAATGTTACAGTTTGAGAACAAAAAAAAAGATTTGTTACACTTAATCGATATTTCTAAAAGTTAATCGATCAATACTCTTTCATTGTGATTTAGAAGGTCAATAGTCCTAATTTAGAGGGCCGTAAAGTTCTCCCGAATCTTTAATTTATAAGAAATATCAAATACAATGGGAAACTTGCACTTTTTACCGCGATATGTACTTTTAACAATACTCTTATTATTTTGTAACTTATCTTTCTCCCAGACTCCCTCCCAGGACGGGCAGTGGAGCGCCCCGATAGGCTTCAACCTGGTCCCGGTGGCGGTTGCGAACCTTCCCGACGGGCGTTTGATCACGTGGTCCTCTCAGTACCCGGACACCTTCGTGGAGACGGGCAACGGGATGACCTATACCCAGATATTCGATCCCTCCACGGGCACCACCGAGACGATGACCACCACCCAGACGGACCACGACATGTTCTGCCCCGGGATCAACAACCTTGCGGACGGGCGGATCCTCTCGGCTGGCGGTGTGAGCAGCGAGCGCACGAGCATCTACGACCCGGCCACGGGGGTATGGAGCCGTGCCGACGACATGAACATCAACCGGGGCTACCAGGGCAACGTGACCCTGGCCGACGGCTCGGTCTTCACCCTTGGCGGCTCTTGGAGCGGCAGCAACACGGCGGCGACCAACGGCGGCAAGGACGGCGAGCTGTGGTCGGCCGAGACGGGCTGGATCAACAAGCCCGGCATCCAGGGCTCGGACATCTTTACCACGGCCGACCTCAACGGCGAGCAACAGGGGCTCTACCGGGTGGACAACCACCTGTGGCTCTGGGCGGCGCCCGACGGGCGGATCTTCCATGCGGGGCCCAGTGCCTCGATGAACTGGATCGACGTCTCGGGCAGCGGTACGGTGACCAGTGCCGGCACTCGTGGCAACGACACCTTCTCGATGAAGGGCACCACGGTGATGTTCGATACGGGCAAGATCCTCAAGGTAGGGGGCGCGACCTCCTACGGTACCGAGTTCAACAACGGCATCCCGGCCAACGAGAAGTCCTTCGTGATAGACATCAACAATCCCAATAACGTAACGGTGACCGCGACGCCCAACATGCAGTACGTGCGCACGATGCACAACAGCACGGTACTGCCCGACGGCAAGGTACTGGTCACGGGCGGGCTCGACCATGCGGAGGTCTTCTCCGACACGGGGGCGGCGCTCCCGGCCGAGCTCTACGACCCGGTTTCCAACACCTGGGAGACCTTGGCGGCCATGGCCACCCCCAGGACCTACCACAGCGTGGGCATACTGATGACCGACGGCCGCGTCTTCGTGGGCGGCGGGGGCCTGTGCGACGGTATCGGCCTGCCCGGCTACGAGGACTGTACCAACCATTTCGACGCCGAGGTCTACAGCCCGCCGTACCTTTTCACCGCGGGCGGGCAACTGGCCACAAGGCCGTCCATCACCAACGCCCCGGCGACGGCCGATTACGACACCAACATCAGTGTCACCACGAACACGGCGGTCACCGAGTTCAGCCTGATCCGCTTCTCGGCCGCCACCCACAGCACCAACAACGAACAGCGCAGGATCCCGTTGGCCACCACGGGCGGCACCTCGCACAGCCTGGCCATACCGGGCAGGAACCTGTTGCCCCCGGGCTATTACATGCTCTTCGGCCTTAACGCCGCAGGCGTGCCCAGCGTGGCCCATACCATCAGGGTCGGCAACGCCGTGCCGCTCACCGGCGACCCGAACCTGGTGATGCACCTGAAGTTCGACGAGACCTCGGGGTCCGTGGCGGCCGACGCCTCGGGCAACAACAACGACGGCACCATCTTCGACGTAACGGACAACGGGGCCACCAAGGCCCCCAGTACCGACAACTGGTCCACCGGCCTCTTCGGGGGTGCGGCCCAGATGGACGGGGAGACCTTCCAGAGCAACACCATCGTTGACGTGCCCTACTCCGCCTCGCTCGCGGCCACGGCACAGTCCATCACCGTGATGGCATGGGTCGACCGCGACGACATCGCCAACAACGTGGGCATACTCACCCACGACTACCCGGCCATGTTCTTCGGCTTCCACAACAACCTCTACAAATGGGAGTTCGCCACCACAGCGGGGGGCGGGGACTGCTATTCGGGCTATTCGCCCGCGGGGCAGTGGGTGCACATCGCGGCCACCTACGACGGTACCACCGCCAGGCTCTTCGCCAACGGGGTCGAGGTCTGTACGCAGGCCGTGAGCGGCGATATCATCTTCGACGCCACCACGCCGAACTTCTCCTCCTTCGCGTCCTCGGGCTTCTACGAGACCCGCGACCCGGCCACCAACAACGTGCTGATCAACAACAACTACAACCAGAGCGGGGTCACCGACGAGATATCGGGCAAGATCGACGAGCTCAAGGTATACAACAACGCCCTGGGGGCACAGGAGATAAAGGCCCTCTACGACGCGGGCGTCGCACAGGGCGTACCGGCATGCCCGCCGGGCACCATCACGGCGCAGTACCGCATCGGTACCAGCGGGCCGTGGACGGACGGCAACGTGATAAACGCGCCCTCCTCCTCGCAGGTATACATCAGGGCCGTGGCCACGGGCACCTACTACGTCACCACGGCACAGAACGACAACGACAGCCCCACCTTCGAATCCGGGACCGACTTCACCCAGGCCAACGGCTACCTGATAGACCCGGCCACCGACATAGGGGCCAACAACCAGCTCACCCTCACCACCGCAGGGGGATGCCCGACAGTGGTGACGTATAATGTAGTAATAGGAGGGTGTGAGCCCGGAAACTCTCAAGTATCGGCAGAATGGAGAATTAATGATGGTCCGTATTTAAATGCCCTTGAAGGAGAGGATATATCCATTTCAGCAGAACTCGGAGATACGGTAAGACTCAGTATTTTACCTAACCAAGATGCCGAGAACAATATTTTGGAATTTGATGTTTCGCTGCCAAGCGGCAGTGTAGTGAACGATATTTCAGGGGATTATATTTTAACGAATGTGTCGTCCAACCAAAATGGAGTCTATGTATTGACTTCTTCAGAAGGTTGTTCGGTCATAATTAATTTAAACGTTGATTCCGGCGAGCCTGGCAGCTGCCCTGACTACCTGGTCAACGGTGACGCCTCGCTGCCCCTGCCGGAGGGCGTCCTGGCCTCGGGCCTGGACTCGGCGGTGATGCTGGAGGGCACGGGCGCCGGCCCTGGCTGCCAATTGGAGCTGACCAACGGCGATGGCGGGGAGCCCTGGGCGAAGTACCGCATCGCGATCGACCTAGCGGCCAACGGGATCTCGGCGGGCGACGAGCTCTACTTCAGCCTTGCGGGGAGCGGCACGGGTGGCGCCGCGCGCTTCCAGGTGGCGCGGGACAACCGTCCGAACACCTTTCTGGTGGACCACGCCTACGGCACGGGCTGGTCTACGCACTCGCAGACGGTGACGGTCCCCTCTGGGCTGTCGACACTGGACATCTGGATCTACCCGAACTTCGGGGTCTCCTCGGCGGGCTCGGCGCGCTACGGGGACCTTGTGGTGAGCAAGGGGTCTGCCCCTGGCGACGGCCCGACGGCCGTGGTCCTGGCATCCCCGACCAACGGCGCGGCACCGCTGACGGTGGGCTTCACCGGCAGCGGTTCCACGGACGACCAGCCGGGACTGTCCCATAGCTGGGACTTCGGAGACGGCAGCCCTGTCTCCAACGTGGCGGACCCGGACCACGAGTATACCTCCGTGGGCACCTTCGACGCTGTGCTGACGGTGACCGATTCCGACGGCCAGACCGACAGCGGTACGGTCAGGATCACGGTGACGGGCGAGCCTGGCAGCTGCCCTGACTACCTGGTCAACGGTGACGCCTCGCTGCCCCTGCCGGAGGGCGTCCTGGCCTCGGGCCTGGACTCGGCGGTGATGCTGGAGGGCACGGGCGCCGGCCCTGGCTGCCAATTGGAGCTGACCAACGGCGATGGCGGGGAGCCCTGGGCGAAGTACCGCATCGCGATCGACCTAGCGGCCAACGGGATCTCGGCGGGCGACGAGCTCTACTTCAGCCTTGCGGGGAGCGGCACGGGTGGCGCCGCGCGCTTCCAGGTGGCGCGGGACAACCGTCCGAACACCTTTCTGGTGGACCACGCCTACGGCACGGGCTGGTCTACGCACTCGCAGACGGTGACGGTCCCCTCTGGGCTGTCGACACTGGACATCTGGATCTACCCGAACTTCGGGGTCTCCTCGGCGGGCTCGGCGCGCTACGGGGACCTTGTGGTGAGCAAGGGGTCTGCCCCTGGCGACGGCCCGACGGCCGTGGTCCTGGCATCCCCGACCAACGGCGCGGCACCGCTGACGGTGGGCTTCACCGGCAGCGGTTCCACGGACGACCAGCCGGGACTGTCCCATAGCTGGGACTTCGGAGACGGCAGCCCTGTCTCCAACGTGGCGGACCCGGACCACGAGTATACCTCCGTGGGCACCTTCGACGCTGTGCTGACGGTGACCGATTCCGACGGCCAGACCGACAGCGGTACGGTCAGGATCACGGTGACGGGCGAGCCTGGCAGCTGCCCTGACTACCTGGTCAACGGTGACGCCTCGCTGCCCCTGCCGGAGGGCGTCCTGGCCTCGGGCCTGGACTCGGCGGTGATGCTGGAGGGCACGGGCGCCGGCCCTGGCTGCCAATTGGAGCTGACCAACGGCGATGGCGGGGAGCCCTGGGCGAAGTACCGCATCGCGATCGACCTAGCGGCCAACGGGATCTCGGCGGGCGACGAGCTCTACTTCAGCCTTGCGGGGAGCGGCACGGGTGGCGCCGCGCGCTTCCAGGTGGCGCGGGACAACCGTCCGAACACCTTTCTGGTGGACCACGCCTACGGCACGGGCTGGTCTACGCACTCGCAGACGGTGACGGTCCCCTCTGGGCTGTCGACACTGGACATCTGGATCTACCCGAACTTCGGGGTCTCCTCGGCGGGCTCGGCGCGCTACGGGGACCTTGTGGTGAGCAAGGGGTCTGCCCTGGCGACGGCCCGACGGCCGTGGTCCTGGCATCCCCGACCAACGGCGCGGCACCGCTGACGGTGGGCTTCACCGGCAGCGGTTCCACGGACGACCAGCCGGGACTGTCCCATAGCTGGGACTTCGGAGACGGCAGCCCTGTCTCCAACGTGGCGGACCCGGACCACGAGTATACCTCCGTGGGCACCTTCGACGCTGTGCTGACGGTGACCGATTCCGACGGCCAGACCGACAGCGGTACGGTCAGGATCACGGTGACGGGCGAGCCCGGCAGCTGCCCTGACTACCTGGTCAACGGTGACGCCTCGCTGCCCCTGCCGGAGGGCGTCCTGGCCTCGGGCCTGGACTCGGCGGTGATGCTGGAGGGCACGGGCGCCGGCCCTGGCTGCCAATTGGAGCTGACCAACGGCGATGGCGGGGAGCCCTGGGCGAAGTACCGCATCGCGATCGACCTAGCGGCCAACGGGATCTCGGCGGGCGACGAGCTCTACTTCAGCCTTGCGGGGAGCGGCACGGGTGGCGCCGCGCGCTTCCAGGTGGCGCGGGACAACCGTCCGAACACCTTTCTGGTGGACCACGCCTACGGCACGGGCTGGTCTACGCACTCGCAGACGGTGACGGTCCCCTCTGGGCTGTCGACACTGGACATCTGGATCTACCCGAACTTCGGGGTCTCCTCGGCGGGCTCGGCGCGCTACGGGGACCTTGTGGTGAGCAAGGGGTCAATAGGTGGCACGGGTAAAAATATCCTTAACGAAAAACTTATTAATTCAAATGATACTTTAGAGGAAGATCTTGATGCATTTGTTGAACTAGATAAAGTATTGGTTTATCCCAATCCAAGTTCGGGATTGCTTTATTTGAATTTGAGTAGTCTTATGGATGTCGAGCTTAATTGTAATGTTTACAACTCACTTGGGCAAAATGTCTTTGGCCTTAAACTTGATGCCAATCATGCCTCAAATGAGGAATTAAATCTAGGTCATCTTTCTTCTGGTGTCTATTATCTTCAAATTCAGAGTATTTATGGGAATATTTTTAAATCTATTGTTATTGAAAAATAGCGAATTTTTGTACAGCTTTTCTTTCGATAAAAGCAAGTGTGTGAATTAAAAATAAGAATCAATATGTTAAATTTTGGGTTCTTTCATCGAAAAAATGTGTAATTTCTCAGTAATAAAAATCTTTTTTATGTAATTAAACGTAGTAAAGGTACGTTTAAGCGAAATAGACCGTTTACTTTGAATAAATTTGATCCCCAAAATTTATGAAGAAAATTACCTACTTATGCCTACTTTTTATTGCCTTTTGTTTAACGACTTTTGCCCAAGAAGCGGTAACCTATCAAGAGGCGTTTCAAAACTTGACATTTGAGTTTCCTGTTGAAATTCAGAATGCTGGTGATTCCAGCAATAGGTTGTTCGTAGTTGAACAATCGGGAAAAATCAAGGTTTTCGATAATGACCCTAATACTTCCCAACAAAAAGTTTTTTTGGATTTGACCAATGAAGTAAGCTTTTCATTCGGTCAGGAAATAGGCCTCTTAGGTCTTGCCTTTCATCCCGAGTATAACCAAAATGGCTACTTCTATGTTTACTATACCCGATATAGCAGTGTGGCCAATGTAGGTGTGGAAATTGTTATCGCTAGATATAATGCTAGTTCCAATAATTCCGATCAAGCCGATGTCTCAAGTAGATTGGAAATTTTGAGTTTCGATAAAAATCAAGAACATTCGAATCATAATGGTGGTAAAATCGGGTTTGGCCCAGACGGCTATCTCTACGCTTCTTTTGGTGATGGCGGCGGCGGCGGCGATCCGAACAGAAATGCCCAAAATCTTGATAATCCCTTTGGAAGTATACTGCGAATCGATGTAGATGTGGATGGAAATAATCCTTTGGAATCCAATCCTGACCTCCCCAATGGCAATTATGAGATACCCAATGACAACCCTCGAGTGGGAAGTAGCGGAATGGATGAGCTCTATGCATGGGGTATTCGAAATACGTGGAAATTTTCCTTTGATACAAGTACTAATATCATGTGGGGCGCTGATGTGGGCCAAGGGGAATTCGAAGAAATCAACTTGATTCAAAAGGAGGTAACTACGGTTGGAATAGATATGAGGCAAATGCAGACTATAATACTTCAACAGGTTTGGCCACAAACCCCCAAATTGGACCGATTTACCAATATAACCATAATAATGGCGATTTATCAATAACAGGAGGTTATGTATATAGGGGTTCGAGTAATAATCCTGATTTACAGGGAAAATATATCTATGGGGATTATGTTTCCGGAAGGGTTTGGTCACTCGACTACAATTCTGGCAATAATTCGGCCACATCTAAATTACTTTTTAGAACCAATGGAGAGTATGTTTCAAGTTTTGGCCTGGACGAATCCGGTGAGCTTTATTTCAGCGGTTACGGAAACTCAGCAAAAATTTTTAAAATCATCGGGGGTGATGAAAATACGGACCCGTCGAATACAGTCGTCGATGGTATCGGATCTTGGCAAGATATTGAAAATGGAACGAATGGAAATATCGAGGCGGTAATTACTTCAGGTGACGATTTATTTGTTGCGGGAAGTTTCTCTACGGCTGGCTCCATTGCAGCCAACAATATAGCTGTATATACTAAAAATGAAGGGTGGAAGACACTCTCTAGCGGTGCCAATGGCAGTGTAAATGCGTTGGCTATAGCATCCAATGGAAATCTTTATGCTGGCGGCGAATTTACGAATATTGGCGGTGTAGAAGCCAAAAATATTGCGGTATGGAATGGTTCTAACTGGTCGCCCCTGGGTACGGGAACAAATGGTTCCGTGGCCAAAATAATTATCGACCAGAATGACAATGTTTATGCAGGTGGAGCTTTCGAGAACGCTGGGGGAATAATCGTCCACAATATTGCAAAATGGAAAAATGGATGGTCTCCATTGAGCGATTCGGGTACTTTGATCAGTGGTACGAACAATGAAATTAGATCTGTTGCCTTACATAATGGACAGCTTATAGTCGGAGGTAATTTCGATAGCGCAGGAGGTAAGACCGCAAATCGGATCGCTACATGGAATGGTAGTAGCTGGAATACGTTAGGCGAAGGCACAAGTGGTTTTGTCCAGGCTATTTTGGTACAATCAGGATATATCTACGCTGGTGGAAATTTCACCCTTGCCGGTGGCAAAACGGTAAACAGGATATCCCGCTGGAATATAACGTCTAAGAGTTGGGAAGGACTGGGCAATGGTACCAGTGGTAACGTAAACGCACTTGCAACCGATGGTACTTATATTTATTTGGGAGGAAATTTTGAAACGGTCTCTGACGTAACTGAGTCTAACTACGTTATGAATAATATGGCGAGGTGGAGTGAATCATCCGGTTTTGAAGCATTAGGAACCTCTAAAAATGTAGGTACGGATAACCAAGTAAATAGCATATATTTTTCCGCCAACGGGAATGACCTTTATGTAGGTGGAAATTTCAATGCAGCCGGCAATAGCACTTCTAGCAAACTTGCCGTATGGTCTCAAAACTTTAACTGCTCGGATGCCGATATAAGTATGGAGTACTCCTTGAACGGTATTAATTGGATTTCAGGAGATTCTAGGATAACTGTAGACGAAGGCACTTCGGTTCAAATAAGAAAAAGGGGGCTCGGAAGTACTTACACCATTACATTGCCAAACGGTACGGTCCATTCAGGATCTTATGACCTCGGAATCATCAATCCAGACCAAGCAGGCGTTTATCGAATAACCGGTAACGATGGTTGTTCAAGGGCTTTTGAAATTTTTGTGATTTCAGATGGCGATACGTGTCCCACGGGAAGCATAGTGCCTCAGTACCAAGTCAACGGAACATGGTTCAAGGGTTACAATAATCTATCGGTACAACCTGGTGCCGAAGTGGTTCTTAGTATGTATCCTGAAGATATCGGACTTGAGATAACGTTGCCAAGTGGCGAAGTTGTAGGTGATGAACATAGTTTGGGCGCTGTAACGACCGCAAACAACGGTACCTATATACTGACTTCTGAAGAAGGCTGTACCACTGAAATTAATTTGACGGTGAACGAGGGTACTTCAAGTTGTGATGAAATATTGATCCCTGAATACCGTATCAATGGAAAATGGTCGAATGGGGAAGATGTTATAACGATAAACCAAGGTTCTGAGGTTATTTTTAGTATGTTGCCCAATGGAGTAGCGATGGCCCTTACCTTACCTGACGGGACCATTGTTGAAGACAATTATAAAATAAGCAATTTTGCCTTGTCCAAAGCCGGAACGTATCTTCTAACATCGTCCCAAGGTTGTAGTAAAGCCCTGGAAGTCAATGTTGTGGATGAATGCGAGGAAGATAGTGTTATACCTGAATATCGTATAGATGGCATTTGGTCCAACGGTGAAAATACATTGATTGTTGACGAAGGTTCGGATGTGGTACTGAGTATGCTCCCTGAAAATGTAGGACTGACCATCGTAAGGCCAGATGGTACTTTAGTTTCCGATAATTATGCCATGCGGAGTATAAAATTGGAGCAAGCCGGAATCTATACCTTTTTCTCTGAGGAAGGTTGTTCCGCTACACTAGATATTACGGTCAATGGCTCGGTGAACTGCACAGCTGAAAGTATAATTCCCGAATATCGCATCGACGGTATCTGGAAAAGTGGTCAGAATTATCTAAAAGTCGATGCGGGAACCGATTTATTGCTTAGTATGCTGCCGAACGATATCGGTCTAACGATTACCACTCCGGATGGACGACAAGTGGCTGACAACTATAGCTTGAGAAACGTAACGGATGCTGATTCAGGTGTATACGTACTTAGGTCTTCTGAAGGTTGTAAGACGACATTGACACTCGATGTCTCCAAACCTGGAACCGGAAAATCTTCGCCTTTAGATGAGTTTCAAGGAGATTTTAAGAATTATCATTCGGTAAAGAATGAGTTCGCGGTGTATCCAAATCCAACTATGGATCAGGCTACCATGGATATTCAAACCTTACAAGGTAGGCCTTTAAGTGTTATACTGAGTAATATGCAGCAGCAGACCTTGATATCGGAGATATTGACAGAAGATCATTCGAGTAGTCTAACGTTCGACATGAGTAATTTTCCACCAGGGATGTATATTATAAAGTTAACCCTTGATAACGGGGAAGTAATTACCCGTAAAATAATAAAGAAAAGGTAAGATTATTTTAAATTGTCTTTTTAAGACCCTTTCAGTTTGTTTCTGAAAGGGTTTTTCTTTTTCATGCTGTGAATGGCACAACAATTGTTTTTGTGTGTAGAACGAGAATGCCCGAATGACAAAGGTTTAATGAGAATAGGGCTTTTGATGGATTGAATAGTTTATAATAAAATGGTAAATGTCATATTTATGACATTATGGCCGAAAAAATATATATGGGAGATTCCAAATTTTCAAATTTTGACAATATGTCTTTGCAAAGTATTGACGAAGAATCAGAATTGATTCCGTTGTTGACTCCAGAGGACGAAGAACATATGAACAATGAGGAACTTCCGGAAACCCTGCCTATTTTGCCCTTGCGAAATACGGTACTTTTTCCGGGAGTGGTCATTCCTATCACAGCAGGAAGGGATAAGTCGATTAATTTGATCAAAGATGCCAATAACGGTTCAAAAGTAATTGGAGTCGTTTCCCAAAAGGATGAGGAAACCGAAAATCCTGGGGTGAGCGATATCAATACTTTGGGTACAGTTGCACGAATTTTGAGAGTATTACAAATGCCCGATGGCAATACAACGGTAATAATACAAGGAAAAAAACGCTTCGAAATTGCCGAAGTACTTACAGAGCAACCATATATGACCGCTACGGTTCGGGAAGCTGAAGAAATACGGCCAGATCAGACCAGTAAGGAATTCTTGGCCATTATAGAATCCATTAAAGATTTGGCCTTAAAGATTATCAGGGATAACCCGAATATACCGAGTGAAGCATCTTTTGCCATAAAGAATATACAGAGCAATTCTTTCTTGATCAATTTTGTCTCGTCGAACCTTAACTTGGACGTTAAGGACAAACAAGACCTTCTAGAAATCGCGAATTTACAAGATAGGGCCCTGGCCACTTTAAAATACATGAATGTCGAGCTACAAAAACTGGAGCTCAAAAATGACATTCAATCCAAGGTGAGAAGTGATCTTGACCAGCAGCAACGTGAATATTTTCTGCATCAGCAGATGAAGACCATACAAGAAGAACTGGGTGGCGGTTCTTACGATGAGGAAATTGACGAAATGCGGATTCGGGCCAAAAAGAAAAAATGGAACAAAAAGGTCAAAGAACATTTTGAAAAAGAGCTTGCCAAGATTCAACGAATGAATCCACAGGTGGCCGAGTATTCCATTCAAAGAAATTATCTCGATTTATTTTTGGATCTGCCATGGAATGAATTTTCAAAGGATAAATTCGATTTAAAAAGGGCCGAGAAAATTTTGGATCGTGATCATTATGGTTTGGAAGATGTAAAAGAGGATCATCGAATATTTGGCGGTTCTGATACTTCGAAATGATATGAAATCGCCTATTATTTGTCTGTATGGACCTCCGGGCGTTGGTAAAACTTCGCTGGGTAAGTCCATAGCCGAAGCCTTGGGCAGAGAGTATGTAAGAATGTCATTAGGGGGAATGCGCGATGAAGCCGAGATACGAGGGCATCGAAAGACCTATATAGGCGCCATGCCGGGCAGGATCGTTCAAAGCTTGAAAAAGGCAGGAACTTCGAATCCAGTTTTTATTCTTGATGAAATCGATAAACTTTCTAGCAGTCACCAAGGCGACCCTTCATCCGCTATGCTTGAGGTGCTAGATCCAGAGCAGAATTCGGATTTTCACGACAACTTTCTTGAAATGAGCTATGATTTATCCAAGGTAATGTTCATAGCTACTGCAAACAATCTATCGACCATTCAGCCTGCACTGCGTGATAGAATGGAGATTATTAACGTTACCGGATATACCATTGAGGAAAAGGTAGAGATTGCGAAAAGACATTTATTGCCTAAACAACTGAAAGAGCATGGCCTATCAGCAAAAGATTTGAAAATAGGGAAACGGCAGTTGGAAAAAATAGTTGAAGGTTATACAAGAGAGTCGGGGGTGCGGGGCCTTGAAAAACAGATTGCCAAAATGGTGCGTTATGCAGCAAAGTCAATTGCCATTGAAGAAGAATACGATATCAAAGTAAGCAATGAAGACGTGGAAAAGATCTTAGGCCCGGCGAGATTGGAGCGCGATAAATACGAAAATAATGATGTTGCGGGGGTCGTGACCGGTCTGGCATGGACAACCGTCGGGGGCGATATTCTGTTCATCGAATCAATCCTTTCCAAAGGAAAAGGAAATTTGAACATCACAGGTAACTTAGGAAAGGTGATGAAAGAATCGGCCACCATCGCCATGGAATACATCAAATCGAACGCAGATCGGTTCGAGATTGACCCCGAAGTTTTTGAGAAATACAATGTACACATACATGTGCCAGAAGGTGCTACCCCTAAAGACGGCCCGAGTGCAGGTATTACCATGTTAACTTCCTTGGTCTCCCTATTTACCCAGCGCAAGGTGAAAAAGAGTTTGGCCATGACGGGAGAGATTACCTTACGAGGAAAAGTATTGCCGGTCGGGGGAATAAAGGAAAAGATTCTAGCCGCCAAAAGAGCGCGTATCAAAGAGATCATACTTTGTGAGGATAACAGAAAAGACATTCTTGAAATAAAACAGGAATACCTCAAAGGTCTTGTCTTCCATTATGTAGCCGATATGCACGAAGTCATTGAGGCGGCCATAACGAAGCAAAAAGTAAAAAACGCCAAAAAGCTTTAGGGGCTGCATGGGCTAAGATATATTTGCCCATATTACGTTCCCTGTTTATTTCTGAGTATTTTTAACTCATGGAAAAAATCACCATAGCCATAGACGGTTATTCGTCAACAGGTAAAAGTACGATTGCCAAACAATTGGCAAAAGCACTGGGCTATATCTATGTCGACACGGGGGCGATGTATAGGGCCGTTACCTTATTTGCCATGCGTAATGGATTCGTAGGTGATGAAAGAGAGAATATTCATGCCTTGGTAAAATTATTACCTAAAATAGTTTTAAGGTTTGAATACAATGAAACATTAGGATATTCCGAAATGCTCTTGAACGGTGAAAATGTCGAAAATGAAATACGTACTTTAAAAGTTTCCGAAAATGTAAGTCGCGTTGCTGAAATTGAGGAGGTGCGCCATATGCTGGTTGATATGCAAAAAGATATGGGTGCCGAAAAAGGTATCGTAATGGATGGTCGCGATATTGGTACGGTTGTTTTCCCCGATGCCGAGCTGAAAATTTTCATGACGGCTTCACCGGAAAAAAGGGCATACCGGCGATATAAGGAGTTGCTTGATAAAGGTGAAAAAGTCTCCTACGAAAACGTATTGAAGAATGTTCAAAATCGGGATCGTATCGATTCCACGCGAGAATTTTCCCCGTTGAGAAAGGCAGAAGATGCCATAGAATTTGATAACAGCGACATGGGACTTAAAGAACAATTCGAACGCATGTACAATTATGCACTTCGCATCATTAACAATAAAAAAACGGGCGTTATTTAACGCCCGTTTTTTAATATTAAATAACTCTGCTTACGGATTTGGAATAACCAAGACCTGATCAGGATGAATCACATCAGGATTCTTCAAAATATTGGTGTTAGCAGAAAAAATCTGCTTGTACTTCATGGCATCACCATAGTAGTGTTTTGCAATCTTACTTAACGATTCACCACTTTTTACAACATGTCTGTGATATACTGAATCATCGGCAACGGTAATATTTGCTTTAAGATCGGAAGGGCTCTGACCACCCACTTCCTTTATTTTATCCCATAAAAGATTTTTTTCATATTGTGTATTGGCCACACCTTTTATTTTCAAAACCCCACCTTCTTCGGTTACATTGCCATCTTTGATGCCCAATTGCTCACCAAGGTTCAAAACGGGTTGATACTTTGCTTTGACACTCATAATAATTAAAATTTAAACGGTTAATATTTCAGTGCGTAAGATAGTGATATTTGCAATATTTTAGGGCAAATTCCGTGAAATACTCCTTCTCAAATTAAAACCGTTGTTTCAACGGTTTGTAAAACCATTTATTAATCGTATTTTTGCACTCCTTTTTTGCAAATAATCAAGAGGAAAAAGGACGACAAAAAATAGTGCTAATAGCTTCCGGGAATTTTGCACAACTCTTGTAATATCACGGAATACAAATTAACATCAGCAAATGGCTGAAGAAAAAACAACTGCAGAGGTAGTAGAGACTGCCGAAGTGCAACAAGAAACAAAAGAAGTAAAGACGGAAACTCCGGCTCAAGACCCAAAAGAATTTTTGGAAAATTTCGATTGGGACAAGTACGAGCAAGGTATCGAGAAGGTGGATGATTCCAAGTTAAAGGAATTTGAAACCCTGGTAGCCAAAAACTTTGTGGACACGGCCGATGAAGAGGTCGTTACAGGTACCGTGGTATATCTTACCGATAGGGAGGCTATCATCGATATCAACGCAAAATCGGAAGGTGTAATATCGTTGAACGAGTTTCGATACAACCCTGATTTAAAGGTGGGTGACAAGGTCGAGGTTCTTATCGATATTCGAGAAGATAAAAGTGGTCAGTTGGTACTTTCGCACAGAAAGGCAAGAACCATTATGGCTTGGGATCGCGTAAATGCGGCCCATGACAAAGAAGAAGTGGTGAGCGGTTTTGTAAAATGCAGAACCAAGGGAGGTATGATTGTCGATGTATTCGGAATCGAGGCTTTCTTGCCAGGTTCTCAAATCGATGTGAAGCCTATTCGCGATTACGACCAGTATGTCAATAAAACCATGGAATTCAAGGTGGTCAAGATCAACCATGAATTCAAAAACGTTGTTGTATCTCACAAAGCGCTTATCGAAGCTGATATCGAAGAGCAGAAAAAAGAGATTATCAGCCAATTGGAGAAAGGTCAAGTATTGGAAGGTGTTGTGAAGAACATCACTTCATACGGAGTCTTTATCGATTTGGGCGGCGTAGATGGTTTGGTACACATTACGGATTTGTCATGGAGCAGGATCAACCATCCGAACGAGGTTGTAGAACTTGACCAAAAATTGAACGTTGTAATTCTCGATTTCGACGAGAACAAATCAAGGATTCAATTAGGTCTTAAACAATTGGAGAAACATCCATGGGATGCGTTGAGCGATGAAATCAAAATAGGAGACAAAGTTAAAGGTAGGGTAGTCGTAATTGCCGATTATGGTGCATTTATCGAAGTTGTTGAGGGTGTTGAAGGTTTGATTCACGTTTCCGAAATGTCTTGGTCGACACATTTACGATCTGCACAAGATTTTGTAAAAGTAGGCGACGAGGTAGAGGCAGTAGTATTGACCTTAGATCGTGAAGACCGTAAAATGTCTTTGGGTATCAAGCAATTGACTCCGGATCCATGGACTGATATTACAACGAAATATCCAGTAGGTTCAAGACATAAGGGTATTGTACGAAATTTTACCAATTTCGGTGTTTTTGTTGAATTGGAGGAAGGAATTGACGGATTGATTTATATCTCCGATTTATCTTGGACCAAGAAAATAAAGCATCCATCGGAGTTTACCGCCGTGGGCGAAACCTTGGAAGTTGAGGTACTTGAATTGGATGTCGAAGGTCGTAAGCTAAGCTTGGGCCATAAGCAGACTACTGACAACCCTTGGGACAAGTATGAGAATGAGTTTGCCGTAGATACCATTCACAAAGCAGCTATCACCGAAATAGTTGATAAAGGTGCTACTATTGATTTCAACGATGACATTACCGCATTCGTGCCGCAACGTCATTTGGAGAAGGAAGATGGTAAAAAATTGGGTAAAGGCGAAGAAGCTGAATTCAAGATTATCGAATTCAACAAAGACTTCAAAAGAGTCGTTGCCAGCCATACGGCAATTTTTAGAGAAGAAGAAAGACGTAATGTAAAGGCAGCTGTCAAACGACAAGCGGCAAGTGCAGATGAGGCTAAGCCAACTTTGGGCGATGCCAACGAAGCATTACAAGCGTTGAAAGATAAAATGGAAGCTGGTTCTAAAAAAGAAGCAGTAGGTTTCTTGTCATCTTATCTCAAAAGCCCTGATAAACATCAGGGCTTTTTTTATTGTATTATTCGGAAATCGAAGGTGTTCTTGAGCCCTTTGGCGCCCGCCTGCATTGGGAAAAATTTTTAAGATTTCACCTTCCACATTGCATTCGAGATATGAAAAGCTTCCCGAATTCATGCGGTTGATAAAGCACTATGACCCCGAAGGAAAATTCAGAAACAGTTATTTAGATTTGAATATATACAGATCCTAAAGTATTCTATTATATTCAATTGGAATTGATTCCCCATACTTTAATAGGAAATCCCTATTTTTGTACTTCAAAAGTGTTGATGGCCCGGATATGAGTCAAAAAGTTTTGCTTTCCTCAAAAGAAATAAACATCATCCTCCATCGTTTGGCTTGCCAACTTCTTGAAAATCATCTTGACTTTTCAAATACAGTGCTCATTGGCCTTCAGCCCAGGGGGATATTCGTGGCCGATAGGTTGACCAAAATTTTAAAGGAAGAATACGGCGTAAAAAAAATACAGGTAGGTTTTCTCGATATTACATTCTACCGAGATGATTTTAGGCGTGGTGACAAGACCTTGGAAGCCACCCAGACCAAAATCGATTTTCTGGTCGAGGATAAGCGTGTGGTACTGATCGATGATGTTCTTTATACAGGTCGGAGTATACGAGCCGCCTTGACCGCCATTCAATCATTTGGAAGACCCAGCGAAATAGAACTGTTGACACTGATCGATAGGCGATTTAGTAGACATTTACCCATACAACCTAATTATAGGGGCCGGCAGGTCGACGCCATAAACGACGAAAAAGTCAAGGTCATGTGGAAGGAAAATGATGGGGAAGACGTTATTTATTTGATAAACAACTGATAAATGAGTGAACTGAGTGTAAAACACTTATTGGGAATTAAATATCTGAATAAAAAAGATATTCAACTCATTTTTGAAACTGCCGATCATTTCAAGGAAGTCATCAATCGTTCGATAAAGAAAGTTCCTTCGTTACGTGACATCACCATTGCCAATATCTTTTTCGAAAACAGTACACGTACCAAGCTTTCTTTTGAATTGGCCGAAAAAAGATTGTCTGCCGATGTTCTCAATTTTTCCGCCTCACAATCCTCGGTCAAAAAGGGTGAGACCCTTATCGATACGGTAAACAATATACTTTCGATGAAAGTCGACATGGTGGTCATGCGTCACCCAAACCCAGGTGCCGGTATTTTTTTGTCGAAACACGTCAACGCATCTATTGTAAATGCTGGTGATGGGGCCCATGAGCACCCGACCCAGGCACTTTTAGATTCGTATTCCATTCGTGAAAAATTACATGATGTAGCCGGTAAAAATGTGGTAATTGTAGGTGATATTTTGCATTCAAGAGTGGCGTTGTCGAATATTTTCGCCCTGAAACTTCAAGGCGCGAACGTTAAAGTATGCGGGCCAAAAACCTTGTTGCCCAAACACATCGAATCGTTGGGTGTCGAAGTCGAGACCGATTTGAGAAAGGCTTTGAACTGGTGTGATGTCGCCAATATGCTTCGAATACAGAATGAACGGTTGGACATCAATTACTTTCCGACGACAAGGGAATATACCCAGCAATTCGGAGTAAATAAAGCACTCTTGGACAGTCTTGACAAAGAAATCGTTATTATGCACCCAGGTCCTATAAACCGTGGAGTCGAGATAACAAGTGACGTGGCCGATTCCAAACAATCCATTATATTGAATCAAGTAGAAAATGGCGTGGCTATTCGAATGGCCGTCATTTATTTATTGGCCTCTAAAATTAAATAGTTTGATATGATTTTTGATTCCAACAACGGTACGACCATCGTTTTTCAAGAAAATATTTCGCTTCAAAAGTTCTTGGATAATTTAAAGGGGGGTACCCAAAAATTAAAAATGACAGTATTATTATCAATCTTTTTTCTTTTACCAAATTGACTTCCAACGATGTTCTGGAATTTTTGGAACTTTCCAATGCACATCGAAGTACGAAGAAATCCTTTGTTATCGTTACCGATAAAGTTTCGTACGACGAAGTTCCTGATGAGATCAGCGTGGTGCCGACCATTCAAGAGGCACGAGACATTATCGAGATGGAGGAGATAGAACGCGATTTGGACCTATGAGCTACTATTTTGCCCAAATCAATATCGCTCGAATGCTTACCCCTATAGATGATCCGATTATGGCCGATTTTGTGAATAATCTTGATAGGATCAATACACTGGCGGAGCGCAGCCCAGGTTTTGTTTGGCGGTTAAAGGACGAAAACGACAACGCGGCTTCCATAAACGTTTTCAACGATAATTTCATGATTATAAATATGTCTGTATGGAAGGATAAAAAATCTCTTTTTGACTTCACCTATTCATTGGATCATGTTGAAATTTTCAAAAGAAGAAAAGAATGGTTCGAGAAAATGACCGATATGCATATGGCACTTTGGTATGTTCGGAATGGATATGATCCCACACCGCAAGATGCAAAAGCGCGATTAAATTATCTGAACCAATATGGTGAAACCCCTTATGCTTTTTCCTTCAAAAGTGAGTTTTCTCCGGAAGAGGCACTGAACTATAAACGACAAACCTAGAAACAGAAGTATGAAACTCCATATTCTAGGTTGCTACGCCGCTACGCCGCGAACGTCGACCAACCCTACTTCGCAGGTTCTGGAAATCAGAAATCATGTATTTTTAATCGATTGTGGCGAAGGTACACAAGTTCAGTTGCGCAAAAATAAGATCAAGTTTTCACGGATCAATCATATTTTTATTTCGCATCTGCACGGGGACCATTTTTTCGGACTTCCGGGCTTGGTCTCTACCTTTCGACTGCTGGGAAGGGAAAAACCACTACATATACACGGCCCAAAAGGTATTAAGGAAGCCATAACCTTACTCTTACAGCTAGGAAATTCTTGGACGGATTATCCTTTGCTTTTTCACGAACTCACTTCGACCGCACCTGAATTGATTTTTGAGGATGCAAAAGTTGAGGTTTCCACTATCCCCTTGAACCATCGTATTTATACGAATGGCTTTCTTTTTCGTGAAAAGCCAGCGCAGCGTAAATTAAATATTCAGGCGGTCGCCGAGTTCAAAATCGACAAGGCTTATTTTCGAAATATAAAAAACGGAAAGAATGTGACTCTTGATGACGGCAAGGTGATTGAAAACAGTCAGCTGACCTTTGAACCGCCTAAACCAAAAAGTTATGCGTATTGTAGTGATACGGGTTACGAACCGACGATTGTGAAATATGTCGAAGGTGTCGATATGTTGTACCACGAATCGACTTTTCTTGAGTCTGAAGCATATCTCGCTACGAAAACAAAACATAGTACCGCAAAAGAAGCGGCACTAATCGCAAAATCGGCAAAAGTCGGCCTACTTATTTTAGGGCATTATTCTACCAGATATAAATCCATAGCATTATTTAAGGATGAGGCGGAAACGGTTTTTGAAAATGTCGAATTGGCCGACGACGGAAAAATCTTCGAGATTTAAATAGCAAGGCACTTCACATTCTCCCATCTTTTCCTGAACTTTACTTTTCTGAACTTTAGAATAGGTATCATGCAAAAAGATTTGGGTAATTTCCGAAAATCCTACGAAAAAAGTGCCCTTACCGAAGATTCGGTTTCCGAAAACCCTATGGAGCTTTTTCAAAAATGGTTTTATGAGGTTGAGGCTTCGGAAAGTATCGATGAGCCTAACGCGATGACCGTTTCGACCTTAGGTTTGGATGGATATCCCAAAAGTAGGGTGGTGCTATTGAAAAAATATACGTATGAAGGGTTCATTTTCTATTCCAATTATACAAGTGAAAAGGGTCGGGCAATTACAAAAAATCCGCAGGTGTGCCTTTCTTTCTTTTGGCCCACCATGGAAAGACAGATAATAATCAAAGGAACGGCCGAAAAAATTGCTGAAAACCTTTCCGATGGGTATTTTGAATCACGTCCTGATGGGAGCAAATTGGGTGCCATAGTTTCTGACCAAAGCAGGGTAATTTCATCAAGAGATGTTCTAGAGGAAAAACTCGCGGAACTTGAAAAATACTATGAAGGCAAAGAAATTGAAAGGCCAAAATATTGGGGCGGTTATATCGTAAAGCCCGTTTCCATTGAATTTTGGCAGGGTCGGTCAAATCGTCTACACGATAGACTAAGGTATACCTTACAAGATGATTTCGATTGGAAGATGGAACGGCTTGCGCCCTAAAAAGGTTCAAAATCTCAGGTTTAAAGTTCAAGAGTTCGAATTTCGATTTTAGTATTTATGGACTTGAATCTTGGATCATCCTATCAATGAATCCTCGGTACACTAAATTTATGTTACATGAAAACACTAATTCTGGTACGTCACGCAAAATCGTCTTGGGAATATTCGGTAAGCGATAAAGATAGACCGTTGTCGGAAAGGGGCATCAATGACTCCTTTTGGTGAGTTCGGTCTTCAATGGCCACAATGTGAAAATAGATGCGATATTTTCAAGTCCAGCCAATAGGGCTCTGCATACGTGTATGGTTTTTTTGAGACAATTACAGTTTCCTTTTGATAAATTTCAGGTCTCCGATGGGCTTTATGATTTTTCAGGAGATGACGTGCTACACTTTGCCAAAGCATTGGATGATCATTTAGAAACCGTGATGGTTTTTGGACACAATCATGCTTTTACGCATCTTGCCAATTCATTGGGAAATACCTATATTGAAAACGTTCCGACCAGTGGTGTCGTGCATTTGGAGTTTGATGTTTCCGATTGGAAATCCATATCAAAAGGAACAACGAAACAAATGATATTCCCAAAACAATTGAGAGGATGATAAAAACCAAAAATCAATATGTAAATCGCGAAATCAGTTGGCTATGGTTCAATGAACGGGTATTGCAAGAAAGTGCCGATAAGAATGTGCCCCTAATAGAGCGACTTCGATTTTTGGGAATCTTCTCCAACAATCTTGATGAATTTTTCAAGGTTCGTTATGCAACGGTCAAGCGAATCGTTGAAGTCGGAAAGACAGGAAAAAGCGTTCTAGGAGGTGAGGTGGCCAAAGACCTACTTGAGCAGATTACCAAAATCTGTATACAGCAACAAACGAAAAGCCTTGGCATACTCAAGAACATAGAGGACGAACTAGAGACCAAGAACATCTTTATCTTACGAGAAACCGAACTTTCAGATAGTCAGGCCCATTTTGTTAAACAGTATTTCGTTGAAAAGGTCAGTCCACAGCTGATGACCATCATCCTAAACGATTTAACAAAATTTCCTACTTTGAAAGATACAGCGGCCTATTTAGCTGTTAGAATGGTCATTTTGGGCAATGGTAACTCAAGAATAAGAGAGAAGCGGTATGCGTTGATCGAAATTCCCAAAGGAATTGATCGCTTTGTCGAGTTGCCTAAAGAAGGTGATAAGAGCTATATCATCATGTTGGACGACCTTATCCGTTATTGTCTTCGTAGCATTTTCACCATGTTCGAGTACGAGTCGATCTCTGCACACATGATAAAGATTACCCGCGATGCAGAGCTTGATATCGACAACGACCTGAGCAAAAGTTTCATCGAGAAAATTTCGTCCAGTGTCGAGCATCGCAAGATCAGTGACCCTGTACGTTTTGTCTACGATAAAAACATTGGTAAGGATACCCTGAAATTCCTGAAGGATAAAATGAATATTGAGGATACCGATAGTGTAATACCCGGTGGCCGATATCATAATAGACGCGATTATATGGGCTTTCCGAGTCTGGGCAGACAAGATTTGCTCTACGACAAAATAGTGCCTTTGCCGGTAAAAGGACTTAGTCTAGAAGGAAGTCTTTTTGAGCATATCGCCAAACGTGACTTTTTGCAGTACACCCCTTACCATACATTTTCATATCTGATAAAATTTTTACGGGAAGCGGCACTTGATCCAAAAGTGAGGAGTATTAAGATCACGGTATATCGATTGGCGAACAATTCGCAAGTGGCCGCCTCTTTGATAAATGCTGTAAAGAACGGAAAACAGGTAACCGTACAAATAGAACTTCAGGCGAGATTCGATGAACGCGCCAATATTGAATATGCCGAACAATTACAGGCCGAAGGAGTTAAATTGAAGTTTGGGGTGCCAGGCCTTAAAGTACATTGTAAGATATGTGTAATCGAGCGGGAAGAAGGCGATGTGCTTAAGCGTTACGGTTTTATAAGTACAGGAAACTTTAATGAATCTACGGCGCGCATTTATACGGACTATACTTTGTTCACCGCCCATGAACCTATATTAAAGGAACTGAACAAAGTATTTGATTTTTTTGAGACCACCTTCAAGATAAACAAATACAAACATTTGATAGTTTCTCCACACTATACGGTCAAGGCATTCAAAAAGTTGATCGATCAGGAAATCGAAAACGCCAAAGCGTGCAAAGAGGCCTATATCAAAATTAAAATGAACAGCTTTACGTCGTACAAGATGGTCGACAAACTCTACGAAGCGAGTAGGGCAGGCGTCAAGATTCAGCTTATTGTGCGTGGTATTTGCTGTTTGGTACCTGGCGTAGAAGGAATGAGCGAAAACATCGAGGCCATAAGTATCGTAGATAAATTTTTGGAGCACCCAAGAGTATTTATTTTCGGGAATAACGGAGATTCAAAAGTCTACATATCGTCGGCTGATTGGATGACCCGAAATCTTGACTATCGCGTCGAGGTCGGATGCCCCGTCTATGACCCGATGATAAAACAAGAATTGATAGATACGTTTGAAATTTCTTGGAACGATAATATGAAGGCTCGGATTTTTTCGGAAAAGCAAGATAATGCCTATCGAAAAAATAATGGAAAACCCAAATTACGCTCTCAATTTGCCATGTATGACTACTACTTGGATAAATTGAACCATAAGGAAATCGATTCCTAAAACTTAAGGCATCGCTGATTTCTTCTAAAAAGACCGAAAAAAAGCTTGATAGATTAAATTTGTACTGAAGAAAATTATCCGTGAATGGTTTCTTTTTTGCCTAGATTTTGCATGATTTTGCCTTCGTACTCAAGCAATTCTTTCCACTTTTTATCGACCTCTTCTCGATTGCCGTACTTTCGTGCAAAAGATAAGAACATCGTATAGTGCGTCGCCTCGCTGACCATGAGTTTATGGTAGAATTCGGCAAGTTCTTTATCAGCTAATTGTTCCGATAACAGTCGAAATCGTTCACAACTTCGAGCTTCGATCAAAGCGGCATATAGTAATCGATGAACCAATTGAGTGACACGGCTACCGCCTTTTGGAAAGAATTTAATAAGCTCTAAAACATATTCGTCTTTTCGGTCACGACCCAATGTTTTTCCTCGGTCGACAATACGATCGTGCACCATCTTAAAATGACCCATTTCTTCGCTAGACAAGGCGATCATCTCTTCCACCAAATTTGTGTATTCCGGAAAACTGACAATGAGGGAAATCGCCGTACTTGCCGCCTTTTGTTCGCAGTATGCATGATCTGTCAAGATCTCATCGATATTTTTCTCAACAATATTGACCCATCGAGGGTCTGTCGGTAATTTCAGGCCTAACATATTTTTATTGTTTAGATTTGTAAAAATAGCGTGAAATTACTCGCAATCAAAATTGGGCAATACTATGGGTCTGTTCTTTAAATTATTTGGATGGTTATTCGGAATACTTTGTTTGACTTCCGCTGTGCTTCAATACAACGATCCCGATCCGATGGTCTGGATATTGATTTATCTAGTTGCCGCAATAGTCTCTTTCGTATTCGCTTTGAATAAAGTGCGTGCCATCGTACCTTTTCTATTCGGACTTATGGCTATATTGGGATGTTGGTATGTCTTTCCTGAAAAATTTCAAGGTTTCGATCTCGAAGGTGGTGATATCAATAATATAGAGGAAGGTAGAGAGGCCATAGGCCTTTTAATTATTGCCTTGGTCATGTTCGTCTATGCGTACTGGATTCATTTTTCGCACAAAAACTCAAAGGTCTAAATCGAATTCTTTTCTTAAAATATCGATGGCAGGGTTCTTTTCCCGTAGCTTTTGATACTTTTCTTCAGGAGTGAAAGCGAACTTTTTGGCGGTTTCTTCGTTAACGGTGATTCTCAGTTCTATTAAATGATTGTTGAGCTTTTGCCGTAAATGTTCCATGAGGTCGAACTGCTCGCGTTCAATTTCCTTTTTCATGGTGCTATTCGGCATCTCTATCCAAATCACGGAATCGTCTTGTAATTTAGGAACATCGGTATGTAGATTGGAGGCCAAGATTTTACGCCCGTCTTCATCCAATTTTTTTACAAAATCGGCCCAGTGTTTTTGCATTTCTTCCTCAGTGAAAGATTCCCTCGGTAGTTTTGCCGGGTCAACACTTTTATCTTTTTTATTTAGTTCATGTGTTTTTTTTGCCTTTAAACTTGATATGGAAAGCCCGGAGATCCTTTTTTCGGCTAACCGAACGGCCATACCCTTATCGACATCACTTTTGATTTTCACATCGATTTTTGGCAGAGCTATTTTTGAAATAGGTTCTGCCACGGAAATAGGTTCGACTACCTCAATTTCATTTTCGATTTCGTTAGCAACTTCGTTGATCTCTAGATTTATGGACTGGCCGGACTGCTGATTACTGACCGAAGCATTTTCAATTGAAGTTTCGTCAGTTGAAGTCCCATCCGAATGAATTGTTTGTGGATTTACTTTTTCGGTTATAACCTGCTCTGAACTTCCATCTTTTGAGGTTGGTCTTGGAGATTTGTTATTCTTATAAAAAGACGCCGGAGCAATAAACTCAACTTCGGAGTCCGCTAAAGCAATTGATTCAGGATTTTTTTTCGCCATCAAAATCTATAGAGGCGAGTTTCATCAGGGTAAGTTCAACCAACAATCTTTGGTTTTTGCTCGTTTTGTATTTGAGATCGCAGTCATTTGCGATGTCCAAGGCTTTTAACAGTAACGAACTAGTAGTATTTTTTGCTTGTTCCGTATATTTCTTTTTAGCATTGTCCCCAACTTCGAGCAATTCGATCGTACTCGTATGCTGACAAACCATTAAATCCCTAAAATGGGATGCCAGGCCAATAATAAAATGATGACCGTCGAAACCTAGTGCCAATGTTTTATTCAACAATAATAGCAATCCGGGAATATCATGTTTCAGAATGAGATCCGTGGCCTCAAAATAGGTATCGTAATCGAGTACGTTCAAATTTTCGGTAACCGTCTTTCGTGTCAATTTTTTTCCTGAAAAACTCACGACCCTATCAAAAATGGATAATGCGTCTCGCATGGCACCATCTGCTTTTTGGGCAATGATGTGCAAGGCATCCGCTTCTGCCTCGATTCCTTGGTTTTCTGCGATGTATTTCAAGTATTCTGCGGCATCTTTGACGGTAATCCTTTTGAAATCGAAGATTTGGCACCGCGAAAGTATCGTCGGGATTATTTTATGCTTCTCCGTGGTCGCCAAAATGAATATGGCGTGCTTGGGCGGTTCTTCCAAGGTTTTTAAAAAGGCATTAAAGGCCGATTGCGAGAGCATATGAACCTCGTCTATAATATATACCTTGTATTTGCCGACTTGCGGCGGAATACGAACTTGGTCTATCAGGTTTCGGATGTCGTCGACCGAATTGTTCGAAGCGGCATCTAGTTCAAAAATATTGAAGGCAAAATCTTCATCTTCACGTTCCGTGCCATCCGAATTTATTTGTTTGGCCAAAATCCTGGCGCAAGTGGTCTTGCCAACACCGCGTGGTCCGGTAAACAATAGTGCCTGAGCCAAATGATCGTGCTCTATGGCATTGGTCAACGTATTGGTAATGGAGGATTGCCCCACGACATCTTTGAATGTCTGGGGGCGATACTTTCTTGCCGATACGATAAAGGGTTCCAATGGCTAAGCGTTTAACTATGTTTCCGGTCTTTGTACAAATATAAAAATTGCGGACTATAAATGTTGGTCAGAATCGTTAAGTTACCTCTATTTATTAACAGGTGCCAAAAGCTCTCAAGAAACATTATTTTTAGAACTATTCGTCCTCAATTTGTCTAAGTAAATCTAAGATGGTCTTAGTAACCAAATCAGGTTGCTCCAAAGGTATATAATGGCCGCTTTTTTTAGCTTCTATTAATTCTGTATCATTGGATAGAGTCGGCATATCTTGTTGTAGTTTTTCCCAAATAGTATTATACAGTTCCCCTTGTTTTCTTGAGGGAAAGCCACTGATTACTTTTTCTCCACCTGCATAAATAATTCTTATAGGTAAGTTTCCTAAAAAGCGGTTATTTTTTATTTTTTCTGACCATTCCATCTTAAGGTTCTTCTCTTCGGCAATAGATGTTGCTTTTTCCGGAAAAAAAGCATTGCTGATGATATTAATCGAATCATTTGCCCTGGTAGCAGGATATCGATAGGAATTTGTCAGTCTGAGATAGCCGATAAAAGATAAAAACTTGATCCATGTAAGATTTCTTGGAGATTGGTTTCCGAGAATTTCTTTTGGTATTTTTTCATACGCCTCAGGATGCGTAACATCTATCAAAACGAGACCACAAACCATTTCCGGATATTGGGCCGTGAATGCCCTAGCTGACATTCCTGATATGGAGTGGGCCACAATAATATAAGGGCCATCCCCATCGACCTTTTTCAAAATACCATGGAAGTTTTCAAGAATTCGATCAGTGGTGAGCTCATTTTTGGAAGGTTCGCTCCCTAAAATACCGGCACGGTCATACGAAATGGTTTTTGTATGTTCTGAAATCTCGTTTTGTATTTTTTCCCAAATTAATGAACTGCCTCCTGTTGGATAATATCCCGATTCAAAGATTACGGTAGGTAAAGAGGTTTTGTTCCCTTCGATATTGACATGAAAGTTTTGGTCACCAACATGGATAATTGAGCCTTTAGGTGGAAAAATCTGCCGTGTTTTTATACGTATCACCTGTTCATATAGTATACCAACAGAAAGAATTATGGCTATTGAAAGCACCCCCGGGTCATAAACAATTTTAATTTTTTTGTATTCATAGTCTCTTCATTTAAAAGCATGAGGTAATGAAATAGTATGGCCCACTCAAACCGAAAGGGATTAATGGGATGTTTTAGGGTGGAAATACACGTTTAATTTTCCGTAAGCTTAGAGACTAATTCGTTGAATTCCCCAACCTTGCTTCTAGAAACAGGAATATCTTCATCATGATTTTTGAAGTTAATTCTATAACCTCGCGAGTTTCCGTTTATAGAGGTAACCTTGCGAAGATTTACAATATACGATCGGTGACATTGAAAAAGATAATCAACACCTTGAATTGAGTCAATCACAGATTTTAACGTATTTCTCAATAAAACCTTTTGGTTGGTTTCATTGAGCGAATAGAATACTTCTATATTATTGTCGGTTACATGTATCAATTGCAAATCGATGGCATTGACCTTCAAATCTTCTTGACTATCATTTGATTTGAAAACTAGAATCTTCTCGCTTTTCGCTTCTTTGAAACCGGTATGAAACCTGATTAGAATCATATTCAGGTGTTTTGCATGGTAGAAATGTTTTTGAAGAACCATTTCCTTCTTAATAAAAATAGATAAGGGAACGATAAACAATTGAAGAGCCAACACTGTTCTAATAACGTTTTGCAACGTTATGTTCAATCGTTCTCCTATAGGTATTTGCCAAATGATTTTCAAAAGAAAGTATCCTAATAGAATAGCTAAAATCAATTCAGAGAAAAGCCAAATTATTTCTTTGCCAATTGTCCATGTATCATATTTGAAAATGTTTTTAAAAATTAAGGGTAGGGCAATACGACAGACGAACTGACTAACGTAAACCATAAAAAGCACGATAAAGGCAACAGAGGAAATCTTTTGATCGGAGTAGGTCAGAACACTTCCGAAAAATAATACAATAAGAAAGGTTAGAATACCGATTATGTTGGGTACATAAATGGCTTTTTTGAATTCTTGAAAAAGAGATAGTGCTGTCTTAAAAATTTAATCATTATTGATTCATTGAAGAAGGTCAAAATAGTGGATAATTTTTATTTGCTGTCTAGATTGGGCTAAAAAGGAAAAATTAGGGATAAAAAGCAATCCAGGTAATTCTATGGAAATTAAATTCTTAGCTGGTTCTGTTTATTGCACTAACTTTGCGGAAGCAGGCCGCCCTATCGCTGCCCGCCTTGGCGGGGAGAGGAAAGTCCGGACACCATAGTGCAACATAGCGGGTAACGCCCGTCGTCCCGCCCTGGGCGGGACAGGACAAGTGCAACAGAAAGCAAGTACAGTTCGGCTGTAGTGAAATCAGGTAAACTCTATGTGGTGAAACGTCATGTAAATCGGTGTTCGAGGGCTGCACGCCCGAGCCGAAGGGTAGGCGGTTCGAGTCTTTGGGCGACCAAAGACCTAGATAAATGATAGGGATCCGTTTTTAGTGGAGACAGAATCCGGCTTATGGCCTGCTTTTTTACTATATCATCGTTCTCTCGAGCGCGTTAATTTTCTTTGTGACCTTGGTTCTAATCACCATTGCCGGTAATACTGAAAAAGCTAAAAACACTACCTCCATATTTACGTTGCTCTTTAAAGCCTGACAAATGAGAGAGGTCCATCTGTTTTGAATGTTCAATAATCAAGGAGCCCTCTTTTTTCAATAGGTTATTTTGGAAAACCAAATTAGAAATCTTCTCGAAATCCTCCAAAGACATATCGTAAGGTGGGTCCGCAAAAATCAAATCGAATTGATCTTTGGTCCGCCCCAAATAGGTAAATACGTCATTCCGCATCGCCAAAATGCCGAGATCAAGTTCCTCGGAGGTTTTGGAAATAAATTGAACACAACCTTGATGACTATCGACACATGTAATTTCCTTTGCGCCGCGACTGGCAAATTCAAAGGCAATATTGCCAGTACCCGAAAACAAGTCCAAGATCTTCAAATCCGCGAAATAATATTGGTTGTTCAGAATATTGAAAAGTGCTTCCTTGGCCATGTCTGTAGTAGGCCGCACGGGCAAGTTTTTTGGCGCAAAGATTCGCCTTCCCTTATGGCTTCCTGAAATAATACGCATTATAAAGTGCTTAACAACGTGAAATCTATAGACTCCTCAACGGATTCTAAAATGGGATATGTATTTACCGGTGGAACTGAAATCACAACATTTTTTACATAGCGATGGCAAAGTTTATAAATTTCATCGTCCTCTTCTATGGCGCCGAAAAGCTTTAATGAAATATGCTCTGGGTTGAGCTTCAATTGTTCCAAAGTGAAAAGTAAGTAATAGATAAAATCTTCTTTGGTCACAAAAGCGAAAGTATTGTATAACAGTAGTTGCTTATTGGAAATAATGGTAATATCCATTTGTTGCCGTCCCACATGAACATAGCCTATGGTGTCAAGTTCATTGCTACTGGCGTTCAACAAAGAATGTATCATTACGGTGCTATGATGTTCAAAATCAAATTCGCCGTATAGGTCAAAAATGTAATTGTTGATATTGGCAAAGGGTACATAGACGGTAAAAATATCGTGATTTTTAATTTCATCGTAGACAATATGGTCGTTGGCCAATATCTTCGTGTTGAACTTAAGATAGTTCGCTAATTGAGAATCATCAAAAAGTGATTGCGGCACCAGTGCGAACAAATTGTTTCGGTGTACAACGATAACTTCTGAGAAACTTCTTTTATCAATCTTGTGTTTCTCTAAAAATTCTTGCAAGTGTTCTTGAAGATCATAGGGGTCAATTCCTTGGCAAAAATAGTACTCTCCAACATTTTGACAGCATGACTGACCGTGTCTACGATACAAAAGAAAGTCCATTCAAGCTCACTTGAATGGACAGTTTTTGAAAATTTTCTTTTGACGCTTCGATATTAGTTTTCGTCACCTTTTTTGTCATAGATCGGAGGCCAGTTTCCGCTCGTACTTACTTCGGTCATCGAGCCAACTTTTATTTCGTTTCCGTTAACCTCTTCAACACTGATCTGTGCATTTTCCCTCGCCAAAAGATCCGCAGGCTGATCGTGCAAAATAACGCTTTTGGCCACCTTTACCTCGAAAACCGGTGCCCTGTAACCACTTTTGTCGATAATATCGGCTTTCATCTCAAATTTTTCGCCATTGGGCGCTCCCGGCACGTTCATCATGCTTTTGTAACGATCATCATTTTTAAAAAGTGAATCTTTCACAGCTACAAAACCTAAAGTATCTATTAGAACTGTGTCCACCTGAAGGTCGATTTGATATGCCTTGTCATAACGCATGAACGAAGAATCTTTTTGTTGCGTAATGGTGTATTTTCCGGTATCCACAAAGCTAATAAGGCTTTCAAAATCTTTGGCGTATCTTTTATTGACGGTTTTATAGGCCTCTTGAGAACTTCTGATGTCTTTTAAGTTCGAAATAACTTTTGAAAAACGTTCCTGTTTTTCATCATTGAACTTAATCGGGCCAGTAATCGAGTTATAAATCATGTATCCTAAACCGATGCAGGCAATCCAAAGTACAATTTGTATTATGGTCTTCATTTCGTACGTGTTTATTTAATTTAGTGGTTAACACAAATCTACAATTTTTTTGGAAACTGCCTAATTTTTTAAGACCTGATTTTAGCCTTCAAATTTAATTTGTAACTCCTTGTATTTGAGCTGCTTTAAGCTGATTAGGATTGATTTTGGAAAGGGAATTCAAAATAGCTTTGCGCGATTATGCTACATGTTTCCCGACAGATGCATTAAAAAAGCATTCCTAAAAAATCATGATTATCTTTGATTTTCTATGAGTGTACTTTCCGATAGTGCTTTTTATCAAATTTTAAAGGAAAAATTTCCGCATGACCCGACGGACAAGCAATCCGTTGCCCTTCAAAAATTGGCCAAGTACGTACTTTCAAAAAATCAAGAAGATATTTTCCTTTTAAAAGGATACGCAGGAACCGGAAAAACAACTATCGTCGGTGCACTGGTATCGTGTTTATGGAAAACGACCATGAAAGCCGTTTTGATGGCCCCAACGGGCCGAGCCGCCAAGGTGATGTCGAATTATTCTAAGACCCAGGCATTTACGATACATCGAAAAATCTATATCCCCAAAAAGCAGAGCGGGGGCAGGGTACAATTCGTATTGGCGCCCAATAAGCATCGAAATACGGTTTTCATCGTAGACGAGGCATCCATGATTCCTGATACGCCGGCCGATTCCAAACTTTTTGAAAACGGATCCTTGTTGGATGACCTTTTACTATTCGTTTTTTCGGGACATAATTGCAAATTGATACTGATAGGAGATACTGCTCAATTGCCTCCGGTACATTTAGAATTGAGTCCAGCCTTAGATGCCGACAAACTTTCTATGAACTATAATAAAGAGGTTGTTCGTCTCGAATTGGATGAGGTGGTCAGACAGGAAGAAGATTCAGGTATATTGGTCAATGCCACGGTGCTGCGCGAACAACTTCAGGGTAATTTTTTCGAAATCTTTCAATTTGATGTGAATCCGTACGGTGATATCGTGCGTTTGATCGATGGGAACGAAATATTGGAGGCCATAGAAAATGCTTATTCGATACATGGCAAAGAGGAAACAACTTTTATTGTTCGATCGAACAAAAGGGCCAATCTCTATAACGAGAATATTCGTAATCGCATTCTATATTTAGAAAATGAGTTGGCGGTGGGCGACTTCATGATGGTGGTGAAGAACAATTACTTTTGGCTAAAACCGAATTCGGAAGCTGGCTTTATTGCTAACGGCGATATTATCGAGGTACTCGAAATATTTTCGATCAAAGAGTTATATGGCTTTCGATTTGCCGAGGTTATGGTCAAGATGGTCGATTACCCGAATCAAAAACCCCTTGAAACTGTATTGTTGTTAGATACCATTCAGGCCGTGACTCCTTCACTTTCCTACGAAGATGGTAATCGCTTTTATCAAGAGGTGATGAAAGACTATGCCGATGAAACATCGAAGTATAAAAAATTCTTGTCCGTAAAGAATAATAAATACTTTAATGCATTGCAGGTAAAATTCTCATATGCAATTACTTGTCATAAGTCCCAAGGGGGTCAATGGAACACTGTTTTTGTGGAGCAACCTTATTTACCCAATGGGGTAGACAAGGAGTACTTGAGATGGCTTTATACTGCAATTACCAGGGCCAAATCGCAACTATATCTTATCGGTTTTAAGAACGATTTTTTTCTTGATTCGGAATAAGTTAAATTCGTGGGAAATAATGGGAGTCAAATGCACATTAGGGAAATTTTCTGCTCTTTGGAACTGTTTTTGTATTTGAACTTGCACTTGAACTTTGCCAATACATGACATCAGAAACCATCATAAGTGTTTTCTTGGGCGTAGGTCTTGCGGCTTCTGTGGGCTTTCGGGTTTTTCTTCCCCTATTTGCCCTGAGTTTAGCGGCCTATTTTGATGTATGGGAATTGAACGATAGCTGGCAATGGATCGGCAGTCTCGCCGCTGTAATTACCCTTGGGGTAGCGACCGTTGTTGAGATTTTTGCTTATTTTATTCCTTGGGTCGACAATTTGCTGGATAGTTTTGCCGTACCCTTGGCTGCCATTGCCGGTACTGCCGTCATGGTCTCTACCGTGGCCAACTTGGATCCCGTTGTGACCTGGTCTTTGGCCATAATTGCGGGTGGCGGAACAGCTACCGCCATTAAAGGAGCGGGGGCGGCGAGCCGATTAACATCTACTGCAACAACAGGCGGTTTGGCAAACCCTCTAGTGTCGACTGTTGAAACAGGTACTGCCATAGCGGTAACGACCGCATCTATTTTTGCACCGATATTGGCCGTCATCATGGTCATCATTATTCTTGTTTTCATTTTTATGATTTATAGAAAATTAAGGCCCAAGGCAAAAACCTAACCTTTATCCATTCAGCAAGTGAAAATTATAGCTATGATTCCGGCGCGATACGCCGCATCTCGATTTCCTGCAAAATTAATGCAAGACCTATCAGGTAAACCTGTTATCGTCAGAACCTATGAAGCGGCGGTGCGAACAGAGTTATTTGACGAGGTGTTCGTTGTGACGGATAGCCCGGTAATCTATGATGCCATTGCTGAGGCTGGCGGTAAGGTGATAATGAGTCTAAAAGAGCACGATTGCGGCAGTGACCGTATCGCAGAGGCCGTTGCCGATATTGATGTCGATATCATAGTCAATGTACAGGGCGATGAGCCTTTTACCGAGCGCACTAGTCTTGCGGCTGTTTTAGAGGTGTTTCGAAGTGATATTGATCAAGAAATAGACCTGGCGTCCTTAATGGTACACATTACGGACGAGGAGGAAATTTCAAATCCGAATACCGTAAAGGTCATTGTGGACAATCGCAATTTTGCCTTATACTTTTCGCGTTCACCAATTCCCTATCCAAGGTCTACTGAAATCGAGGCTAAGTATTATAAGCATAAGGGGATTTATGCCTTTAGAAAAAGTGCTTTGATGGACTTTCAAAGACTGCCTATGCTGTCTTTAGAGGCCACCGAAAAAATAGAGGCCATTCGTTATTTGGAATATGGAAAGAAGATAAAAATGGTGGAAACAAACGTATCAGGAATAGAGATAGATACACCTGAAGACCTAAAAAGGGCGCAAGAAGCATGGAAATAGATTTTAGCAACATTAAGGTCATAGGCTTTGATGCCGATGATACGCTATGGGTAAACGAAACTTATTTTAGGGAGGCGGAGGAACAATTTGCTGATTTACTCGAAGGTTATGAAACCAAGAACAAGATTGATCAAGAGCTCTTCAAAATGGAAATGAAGAATCTAGAGCTTTACGGCTACGGAATCAAAGGTTTTATGCTTTCTATGGTCGAATCTGCCCTTGAAATATCAAATAATACGATTTCCCAAGCAACGATTCATGACATTTTGAATCTGGGTAAAAAGATGATCGCTCATCCGGTAGAACTTCTTGAGGGTGTGAAAGAAGTGTTGGAAGTGCTAAAAGATAAATACCGGTTGATCGTCTTGACCAAAGGTGATCTTCTTGACCAAGAACGCAAGCTGGATAGGTCGAGTTTGTCTACTTATTTTCATCATGTTGAGGTATTGAGCGATAAGAAAGAAGAAAACTATCTAAATTTGCTCGAACATTTGGAGATAGGTGTGAAGGAATTTTTAATGATCGGAAATTCACTTAAATCGGATGTTCTGCCTATTGTAAATATTGGCGCCAAAGCGGTTCATATTCCTTTTCATACGACATGGAAACATGAAGAAGTAACGGTCGAGGAAGATAACAATAAATATCTGACATTAAATAAGTTATCGAATATTTTGAAGTACTTGTAATTCAGATTATGCATACAAAAAAAGATATGGATATAAAAAACGTTTCGGCTCTGAAAACGCGGCAGTACCGAAATTTTCCTATGGTTCCCAGAGTGGTGTTCGGTTCGGGAAGTTTTGATCACTTGGGAGAGATTTTGATGCCGAAAAGAAGTCACTCCGAAGCACCCATCATATTTTTGGTGGACGATGTTTTCGAAGGGACCGAGCTTGCTGAAAGAGTCCCTTTAATATTCAACGATCAAATTATTTTCATCTCTGCGGATGAAGAACCCAAGACGACACAAGTGGATGTCTTGGTAAATCGTATCAAAAAGGAGTTTTCTGAGCTTCCATCCGGTATCGTAGGTATTGGTGGTGGTACGTTATTGGATTTGGCCAAAGCAGTGGCCATATTGCTGACCAATAAAGGAGTAGCATCGGACTATCAAGGCTGGGACCTGGTGCATAGACCGTCGATATATCATGTAGGCATACCGACCATTAGTGGAACCGGTGCAGAAGTATCCCGTACTACGGTGCTGTTGGGACCAGAAAGAAAATTGGGAATCAATTCTGACTACACCACGTTTGATCAAGTTGTGCTGGACCCCGAACTGACCAAAGGCGTCGACAAAGAGCAATGGTTCTATACCGGAATGGATTGTTATATCCATTGTATCGAATCACTCAATGGCACTTATTTGAACGCTTTTAGTCAAAGTTATGGCGAAAAGGCACTGGAGCTATGCAAAGAAGTTTTTTTAGAAGACCTGTCACATTCTGAATCCCGTGATAAATTGATGATGGCTTCTTGGCATGGCGGTATGAGCATTGCCTACTCCCAGGTCGGTGTTGCCCATGCCATGAGCTATGGTCTGGGTTATTTACTGGGTGTAAAACACGGGATAGGTAATTGTCTGGTATTTCAACATTTAGAGGAGTTTTACCCCGAGGGGGTCGCACTTTTTAAAACCATGCTCGAAAAACACGAAGTTACACTTCCTAAGAATGTTTGCGCCAATTTGAGCGAAGCTGATTTCGATACCATGATAAATGTTTCATTGAACATGGAGCCGTTATGGGAAAATGCTTTGGGTAAAGATTGGCAGAAAACGATGACCCCCGCCAAATTGAAATCCATCTATCAAAAAATTTAGTTTTTTCTACTGTCTGTTAGAGCACTTCGGCTGCGCTCAGCAAAGGCTAAAGTCTAGAACTACCTAATGATTCTCAGTAATTCGATGCCATGCAAAGCCTTGCTAGATTTATTTACTTCAAGATTTTGGGTTGGAAATTGGTAGGATCCTTTCCCGATTTAGATAAATGTATCTTTATCGTAGTGCCCCATACCAGTTGGGTCGATTTCTTTTTTGGGACTATTGATCCGTCGGGTCTGCAACGAGCAAATCAATTTCATTGCAAAAAAAGCCTTTTCAAGTTCCCTTTCGGATGGTATTTCAGGTGGATGGGCGGCGCACCCATAGATCGTAGTAAGAATAGCGACACGGTTTCCGCCATTGCCAAAATTTTTAACGAACGCAAAGAATTTAGGTTGGCACTATCGCCAGAGGGTACGCGTAAAAAAGTGACACAATGGAAAACGGGCTTCTACTACATCGCCAAGGCAGCTAACGTACCCATTGTCATGGTCGCTTTTGACTATGGTAAGAAAGAGATAAAGTTTTCCGAACCTCATTTTCCGACCGATAATAAAGAGGATGATTTCAAAACTTATATGTCGTTCTTTAAAGGTGTGGTTGGCAAAGTGCCAGCGTATAGTTAGCTACTTCTCCAATACGACTAAATCATCTCTTGATTCGGATTTCATTATTCTGTTTTGGCACTTTTTTCTTACAAAAAAAGTAGCTTTGACCAAATAATTTTAACATTTCACAACATTCTTGTCTTGACTCACAACATAAATTTAGTGTTTTTGATGAGATGCTCTAGTTTCATCATGCGATTCAGTTTACAATTTCCCAATTCTTTGTAAAGGCTACCTACAGGCCGATGATCGATAAAATACCCATTATAGGATATTTGTTAGTATCACATAAATATTTAATTCGGTCCTTCGATTCAATCACAGGTCGGTACTCGAATTTGATTAAATAACTATAAACCTAACCATTATGAGAAATTTTACTTTTTCCGCGCTGTTCATTCTTCTTTTTTCTTTTTCCGTTTACGGTCAAAATCCGGATTTAATTATTACAGAAATCATGTACAACCCCATTACAGAAAGCAATGGGGAGTGGATAGAAATTTATAACAATAGCATCGAGGCGATCGACTTGACCGGCTATGTACTTGATGACAATAACAATACGGATCAAGATGCCGCAAATATTTCCGAGGGCATATTACAACCCGGAAAATCGGTTATTTTATTTGATGATGACCTGACCCTTCAAGAATTTGAGGCGGCGTGGGGTGTCGTTGATGCAATTCCGGTGGCCAACTGGCCTGGTTTGAACAATACGGGAGATTCTATAGGAATATGGGATAGTTTCGAGAGTTATGAGGGAGACAATGTTTCACAAGCGAATGTCATTCAGCAAGTCATTTATGACGCTGGAGGTGATTGGCCCGCTTCGAGCAATTCAAAGTCCATATTTTTAATCGCCTTGGATTTCGACAACACCGTAGGGGGCAGTTGGTCATTGAGCAGTGCCGAACCAAATGAAGAAGAAACGCCCCTTTTCAATACATATACCAGCACCGCCGGGGATATCGGATCTCCTGGAAGTCTTGAATCGAACGAAGATAACGAGGCACCGATTATCACCTGTCCTGCTGATATTGACCTAATCAACGAAGAAGGAATTTGCGAAGCAACTTCACTTATTTCGGAGCCAACAGCTACCGATAATGTGTCTGAAACCTTCATTTTTGAGGCAATAAGAAGTGACAATTTAGAATTGACCGACCACTTCCCAATCGGGGAAACTACCATAACATGGACCGCCACCGATGAGGCAGGTAATACATCGGAGAGTTGTGCACAACTGGTGATAGTTTCAGATGAAGAGGCGCCGACGATAATTTGTCCCGCTGATATTGACCATACGATTCCATTCGGTGATAGTATTCCCTTAGAACTTATCTCACCGACGGCAACGGACAATTGTCAAGAAGAATTTCAATATTCGGCTACCCGAAGCGATGGCCAAGATTTGGAGGCTCCATTTCCTTTGGGTACAACAACTATTACATGGAGCACTGTCGACGTGGCCGGAAATAGTTCTGAATCTTGTCAACAGCTTATCAATATAACCTTAGACAGTAGCATTGCCTTTGTAACAACTTGGAAAACTGATAACCCCGGTATTTCAGAAGACAACCAAATAACCATTCATACATCTCGAAGTATTTTTAGTGGTCCTTACGACTATACGGTCGATTGGGGGGATGGTAGTGTAGATAATAATGTTACAAAAGACATAACCCATACCTACACAATTCCTGGGATTTATGAGATATCAATTTCAGGGATTTTTCCGGCAGTGAGCTTTGGAATAATCAACGGAGAACAAAAAGATAATTTGAAATTATTGCAAGTTAATCAATGGGGGTCTCAACTATGGTCAGATTTAAATGCTGCCTTTGATCAATGCGCAAATCTAGATGTTGTCGCAACTGATTTACCAGACATATCAGAACTGACTATATTAGGTCATATGTTCCGAGGTTGTTCATCCTTGGTCTATAACAATTCGCTAAATGATTGGGATATGAGCAATATAACCTATATGAGCTCTATGTTTTTTGGATGCAGCTTGTTTAATCAAGATATTGGCAATTGGGACGTTAGCAATGTAACCAATATGGGGAGTATGTTCAACTTCTCAGGATTTAATCAAGATATTGGTAATTGGAATGTCAGCCAGGTTACATCGATGAATCAAATGTTTTCTACTTCTCCTTTTGATCAAGATATCGGTGATTGGGATGTTTCGAACGTTACTGACATGAGTGGCATGTTCAGGCTAGCTCCTTTCAATCATGATATTGGAGACTGGGATGTCAGCAAGGTGGCTGACATGGGAGGGATGTTCGACCAGAATGTTGTTTTTAACCAAAATTTAGAAAATTGGGATACATCGAAGGTGGTTTTTATGTCAGAGATGTTTGTTGACGCCGGTTCATTCAATCAGGATATTTCTAATTGGAATGTATCAAATGTTACGAATATGTTTTGGATGTTCAAAAATGCGGGGTTGTCTACTGAGAACTATGATGTTCTTTTAAATGTATGGAGTACACAACAACTCCAAAGCGGAGTTGCTTTTGATGGCGGCAACAGCCAATACTGCCTTGGCGAAGCCGCACGGCAGAAGTTGATCGATGATTTCGGTTGGACGATTACCGACGGTGGTAAAAGTGAAGATTGCGAAACTGAAAGACCTTTTATCACCACCTGGAAAACCGACAACCCCGGGACTTCAGAAGACAATCAGATTACCATTCCAACTTACAGGAATGCTACTTTCGTTGATTTTATATATGATTTCACAGTTAACTGGGGAGATGGTACTTCTGATAGAGGGGTTGCCGGAGACATCACACATACTTATGAAGTACCGGGAACGTATCAGGTTTTGATTTCGGGAAAATTTCCGGGAATGTATTTTGGATGGTCTTCAAATAACGATAGAGAAAAACTTCTGACCGTGGACCAATGGGGTGATAATATTTGGGGTTCATTCCACTCGGCTTATAATGGCTGTTCTAATTTGGATATCAAAGCAACTGATTTACCCAATCTTACGCATGTTACTTCATTTGATACGACCTTTGCTTTTTGTTCAAATTTGATATGGAATGCTACAGTCGGTTTGTGGGATACAAGTGGTATAACTGATATGTCATATGCATTTTATTCAGCTGGTGAATTTAATCAAGATATAGGAAATTGGAACGTCAGTAACGTTGTCACCATGAACGATATGTTCAATAGGGCAAGCACATTTAATATGAATCTCAATAGTTGGGAAGTAGATAATGTTATTACATTGAATTCTATGTTCGAAAATGCCGAAGCGTTTAATGGAGCTATAGGTAATTGGAACGTTTCCAATGTCACTACAATGGCCGATATGTTTCTTTCTGCTTCTTCTTTTAATCAAGACATTTCTGGTTGGAATACCGCCGAGGTATCCTCAATGACCAATATGTTCAATGGAGCTATATCTTTTAACCAAAATCTAGCCAAATGGAATGTGGCAAATGTTATCGGTATGACATCAATGTTTTCTGGTGCGCATTCCTTTAATCAAGATATAAGTAGTTGGAATGTATCGAATGTTAGGCATATGAATTATTTGTTTAATCAAGCATCTGCCTTTGACCAAGATTTGGGTCAATGGAATATGGCACAGGTTAGAGAGATGAATAGTATGTTCTCAGGTATTAAACTTTCTGTCGAAAATTATGATAATACATTGGTTGGTTGGAGCGTTCAATCACTTCAAAATAATCTTGTTTTTGATGGTGGCAACAGCCAATATTGTCTAGGCGAAGCCGCCCGACAAAAACTGATCGATGATTTCGGTTGGACCATCACCGATGAAGGAAAAAGTGAGGACTGTGTAATTGAAAAGCCCTTTGTCTCTACCTGGAAAACTGATAATTCCGGTAGTTCGGAAGACAATCAGATTACCATACCAACTTTTCCAAGGGAGACCTATAATTATTCTGTGGATTGGGGTGATGGCACTTCTGATACTGAGGTTACGACGGACATCACCCATACCTACGAAACGCCGGGGACCTACCAGGTTTCAATTTCGGGTGCGTTTCCAAGAATCTATTTTGAAGAAGGTTTTGGGGAGACCAGAGATCAAAAAAAGTTAATATCAGTTGATCAGTGGGGATCTATTAGATGGTCCTCCATGGGAAATGCGTTCGCATTTTGCGGAAATATGGATGTTTTAGCCACCGATATACCAGATTTAACCAATACCGAAGATATGTCCTATATGTTTTTAAGTTGTACTTCTTTGGTAGGCAATAGTTCCTTCAATGATTGGGATGTTAGTCAGGTTAATGTCATGGATTGGATGTTTACCGGAGCCAAGGAATTCAATATAGATATCGGTGATTGGAATGTTCAAAACGTTCGGAATATGCTCCATATGTTTTCTAACGGCACATTCAACCAAGACATAGGCAGATGGGATGTTAGTAGTGTCAGTAATATGACCGCAATGTTCAATGGTAATTCGGTATTTGACCAAGACATCCATGCATGGGATGTTTCGAATGTAAAGACAATGGATGGTATGTTTTACAATAGCGTGTTCAACCAAGATATAGGCAATTGGAATGTGAGCAGTGTTACAAATATGAATGGAATGTTTGCCAATTCTTTCTTATCTACAGAAAATTATGACAATATCTTAATAGGTTGGGCTAGCCTTGTAACGCTTCAAAATGGGGTTGTCTTTGATAGCGGCAATAGTGAGTACTGTCAGGGCGAAGCCGCCCGCCAAAAACTGATCGATGATTTCGGTTGGACCATCATCGATGCAGCGAAAAGCGAAGACTGCCCGACCGAAGGTTGTCCCGATTTATTGGCCAACGAGAATGAAAACTTATCCTTGCCTGCCGGTACCTTTGGTTCGGGCCTCGATACTGCCATAGGGGTATCCGACATCGTCAATGGGTCTGACTGTGCGATACGATTGGTCAATAGCGACCCCGATCAACCTTGGGCGAAGTATTCGATACAAATCGACCTGGCTGAGAAAGGCATATCCGCCGGGGACCGATTGTTCTTCAGTATCGATGGTAACAGTACCAACGGTACGGCACGCATCGAGGTGGTGCAGAACGGAAGGCCGAACACCTGGCAGATCGGCCATACCTTCGGGGCTGGCTGGAGCACGCATGAACAGACGATGACCGTACCCAACGGCATCACCACGCTCGATATCTGGATCTATCCGAACTTTGCGGGCAACGTAGCGGGATCGGCACACTACGATAACCTTATCGTACGAAAAGTGGAGGGCTCCGATTGTCCCGATATTCTTGCCAATGAAGATGATGACATTCTATTACCGGTGGGTACTTTCGGTTCGGGTCTTGATGCCGCGAACGGAGTGTCGGACGTCACAAACGGCTCGGAATGTGCCATACAATTGGTGAACAACGATACGAACGAACCTTGGGCGAAGTATGCGATAAAGATAGACTTGGCCGAAAATGGGATCACCGCAGGTGACGAGCTGTACTTCAGCATCGACGGGAACAGTACGAACGGGCAGGCCCGAATCGAAGTAGTCGAGAACGGTCGGCCCAACACTTGGCAAATAGGCCATGACTTTGGCCAAGGCTGGAGCACCCACGAACAGACGATTACCGTTCGGGAGGGGCTACAGAGCCTAGATATCTGGCTCTACCCGAATTTCAAGAATAATGTCCCGGGATTTGCGCATTACGACAATCTTGTGGTGAGAAGGGCCATACCTGCAGGTTGCCCCGATGATTTGGCCAATGAAGACCTGAGCTTACCGCTTGGGGGAGGCAGATACGGTTCCGGATTGGATGTCGCCAATGGCGTATCGGATATCACCAACGGTTCGGACTGCGCCATTCAATTGGTCAACAATGGCAATAACGAACCTTGGGCGAAATATGTCATCAGTATCGACTTGTCAAAGGAAGAAATCGCTGCAGGCGATGAACTTTATTTCAGTATCGACGGCAACAGTACTGACGGGCAGGCGCGAATCGAGGTAGTGGAGAACGGCAGGCCCAACACCTGGGAGATCGGCCATAGCTTCGGCCAAGGTTGGAGTACCCACGAGCAGACGATAACCGTAAGTGAGGGGGTAAGGACCCTCGATATCTGGATCTACCCGAACTTCGGCCGTAACGAACCTGGGTCGGCCCACTATGACAACCTTGTCGTGAGCAAGGTTGGTGAAAACGGCCTAGCTGGAAAAAGACCGCTGAACGCACTAAAGGTTTATCCTAATCCGGCCAGTGAACGTGTCTCCGTCAGTTTTGAGAAACCGGTAACGATGGGTAGTATGGAAATCTTCGACATGAGCGGCCGCTCGGTGCGTAAAATAGCCAAGGCAAATCTGGAAAGCACCATTGATGTACAAGACCTTAAATCTGGAGTTTACCTACTAAAGGCAATTGATGAAAAAGGGAACCAGTTTACAAAACGGGTCATAGTGAAACACTAATGCCTAAAAACTGCACAAAAAAGAGAACCTAATAGGTTCTCTTTTTTGTTTGGTAGTTCTACAATCTGTGTGTACCGTCAGCAACTTAATTGGGAATGAATTCTTTATTCCTCCATGGTATGATATACATTCTGTACATCATCGTCCTCCTCGATTTTTTCCAATAATTTTTCAACATCGGCCGCTTCTTCTTCGGTCAGCTTTTTAGTCACTTGCGGAATGCGTTCAAAACCGGAAGAAAGAATTTCAATCTCACGGTTTTCCAATTCTTTTTGAATGGTACCGAAACTTTCGAAAGGGGCATAGATCAGAAACTCCACCGCCTCTGTTTGACTTCAGCATCTAATTCGTGATTTGCTGTTTATGTCTGGCAATGTCATAGGTTTGTGCGGCCATCGAACAGATATACACGAGCATGGGTTATTGAACCGTTTAAAAGCTCTATACTTTTACTCTACGGTAGGTTTCAATATGCCAAGGGAAGGCCAGGGCATGCGAGACCCTTTCATATCCCTGTTGCTCGAACACCTCCCTGATTTGATTTACAGGGTGAACATAGGGTCTAAATGAATTGCTTTTAAGCTTTATGATCAGAGCACCGATCCAGGATACGATTTTGGAAATTATTCCGTCGATGGGATAGCTCAGCGCAACATGAGTTCTTGCTTTTTGACAGCTTGTTTCAATTATTTCCTTGAAATCCGGATAGCAGCAGACCACTTTATCTAGGGTGATATAATCAGGGCGGTCGACTTGAGTATGTACTACCGTGTAATCGCCAAGAATAAAATGAGTTTTTGCCCCCCATGCTTTTTTGTCAGCATGTTCTTCCGCTTGTCGCAAATAACCAGATGAAGCGTCGATAGCTGTGGTTCGAGCCCCACCCGTTTGAAGGAACCACCATTGCAAAGCACCAATGCCACCACCCACATCGATCAATGATTTACCTTCGATGGTTTGAGCGGTTAATTGTCGGATGATTTTTGCAGTCACCCTCGATGGCCCATTTTTTAAATATTGCCGATATTGTTTTTTTGCTGTTTTCTTGTCAAAAAACACATCGGCACCACAACAGTGTTCTTTAATGGAGGTCATTAATTAGGTTGCAAGGTTCAAAAATATCAAGTTACCGCAATTTATTTACAGTACCTTAAAAAACTAAAAACAAGTTAAATTAAAAATAACTTTCTTAAATTATGGACTAAATTATACTTACTCCTCCATCGTATGATATACATTCTGAACATCATCGTCCTCCTCGATTTTTTCGAGTAGTTTTTCTACATCTGCCGCTTCTTCCTCGGTCAGCTTTTTAGTCACTTGCGGAATGCGTTCAAAACCGGAAGAAAGTATTTCGATATCACGGTTTTCCAATTCTTTTTGAATGGCACCAAAACTCTCGAAGGTGGCATAGATGAGAATTCCGTCATCGTCAACAAAGACCTCTTCGGCGCCATAGTCGATCATCTCCAATTCCAATTCCTCGGAATCGATTCCTTCGGCGGGAATTCTAAAATTACAAGTATGGTCGAACATAAATTCAACGGATCCTGAAGTGCCCAAGCTTCCGTCACATTTGTTGAAATAACTACGGATATTCGCGACGGTTCTGGTATTATTATCCGTTGCCGTCTCTATCAAAATGGCAATGCCATGTGGGGCATAACCTTCGAACAAGACTTCTTTAAAGTCCCCCAGGCTTTTGTCAGAAGCTCTTTTTATGGCCCGCTCAATATTGTCTTTGGGCATATTGACCGATTTCGCATTTTGGATTACGGCCCGTAATCGGGAATTTGAATCAGGGTCGGGGCCACCTTCTTTTACGGCCATAACAATATCCTTGCCGATTCGCGTAAACGCTTTCGACATCGCCGACCAACGTTTCATTTTACGCGCTTTCCTGAACTCAAAAGCTCTTCCCATATTTTTTATACTAAAAATTGAATACCTACAAATTAAAGAAAGTTCAAGCGCAAGTTCAAGTTCAAAACTTATTTTCGATTACTGATTACAACCACTGCCTACTTCAAACTATGTTTCAATAATTTTCTCGATAGCATGTGCGAGTTCAAAATCTTTTTCGGTAACGCCTCCTGCATCGTGGGTGTTCAATCGTATGTTCAACGAGTTGTAAACGTTGCTCCAATCTGCATGGTGGTTATGCTTCTCAAACTCGAACGCGAGCCGGGTCATTACTGAAAAAGCTTCCTTAAAATTCTTGAATTCGAAAGAGGTCTCAATGGCCCCGTCCACATATTCCCATCCTTCCAATTTTTCAAGACGTTCTTCGATGGTTCTTTCTGTTAGTTTTTCCATAGCTAAACATTTTTTTTCATTCCTGCAAAAGCAGGAATCTATTTCTATTCAATTCTTAAAGATAAACAAGCGTACGCAGTTCTTCAACTCAAAATATGATGGTCTATGATTTCTTGAAAAGTGACCTGCAAACTTTTTGGCAGCTTATTGTCCTTGGGAAGTACGGCCATATAGCGCTCTTCGTTGGTCGTATATACCCGTTTGTAGATGGGATTAAAATTTCCGATACGCCCGACAATTTCCCGAATGAAATCTTCATGGTGTACCAAGTCCGTACTTCCCAAATGATAAATTCCGCTTTTGTCGCGATTGATAAGATAATGTATTTGTTGGGTCAACTTGTCGTCGTTTGTTACATTCAGTATTAGGTTCGGAAAAACCTCTACAGGTTCATTGTTCCAGATTCGATTTTTGATTTCTTTAATTCTTGGGGAACTGTTGCCGAAAACCATGGGTAAACGCAAGATTCCCATTTTCTCTTTGGGCAAGCGCAACAACATGTTCTCGATTTTTATCTTAAACCTGCCATAGACACTTTCAGAAAGCGTCTTGTCATTCTCATAAGAAGGATATTTGCTATAGGCGTCAAAAACATTTGCCGAGGATATAAAAAATAGTTTGCAATCGTTTTTCGAAATATATTCGACCAGATGCTGATGTGCCTGTACCTGAGCGGCAAAATTTCCGCGTACCACGGAAATAATCAGTTGGGGACGTATCTTTTCCAATAAAGGAAAAACATCATCTTCTTGCATGTCATAGCGAAAGAATTGTTGGTTGCCCTCGAAAGCTTTTCGCGCCGTAAAATAGGTGCCGTAGGTGTCAAAATAATTGCAGAGTTCTTTGTAGATGGCATGGCCGATAAATCCGCTTCCCCCTAAAATCAAAATCTTCTTGCCTCCTTCCTGCAACTTTCCCTTTCGTTTGGCCATAAAGAACTACCCTTTGTAAAACGGAAGTTTTACCACGGTAGCGGGTACCGCATTTTTTCTAATTTGAATATTGATTTTGCTTCCTACTTCAGAAAATATCACGGGTACATACCCAAGACCGATGCCTTTGCCCAATGAGGGAGACATGGTTCCCGAGGATACGGTTCCAATTTTTTTCCTTGTCCGTCAACGATATCATAATCATGTCTTGGAATTCCACGGTCGTCCAATTCAAAGGCTATGAGTTTTCGTTCGGGGCCATGGGCCTTCTCTTTTTCCAGAGCTTCCTTATTTACGAAGTCTTTGGTAAATTTTGTAATCCACCCCAATCCCGCTTCAATGGGTGAGGTTTCATCATTAATGTCATTACCGTAAAGGCAGTAGCCCATTTCTAGGCGTAGCGTATCACGCGCTGCCAAACCAATGGGTTTTATGCCATAATCCGCTCCGGCCTCAAATACTTTGTCCCATATTTGTTTTACTTGGTCGTTCTTACAGTATATTTCGAATCCGCCAGAACCGGTGTATCCCGTTGCCGAGATGATGACGTAATCGATTCCTGCAAAATCGGCGACAACGAAATTGTAGAACTTTATTTCAGCCAAATCGACCGAGGTCATTGACTGCATAGCTTCGACGGCCTTTGGGCCTTGAATCGCCAAAAGGGAATAATTCTCAGATAGGTCTCGCATCTCGGCATTAAATTCCGCATTGTATTTTGAGATATGGGCCCAATCTTTTTGGATGTTCGAAGCGTTCACAACGAGCAGGTATTGTTCCTCCTTTATTCTGTAAACGATAAGGTCATCGACGATACCTCCAGTTTCATTCGGTAAGCAGCTATACTGTGCCTTTCCGATGGTCAATTTAGAAGCATCGTTCGAGGTAACTTTTTGAATCAAATCCAAGGCGGTCGGCCCAGAAATCAAGAATTCGCCCATGTGGGAAACATCAAAAACACCAACGCCATCGCGTACAGTTTCATGCTCAGCATTCACGCCTTCATAGGAAACAGGCATATTATAACCTGCAAAAGGCACCATTTTGGCCCCAAGGGCTTCGTGTGTTTTTGATAAGGCCGTGTCTTTCATATACATCGAAATTTTAGCTGAGCAAATTTATCGAATTAATTAGGGAAATTCTTATTCGAAGTCCGTATGTTTTCACAATTTTATAATAACAGCTTCAAATTTGTTTTACAAAAAATGGTATTTTGAGCCATTAAAAATATTCACATGTTCAGGACAATCCTATTTGCCGCAATGATTATTTTAACTTCGCTCACCTGTTGGGCGCAGAATACACCTACCGACTTCCTCCCAGCTGATTTTCATAAGGAAAGAAGGGATAAGGTGCGCAAGTTGATGCCGCCCAATAGTATAGTCGTATTGTTCGCGAATGCAGAACGTAATCGTGCTAACGATGTAGATTATATTTATCATCAAGATCCTGATTTCTATTATTTAACAGGCTATAAAGAACCGAACGCTGTTTTGGTAGTTTTTTCCGAGAATCAAAAGATTCCGACGGCAAAGAGTACAATGAACTTCTTTATGTGCAGGAGCGAGATCCTTTGGCGGAACAATGGAACGGCAAACGGTTGGGTGTCGAAGGCGTGAAAAAGGAATTAGGTTTTGATATGGCCTTTAACGGAAGTGAATTTATGAACCTAAACATAGATTTCACTTCTTTCGATAAGGTCTCTTTTTTTGATTTTAACAATGATGTCAGGGATAAAAGGGGCGATGCCGATTTGTTCGATTTGATAAGAAGCTTCAAGATAAAAGCCGAGTATCCTGCTGATTATAGCGCAACCAAACAGCAATTATATACGAGGATCCAATCAACCGATGTGGAGAACAGTGCCAATGTAGCACAGACCTTGGGCCGTTATTTGAACTACGATGCCAAACTAAAGGAAGATGAACTGTTAAGTGGTTTTATGAATGCCAAAGATGACGCCATACGAAGCGAGATAAAGCAAAAGGTAAGTTTGAAACTAAAGGCGAATAACCTTGATTCAAGTATGATTTCTGAAATCATGTCCACCTTACGGGAAACAAAGACCGAAGAAGAAATGGTGCTTTTGAAAAAGGCCGTCGAGATTTCGGCAGTGGGTCAGGTGGAAGTGATGAAAGCGATGCACCCCAATATGTCGGAAACTGAAATTCAAGGGGTACACGAATACGTTTACAAAAAATATGGTGCTGAATATGAAGGATATCCTTCAATAGTAGGAGGAGGTAATAATGGTTGTATTCTCCATTATATTGAAAACAACAAGACCCAGGTCGGCAATGATTTGGTTTTGATGGATTTGGGTGCGGAGTACCATGGGTATACGGCCGATGTAACCCGGACCATTCCGGCGAACGGAAAGTTCTCACCAGAGCAGAAACAGATATATGATATTGTTTATGATGCGCAGGAAGCGGGAATTAAAGCAAGTACTGTCGGTGCACCTTTTCAGGCACCGGGTAGTGCCTCTAGTGAAGTAATTGCCGAAGGCCTTATGAAATTAGGAATTATAAAGGAAGCCAAGGAAGCCAGAACCTACTTTCCGCATGGCACTTCACATTACCTGGGATTGGATGTTCACGATAAAGGTACCTATGGACCGTTTCAAGCAAATACAGTGATTACGGTAGAACCGGGAATTTATATTCCTGAAGGAAGCGATTGCGACAAAAAGTGGTGGGGCATCGCCGTACGCATTGAAGATGATATTCTGATTACCGACAACGGCCCGGTCAATTTATCTGCTGGAGCCCCAAGAACTACAGAAGCGATTGAAGCAGTTATGAAACAACCAAGTCCGCTGGATGATTTTGTACTTCCTAATCTAGATTAGCAACCCTCTAGCAAAAAGTTTTTAAGCTCGTCATACTTTGTGATGTGGATGGATTTTTTATCCTTTCCCATTACTTTCTGGATTTGAGAGGGAATTTCCACGGATATACCGATTGTCTCTTCGACAACATCCAAAAACTTGACCGGATGGGCAGTTTCCAAAAAGATTCCGTAATTATCGGGATGCAATTCTTGATATTTTTTTAGTCCCAGATAACCTACCGCGCCATGGGGGTCGGTAATATATCCGCTATTTGTATAAATGTGCAACATTGCCTCTCGCGTTTCGGAATCGGTAAACATATAGGAGGAAAGATTTTTGGAAAGTTCTTCAAAATTATCGCCATACAAATGGCGGATGCGAACAAAATTGCTTGGGTCGCCGACGTCCATGGCATTCGATATGGTTGCGGACGAAGGTTTTGGAACATATTCCCCCGTTTTCATAAATTCAGGAACCGTATCGTTGAGATTGGTGGAAGCGATAAAATGCTTGACAGGCATTCCTAGCTTTTGGGCGACCATACCGGCACAAACATTTCCAAAATTTCCTGAAGGAACAGAAAAAACGATTTCTTTGTTTTTTGATTTGGCCTGTTTGTAAGCAAATAGAAAGTAGAAAAGTTGGGGAAGCCATCGGGCTATGTTGATTGAATTGGCCGAGGTCAGTTTCATCTTCTTCAATAATGCCTCATCCAAAAAAGCGGTCTTGACCATTTTCTGACAATCGTCAAAAGTACCATCGACTTCCAATGCTGTTATGTTCTGGCCTAGTGTCGTCAATTGCCGTTCTTGAATATCGCTGACTTTTCCGCTCGGATAAAGAATGACAACATTTACTCCCTTAACTCCTAAGAATCCATTGGCAACTGCGCCACCGGTATCCCCAGAAGTAGCCACTAAAACGGTAACTTCTGAATTTTCTCCCTCCGAAAAATAACCCATACAATTCGCCATGAATCGGGCGCCAACATCTTTAAAGGCCATGGTAGGGCCGTGAAAAAGTTCCAAAGTGGCCACATTTTCTTCGATCTCGACTACCGGAAAATCGAAGTCCAAAACGTTGGCAAGAATCTCTTTTAATTTCTCATTGGGAATATCATCAGAAACAAATTGATGAATGGAATTGAACGCGATTTCGTGATTGGAAAGTTCTTCGATTCTTTCAAAAAAACTTGAAGGTAACGGTTCGATACTTTCAGGGAAGTACAAACCTCTATCGGGGGCAATTCCTGTAATGACGGCGTCCTTAAATGAGACGTTGGGTGCTTGGTTATTTAGGCTGTAGAAGTTCAATGTGTTAATTTGAAAATTTTATTAATTTGAAAATGGCTGGATGCTAGAAGCACGAAGCACGATGTTTTATAAAGGGATTTTACCATGAATATTTTATTAGAGCACCGAGCACCGAGCACCGAGCACCGAGCATCAGACATCAAGCATCCGCACGCCTTCAACATTTATCTTAGAAACATGCACATCATAATCAATTCCAATATTTTTATAGACGTTCTTCATACTTTCGGCAACTTTTTTGGCGGCCGTTTCCCCTTTGCTAAAGGCAAAAATCGAGGGTCCGGAGCCTGAAATTCCACAACCGAGGGCACCTGCTTTCAGGGCACCTGATTTTACTTCGTCAAAACCAGGAATCAAAATCGAACGAATGGGCTCAACAATATGATCGACCAACGACCTTCCGATCAAATCGTAATCGCTTGTGAAAAGTCCTGCGACGAGTCCGCCAACATTGCCCCATTGTTTGATGCCCTGAGCGAGCGTAATATTAGTTCGCAGCACACTTCTCGAATCGGAAGTCTTCACTTCGATTTGCGGATGAATTACCGTAGCGTACAATTCGCTCGGGGTATTGATTTCGATAATGTCCAAAGGTTCATAACTGCGTACCAAGGTGAATCCGCCGAATAGGGCAGGGGCCACATTGTCTGCATGGGCCACACCACTTGCCAGGCGTTCACCTTCCATGGCGAATTTTACCAAATCGAGCTTTGAAAACGGTCCGTCCAACAATTCGTTCATTGCCCAAACAGCACCCGTAGAACTTGCCGCACTACTACCGATACCGCTACCGGCCTTTATTTTTTTATAGATTTCGATTTCGAACCCGCCATCGTAATCCGATTTTTCCAAAAAGGCCAAACCTGCTACTCCGGCAACATTTTTTTCAGTTTCTAGCGGAAGGTCTTGACCGGTCAATTTTGTAATACGGATTCCTTTTTCGGAAACTTTTCGAACGATCATTTCATCGCCAACAGCATCCAAAGCTACGCCCAGCACATCAAATCCGCAGGATATGTTGGCGATGGTCGCTGGGCAGAATATTTTGATTTCGTTCATTTGTTTCGTCATTGCGAGCGAAGCGCGGCAATCTATTTTAGTTTGATTCAAAATGTAGCAGATCGCCGCGTCGCGTTAAAATTTGTTTTGTACTCAACTATTTTCCCCGCTCCTCGCGAAGTTGGGTTTAAAAATTTCCGATTCGGATAATGTCAGCAAAAATCCCAGAAGCGGTAACATCTGATCCGGCCCCGGCTCCTTTAATGATCATCGGTTGGTTGGGGTAGCGTTCCGTGTAAAATAAAACTATATTATCACTTCCTTCCAAATTATAAAAATCATGACCTTTCGGAATTTGCTCTAAACCTACACTAGCTTTTCCATCTTCATATTGTGCGACATATTTTAGCTTGCTATCATTTTCCATCGCATCCTTATACATTTTCTGAAACTCGGCTTCATATTTTCTAAGGGATTCGAAAAAATCCTCGTTATTGCCGGTATCCAAACTTTCCTTTGGCAAAAAGGACTTATTTTCTATATCATCAATTTCCAATTCGTTTCCACTTTCACGTGCCAATATCAGTATTTTTCGCATCACATCCACACCGCTAAGATCTATTTTAGGGTCGGGTTCGGTATAGCCTTCCTCTTGCGCCTGTTTTACCACATCGTGAAATGTCGTTTTATCGCTGAAATTATTGAAGACGAAGTTCAGGCTTCCCGAAAGTACGGCCTGAATTTTCAATACTTTATCCCCGGAGACAATCAGATGCTTTAACGTATCAATAATGGGCAATCCTGCTCCCACATTGGTCTCAAAAAGGAACGGGGCGTTATATTCGTTCGCTAAATGCTTGAGGTTTCTATAGATGGCATAATCAGAAGAACAGGCTATTTTATTACAAGTCACTACAGAGATACTATTGCCCAAATACGATGCATAGGTAGCTGCTACTGCATCACTTGCCGTATTATCAACGAAGATGCTATTTCGATAATTGAAGTGTTGTACCGTTTCGAAAAATATATCCCTGTCCGCTTTTTGACCTTCGGCCAATAATGTCTCCCAGTTTTTCAACGAGAGGCCGTTTTCGTCAAAAGCCATTGTGCGGGAATTTGAAATACCGATGACCCTCAAATTTAATTTGAGGTTGTCTTTTAAAAATTTTCGTTGTTTTTGAACTTGGGCCAAAAATTTCGATCCTACATTGCCCACGCCCATTACAAATAGATTGAGCTGTTTGGTGTTTTCTTCAAAAAATTCTTCATGCAGGGCATTCAAGGCCTTCTTGACATCGACATTTCGAATTACGGCCGAGATGTTCCGCTCCGAGGCCCCCTGTGCGATTGCTCTTATGTTTACATTGTTTTTGCCCAAGGTGCTGAACATTTTTCCGCTCAAGCCTTGGTGGCTTTTCATCTGATCGCCGATAAGTGCGATGATGGCGAGGTCAGTTTCGGCTTTGACGGGATTTATTTTACCTTGGGATATCTCAAAAGAAAAGGCCGAATTGATTTTTTCAACGGCTTTGCCCAGATCCTTATCCGAGATTCCTACACAAATAGAATGTTCAGAAGAGGCTTGCGTAATCAGTACAACATTGATACCCGCTCTTGAAAGCACATCGAAAAATCGAGCTGAAATACCCGGTATGCCCACCATTCCCGGCCCTTCCAAGGTGAGTATTCCAATATGTTCTACGGAACTGATTCCACTGACTACTTTCTTTTTTTCACGGTGGTCTCTCGAGACAAGGGTACCATAGGCTTCAGGGTCGAACGTATTCTTAATGTGCAAGGGAATATTCTTCGTCAATACAGGTTGAATGCTAGGTGGATATAAAACCGATGCACCAAAGTGTGACAGTTCCATGGCTTCTTCATAGGATAGTTGCGGAATGGGTTTGGCTTGTTTTACGATTTTTGGGTTGGCGGTGTACATACCGCTTACATCGGTCCAGATCTCCAGTACCTCGGCATCTGTTGCGGCCGCGATTATGGCGGCCGTATAATCGGATCCACCGCGACCCAATGTAGTTGTATTTCCCATAGCCGAAGATCCAATGAAACCCCCCATTACGGTTATCAGATGCTCTGTCTTGTCAAAATATTCGACACACTCCGTGTTCGTCATCTCAAAATCGACCACCGCTGCACCGTAGTTTTCATCGGTTCGGATAATTTCCCTGCTGTCTTTGAAAGTGACATCCAGGCCTTCCTCCTTAAAAAAGGAGCTAATGATGTAAGAGGACATTCGTTCACCATAGCTCACAATTTTATCGGATAATTTTGGGGTAAGTTCCCCAATCGAAAAAGTTCCTTCTAACAGACTTTCCAAATCGTTTATTTCCGATTTTATTTTGCTTAAAATACTACTTTGAACTTGTATAGGAAGCAATTCCTTTATCACGGTCAGGTGCCTTATTTCAATCTCTTTTATAGTTTTGGTGTAGGAAGTATCGTTTAACGCCGCACTTTCCGAGGCCTTTAGCAATAAGTCGGTAATTCCGCCAAATGCCGAAACCACAACCGCAATGGCACTGCCGCCGGTGTTTTTTAATACAATGTTTTTGACCTTAATGATGTGCTGTGCGTTGGCGACCGAAGTGCCCCCAAATTTCAATACTTTCATTTTGAAAACGGATTTTACTCGATAATCGAGATTTATATGCTCCGACGCTTGCGTCGAAATCAAACAATGAATTTCCTTTCAATGCCTCGCGGGACTTGCCCCGAGGTAATTTACAAAAGGTGGATTTCAAATGAGAAAAAAAGAACTAAAAGACGGACGAAAAAAATAGTTGCTTACCCCACAGGGGTCGTGGTAATACAATCTATGGCAGACGGTGAGGAGTGGATTACTATGTACGAATTGAGAACGCCCATTTTTCTTATAAAGCATCAAAAGTAGTACTTTTAGTATCCCAATCAAATGTTTGCACTTATTTTTAGAGAATCGTCAATAATTCACTCTTACTTTTAGTAAATGAAGCTTTTTACCGCCCAACAAATATATGCCGCTGATAAATTCACAATAGAGAAACAGCAGATTACAAGTGACCAGTTGATGGAACGGGCCGCCATTCAGATATTCAATTGGATTCACAAACGTATGCAAGGTGCGCAGGTAAAGATTCATCTGTTCTGCGGAATAGGTAATAATGGGGGTGACGGAATCGCCCTTGCCAGACATCTACAGGAACATGGGTATAACATTGCCGTGTACGTCGTGAATTATAGCAAGACGCGCTCAAAGGATTTTTTGATCAATCTTGAACGGTTGAAAGATAGAAAAGTATGGCCCGAATTTTTGGAATCGGATGACACCCTTCCACAAATAGGTAGGGATGATATTATCGTTGATGCCATCTTTGGAATCGGTCTCAACCGTCCGCCGGATAAATGGGTGATGAAGCTTATGGAGCATCTACACGAGTCTGAAGCCTTTATTCTTTCGGTGGATATCCCCTCCGGATTGTTTACCGATAAAATACCGGCCAATCCAAGCGGTATTATAAAATCGAATTATGTACTCAGTTTTCAAGCGCCAAAATTGGTTTTTTTCATGCCGGAAACAGGTATCTATGTCAACCAGTGGGAAATTTTGGACATTGGCCTCGACCCCGAATTTTTAATGACCAACGAGACGGAATATGAACTGATAGGAAAAAATGAGATGCTGCCGTTATACAAACCTCGTGAGAAATATTCGCACAAGGGTACGCATGGCCATTCGTTGATTATTGGAGGCAGTCATGGAAAAATTGGAGCGGTAATTCTTGCTTCGAAGGCGTGTCTGCATTCCGGTAGTGGCTTGGTCACCGCCTATGTGCCCGAATGTGGATATCTTTCTTTGCAGACTGCCTTACCCGAGGCAATGGTGATTACCGATACCAACGAACGTACGATTGGAAAGATTGATTTTAATATTGATCCTTCTGTGGTCGGAGTTGGGATTGGCTTGGGCACGAATACGGAAACCGTGAAAGCTTTTTGCGATTTTCTTAAAAAGAATAAGGTTCCTTTGGTCATCGATGCGGATGCTTTGAATATTATTTCTGGGAATAAGGAGTTTTTGAAAATGCTTCCAAAACAATCGATTTTGACCCCTCACCCCAAGGAATTGGAACGACTTGTCGGCAAGTGGAAAGATGATTTTGATAAACTCAAAAAAGTCAAGACCTTCTCAAAAAAACACGATTGTATCGTCTTGATAAAAGGGGCGCATACCATCACTGTGTATGATGAAAAAGGATATGTGAATATGACCGGAAACCCAGGAATGGCAACCGCAGGCACAGGCGATATTTTGACGGGTATTATAACAGGTCTGGTGGCTCAGGGATACGAGCCATTGAATGCCGCTGTCTTTGGCGTTTATCTACACGGCAGGGCAGGAGATATCGCAGTTGAGTATACGGGATATCAATCGTTGACCGCTTCGGCAGTTATAGAATCGATAGGAAAAGCATATATAGATTTATTCGAAATCCCCGAAGCTCCTAGACAAGAAGAAGTTCCCGCCGGTTCGGAAGAGTAGTCAATGGGTTCTTAGGGAGGTTTGGAAACCTTTGTCTTAAACACTATCTTATAGGTATTCTTATTACTAGTTCTTATGTCATTTGCCATCAATGCCGATCTTGTTCCCTTGTTCCGTGGACTGGTCACGGGCCTTCGGCCTTTTGCCGTAGCGCAAGAGGTGGAGTTGGAATTTGAATCTTCGGTTGAAACGTTACAGGCTTCTTATAATCCAGAGGAAGTACTTTCTGAAATTACGGTATTGCTAAGCCGGGTAGTGACTTTTACTCCACAATCCTATTCTATCAAAGTTTCAGTAGGTCGATGTATTGAGAACGAGGATCGGTGTATTCTTTCCATAGAGAATACCGGGGTAGATCTTTCTCGATTAGGAGAGATTCTCTCGGCGGTTAAAAACGGTCTTTTGGTTGAAAAACTGAGCCAGGGAACTCGCTTTATAGTTTCGATTCCTACAAAGCAAGATAGCATGATGCCCACTAAATCAGGTGTAAACGGAAGTTTATTGCCCAAAAAATATCCAATGTATTTTTCCGCGGTCAGTCAAAGGCTTAGTTCCCATTTTTCGAATACCGAACATTTGGAAAAGGCCGCTGCGTTAAAAAGTAACAGTGAGGGAGTTTTTTTGAAGAAAGTCAATGCGGTCATACATTCACATATTTCAAATCCCGATTTTAAGGTAGATGCCTTGGCCGATGCCATGGCCTTGAGTCGAACACAATTGTTTCGAAAAATTAAGAACCTTACCCAAATGTCTCCCCAACAATATTTGCGATTCGTACGATTGGAAAAAGCAAAAAAGCTCCTACAATCAAAAGATAAAGATTTGAACGTAAGTGAAGTTTGTTATGAGGTAGGTTTTGCAAGTAAAAGTCATTTTACGCGCTCTTTTCAAAAAAGTTTGGTTTTAACCCTTCCGATTTTATAAAGGCCAAAATGTAACCTAGGCGCAATTTTTTGCAACATTCGGTCAATTAGGGTCTTAAAAGTCGCCCTAACTTTGATGTGTATAATATAGATGTAATATTCAAAAAACTCAATCTTATGGATAGTCTAAAGAAAAACAGGGAATTCATCATTAAGTATTTCAATGCAATTTCAGGTGTCGAAAAGACACGTGAACTATGTGAAGAATATACCAATGATGAAAAATTGATAGAGCACATTCAATTTTTTGATGGGGCGTTTCCCAAGTACGAACTTTTTGTCGAGGAAATGGTTACCGAAGGTAATAAAGTAATCGTTCAGGGTAGGGCCACGGGAATCCACGAACGTGAATTTAGCGGTATTCCACCTACAGGTAGAAAAATGGACTTACCTTTTGTTATTCGTTACACCATCGAAAATGGTAGAATAACAGACCACTGGCTTATTGCCGATCAGATGATATTGATGGAACAATTAGGTGTGATGCAACCCCAGACTACAGCGTCTTAAAATTATAAAGAAAAAATGATAAAAAAACTAGTATATGGTCTGGCCGTTTGTGGCCTGTTGTCTTGTGGTGGACCAAAAAATGAGGGTGTTCAAGAAAATCAAATATCTCAATTACAGGCTTTTGAGTCGAGGCTATCCGAGGAAGAAAGCACAAGAAATTTCATTAAGAATTACTTGAGGGAATTGAATTCATCGGATTGGAAAACCAAACTTCCCAACTACCTTCAACCAAACCCAGAAGAATTTTTAGAGGAACATTCCAAATTTAGAGAATCCTTCCCCAATTATAAATCGACAATCAAACATTTGACCGTAGAAGGAAATGAAGCCATCGTTTGGATCAATATAACCGCTAATTATGCGGCATCACATACTTTTGAGGGCAGCGATTATGGCGACGAAATAATTAAAGGTATCGAACCTAAAAATCAGGCACTTTCGTGGGATGAGATTTGGCACTTCGATGTAGTCGATGGCAAATTTGGCGACAAGTGGGATTTTCTAAAAGACAATCACAAGGTGCTAAAAGATTTAAATGCTGATAAATCACCTTAACATCAGGGTTTATCCAATTTGTTTGCCGCTTGGGTTCTATTTACTCTTTACCCGTTGTTTGACCCAAGCAAGTGCGTTGTCGAACTCGATAAAGAATTTCATAGGCTTTTTATAGAAAAGCTTCTCGATTTTGAAATTGTGCATATCGATTTCTTTTACCGATACGATGGCCAGTGCCTTTAGGTTGTCCAACTCCCTTAAATAACTATAAATGGTAGGGTCAATGGCATAGGAGTTTTTTCTCAGGCTTATGTAACCAAAATTCTTTTCCCTAAAATGAATTTCGGAAATGCCTATAATTTGGTAAGCGCGTTCCAACGTTAGTGTCGCCCCTTCTTCAAATATGGCGACCATATAGTTTTCAAATACCTGAATAACTCCGATGTCTAACTGATATTCCCTTACGATAATTGTCTTTTTCGGTTGTCCCACTCTCATTTCATCTGTGTTATAGTGTCTGCAACGAATGTAGATGTAACCGTAAAGACTGTAGAAAATATTAGATTAAACGCTTAAATATCGTTTATACTGCTTTTTGAGCAGTTTTACTGTGATTCAATTCTTACGACTTCATTTTATGCCATAAAAAAAGGGAGTCAATTTGTATGACTCCCTTATCTTAAAATTCTTACTTTAATTTATGTTTTAGACGATTTTTCCGCTTTTTTGATTTTTATGGTCAATTCATCTTTTTTGGTATCCAGGTCCATAAAAATACTATCGCCTTCCTCTAGTTTGGAATTTACGATTTCCTCTGCCAATGCATCTTCAATATATTTTTGAATGGCACGCTTTAACGGACGGGCCCCATATTGTTTGTCGAATCCTTTCTCAGCTATATAGTCTTTTGCCTTATCTGTTAGCTTAAGGTCGTAACCTATATCCGAAATACGCGCATAGAGCTTACGTAATTCGATATCGATGATTTGATGGATATGTTCCCTCTCCAAAGGATTGAACACGATAACATCATCTATACGATTCAAGAATTCAGGGGCGAAAGCCTTTTTCAAGGCACTTTCGATAACACTTTTCTGATACGTATCTTCCTGCGATTTTTTAGCCGCCGTACCGAAACCGACCCCTTGTCCGAAATCTTTTAATTGACGCGCTCCAATATTTGAGGTCATTATGATTATTGAATTCCGGAAGTCTATCTTTCTACCGAGACTATCGGTTAAGTATCCATCATCCAAAACCTGTAATAACATATTGAACACATCAGGATGTGCTTTTTCGACCTCATCCAAAAGAATAACCGAATACGGTTTACGCCGCACCTTTTCGGTCAACTGGCCACCTTCTTCATATCCTACATATCCCGGAGGTGCTCCGACCAATCTAGATATAGCGAATTTTTCCATGTATTCGCTCATGTCGATACGTATCAAGGCATCTTCCGAATCGAACAATTCTTTGGCCAGCACTTTGGCCAATTGGGTTTTTCCCACCCCTGTTTGTCCCAAGAAAATAAAACTTCCTATGGGTTTGTTGGGGTCCTTGAGTCCGGCCCTGTTTCTTTGAATGGCTTTGGCAACTTTGGCGACCGCCTCATCTTGACCTATAACATTTGCCTTTATCAGATTGGGCAGTTCGGCCAATTTGTTGCTTTCGGTCTGTGCTATTCTGTTTACAGGAATACCGCTCATCATAGAGACCACATCGGCCACGTTGTCTTCAGAAACGGTTTCTTTGTGCTGTTTACTATCTTCTTCCCACTTTTCTTGGGCCGTGGCCAAATCTTTCTCTATTCTCTTCTCGTCGTCACGCAATTTGGCAGCTTCTTCATATTTCTGCTTTTTGACTACGCTGTTTTTCAATTCACGCACATCTTCAAGCTGCTTTTCGAGTTCCAAGATCTGTTTTGGCACATCCATATTAACAATGTGTACTCGAGACCCGGCTTCGTCCAAAGCGTCAATGGCCTTGTCCGGTAAGAATCTATCCGTCATATAGCGATGCGTCAATTTCACGCAAGCGATAATTGCTTCATCGGTATATTGAACATTATGGTGTTCTTCGTATTTACCTTTGATATTCTGCAGGATTTCAATAGTCTCATCGACCGTGGTAGGCTCAACGATGACTTTTTGAAAACGACGTTCCAAAGCACCGTCTTTTTCAATGTATTGACGATATTCGTCAAGTGTGGTTGCACCGATACATTGTATTTCGCCACGGGCCAAGGCCGGTTTGAACATATTGGATGCATCCAGGCTTCCTGTTGCTCCTCCCGCACCAACTATGGTATGAATCTCATCGATGAAGAGAATGACATCCTCATTTTTTTCCAGCTCGTTCATTACGGCTTTCATGCGTTCTTCGAACTGCCCCCTATATTTTGTTCCGGCCACCAAAGAAGCTAAATCCAAGGTAACCACACGTTTGTTGTACAAGATCCTAGAGACCTTTTTATTGATGATGCGCAGTGCCAATCCCTCTGCGATGGCGCTTTTTCCAACACCTGGCTCGCCAATGAGCAATGGATTGTTCTTCTTTCTCCGGCTTAAGATTTGTGATACCCGCTCGATTTCTTTTTCTCTTCCAACAACAGGGTCTAATTTATTTTCCTCTGCCATTTTGGTTAAATCCCTCCCAAAGTTATCGAGTACAGGGGTCTTTGATTTTTTGTTGCCCTTTTGGCTTGAAGTGGACCCAAAAGTTCCTTCTTTTGCATCGCCCATGTCATCGGAATCTCCCGGAAAAGATTCCGAAGTAGGAGAATCGATGATTTCGTCATCACTGGTAATCATAAATTTGAACTGTTCCTTTACACCATCATAGTCCACTTTCAACTTATGTAGCAGTTTTGTGGTCGGGTCGTTTTCGTTTCTGAGAATGCAAAGTAATAGGTGCGCCGTATTGATCGATGAGCTTTGAAAAAGTTTTGCTTCAAGAAAAGTGGTTTTCAGGGCCCTTTCAGCCTGTCGCGTCAGATGTAGATTTTTTTTGTCTTTTTGAGTTCCTGAAGGGTTCGGATTAGACGGGCTTAAAATTTCTACTTTTCGTCTTAAATGATCCAAATCGACCTCCAATGCATCGAGAATGCTGATTGCTTTTCCATTACCATCGCGCAAAAGGCCCAACATCAAGTGCTCGGTGCCAATGAAGTCATGGCCCAATCTCAATGCTTCTTCTTTGCTATATGCAATTACGTCTTTTACCCGCGGTGAGAAATTATCATCCATAAATTATCCTTTCAAATATAAAATTAGTAAATCTAGGCCAAACAGAAACAAATACTGTACCCATAATCGATAAACTAGTGTGAAATGACGAAAAAAGCATCGATTTACAAAATAATTAACATTGTAATTGTTAATTATAGCTAACGCAAAAAGTGTTGATAAATTATTGAATAAAGTAATTATAATTTGTTTTGAAAGGTTTGATTTTGCGTATATTGGCATGCTTTTTTAACACAAATAAAACTCAAGATTTTTAAATGGCTGAAGGAGAAAAATTGATTCCGATCAACATAGAAGATGAAATGAAATCTGCCTACATCGATTATTCGATGTCGGTCATTGTGTCACGTGCCCTGCCCGATGTAAGGGATGGTCTCAAACCGGTGCACAGAAGGGTTCTTTACGGAATGTATGAACTGGGGGTGCGTTCAAACAGTGCCCATAAGAAATCTGCGCGTATCGTTGGTGAAGTGTTGGGTAAATACCACCCGCATGGTGATACATCGGTATACGACTCAATGGTGCGAATGGCGCAAGAATGGAGTTTACGCTATATGTTGGTCGATGGACAAGGAAATTTCGGCTCCGTAGACGGTGATAGTCCTGCCGCGATGCGATATACCGAAGCGCGCATGCGTAAAATAGCGGATGACATGTTGGCCGATATCGATAAAGATACCGTCGATCATCAACTCAATTTTGACGATTCACTTCAAGAACCGACCGTTTTACCGACAAGAGTTCCGAACCTATTGGTCAACGGCGCTTCAGGAATCGCGGTGGGGATGGCAACCAACATGCCGCCGCATAATCTTTCGGAAGTAGTCGACGGTATCATAGCCTACATAGAGAACAACGATATCGAAATTGACGAATTAATAACCCATATCAAGGCACCCGATTTTCCTACGGGAGGTATTATTTATGGATACGATGGTGTAAAAGAGGCATTCCACACGGGTCGTGGAAGAGTCGTAATGCGTGCCAAAGCTACTTTTGAAGAGGTTCAAGGCAAGGAGTGTATCATTGTGACGGAAATTCCGTACCAGGTGAATAAGGCCGATATGATCAAAAAGACCGCTGACCTGGTCAATGAAAAGAAAATCGAAGGAATTTCAATGATCCGTGACGAATCGGATAGAAAAGGAATGCGTATCGTTTACATTCTCAAACGGGATGCAATTCCCAATATCGTCTTAAATACACTTTATAAATATACGGCGCTTCAGTCTTCCTTTAGTGTCAACAACATTGCCTTGGTAAAAGGCAGACCGCAGATGCTCAATCTGAAGGATATGATCCATCATTTTGTGGATCATCGACATGAAGTAGTGGTAAGAAGGACCAAATTCGAGCTTAAAAAGGCCGAGGATAGGGCCCACATTTTAGAGGGACTTATCATCGCATCTGATAATATCGATGAGGTCATTGCGATTATACGTGCTTCCGCCAATGCTGATGAAGCAAGGGAAAACTTGATGGAACGCTTCAAACTAACTGAAATACAGGCTAAGGCTATCGTAGAAATGCGACTTCGTCAACTTACCGGATTAGAGCAAGACAAGTTGCGTACCGAGTATGATGAAGTAATAAAGACCATTGCCGATTTGAAGGATATACTTGATAAGAAGGATCGAAGAATGGAAATCATAAAGAGCGAGCTTCTTGAGGTCAAGGATAAATATGGCGACGAACGACGTTCGGAAATCAATTTTGCCGGTGGAGATTTGAGTATCGAAGATATGATTCCTGATGAACAAGTGGTGATTACCATCTCACATGCGGGATATATCAAGAGAACCCCCCTTACCGAATACAAAACACAAAATAGAGGTGGAGTAGGTCAAAAAGCATCATCGACAAGGAACGAGGATTTCTTAGAACATCTCTTTGTAGGTACCAACCATCAATATATGTTGTTCTTTACACAAAAAGGAAAATGTTTTTGGATGCGGGTCTATGAAATTCCGGAAGGAAGTAGAACCTCAAAAGGTAGGGCGATACAAAATCTTATAAACATCGAGAACGATGATAAGGTCAAAGCTTTTATCTGTACCCAAGATTTAAAAGATGAAGACTATGTGAATAGTCATTATGTGATTATGGCTACCAAGAAAGGTGTAGTCAAGAAAACATCCCTAGAGCAATATTCCAGACCTCGTCAAAATGGAATCAATGCCATAGGAATTAGAGAGGGAGATGAACTTCTAGAGGCAAAACTGACAACGGGTACAAGTCAAATTTTCTTAGGTTTGAAATCTGGAAAAGCGATTCGGTTCGAGGAAAGCAAGACCCGCCCCATGGGTAGAAATGCTTCAGGTGTTCGCGGAATTACTTTGGCCAACGACGATGATGAGGTGATAGGTATGGTTTCGGTACATAATTTCGAGGACGAACTTTTGGTCGTCTCGGAAAATGGTTACGGAAAACGTTCAAGTATCGAAGATTATCGCATAACCAATAGAGGCGGTAAAGGAGTGAAGACCATATCGGTTACCGATAAAACGGGAAGTTTGGTGGCCATTAAAAACGTCACCGACTCAGATGACCTTATGATTATTAACAGGTCAGGAATTGCGATTCGTATGAGCGTTGAAGACCTGAGAGTTATGGGGCGTGCTACACAAGGTGTCAAGTTGATCAATATAAAAGGTGACGATTCCATTGCGGCAGTGGCCAAGGTCATGAAAGACGAAGATGCCGTTGAAGGCGCCGACATACTTGATATTGAGGTAGATACCGAAGATGGCACGGCTATTGATGAAGGGAGTAGCGAAGAATGAAAATAATTTTTTAAACACTAATATTTAATTAAATCGAAATGAAAACTAAAGTTCTAATACTAGCGGCCATGTCTTTTGCAATGGTCGGATTTGCGCAGAAAGATGAAATAAAAACTGCGGAAAAAGCCCTTAAGGGTGGTGATTCGATGGCAGCAAAAACAGCTCTTGAAGCGGCTGCGGGTTCAATATCAGGGGCCGATGAAAAATTGCAAGCGCAATACTATTTTGTAAGAGGTAAGGCCTATGCAGACTTGGCAAAAAAAGGTGATGCAAGTGCTTTTCAAGAGGCCGCGACCTCCTTTCAAAAAGTAATAGAAGTTGAAGAAAAAAGTGGTAAGGCCAAGTACGGTGTTGAGACCAAACAACATATGGCAGCTCTGACCGCTGATTTGGTAAATGCAGCTGTAAAGGACAATGGTGAAGAGAAGTATAAAGAGGCGGCCGAGAAATTGTACACCAGTTTCAAAATAAGCCCTCAAGATACATCTTACCTTTACTATGCAGCCAGTAGCGCGGTAAAAGGTGGGCACTACGATCAGGCATTGGGCTACTATGAAGAGCTTAAAGATGTAGGCTACGACGGTAGTGGCACAGTATTTAAAGCCACAAATATTGAATCTGGAGAAGTAGAGGAAATGGATAAAATTCAGCGTGATCTAATGGTCAAGTCGGGTACCTATAAAGACCCTATCGATGAGAAGACGCCCTCCAAAAACCTGAGATCGTTAAGAACATTGCATTAATTTATTCGGAGACCGGTCAAGATGATAAGGCTTTGGCGGCATATGACGAGGCACGAGCTAACGACCCTGAGGATATTAATCTGATTATCAATCAGGCCAATCTTTATTATTCAAAAGGAGATTTGGACAAATTCAAATCATTGATGTCGGAAGCTACCGCTTTGGCACCAGACAACGCTGATTTACATTACAATATTGGAGTTATCAGTATGGAGCAGGGCAATATGGAAGAAGCTAGGGCTGCATATCAAAAAGCTTTGGAAATAAAGCCTGATTACACCAATGCGCAACTAAACCTTTCCACTACCTATGTTAATGAGGGCAACAGTTTCATTGACGAAATGAATTCTTTGGGAAATTCAAAAAGTGATATTGCCAAATACGAAGAATTGAAGGGAAAAAAGGACGACCTTTTCAAGCAAGGAGCCCAAGTTTTGGAGGATGCTTTGAAAACAACCCCTGATAGCAAGAGCATCATGGAACAACTTAAGAATATCTATGGTGCCATGGGCGACAATGAAAACTTCATGCGTCTTAAAAAGATGATGGGCGAATAATATTCGCAACGAAGTAAGTAGTAAAAAATCCTTCCCGATTTTCGGGAAGGATTTTTTTATACGATTTTTTTGATGACCCGTAGCTTATGGGTGTAGTTTCCTAATTCGGTATTGAAAATACCGGTATGGTCCAAACGATCGATCCTGACTTTTCCGTAAACATGAATGATGTAATTGTCACCCATAATGATGCCGACATGATCTATAGTTCCTTCTGAATTATCAAAGAAAGCCAGATCCCCGACTTCACTTTCCTCGATAAAACTCAAGGCGGTTCCTTGGGTTGCCTGTTCACCGGCCTTTCGAAGTAAGTTATAACCGTTGATTTTATAGACCATTTGGGTGAATCCGGAACAGTCGAGCCCGAAAGGAGTTCTGCCGCCCCAGAGATACGGCGCATTCAAATAGAGCAATGCTGTATTGATGAGGTTCGATTTAGAAGATTCAGAAAATGTAGAATAACCTTCGTATGTATGCTTTAAGATGGTGACAGTGTTAATGGTAGCACCTAACACTATCGGAATGAGAATATTGTTTTCCGTCTCGATGTACGAAACAAGATCTGAAACACATTTTTTATTTTCAGATTTCTCGATTTCTTGATATTCCTGCTCCGTAATGGTGAATATTTGTTCATTACTGACCCAACCTTCACATCCATCTAGGGCCATTCTAATTTGACTCCAAGATTTTCGCTGTACAAGTATTTTAAAATGTTCGCCGTATAAAATTTGAGAAACCATTTCACTCGAGTGGTCCGTAGCGGATCGAATGGGAACAATGCTAAGCGCGCAAATACCGTATTGCATCTATCTAGGGAAGAAATTAAAGTTTTTGGAGAACTATCGCCGAAGCTCCACCACCACCGTTACAGATGGCCGCAGCGCCTATTTTTCCATTGTTTTGTTCCAATACACTAAGTAATGTAACCATAATACGGGCTCCTGAACAGCCCAAGGGATGCCCTAAGGAAACCGCCCCACCGTTTACATTGACATTTTTATCGGTCAGGCCCAGTAATTTCATGTTGGCGAGGCCAACGACCGCAAAAGCCTCATTGAATTCGAAGTAATCGACATTGTTCATTGGAATTCCGGCTTTGTCCAGTGCTTTTGGCAATGCCTTTGCAGGTGCGGTGGTGAACCATTTAGGTTCTTGGGCCGCATCAGCGTATCCGATGATCTTGGCAATGGGTTTAAGGTTTAACTCGGCCGCTTTATCCGCACTCATAAGTACAAGGGCCGCTGCCCCGTCATTGATGGTGGAAGCATTGGCAGCGGTAACCGTTCCATCTTTTGAAAATGCAGGCCGTAAAGACGGAATCTTTTCCATTTTTACGTTTTTATATTCTTCATCTTCTTTGACGATGATGGGTTCACCTCTCCGTTGCGGAACTTCGACGGATACCACCTCGTTATTGAATTTTCCGGTTTTCCAGGCCTCCTCAGATCTTTTATATGATTGTATGGCAAAAGCATCTTGGTCTTCACGACTGAAATTATGTTCCACCGCACAAGCGTCGGCACAAACTCCCATCGCATTTTGGTCATACACGTCGACCAAACCGTCTTTCTGCATCCCATCAATGAGCGTTGAAGGTCCAAATTTAGTTCCGTTGCGCAGATGTATATAGTGCGGTATCAGACTCATATTTTCCATCCCTCCGGCAACCGCTATCGAAATGTCGCCTAACGCAATGGCTTGGGCAGCCTGCATTACCGCTTTCATACCCGAAGCGCAAACTTTATTTATGGTCGTACACGGAACGCTATCCGGAATTCCTGCATAAATCGCAGCCTGTCTAGCAGGAGCTTGCCCGGTACCTGCCTGTACTACATTTCCCATAAGCACTTCTTCTATCGATTCTGGATTCAAATCGATTTTTTCAAGAGCTCCTTTAATGGCCACAGCACCCAATTTAGGTGCAGGAACCGTTGATAGGGCTCCCATAAAACTTCCTATAGGAGTTCGCGTCGCTGATACTATAACTACTTCCTTCATATTACAAATTTCCTTGTCTTGCGAAATTAATAAATTAATGACCAATCAAAATGGCAATTGGGCCAAAAGACCTTTTTAAGTTTATATTTTCTATTTTTGATTTTAGATATCTCCTTCATGCGAAACTTCCTGGAAAAGCTGTTCAAAAACCAATCCCGCATTTACAAATTTTTCCTGTATTTGGTTACTACGGCCTGTATTGTATTTTTTTTTCCAAAAGGAGGAAAATTTAAGTACGAGTTTGAGAAAGGCAAACCATGGCAATATGAAAATTTGTATTCCCCTTTTGATTTTTCGGTTAAAAAAAGCGAACCAGAGCTGGAAAAGGATCAAAAAAAGACAAGGGACGCGCATTTGGATTATTATCGATACGACAGTGACATCCAAAGAGAAGTATATGCGGAATACGATAAAAAATTTCCGACCATTTTTAGCGCCGATACCTATAATGAGAATCAACGGATTACACTGAAGCAGGTGGGCCAAGAGATTTTAGATTCCCTATATGAAAACGGAATCTTTAAAGAAACAGAAGTTTCAAGTGCGGACCGACAAGTATATTTGGTCAAAAATAACGAGGCAGAACGGAGGTCGGCCCAAAACGTATATCGTGTAAGAGATGTTAACAAGGTAATTCAGACTGTTATACAAAAAAGGGGTTTGAGGAGCTTTGGCAATCAATACGAGAATTTATTTTTCGATTTGGTCAAACCCAATGTATTTTTTGATCAAGCCCTTTCTAAAAAAGCACTTGACGATGAACTGTCAAAAATTTCAACGACCAGGGGAACGGTCGATGAAGGCAAATTGATTATAGCAAAAGGTGAGGTGGTACAGGCCGATAATCTAAAGGTTCTCGAATCTTTACGGTCGGAATTCGAATCTGAACTCTGGACGGCCAAGAATTACTATTTTATTTTGGCGGGTTATACCGTTTTGGTTGCATTGGTTTTGATTATGCTTCTTCTCTTCTTGAAAAAATACAGACGCTCTATTTACAACAACAGTACCAAGGTAACCTTTATATTCTTTAATATTTTACTGATGGTTTTTGTGACCACATTGGTCTTAAAGTATGATGAGGCCTATGTATTCGTAGTTCCGTTATGCATACTCCCCCTGATATTAAAAACATTTTTCGACGCTAGGCTCGGGTTGTTCGCACACGTCTTGACTATTCTGATCTTGGGGTTTGTAGTACCCAATAGCTTTGAATATATATTTCTTCAGATTATAGCGGGAATAGTAACTATTTTAAGCGTTTCAGAACTCTACAAGAGAGCGAATCTTTTTATTTCGGTTGGCCAGATTACACTTATCTATATAATAGGATACCTCGCATTTCATATCATCCATGAAGGTAATCTGGATAATATCGTTTGGCTAACCTTGGGTCTGTTTTTATTGAACGGAATGATTACACTCTTTGCACAGCCGCTGATTTATATCTATGAAAAATTGTTCGGACTGGTTTCCGATGTTTCATTGTTGGAACTTTCCGATACCAATTCGAAATTGTTGAAAGAACTATCGAATAAGGCCCCTGGCACCTTTCACCATTCATTACAGGTAGCCAATTTGGCAGAAGCCGCCGCCAACGAAATAGGGGCCAATGCAATGCTGGTGAGGGTAGGGGCCCTGTACCATGACATTGGTAAGATGAACCACCCCACGTATTTTACCGAGAACCAAATTACCAATGTAAACCCACATGATGAGCTTTCGCCCAAGGATAGCGCAAAGATCATAGTGAACCATGTAATCGACGGAATAGAGATAGCCCGAAAGAACAAGCTACCAGATCGAGTAATCGATTTTATAAGATCTCATCATGGCACTACGATGGTCTATTATTTTTACAAAAAACAGCAAGAGCTCGAGGAGGATGTTGATGAGGCTGATTTTACATATCCGGGCCCCATTCCTTTTTCTAAGGAAACTGCTATTTTAATGATGGCAGACTCGGTAGAAGCGGCTTCGAAAAGTCTTAAAAACCCGACGTTCTTAATTATTGATGAGTTCGTCGATAAAATAATTGCCGGCCAAATGAGTGCCAATCAGTTCTTGAACGCAAACATTACTTTTAAAGAAATCGAACTCATCAAGAAAATCTTCAAACAGAAATTGACGAATATCTATCATTTACGGGTAGAATACCCCGAATAGCTCAAGGTTTTCAAGGGAATAAAAAAAGTAAATAATTTGTTGTTTAATAGTCATGGAAAAATGTACATTTGCAACCGCATTTTATCACTGATTCGGTGGTGCATGTTCATTGAAGAAATTACAGGAGAGGTGCCGGAGTGGTAACGGAGCAGATTGCTAATCTGTCGACGCGTAAGTGTCGCATGGGTTCGAGTCCCATTCTCTCCGCAATTTTCTTTGAAACATTTAATTCACACCATTCGGGGTGTAGCGTAGCCCGGTTATCGCGCCTGCTTTGGGAGCAGGAGGTCGCAGGTTCGAATCCTGCCACCCCGACTTAACTATTTTCATATAGTTGCATGACGTTGCAAATCGCTTGATTTGCAACGTTTTATGTTTTTAGGGGGTCCAGATGAAACCTCATGAAACCACCTGAAAACACCTCGCTGGTGTGGGATTCGGGAATTGGACACCACAGTATTTTTTGTACATTGAAGTAGCTTTTGAAGGTATTTGACCTCGTGTTTTTTACTGTTCATTTATTAATTTAAAGCTACGTAATATGTTAGAAAACAGTAGATTATCCGTCGTATTCATTACCAGAAAACTCGAAAGGGAAACCGAAAATTTGATGCTTTATGCTCGGATTACCGTGGACGGTAAAAGAGCTGAATTTAGTATCAATCGGGAATTGAAAGCCTCTTTATGGGATAATAGGAGTAAAAGAGGTAAGGGATTTTCCAAATATGTCATCTCTTTAAACAAGTATCTAGATCAAATTTTTACAGGATTACATGAAGCGCATCGGCAACTTTTGCAGGATGATGTAGACATAACCTCGGCCATGATTAAGGCCAGGTATCTGGGTCAAGATGAGCGATACAAAACTTTACTTGATTTAATTACGTACCACAATACTTCAATGCAAACCGTACTTAGAAAAGGTACGATGAAAAACTACTACAGTACGGAACGTTGCATCAACGAATTCTTGAAAGAAGAAAAGGGCATTGAGGATATTCCGCTCAAAAAACTGAACTACGGTTTTATTGTTGATTTCGAACAATATATAAGAAAGTACAAACCAGCCACACGAATGGGTTGTGCCAACAATGGCACCATGAAACACATGGAACGCCTTAAAAGATGTCCAGATTGGCCGTCAAATTAGAATGGCTAGAGAAAGACCCATTCATAAATTTTAAACTCCGCTTTGAAAAAGTGGAACGCCAATTTTTGACCGAACGGGAGCTACAAATAATAGAAGAAACCTCTTTTAAAGTGCCAAGCACTCAACATATAAAAGACCTCTTCATCTTTGCCTGTTATACCGGGTTGTCTTTTATTGACGTACAAGAATTAAAAGCCGACCATTTGGTAAAGGGTATGGATGGTAACGATTGGCTGTATACAAAAAGAACAAAGACTGATGAACCTTTAAAAATTCCTTTGCTACCCAAGGCAAAGGAAATCATAGATAAATATAAAGATGACCCTGATTTATACGAAAGTGGCCGATTGCTACCCTTGTATAGCAACCCAATGATTAACCGGACATTAAAGGATATAGCAAAAGTCTGTGGTATTCGTAAAAAAGTAACCTTTCATGTGGCGCGGCATACTTTTGCAACAGCAATTACACTTTCAAATGGAGTCCCTATTGAAACAGTTTCAAAGCTTTTAGGGCATACAAAGTTGTCTACAACCCAAATTTATGCAAGAGTGGTTGAGAAGAAGGTGGGGGAGGATATGCAGAATTTGATGGCGCACATGAGGGAAAAGAGTGATAGAGCCGAGGAAGTTTCTTAGGTTGTACTTTAATGTCTTACGTTCTTTAACTTAAGCTTCGGAAAAAAAGTTTATATGGTATCATCTGAGAAATTTATTCTATAAAACTTCTTTAAAAATGTAATGGAACACTTTTATTGCTGTTCGAAGCGTAGGGAAAAGGTGCATAATGATATAAAAATTCAAATTTTAATAGCTTTATATTTTGACGCGCTCCTGAGGGCCTCATACTTCTTCACTAGTAAGCCCAGGTCGTTTAGTTTGAGACATTCTAAGACTGGTATATATTATTAAAGTGTATTTTTGTTACATTGTGAATCACAGATAAATATGCCATTAATAAAAAAAGCGTTAAATCAATTTCAAGAGTAGAAAAGGGGCTCACACCTGAAGAAACAGATCAACTACTTGTTAAAGAAATTGAACACGCTACTGCAGAAAACTCTGATGTTTGGACTTGTCCAGACTCTAACCGTAGGGAGTATTGCCACAGTTTTTTTCAATATCCGGCCATGATGGTTCCAGCTGTTCAGAAAAAATTGATAGATATTGTTTCATCTGTAGTAAAGGGAACCAAGAATATGATTGATCCAATGATGGGTTCGGCTACAACCCTGGTTGCCTCAATGGAAAATGGGTTGAACTGCTACGGGCAGGATATAAACCCATTGGCGGTATTGATTTCAAAAGTGAGAACAGGCCCATTTCTAGTTGAAGGAGCAAAGCAACAAGCCATGCATTTGATGAAGCGCATTGAGTCTGACAAAAATGACAAAATTGAAAAAGAATTTAAAGGAATTAACAAGTGGTTTAAGCCAGTAACACAGCAAGAATTATCAAAAATTGTTCGTGGAATTCGTGAAGAAGAAAATCTAAATGTCAGACGTTTTTTTTGGGTAGTGCTGGCCGAGACAGTGAGGGTTTCTTCTAATGATCGAACATCCACTTTCAAATTGCATATTCGACCAGAGGATGAAATAGATAGGCGTGTTTTTTCGGCAATTGATGTCTTTGCACTTCACTTAGATAAGACTTTGGAAGACTACGAAGCTCATACTGTACTTTTAGCTAATTCTGGACAGCTAGTCCAAGAATCCTATCGAGCAGAAGTGCATATTAGAATCGAAGATTCCAAAGCCAGTATATATTGCCCAACCAAAGAGCCATTTTACGATTTGCTGGTCACCTCACCGCCATATGGCGATAATAAAACTACTGTAACCTACGGTCAATATTCCTATCTTCCTTTGCAATGGATTGATTTAAATGATATTGACGCCAAGGCTACTGAAGATTTTTTGAGAACCACTTTGGAAATTGATTCACGTTCTCTTGGCGGAAAATTGACCGAAATTGATTCGGAAAAAGTTGACGAACTATGTAAACAAAGCCCATCTTTCCTGAGGACTCGTAAAGCCATAGAAAAGGTTAATGATTCACTTGTAAAAAAGGTAGATGCTTTTTTGCTTGACCTGAATCAAACAATTGCGAATATATTTGAGGTGATGAAGCCTAATAGTTATCAAATTTGGACGGTAGGCAATCGCAGAGTTGGAGGGATAGAAATTCCGAACGCTGCTATTATTACAGAATTAATTGAAAAAAACAGGGAAAGTTGGTGTCAACAGTGGAACGGGAAATAATTCGGAAGCGAATGGCAAAGCGAAACTCTATTTCGGCACTAATAAATACTGAGGACATTTTAATCTTTAGAAAACTTGGCTGAAAAACCGCATTTCGATATTAGTGCCGCAGTAATCAGGCAATTAGGGGAAGAACTGGTCACAGACGAAGTGACAGCCATTATGGAGTTGGTGAAAAATGCCTACGATGCTGATGCCGATTGGGTAATTGTGGAAGTAAATACGAATGACAAGTATGCAAATCCAGATTGCTTTTATAAAAATACTTTACCAGGCTATATTGTTATTCATGATGATGGATTTGGTATGTCGGAAAGCGACATACGCGACAAGTGGATGAAAATATCATTGTCATTCAAAAAGCAATTCAAACTGGAAGGACATACCACACCAAAAGAAAGAACACCCTTAGGCGAAAAGGGGTAGGGCGTCTAAGTACGCAGAAATTGGGTGACCGTCTCGAAATGTTTACAGGGCAACAAGGGAAAGAAAAAAGTAACCATGTAGCATTTGATTGGTCTGAATTTAAGGATGATGTTTCTTTAACATCGGTCCCTTTACATTTGGGCTATAATAAAAAAGTCAAGAATGAACAAGGAACAAAGCTAGTCATAACCAAGCTTCGAGATCCACAAAAATGGAAGGGCAGTTCGTGGGATAGGTTCAGAGGACAAATTTCGCAAATGGTTTTCCCTTTTAAGGAAAAACGAATTTTCGATGTTTATCTAAAGCTGAACGGTAAAAATGAAGACCTTGATGAACTAAGTGAAAGGGTTAGACAGAATAGTGTCTCAAGTTATACTTATAAAATAACAGAAGACAAACTAATGCTAACTGGAGAAGTAAAACTGCGCAAACTGGCAGGAGGAGGAGGAGATGCTTTAAAATTTTATGAGCAAAATATTATGCCTGATAATGGGGCAAACTTCTTCAGTTTTCTAACTGACCCGAAAAATAACAAAAAATATCATCTTACCAACGTTGAGTATTCAGGCAAAAAAGGTCAGCTTTTTACTTTTACGATAGAGAAATCTTTAGCTGATATTTCAAAAGTATCATGGATTATAAAGGATGATAGTAAACCAGATAGATTATCACTAGCTCATCCAGGTGAGTTCAATGGAGAAATAGACGATTTCTTTTTCAAAGACTCTGATACTATTAATCAAGCGTTTGACTCATTGTCGGAATTTAAACGCATTGTGCAAAACCAGGTCGGAATTCGTGTTTTTAGAGATGGTTTCGGAATAAAACCGTATGGTATAGACGGACAGGATTGGCTTAAACTATCACAAGGAGCAACTTCTGGTAGTTCAATCTATGGCCTACGCCCTGGCAACGTAATTGGTTATGTTGCAATTACAGCGAAGGAGAATAGCAACCTTAGGGAGAAGACAGATCGCGAAGGTTTTATGGACAGTCCCTATTCCCGAAATTTTCACCGCTTTATGGGTGAAATCGTAGAGCGTATTAATGATACTTTGGAGAGTACTCGAAGAAGCTTAAATGATTATCGATCAAAAGTCGCCAAGGAAGCAGGCAATATATTATCGATAAGCGAATCCTTTACAAGTCTTAAAAAAGCCTCTGAAAAGGCACACAAATCTACCATTAAGACGCAAAATACGCGCAAGAAAATCAGCGACTTACATATAAAGGCAAGTGAGCAATTTTCAAAAAAAGGTATTGGAGAAAATGAAAGGGCTTTGTTAAACGAGGTCATGAGTTTGCTAGAACAGGCCAGCCGTAATTTAGAAGAGGTTGAAGGCTTGCTGGAAGAAGCAAAGCTTCTGGATAAACATGTCGAGTTTTTACAGCCGCAAATAGAGGGTTTGCAGGAACAGTTAACGGACTTTTCACAATTAGCAGGATTAGGCTTAACGGCAGAAGCACTATCTCATCAATTATCAAACATTCTAGATAGGCTGGAAATCGAAACTGACCGAGTTAGTAAACATATAAGGAGTCAGTTAACTATTGATGGAATACAGGCTGTAAAGCTTTTTATTGAGCATGTGAAGGGAGCTTCTAAGTCATTCAAAAAGCAATTGAGTCATCTTGCGCCGTCATTGAAGTATGTGAGGGAAAGTAGGGAGATTATTGCCGTTGCGGACCTGATTGAAGAAACCAAAGAGTTTTACATAGATCGGTTTGATAAACAGATTAAGGTTGTGGTAATACATAAAGGGACAGATTTCAATTTGAACATTAACAAAGGAAAGATGGTCCAGATACTTGATAACATTATAATTAATTCAGAATACTGGCTTTTACAGAAAAAGAAGAGAGAACCCCAATTCTTACCAGAGATTACCCTTGAAATTCGTGAACCCGTCATTCAGGTTTATGATAATGGAAGCGGTATAGATCCAACTGTTGAAGACCGGATATTTCAGCCATTTATCACCACTAAACCTAAAAAAATAGGTAGGGGACTCGGCTTGTTCATTGTACAGCAAATGCTGGAATCTGAAGGCTGTGAAATACTGCTACTAAACAAAAAAACGAAGCTGGAAGAAGGTACATCTTTCAACTAAACATGGCTGCGGTCATTCCCTAATGAAAAAATGCAAACAAAAATATGTTAGCTAAACCAACTGCAATACCGGAACTAAGTGCGCCTGAAAAGTTAAATCAACTGCTTGATTTGATGCATATTGAAGAGGTCTACTATGTAGATGATTTATTTGATTACAATCCATTGCCAGCTATCTTAAGTCATTCAAAAGATTTATATGAAGCAAAGAATCAAGAAGCACTCAAAGAAATATTTGGCCAAGGAGTTAAGACTAACGTACCGGATGTAGATGTTTTTGGAGATGAGCTAGAAAAACACTGGAGAACACTAAGCAAAGAATCCCAAAGTGAAATTATTTCAAAAGTCGATAAAGTCAGCTTTGACAGTGTTGATTATGATCGAACCAGCAAATTAAAATCCTACTTTCCTGCTGGCACGCTACATACTGTAAGTCCTGATAATTGGGATAATCTATTTGCAACTATTGAAAAAAATATCAGTCCAACCAGAAAAAGGTATTGATTCTCTTTGATCTAGAATTAAAGTATGCCCAAGGGGAACGCTTTAGAAGCGGGGCAACAACAGGTACGGATTTAATTCTATCAGCGAGAAAATCAAAAGCTGGTAAGAACATCGTGTGTGCGCTGATAACGCATCTAATTTCTGAGGTTTCGAAAGAGCTTCCCGAAAGAGACAAAATTGTGGAGAAATCCAATGGTGTTTTAAGAAAAAATGACTTCTTTGCCTTAACCAAAAAGCGCATCAATTATCCTGAAAAGCTATGCGATGGCATTAAAAAGACCTTTTTGAATGAACATTGTGAGGATATAAAAGAAAAAGCTACCGAAATTATAGAAGAAGCCTATAAAGAAGTTATAAACAAACTAAATAGATTAGACACCTACGACTTTGATCATACAATATTGCGAAGTTCATATGGAGAGGGTGTTTGGGAGGTAAATACCCTAATGCGAATTGCAAATAACCTTTATGACCAAAAAATCAAGGAGTTGATGGTCAGGAAGAAGTTTGCCAAAGGTGTAAATCCAGCAATAAAACGGGCAAAGGAGTTAAGTGACATCACATTTAATGTCCCAGCCAATCACCAACCGTACAAGGAAAAATTAACGTTACGACATCACGATATCTATCATCCAGGAAACCAAATCAATGAACTACACCTGCCGCTTGAAAATGGGGATGTATTTGAAATCTACGAGGGGAGTGGTAAAGGGCTTTACATTCTTGTAGCGCAAGAATGCGATCTAATGATGCGTACCAGTAAGGGAGGAAGTGGAGGTGTTAGGGCTGCTAAGACAGCAATGTTACTAAAATTGAATACTTTTTCATTGGACAATCTTGAAAAGGAAATTGAATCACATTTCAAGAAATCGGGAATGTTAATGCATTATTATGCGAATAAATTCAAACTGGAATATTTTATTGAGGGCAAAAAGAACGTGGGTATTGTATACTTCAATAGCGAATATCGAGTTGATCTGGACGCCCTAGATCTTACAGTATTTAATTCAAATGGTAAGGCAAACATTAACCTCTCCGCAAATAAATTTGATACCGATTTGGTGAGTGCAGCATGGGAAATGAGATATGAAAAGCTTTTGAAATACTATACTAAAAAGAATAAACAAATTTTAGAGTTAACTCCAAAACTAGCAGCTTTGAACAATGCAACTAAACAAAAGGTTTTGAGTTCAGTAGGTTGTAAATTAGCCCCTTTACACAATATTGGCAAAGCGACAGTTTATTCCGGTGACAAATTCAACTTTGGTATTAAACGAATAATGCGGTTAAAAAGCGATGGTGCTAATTACTTACTGGATCGCTATTATAAGCACCTTTCCCGAAAGGCAGAACCACATGATTTTGTCGGTTAACACACCCAAATTTCAAGTATTATGAAGGACGAATAAACCATTTTAGACCTGAACTTCATTTTAGATTCACTCGAATCTACTAGTAAGAATTTTCAAGAATGTGAGGGTTATCCAAGCTATCAATACGCGCAAAAGAGAATGAATGAAATCAGGGGTGTTATGGAAAAAGTCATAGCCCTAAAGCGATTACTTTTACGAATTTAGTGACTAACAATAACAACGGGCAGGTATTGACATTTTAAATTTTACGCGTGGCCCTCGAAGAAAATGCGGGCCAGCGATGAAGCGAATTCATGGCTTGACAAAGAGACCAATACCCTAGATTCAAGCCCCTGCGGAAGTCGGCAAACTCTTCCACTTCAATCCTCCCCATACGGACACGTTTCACCGGTCCGTCTGGGAAGTCTTTCCGTTCCGGTTTTTCCGACCCCCTCGGTGCCGCGCGAAAGAACAAGTGGCGAAGGGCCGCTTGACCTTTCCTTCCCCTACCCACAAAAACATTGGATACTTCTGTCCAATTTATGACCCATGACATCGAAAATGAAAAGCGGTATAATTTCTTTTAACTATCTTGAAATCAAGCTTTAGGATAGTGAAAAAGATAATAGACCATATCGCCGATTGGCTTATGACCTTGAACGAAAAGAAAGCCAAGGTCAACGAGGACTATGCCACTTTTATGAAAAGGGGGAACAACGGTCTTATATTCGGGCTGGTTCTTTTCGGGATATTTTTTCTGTATACGGCATTCGACCTGTACAGGGATTATGGAAAATTATGGCTTGCGCTGGTTCCGATAGTTCTGTTCATCATTGTTACATTCAGTCTTTTAATATCGGATGCCTATAAGGACAAATTAAGAAAACGATATAGGAACCCTTCGATGAGACTGGTCGGTTTCCATATGGATTTCAACCAACATATCCTGAGGAGGATATATAATTCATTGATTAGTTATGAATTTTTGGACGAAAACCGGAACGAATTCGAACATTTCTACAATGTTCTGGTGTACGATTTCGACGACCATGAATCCATGCTACATTTCAATTGCACCCAGGCCGAACTAAAGTACATATTGGAAAAATTCAAGCCGTTTAAAAAAGGACTACATCTATCAACTTTTGAACGCTCCGAGAAAATCTACAATAAAGGGGAGTTAATTTCCGCCAAGAAGCTTTCAAAAAGTTATAATAAAAACCCTTTAACAAGAGAAACTGAAGAACTAATAGACTCGTTCTTCGACTTTTTGGGGATATTTAAAAAATCTTAGGGGGAGATTTCCCCTTTTCGCCCTTCCATCTGCTTTCATCCATTTACATTGCATCGCACATTTGTAACACAAGTGGCCGCTTTTGAGGCTGCTTTTAAAGCTTGTAACTATGGAAACGGAAAACGACATGATAGAACTCCTAAAGGATATCAAGGGACTTCTTTCCCATCAGAAGAAAGTGATGAACGTAGATGACCTTGTGGCCTACACAGGACTCTCAAAAAGCAAGATCTATAAACTGACCCAATTGCGTTTGATACCCATGGGCGGCAACAAACACATCCGCCAAAAATTCTTCGACAAGGATATTATCGATGCCTGGCTGTTGGGCGAACCTAATTTAACCGATGATTATTTGGATAGGCAATTTGATAAAAAATTTACACCTAAAAAGAAAAAATAATTCAATACTGAATATCAATTTTTAATCGAGAAAATGATTAAGAATAGTATATGAATACAGAAATTATATAAATGAATATAGTAACCAATTATTATTAGTAAGTAATAATTCGAGATGTGTCATTGTCATGACAAATCTCGCTTTTGCTCCCGATGGGTCGCAAAAGAATAGGAACTGTTAATTGGGTTTTCGATATATAATTTAAAGTTGAAGTTTGATTAGGATTAATTCAAAAAGGGACGGTTTTAAGATTTAAGAAATACCAAAAGTGAAAAAGGAGTTTGTACAATTTAGATGTTCTATTTATGAGAAGAAACTGCTTAGGGTCAAGGCCGATAGGAGTGGACTTTCCATAAGCGAGTATTGTCGCCGTGCTGCTTTTGATGATAGGATTATCGAGCGTTTGACCCAAGAACAAATAGAGATGTACAAGATGCTGACCAAGTACGAAGTCAACTTTAAGCGCATCGGGAACATGTACCGAAAACGCAACCCGAAACTGGCCGATGAAGTGGTGCATTTGGCAAATGAGATACGCAATCACCTTTTGAGTTTCCGGAAATGATAGGCTTGGGAAAATCCATATCGCATACGGGAGCCTCCATGGGCTATGGATGGGATCAAGAAAAGGATGCCGAAGTGGTCTATAGGCAACATCTGTCAGGGGACAATCCCAAGGAGATTACACAGGAATTCAAGATTATACAAATGCAGAACCATAAATGTGAAAAGAACACCATGAGTTTTGTGTTGAGTCCCACCATAGAAGATGGTCGGGAATTCAGGGAAAAGGAACTAAGGGAAATCACGGAACGGTTCGTCAAGGAAATGAGATTAGAGGAACGACAGGCCATTGCATTTGTCCATCGGAACATGAGGCATATACATATCCATTTATACGTGAACCGGATAAATTTTGAGGGAAAAGCTTATAGGGACAACTATATCGGAAAACGGAGCCAACTCGCTGCCGAAAAGGTAGCAAGGCAATTGGGCATGACAACGGTCAGGGAAGTGCAACAACAGAAACTGGACAAGATTAAGGATATACGGGCGGAAATCAAGGAGATACATGAAAAGGTCATGACGGAAATGAGACCCAAGGATTTTGATCAATACATCAAGCAGATGAAACAAAGGGATGTAGAAGTTATACCAAGTATTAATAAGTCAAATCTGTTACAGGGTTTCCGCTTTGAATACAAAGGCCACAATCTGAAAGGAAGCGATGTGCACCGTTCGATGTCCATGGGAAGGATTGCAGAGCGGATCGGGTTTGACGAAATCGTCGCTCAAAAAATTGGAAAGGACAACTCCCTAAAGCTACTTGGAAAAACTGTAGGCGTATCGCCCAACTTTGCGATGGCGATTGCAAAAAAGGCCATCAAAATGGCCGTTAAAAAATCGATTGGATTAGGAATGGAAATGTAATACTATGGCAAAGCTGGACGAAATTATGGAAGTTCTTACCCAAGAAATATCGGGGTTCAACAATTCCATTGGAAAACTGGAAGAACTTTCTAAAAAGTATGATGACACAGAAATCAAAATGGATACATCTCATCTAGAATTCCAAATCAAGGAATTCTTAAGGCTTCAGAACCGCACAAAGGATTCCTACGAAGAACGGATGGAGGAAGTCCTTGAAAAAATTGAGAAGTCCAGATGGACGCCAAAATGGGAGCTTGCGTTGTTCTATATCTATGTAATTATCAATACCATTGCGTTCAGTTATTTCGGCTACTATTATATCAACTATGAACTTAAAATGCAGGATGCTGTAAGTACAGCTAGACAGGAAGGCCTTGGCCGGGCAAGGGGCTATTTTGAAGATCACGAAGTCATCTACAGGGATTTTCAAAGGTGGGCCAAAAAGCAGGACAGCGTTCCAAATCGAGAGTAGGGGTGCGCCCTATCCGGTTTTTGCTTAACGCTAATCTGCCGGAATCGCTACAAAAACCGGACAGGATCCATGCGCAAAGTTTTAAGGTAAGATTTGGGACGGACTTACCCCAAACAGAAATTACCATTCAAATATGAATAAATCAATGTGTTTAGTCAATGGGAATTAGTGCCCTTATGGGCACTTTTTGTGGATAGGGGGAAGGAAGAAAAAGGTTATGAATTGTCATGTTTCAATATAACTTTTTGAGATATTTCGCATACAGGGCTAATATTGGTATAGTACGCTAGGCTCATTTTAGTACAATATTTACCCTGACTTTGTTACAAAAAAATGAAGAAATTACCCTTACTCTGTTACAAATAAGCGTGGAAGTTTATCCTATAAACTCTTTTTAAAAGATGAGTATTCGTTGATTGTTAAAATAATTTTTCATTAAAATGAGCATTATTATACCCAAAAAGAGTATATTTGGGAAAAATATTACCCAAAATGAAAAATAAGAAAGCTGTCCTATTCCCAAAATATCAAAAGATAATGGAGCAAGTAGGGGAAAATATCAAACTTGCCCGTAAGCGTAGAAAGCTTAATACCATTCAGGTATCGGAAAGGGCCGGGATAAATAGACGAACCCTTTACGAAATCGAAAAAGGAAATTCGAAGGTCGCGATCGGATCCTATTTTAATGTTCTGATTGCACTAAGTTTGCAAGATGATTTCTTGAAGTTGGCAACAGATGACGAATTCGGAAGAAAACTACAGGACTTGGATTTATTATAAAAGGGAGGAATGGCACAAGGTAAATTTGACATATACGTGTATGCACATTGGCAAGGAATGCCAGAAGCTAAGATGATAGGTATTCTTGCGGCTCATTATGCCAAAGGGAAAAAAGCCTTTAGTTTCGAATACGATAAGGATTGGATAAAATCGGAACAACAGCTATTGTTAGACCCGGATATCCAATTTTATTCAGGTCCGCAGTACCCAAATAACAAAGAAAACTTTGGGGTATTCTTGGATAGTATGCCCGATACGTGGGGGCGAACCCTAATGAAAAGACGAGCAGCCCAAGAAGCAAGGGAGCAGGACAAAAAAGCCCCTACATTATATGAAATTGATTATTTATTAGGAGTATATGACGAAAGTCGAATGGGCGCTTTACGTTTTAAAATCGACCCCGATGGCCCATTTTTGGATAATAGTGAAGACAATCCGACCCCACCTTGGTCATCGGTTAGAGAACTTCAAGAAGCAGCCAAGAATTTTGAAAACGATACGGACAATGATGAAGTAGGCAAATGGCTGGCCGTTCTCATGGCTCCTGGGTCCTCGTTAGGAGGCGCCAGACCCAAAGCCAATATTTTAGATGAACACGGAAACCTATGGATAGCAAAATTTCCATCCAAAAATGATACTATAGATAAAGGGGCATGGGAATTTTTGACATATCGATTAGCGGTAAATTGTGGTATCGAAATGGCATCTTCAAGGATTGAAAGGATAGCTGGAAACTATCATACGTTTTTTACACAACGTTTTGATAGGGTAGAAAGGGAGCGCATCCATTTCTCCTCCGCAATGACCATGACCGGGAATAACGAGGATACTATACGAGATAGCCCAGCAAGTTATCTGGACATTGCCGAGTTCATCCAAACTAATGGGGTAAACATTGATAAAAACTTGCACCAATTATGGCGCAGGATTGTTTTTAATATTGCGGTTTCAAATACGGATGACCATTTGCGGAACCATGGATTTATTTTGACACCAAAAGGCTGGATACTTTCTCCCGCTTATGATATTAACCCATCAATAGACAAAGACGGACTAGCACTAAACATTGATATGGAGAACAACTCTTTGGATTTGAAGTTGGCCAAAAGTGTAGGAGAGTACTTTCGTTTGGACGATAAACAAATGGATACTATAATCAAAGAAGTTCTAAACTCAGTTGCACAATGGAAGAGAATTGCCAATAAAATCGGAATTCCAAGGGCGGAGCAAGAATTAATGGCAGCTGCATTTGGGAATGGCTAGTTGTCGTATTTGTTGAATATGTCGATAAAACCCAAAAATTTCGACATATTTAAAATATATGTCGATGGGATAAACATCTAGCCATATTACCTTGTTAGAAGTGCCCCATAAAAGGTGAATTAATGAAACTATTAAAAGAGACCACATTTAAAACACTTCCTGCCAACGTTTCTCACTTTCGTTAGATTGTCCCCTAAAACGTCCGATTATGAGGCTCCAAAAGTGGTAACCGATAGCTCAAATAAATTGGTTATAATCAAACTATATATTCCTATATTAGCTAATAATCACACTCACTATTATGACAGGAAGTCGACACGCCACTAGAATTTTATGAAACAATCCCTTTGTTATGTTTTAGTTTTATATAGCAAACGATGTATACGCCGATGAATACGCAATAGCAATGAAAAATAAGATCTTATTACTTCTTTTATCGAACATCTTTCTTTACTCCTGCCTTACTGATGGCAAACAAAAACAGAAGGTCGCTATTGCTCAAAATGAAACACAGGAGGTTGAATTACTTGCTAATGGAAAACTTAGATATATTGAGCTAAACGGAACGCCTTACGAACGTGGTTTAATGCATGGCAAAGTGTTAAAGAAGGAAATACAGGAAGTAATACGTTTGTTCAAAAAGGAGATAGCGCAGACCACTAAGCAGGAGCCAGACCTATTTATTGCGAAGTTTTTAGAGCAAACCGATTATAAAACCGCTGTTCAAAAATGGATGCCGGAAATAATGAAGGAATTACAAGGAATTTCAGATGGTTCCGGAATGGATGGAAACCATCTTTATGCATCAATTAGGAGATGAGTATTGGTTTAATACAAAGGATATTTTGGCGCACAGTTGTAGCTCCTTTGGCGTAAACAAAAGAAACGACAAACCGAGCCTTACAGCCCAAAATATGGATATCCCCGAGTTTTATCATGGCTTTCAAACAGTGATCAAGATCAGTGAACCAAATTCGGATAAGCAAACTATGGTGCTTACTATTCCAGGGCACATAGGCATTACGGGAATGAACAATAAATCAGTGTCCATAAATTGCAATACATTAATGCAATTGGACTATAGTAAGACTGGATTGCCCGTATCTTTTGTTGTGCGTGCTGTTTTAGATAAAAACACACAAAAAGAGGCTTTGAATTTTATAAATGAAATACCCCATGCTTCGGGCCAAAATTATATTATCGGTGGTTCGGAAAAGGTATATAGTTTGGAATGTTCGGCGAACAAAGTAGTTGAATTCCGACCGTTTGAAAACGCAATGTTCACGTATCATACCAACCATCCGATGAGCAATACCGATTTTAATACAAGCTATCTCGCACAATTGGAAAAGAATGATAAGACCATCGAAGAGGGATTGTATGAATGCCAACGTATCAAATCGTTTCAAAAAAGATTTTCGGAGAACACTACGAATATTCGAATTGATGCTATTAAAGACGTTCTTCGTTCAAGGGATAACGATGGCAATGACGTAGTTAGCAATAATTCGACCTACGCCAGTGTAATTTATGAACTTTCAAAAGCCCCCAAATTTATAATTGCTCCGGGAAAGCCGCATGAGCAAGCTTATATTGAAATTGATTTGGATTAAAAAACGGCATACAGCAGGATGGCTATAGGTAATGGCTATTTTACCACTTCCGACAAAAATCTTCGTGTCCCATTAACTATCAGGGCCATATTCTATTTATATTCATTAAGTTAGATGCTTCAACAACACACCTAGTTGTATCCAAACTCCTTTTTGGCAATACAAACCAATCAAATGAAAAAACTAAAAGTTCTTCTTTGTTTAATCGCAATATCCTTTTTTGGATTATGTGCAATTGCCCAAACGGACAGCCCCCCGGTGGCGCAATTGAAATCACTGTACACCAATGACCAAGAGTTCAAGAATACGGTAGATTCAATGTTTGAAAATGTCCGTGATTTGCCAGACGGTACAGGAAACCCATGGAAAAATAAGAACATTGATGATTTAGGGGATTTTTTCAATGACTGGTTCTACTTTTTACCGAACACCCACAATGGTTTAGACAGAATTTTAAAATTTACTTTTCTGTATTACAAAAACCCAAGCGGAATGAAATTTATTCTTGAAGAGCCAGGTCTAAGTTGGACCAACTCATTCGTTGAACAACGCGGAAAGTTCATGGATAGCCCAGCGTCTGCAAAAATAATTGAGGAATGGCTGGCTGACAAAGAGCTTGGAAATGAAGATTTTGTTTTACCACCGGAAGGTTTTAAGTCATTTAATGCATTCTTTAAAAGAGACCTAAAACCGGGAGCAAGACCTATTGATGGTGTTGCTGATAATTCTGTGCTTGTTTCACCTGCAGATGGAGTTATAAACATGATAGCAAATGAATTGCAATTGGATTCCGAAATATCTACCAAAGGCAGAATGACCATGAGCCTAAACGCCCTTTTGGATAATTCGGACTATGCTAAAAAGTTTATTGGCGGCACAGCAATGGCTGTATTTTTAATGCCAGACAACTATCATCACTATCATGCGCCAATTTCAGGAAGTATCGTTGAATCTAATGAAGCTGTCGGGGATAGATACTTCGGTATGCCCGATATGTTAGCTATGATAAATAATGGAAATGTCGGATATAATAAGGATTACAGTGTTTTTGAAAATTTCAGACATGGCTATTTTATCATAAAGACAGCAGCCTATGGTTACGTGGCAATGGTACCGATCGGATTACAGACCGTAGGTTCGGTAGTCTTTGAAACAGCATACAAAAAAATCAATGACGCGAACCCAATACCAATATATAAAGGGGAAAAACTAGGGCATTTTGCATATGGCGGATCTACGGTACTCTTGATTTTTGAAAAAATAGACTTAGTGCTATGTCCGTTCAACAAGGACAACGCATAGGAAGATTAAAAAAATTGAGCATAACAACGTATCCTATGAAAAGCCCTAGTCCTTCCCCTATAGGTATCGGGATTAAAGTTCAATCAAAGGAGTATTCCCTTAAACACCAAAGTGGAAATGCATCAATGATGCTATCCAATTGTTGGCATTAATATCCAAAAATGAAAAAGTTAATCCTAATACTATTTTTTTCACTCGCATTAGTATCATGTAAAACTTCTGATAAGATAGAAAACGTAGTAGTTATTGGTGGTGGACTAATGGGGAGTTCTACGGCATGGGAGTTATCAAAATATGGACAAAATGTTTTATTGGTTGAGCAACAAGACTCGATTTATACTTTTGGTTCTAGTTTCGGCGAAACACGGATTTCAAGAAGCCTTGGGCCAAATCAGGATATTTTTTCATTTCTACAACAGACCTCGGTTAGTGAAACCAAAGATTTGATTGATTTTTTAAACGAAGGGGAATTGGAAGAATTACACGCTATGGAAGAAATCTATACAACTTCCCCGGTAACCTACATGTATTCTAAATCCCAATTAAATGAAGTTGAAGAATTGTTAAACGGACAGCCCGTTAAATATGAATATGCATCAAATTCAGAAGAAGCCAAAGAAAAGTTTGGAATGAAAATTTCCGATACCATGATGGTGATTCGAGAGTTTGAACCATATTCGGGTACCCTTAATCCGAAAGTTTTAATTGAAAAACTACATCAGGGAATACGTAAATCTGGAAATAGAATAGACTATAATCAGAAGGTTACCAGTATAAAAAAAGAGGATGGTATTTATGAAATCAATATTAAAGACACTAAAACCGGTACAAACAAAACCATTTTGAGCAAAAAAGTCATTGCTGCAGCCGGGCCCTATAATGGAACTTTAGTAAAAGATATAGCCCCTTATTTTGACAGTTTAATAAGTCCAAAACGATTATTCCTATCATTTTTAAAAATCGATTCGGATAAATACGCCATGTTTACAATCGACCAGAAGAAAAAACTTCAAGAATCTTATCCGGTTGCATATCTAAATTCTGAAATATTCTATTCCATGATTGAAGAATATGATGAAAAAGACAATCCATTATTAAAGGTTGGCGGACATTTTTTGCGAACGGACATTGAGGATTTGGATAAAGTATGGTCAATGGATTTAACTACGCAAGAAATTAAGTGGAGCAAAGAGAATACAGCAGATTATTTAGTGAAACTAGATTTACCCGTAAAATTTTCAGATTTGGAATATGTTCGGGGTTATTCGTGCGTGTATTCTTTAACGCCATCTGAAATACCTTATGTAAGTCACGCACTAAAAAATGAAACGGAAATTGATTCCAGTTTTGTACTTATTGGAGGAATGTCAGGTGTTGGAGCAAAAGGCTCTCTAGCCTACGGACTAGTTGCTGCAGACCTTATTTTGGGCAAAAGGAATGATTCATCTATGTATCAAAAATCCAAATCAGCTTTAGGGGCGGAGAGACTGATTAAAGACATACAGCATATTGATAACTAAATACTAAACCAGTATGAAAAGAGTACTAACTTGTTTGTTTCTAATTGCAACTTTCGGATGCGAAGAAAAGGCTGACGTAAGTCAATCAGCCGTTACGGAATCGATTCCAGAACCTGATTTTACAATTTCAGTTGAAAAAAACCATAATAAATTCAGTAGCGCTATTCCTTATCAAATCAAAGTTCCAAATGGAAGTGTTGTTGAGGCTTTTACCAAAGAAGCAACTGGAGGACAATTGAATGTAAATTCTACACTAGATGATTTTGAGAAAGTAGATATGGGTAAAGTCCACACCTTAACAGGACCCATATACGTTGAGGGAGCGGAAGTTGGTGATGTTTTAGCCGTTGAGTTACTGGACTTGGAACCTGGAGATTGGGGATGGACTGGTATGGGACCAGAATTTGGGTTTTTAGCCGGTGAAACCGATGCCAAAGGATTTAAAACTTATAAACTGGATAAAGAAAATAATCTTGTACACTTTTCCGAAAACATTAGTATACCTATGAAGCCGTTTCCCGGAGTCATGGGGGTAGCACCAAATACGGAAGAAATGTTAACGACTATTCCACCAAGAGCAAATGGTGGAAATATGGATGACCCAAATTTGGTTAAAGGAATTACCGCATACTTTCCTGTTTTTGTAAAAGGTGCATTATTTTCAATTGGGGACACACATGCGGTGCAAGGTCTTGGTGAAGTTGTTGGGACGGCCGTAGAATGTGATATGCGAATACGATTTCGATTAAGTATCATAAAGGATAAAAAAATAGCAGAGCCCGAATATGAATCAAAAGATTATTATGCGACAACAGGTTTTGGTACAAGTATAGACGAAGCAGCTAAAAAAGCTACCCGATATATGGTAGAACATATTTCAAAAACATATGATATATCATGGGAAGAGGCTTATATGCTTTGTTCACTTATTGGAGATTTAAAAATTGCGGAAGTAGTTGATTTACCGCATATGCTAGTAACCATGCATATTCCCAAAAGTGTTTTCGAGAAAGATAAAAAATACTAATGCCAACGAAGCCTCCTATGAAAAGCTCTTGTCATTCCCGATTGGTATCGGGACTAAAGTTCAAATACACGATTATTAACCAAGACACATAAGTGAAATAAGATTGATGGAGCTATCCAATTGTTGTAGCCAATAAAACCAACCGGTAATCAATAACCAATGATAAAATTCTTTAGAAAAATTAGACAGAATCTGCTGTCAGAAGGAAAAACAGGGAAGTACCTGAAATATGCCATTGGCGAAATACTTTTAGTCATCATTGGTATTTTAATTGCCCTTCAAATCAATAATTGGAACGATATTAGAATTGAAAGAAAAGAACTAAACATTGCTTTGCATGCCATGATTGAAGAATTGAATGAGAACCTTCAGTTTTTAGAAACAGAAAAAAAGACAAGCAAAAAAAGTTATTAGCTATAAACAACTATAAAGACAGTGTTGGTTCAGCCGAAGAACAAGTGTACATTGTATTTGCAGTTAGTGACGAGATCAAGTCAAAGGAGTTTACCACTATTTATGTAGCGCTAAAAGAAGAAAAAAATCCGCCTAATCCAATCTAAAGAATTACGCAAACAAATTACGTCATTTTATGAATACGAACTGGCCAGTATTAGAGATGCCAATACCTGGCACGAAAAGTTTGTAGGTGAGAATATAGACCCATATATACTGGAGTATATCCCTTTCGTCGATACAGGTGAAGTTGATCCTGATGCAGTTAATGAATTGCTTAATCAAAGAAAATTTAGGAACATACTAAAATCCCAAAAAAGGATTTATGAAGGTTATATTTCTGTAAATGAAAAGGTAACCCAACTAGCTCATGACCTAAAGTCGGCGATATCGTCTCAATTGAAGAAATAGCGCAAAAAAGGTATGTTGTGCATGGAAAAAATTTGGTTACATTTAAAATCTCCCCCAGCATACATAACAAACTCAGAACTGAGTCGTATCTAATATTCGATAGGGCAACGAGCCATGAAAGAACGTCTTAACTCCATCCTAAACTATTAAAAATGAAAATTGTATCGGTAGTAGCACTTCTAGTACTAATGTTTTCAACGGTACTTCGTTCCCAAGATAAAACGGCCATCATTTGTGGCAAGCTTATCACCGCTGAAGACGATAGGGTGTATACCGATAGGGTAGTCGTCGTTCAGGGCGAAAAAATCGTGGAGATTGGCACCAAGGACATTATAAAGTCCGACTACAAGATAATAGACCTAACGGGATACACTATACTTCCTGGATTAATAGATGCGCACGTGCATCCTTTGATATATGGTGACGACTACCAAGTAAATCACTTAAAGGGATCATCCGCATTTAATGCGTTAAGGGGTCTAAAAACAGTGCAAAATTGGCTTAAAGAAGGTTGGACTTCCATACGGATAGCCGGTGATGCCGATACCCAATATGCTCATTTCGAAATCAGGGATGCCATAAACGCCGGTCTTTTCGACGGTCCTAGAATCTATGGGGCAGGGCATTATTTATCCGTAACCGGCGGGGGTGGTGATATCAATTTTATCGCGCCTGAACAAACTGTTATTGCCGAGGGACTGGTTGTTGATGGCAAGGATGAAATTCAAAAGGCCATAAGAGAGGAAATAAAATATGGAAGCGACTGGATCAAGATTCTCGTAACAGGAGCTTTTATGTCTGAAGGGGATAATCCGCAAAACGTCCAATTCAGTGATGAGGAATTAACTGCTGCCATTGAGGAAGCAACAAGAAGGGGGGTTCCCGTTATGGCCCATGCACATGCCACGGAGGGCATCAATAAAGCGATAAAATTTGGGGTGCGCTCCATCGAGCACGGCACCTTCTTGAATGAAGAAAGTATCGAGCTTTTTTTAGAACATGATGTTTTTCTGATCCCTACTGTTTATGTAGGTGAATACGGACTAGAAACTTTTAAAGACAGTAAGGCGCAGTCTAAAATGTATGAATTGACGAAAAAATACCGCGAAGGCTATTGGAAGATGTATAAAAAGGCTATTGCCAACGGTGTAAAAATAGGTGTAGGTTCCGACAATATCGGATTCCCGCCCAATTTTGCAGCCAAAGAATTCCAGGCACTTGTCGAACTCGGAATGTCACCTTTACAGGCAATACGAGCCGGTACCATGGTGAATGCCGAGTTGCTTATGAAGGAAGACGAAATTGGAAGTATAAAGGTCGGTAAAATCGCAGATCTTATAGCCACAAAGAAAAATCCAATTGATGACATTTCCGAATTGACTCGGGTGAAATTCGTAATGAAAGGTGGGAAAATCGTAAAAACAATCGAATAGAAAATGTAAAAGCTAAGTTGCATAGAGCACGTTGAAAAAGTGCCATATACTTATCGTTACAAGTCATTTGAAAAACAAAATATGAATTACATCAAAGCAATTAGCATTTTCTTATTTGTATCTCTTATTACTTCATGCAATAACAAAGAAAAAAAGTAGTAAATAATGAAGGTGCTGAAAAAACAGAACTTAATAAGGAGGTCACGAATCCAGCAATAGAAGCATTTATTAATAAGATGGTTAACGATGAGCATTTTAAAGGCGTTGTTCTTGCAGCCGTAAACAATGATGTCATTCATGCCAAAGGCTATGGGATGGCTAATGACACAATTAAAAACAATGTCAATATTAAGTTTCATGTGGCTTCGATAACCAAACAATTTACGGCGGCTGCAATAATGCAACTAGTAGAGCAGAATAAAATAAATCTGGAAGAATCCATCAATAATTTTCTACCTGCTCAATATCGTTCCGATAATTGGGATAGTGTTACCGTTCATCATCTATTATCCCATACAAGTGGTATTGAAGATTATGCAGTAGTTCGAGATTATTATGAAGTTGAGAAGGGATTCTGTTTAGGAGCAACTGTAGATGGAATGATAAAGGAAGCGATGTCTAAGGAATTAAATTTTCCGCCAGGTTCGCAGTTTTCCTATTCCAACATAGGATATACGCTACTCGGAGAGATCATTCAAAATAGAACGGGAGAACCATATCACCGTTACTTAAAGGAAAACATTCTTGAGCTATTAGAAATGCATTCTTCTTTTATTCATACAACCGACTATGCAGCCTCAAATGATGAAGCTATCGGATATCGATGGGACGATGGGCAGAATAAACACGTACTTGACGACATCGTTAGTTTACCCGTTACCGAGCCGGATGGCAACTTAGTGACAACGTTAAATGATTTTCTAAAATGGACAAACATCTATGTTGAAAATGAGCAGCCAATACTCCAGAAGGAATCTTTAAAAAAAATGTCCACATCTTATATAGAATCAGATGAGGTGGGACCATCGGGCAAGTTGGATAGTTATGGTTATGGCCTTTTTCTTTCCAAAGAACTAATAAGCCATACGGGCTACATTGTTGGCTTTAGAAGCCATTTTATGGTAAATCCGAAGGAGAATATAAGAGTATTTGTGTTTAGCAACAATGTGTCTATGAGCCCAAAAAAGGTTTCTAATGGAATTTATGAAATCATTTCCGATAACCAGAGTGATAAAAAAGAATAACAATCAGTACCAATGAATATGAATTCATTTACCAAACCTTAGCCTTTGGTATCCTTGCTGGCCTCCTTCGACGAAGTAGCTCGGCTATGAAGACCGAAAAGCCCCGAGTAGAAAATATGACCAACCAATAACCACTGATTTTTAGTATGACCAACAACCAAATAATTATTATTCTCTTTGGAATTTTATATTTCGCTTTTATCATTTACACAAGAAGGAAGGGAGATTTTGAAGAATATTCCGTAGCCAATAGAGGTTTAGGCAGTTTTGTGATCTTCGCTTCAATCTGTGCCTCTTATCTAGGGCCCGGATGGACTTTGGGATTGACACGTAATGGATTCAACAATGGAATGTTTATGGCATTCATAGCACCTATTATGGGAATTGCCATAATAATTTTTGCGCTGTTTTTGGCCCCAAAAATTCGCAGGAAATTTACTAATTGCTACTCTATTGGTGATATTGTCGGAGGTCAACTTTCCCACAATCATCCCGTGGTTATCATCATGGCAGGAACAATGGTGCTATTATCACTCTCAGCATTGGTGGTGGCTATGAGTTATGCCGGCGGGGAATTGATCAACAATGTTTTTGGTTTTTCAAAATTTTGGTCAATATTCATCATTACCACCATAGTTATGTTGTATTCCTTATTTGGAGGTATACGAGCGACCATCCAAACCGATGTTATTCAATTTCTTCATTTTGCAATTCTTATTCCGATTTTAGCTGTACTTATCGTTATTAACGATGGTTTTTCGTGGGAAAATTATAATCAGCTTGCAATGGAGCAAACTCAAGTCGCTTTTGAAGGAAGTAGTGTATCGGTAATTTTTGGTCTTTTTTTGGTTTTCTTTACGATCTCCGGATATGACACACCCATTGTCAGTAGATATTTGGCATCAAAAAATGATAACGTAGCTAAAAGTGCTACCTTATGGTCGGGTATTTTTATTTTCGTCTGGACGGTATTGATGATTTTTATTGGCACTACAGGAGCGTATTTGTATCCTGAAATGGCCAATAATGACCAAGTATTACTTCACATTGCACAAAATCATTTTCCGGGCATTCTATACGGTATTTTTATTATCGCCATGATTGGGGTTGTGATGTCATCACAAGACACGTTTTTGAACAACGCAGGCGTAAGTTTCGCTCAAGACATCTTGCCACGTATCGTGCCATCTGTCTCTAACAAAAAGAAGTTATTTTACTCAAAAGCCTATACGGTTTTTATCGCATTGGTTGCCATAGTGGTCGCCAACTTTGTTGACTCTGCATTGGAAGTTGCCTTGATTATTTTGGATTATTATGCGAATGTGATGCTTGCGGTTACGGTTTTTTCCATTGTAAAAAAGAAGCATTACTGGCAATCAGCGGTTTTATCCATGGCCGCTGGGTTTTTATTAAAGTTAGGGTGGGATTACTTTGGGAGCGAAGAGATTCCGTCAATTTTCATTGGGATTTCATCCAGCTTTTGTGCCTATTTAGTAACGGACTTTTATTTTGATCAAAAAACTAAAAAGAGTAAGAACAAAAAGTAAATGTGGATTATGATTCCCATTCCATAAAGTGATTCAAACTTTTTTAATTGGCTAAAAAATTATGAGACAAATACTAATAATGATATGGATAATGATAAGTTTCGGGGGCTTATCTCAAAATAAAAACGATTCTAACGAAATTAAGGTCAAAAAAGTAGTTACTCAATTTTTTGAGGCACTCAATAAACAAGACACTACACTTTACAAAAATATAGTACTTCTTGATGGTCAAATATGGTCGATAAACAATACCATGAAATCAAGTAACATATCAATGAGGTTTTTTCGTGACGATATTTTAACTTTTAATCCAGCTGAGATTTGGGAGGAAATACCCTTGAGTTTTGATATAAAAATACATAACGGAATTGCAATGGCTTGGGTTCCTTACCAATTTAGAGTCAATGGAAAATTCACCCATTGTGGTATAGATATATTTACGCTTACCGAAACGAAAATGGGTTGGAAAATAATCAACACAGCCTATACAAAATATTTGGAAGGATGTGATCAACTTAAATAGTAAAGCCCAATTAACACCGCCGCAATCTAAGCAACAAAAATAGCGAATATGAAAAAATACAAATCGACAGTCATTAATTTTATTTTCTTGAATCTATTTTTTATTCAAGCCGTACCAGCGCAAAAGAGCGAACTTGAATATGAGTTTCTTTACGAAATTGAAGCGACTTTAGATTCGACCATTGTTTTAGGAAAAACATCGCTAGGTAATCGAATGATTCATCCTGTAACCGGTGGTTCTTTCGAAGGTCCAAAAATTAAAGGAGAAGTTTTACCAATTGGGGCCGATTGGGCACTTTCTTTCGATTCTGGAATAAAGAAATTAGACGTTGATATTGTTCTAAAAACTGATGATGATGCGCTTATTTATGTGACGTATACAGGGTTTATTTATCCTAAGGAGGATGGAAGTCTCTATTTTAGGGTTGTTCCAATTTTTGAGACAAGTTCAGAAAAATATTATTGGCTAAATCACACGATAGCGGTTGGAATAGGAAGACGTATAGAAGGTGGGGTTGCCTACACCGTTTATGCAATTAAATAACATATGAAAACAAATACCTTTTTAGCACTGTCAGTACTTATCCTGATTTGGTCATGCAAACCTGCGGTAGAAGAAATAGTGGACCTAGATGTTCAAAATTGGATTTATGGTTCCGAAAATTGCAATGAGAATATAGACCCGCCAATTCAGGTGGTTAAGTACAACAGTACTACTTGGATTTTGCGTCAAAACAAGTGCACCAATTACGAAGCGCCTTTTATGTTTCTGTTTTTAGGTAAAGAGAAAGCATTGTTAATGGATACGGGGGCGACCGAAGAAGCTGACATCTTTCCGCTTTATACAACAGTAAAAGAAATCATTGATGATTGGTCCGAAAAGAATGGCAAAGTTGAATTAGTGGTTGCCCATACGCATAAGCACGGTGACCATTACGCCGCCGATGGTCAATTTAAGGGAAAACCAAATACAATGGTCGTAGGTCTTGAAGTCGAAGATTTAAAAAAGACATTCAATATTGCAAATTGGCCCGAAGAAATTGTGGATTTTGACCTTGGCGATCGAATAATGAACATAATACCAATTCCTGGACATCAGGCCTCTTCTATTGCCATTTATGACCCTATTACAAAAATACTATTGACGGGAGACTCCTTTTATCCCGGAAGGCTGTATGTTAAAGATTGGGGCGCTTTTAAGCAAAGCATACAACGTCTTGTTGAATTCACAACGAAGAATGAAATCTCATATATTCTTGGCAACCATATAGAAATGACCCGGACTGCCGGTGTGGATTATCCTATGGAAACGATGTATCAACCCGAAGAACATCCGCTTCCTTTAAGCATCGACCAATTAAATGAACTTGCCATGGCACTTACAGCATTGGGAGACACACCAACAAGAGAAGTTCATGACAGCTTTATAATATATCCTATAGATTAAAAAATGCATTGTTCTTAATTCACTAAATGCGTCATGCGTCGAAACCATATCAAATACCTGTGATTGACCTAACAACCAAACCTACTATGACAAAATCAATTTCAATACTGCTTATCGGAATATTGCTATTGGCTTGTACGGATAAAATGAACAAGGATATTCCGGCAGATAAAAATACCGAATATAGACTTTGGGAGGACAAAACGGAGACCTATCTTCCTATTACCCGTGAATGGACAAATAGAGTTGAAGTCGCCGATATAAATGGCGATAAAATGATCGACCTACTTTTTGCAAATGGAGGAAATTATTCCTCACCAGGGGAACCGGAATTCAGTCGAATTTTTGTCAATCAAGGAGCGGATAAAAAATTCAAGGAAGTTACCGACCAAGTTTTTTCTGATTCCAAATTCCTGTCCAGGGTCATAAAAGTCCGTGATATTAACTCAGATTCCATACCAGACATTATTCTTGGAACCACCTACCAGACACAAAGCCAATTATACGTAGGTCTTGGAAACGGAAAATTTAAAAATGTTACTTCCACCCAATTGCCACAAATAAATGGAAGTGTAGGCGATATAGAATTAGGTGATGTAGATGATGATGGTGATTTGGATATGGTGCTATCGGACTGGGGAGCTGGCTCTAATATGAATAATTCAGGAGGAAGAACAATGCTTTGGGTAAACGATGGCAAAGGATATTTTACCGACCTAACTCAAACACAAATGCCTGAAATCTTGATCCAATTTTCATGGGATTTGGAGTTTTTGATTTTGACAATGATTTTGATTTAGACATCGCTATTTCTTGCAAGCGATGTGCTACAAGTAGAATTTATGTAAATAACGGAAAAGGTTACTTTAAGGATAAAAGGCTTTTACCGGCATATACCAACAACTACGATTTGGAAATAATGGATGTTAATGGGGATGGTTTTCTAGACCTGCTCACTATTAATGATGGCGATATTGTAAATAAAGCGCCCGATTCAAGAAGGGAACATATATTTTTAAATGACAGTGCAAAAACATTTATCGATGCCACGGATATGCTTTGGCCAGATTCAGAAAATATTGGGATGGACGATAATAATATCGTTTTTCTAGATTATGATTCTGATGGTGATGCCGACTTTTTAATAAGTTCCTTAACCGGTGAGGATCGACTCTTAGAAAATGACGGCACTGGAAAATTCAAGCTTATCCAGCCAGTACTTAAAGGAAATGCTACCCCACTTACGTTGTCTATGATATTAGGAGATATAGACAACGACAAAAAAATGGATATCATTATGGGGCAGGGAGAAGGTGAGGAAGGAATAGAAGAACGAATTTTTATGGGAAAAAACATCAAGATGGATAGCGCAATACCTATTATTTCACACATCCAAACCTATGAAAATAAAGAAAACGGAAGCATAATCGTAAAAGCGAGAATCCACGATAACAAGAGCCCGAATATGCCGCAAGATTGGGATTCAGTGAAATTAATTCTGGATGAAAAATCCAAACCAATTTCAATGACTTGGTATGGAGAAAACTTATGGGTCGCTAGCTTTTCAAGTACTTTAGAGCTGAATAATATTAAAATATGCGCCACGGATTATAGTGGAAATAAAGCATGCGCAAAAGTAAAACAATAAGAAAGGTAGCTATGCCATGAAAAGCTCTTGCTCCATAAAACGAACTTTTTATGTGACAATATTTTAATTTGAGCACAACACTTGGTAGGCATATATACTAAACATGATTGCACGATGGTAATCTTGGACTATTATAACATTTGATGATATCGATTTTCTTTGTAATTTTATCTTGTAAATAACACACAATCAATACGTTCTGAAGTTACTTATAAATCGAGTGTCCATAAAGGGATTTGATTTTGGCTAAGCACCATTAAAATACTGAAAATCAAATATTTGCAATAGGGTCGGCAATCCTGCCACCCCGACTTAAAACCAGTTAATTTATGAGCTGGTTTTTTTGTTTTTAGCAATAAAAAAAACGGTTTCTCATCATAATGCCTAAAAAACCAAACAAAATAAATAAGTCTTCTTAAAAGAATTTGACCATTATGATGTTGAGTCATAACGGCCAAATTATATGCCTCAAATAATCCAATAAGACTTATGGTTTAAATTCAAACCACTCTTGAACAGGATTATAATTTGTTGTAGTGCCATCGCCGAAAATGCTTCCGGTATAGATGTCATACCCATCACCCTGGGTAAATAATCTTGTAGAAATAAAAGAAATATTGGCAAAATCCAAATCTGGAAAGTCTACCAATGGCATTTCTCCAATCGAAGGAATTTCGTCGGTTGGCCCATAAACTATCCAATCTATTTTATAAGAGTCCGTTGGCATACCTCCTCCCCATCTCGAAGCATTAGTAATTGGGCTGGCCGTGCTTGTAAAATCATAAGTGGTAAACATAGTATCGTTTAGGGTAACCGTTGCCGTAGGAAACACAACGTCACCATTAGCGATAGGGCTTCCCTTTTTACTGTAGTTATAACTAAAGTTCGGATTGCCCATAGAAATGTTCGTTTCGTAATCTTGGTAGGCATTTAAATAACCCACACTAAAAGAGGAACTAGTACCTGCGACATAATTAGGGTTCGGAGTCGATGTCCAATATAGTTGGAAACGTGAATTGGTAAACGCATTCAAGGCCGATACGCCGTAACTAAAATTATTTAAAGTACTATTGACGGGAACAGCAATAACTTGATCAAAGGCAGAAAACTGGGTACTGCCATCGAGTGTAATAGTAGCGCCATCGGTCAAACCATTAATCAAAGAATACGTTGGGACCCAATTGCCGTCTATTACGGTCATCAAATAATCAGTGGTTTGTTTATACGTGAAACCATTAATGTCGATAATGTTTGGATCAAACCCCGGGTTAAAAGCCGCATATTGGCTCAACTCGGATGGAGGGGAATAATCTTGAGTGTTCGTTAAGGAGTATGAATTCCAAGCGGTTACGTTGTTTACGGTAATGTCAACTTGACCCAAATCTGTTAAAGGTGTGCTAGCTGCAAATCCACTTAATGTCCAAGTTCTTCCAGGTTGTATTTTTCCAAAAGATTGTAGGTTATAACTTAATTTGTTACCGAAGTCATTCACCCTTAATTTGGTTACCGTCATATTCGCCAAGTTGACTGTATCTAGAGCTTCCAAAACTACCGTATTTCCATTTTGTAAGGGAACATAATTATACAGATCGCCGTTTTCGCGGTGTACCAAGATCCAATCTTCTGAAGGAATGGTATTTGTATTGTAGTCATTATCTACAATAACGGTTAAATAAGTTACCAATAAAGGTTGTGCAGGTGGTGTTGGTTCCTCTTCCGGTGGACCTGGAGTTATGGCAATTATATTGTTTTCAGGTTCTTCAGTAGAACATGCGAATATAAGAGCGATGCATGCAATTGATAATAATTTACGTACTGTTTTCATAAATGATTTGATTATGTTGTTTATACCGTAGTATTAACAGGCAGAAGAGTAGGAAATTGTAGAGAATATATATATGGCTCTAAAGAATAAATAAGCGTAGAACTTGAATGGTTATTCGCTGAATAAATATTTAATACTTTATTCAAAACATCCTACTTTGGGCAGATATATACTTTTGAATTTCAACCAAAATGTATAGGAGTCCTTTTTTATTGATAAACTTGCTATAAAAGTTTAGAACCCAAAGATCTAAATCAACTCTTTTTTGGGGAATGATATGATTATAAATAGCAACTTCGCTTTATGAATTTCAAGGATAAAACCATCTTATCTATTGTATGTTTACTATTTTTTACGATAGGCATGCAATCGCAAAATACTGTTATAGATAGTTTGAAAGATGAACTATCACTTTATACAAAAAAAGATACGATTCGGGTAAATATTCTAAACGATTTGGCCTACGCCTATTATCAAAAAGATAGTCTTAAAACGCAAACCTATTTAGAAGAATCTGAGGCACTGGCAAATAAGCTAAATTTTACAAAAGGAAGAGCTAAAAGTTTATATGTAAAAGGTGTAACTCAAGCGGCTCAATCAAATTTCGATAAGGGCTTTCAGTATTTTAACGAAGCACTGCGATTGTACAATACGATAAATTTTAAAATTGGTATCGTTGAATGCTACAATGCAATAGGCATACTCTTTTATGATAAAGGAGATCAGAGGCTGGCAATAGAGTATTATGAAAAATCAATAAGAATTAATGAAGAGATAGATGATAAGAAAAACATTGCAATTAATTCGAATAATATAGGAAAGGCTTATTCAAATCTGGGTAATTACGAGGAAGCACTTAAATACCACCGAAAAGCGCTGAAAATCAGTAAAGAGTCGGGTGATGAAAAAACAATGTCAAGCAGCTTTAACAACATGGGAACAATTTATAGTGATCAAGGAAATTATCCACTTGCTTTGGAGTATTACAACCAAAGTTTGGCCATTGATGAAAAATTTGGAGATACTTTAGGGATATCAAAATCACTAAATAATTTAGGTATTATTTATAAAAATTTACAGAACTATGATAAAGCAATAGCGTCTTATGAGCGGGCTTTAAAAATTCATAAAAAGAATGATGACAAAAAAAGTACGACAGAAACTCTAAATAACTTGGGTAATGTTCATAAGAGAAAAGAAAACTATAAAATAGCCCTTGATTTTCTTGAAGAAGCACTAGAAATAAGTAAAGAAATCAAGAATAAAATTTACATAGGCACTATTTTAAATAATATTGGAGATGTTCATTTACAACTAAAAGATGATGCAGTTGCATTCGAATATTTTGAAAAAGCAAAGAAGATAAACTTGGAAGCTGATAACCCTCGTGCTTTGTGTAATTCTTATTTAGGGGTTGCAAAAATATATACAAATAAAGAAGAGTACGATAAAGCCCTAACGAATGCTTTAAAGAGTAAAGAACTCTCCGGTAAACTCCAACTTTTAAACTATCAAACAGAGGTGTTCGAATTGCTTTCGGACATTTATAAAAACAAAGGAGATTACAAAAGGGCACTTACAAGTCACCAACAATTCAAAATACTGAACGACAGCCTTTTCAACAAAGAAAATATAGAGAAAATTACACAGTTAGAATATGAATACAAATATAAACAGGCATTGGATTCTGCCAGTATCAGGGAGTTAAAGCTAACTAAAGAGGTAAGTTCCATCAATACCAATTTAGAGAAGTCACAACGTAATATATTCTTAACCATAATTGCTTTTCTTTTAACAGCCATAATTCTAGGAGGAATAATCTTCTTTTTAAAATTGAGAAATATAAAAGAGAAGAATCAGAATATATCGATTGAGCAAAAGCTGTTACGCTCGCAAATGACCCCGCATTTTATTTTCAATTCACTATCGGTATTGCAAGGAATGATCTTGAATAATGAAGGGAATAAATCAGTTCTATACTTATCCAAATTTTCGAAATTACTTCGAACTTCCTTGGAGAACTCAAGACAAGTTTTGGTTTCGTTATCTGAAGAACTTTCGGCCATCGACAATTATATAGAGCTTCAAAACCTTGCTGTAAACCCCCCAGTTACATATCATTTGGAAATAAATCCCACCATAGATAGAACTATTTTTAAAATTCCGCCAATGCTTATTCAACCATTTGTTGAAAATGCCATTGAACACGCGTTTACCTCTAAAAAAGAGGATAAGGAAATTAGGGTACAAATATCGTTCGAAGACAAAAAAATCATCTGTAATATAACTGATAACGGAATAGGTATCAACAAGAGGAAATTGAAAACAAAAAAGAACAAGAACTCTTTGGCTACCGCCATAACCTCGGAACGTTTGAAAATGCTCTCCAAAGAATTTAGAGTACAAAGTTCCGTCAGTGTTGCGGATAGGGCATCATTTGGTGAGCAGGGAACCTTGGTTACTTTGGTAATTCCGTATAAAATCGATTCCATAAAATGAAAGTATTACTGGTAGAGGATAAAGAACCGATAAGAAAAGGTTTGTTGCGTTTATTGGAGTTGATAGATGTAGCGATAACCGTGGTGGGTGAATGTGAGTCAGTTAAAGAGGCGCTAATTGTGGCTAAAGCCTGCAAACCCGATTTGGTTTTTTTGGATATTAATTTAACCGATGGTACCGGTTTTGATTTTTGGAACAGACCGAAAACCTTACTTTCAAAGTTATATTTATTACGGCTTATGAAGAATATGCCCTAAAAGCCCTAAAAGCGGGTGCTGTGGATTATCTGATGAAACCTGTGGATGTAGAAGAGCTTAAATTGGCACTTCAAAAGATTTCCAATTTGACCGTTACCGAGCAAAAGCAAAACATTAGAACAGCAAGAGCAGCATGGAAGAACGACGACGCCACATTGATATTATCCCTTCATGATAGCTTTCAAGTCATCGATTTAAACGGATTATTATATTGTGAATCTGATAAAGGGTATACGACTTTTTATTGTAGTGATGGTAAAAATCATCTCGTGTCTAAAACCCTAAAGGAATTTGAAGAACGTTTGGTCTTGGCCAATTTCATTCGTCCGCACCAGTCATTTATGGTCAATATGAAGTTTATAGACAAGTATGATAAATCTGGGATGATTCATTTAAAAGATGGGAAAAAGATTCCTGTTTCTTCTCGTAAAAAAGAACACTTTGTTTCCGCCTTTCTGAATAAGAACAGTGATTAAATGCTGTTTTTATCTAATTAAAAAGCAATTTCTTCCAATTCCCTCAATGCGTATATGGCGTGAAGTTTTGCGCTTATGCGCTGTAAAGTTCCACAAATAAATCGGCCGTTTCCAACTGCACTAGAGCCGCACAATCTGGCGTTCTAAGGATGGAAAAAATAGAGACAATCCAACACTCGTTATCGATTCTATTGTGTTTCCAAAAAAAATGGCGTCGTGGTTAAAACAGAATAATCAATAAATCTAAAACCAGAACATGGCGGCACGACCTTTAGGTTCTCCAATGCTTTAAACGGTGAACCAATAAAAACGAATTATTAAAATAAACACGAACCTACATATCTAAAATTAATAAAATTAAATACCATGAAAAAAACATTGAAAGTAACCTACGTATTGACACTTACCTTAGTACTCACAACTTTTGGTTGTAATAACGATGATGAAGGGTCTATTAATGAAGTAATCGTAAATGATGAAATAAGTGTCCAGAATTTAAATGTCACTATTGATGAAAACCCAACCAATGGCCAAACTATTGGTATGGTAGAAACTGAAGGTGGCGGCGTCTTAAGTTTCAGTATAGCATCTCAAACACCAACAGGAGCTTTAAGCATAAATTCAATTACAGGAGAATTAACCGTTGCGGATGTGACTTTGTTCGACCATGAAGTAAATCCTGTTCTTACCGCAATTATTGCCGTTGCCGGTGCCGAAAATTCAGGAACGGTTACCATAAACCTTAATGACCTCAATGAAATAGGGGTTCAAGACTTAACTGTCGCAATCGATGAAAACCCAATGAATGGACAAAATTTGGGGACGGTACAAGTGGATGGAAACGGACCTTTAAGTTTTAGTATCGAAACTCAAACACCAGCGGGAGCAATAAGTATAGATGAAAGCACAGGAGAGTTGACTGTAGCTGATGCGACGTTATTCGACTATGAAACCAATCCCATTATCATTGCAACGATTTCGGTTGATGATGCAGAAAGCCCAGCCACAGCTACAATTAACCTCACTAACTTAAATGAGGTAACGCTACAAGATGCGGTGGAATCCATTGATGAAAATCCTACCAACGGGCAAATTGTAGGAACCGTACAAACCAGTGAAGGAGTAGGCGTAAACTTCAATATAACCTCTCAATCTCCGGCAGGTGCTTTAAATATAGATGCAAATTCAGGTGAGCTAAGTGTTGCGGATGCCGCTTTGTTCGACTTTGAAACAAATGCAACAATTACTGCGACGATTACAGCAGATGGAGCTATAAATCCGGCAACGGTGATAATTGACGTAAATAACATAGATGAGATTGGAGATTTTAACTACGGAGGTGTAATTTTTTGGCTTGATGGAAATGGTGGCGGATTAGTTTGTGACATTGTCGACCAAGTCAATCCCACCCCTAATCAAGGAATAGGCTGGAGTATTGGTACAAATACCAATACTGGAGCTACCGGGCAAAACATAGGTACAGGACAGGCAAATACAACAGCAATTATAAATAACCATGGAGCTGGCGTATATGCAGCAGCTTTATGTGATAATTCAACTTCAGCTGGTTATTCTGATTGGTATTTACCTTCATTGTTCGAACTATCTGAAATTTACCTCAATTTGGCAACCGTTAACAATACATCTCTAGCAAATGGAGGAACAGAGATTATATTTTTTTATTACTGGAGTTCTACCGAGGTAAATACGGATCAAGCTAGAATTATGGTAAACAATGGAGGTGTTGCCTCTCAGGTTAAGAATAATTCGGGTGCCTTTGTGCGAGCAATAAGAACTTTTACAAATATATAGGACAATAACTTTTTTTGCCAAGTAACCTTATGGGAATTTGATTTGCATAGGAAAACCTAAATACCGAAATCACTTACTTGCAGCGGTATATGATATGCTACTATCCCTACAAATTAAATCCGATCACTTTTGTGATCGGATTTAGTTGTTTTCAACCATCTTATTGAGAACATTATCTTCTGGCAAATGATAAAACAAAGCCTGTTTCAAAGGAAAATTCGTACTACTGACCCTTTAGTTTTTCATTTTTATTACAATTACGCCATTAGCGCCACGAGCGCCATAGATCGAAGCGTTTTCATCACGAATAACCCGTACAGAGGCAACTTCCCTAGGAAGAATATATTCCAACGAACCCACCACAGTGCCATCGACAATCAAAAGTGGTTCTTGGCCAGAGTTCACAGAGTTTATAGCATTTCCGCGCAAACGAATGGTCGTACCACTAACTTGTGCTCCTGGCACTTCGGCCCCAATTAACTGATACATATCCAAGTATTTGCTGTAGTCTTTGGGTTCCTTTTTTTTCTGATTTTTTTCTTTGTCTTAAAACCCATATCTGCTAGTTTCTCTTCAGACATAACGTCTCCGTTTGCGGGAAAAACAATTGAGATTTCTTCATTGCCATTGTAGGCAACCGTTTGGACCCCATACTTCCATGAATAGGCAGATACGAGCTCCTCACCAGGCTTCAAACCAATTTTAAATTGCCCTTTTTTGTCGGTTTTGATTTTGGTTTTCATTGAATCCAAATAAATAACCGCCTTTTTTATGGGTTCCTGATTTGCATTCAATACCGTGCCTTTGACCCAAGTGATTTTTGATTCGGTCTTTTGACCTAAAAGAGAATATGAGCATAGTAAAAAGACAACAAATTTTAATGAAAGTCGCATAAAGAAGTTTAAGTTTTTATTAAAGATATAAAATTTAAATTCATTGGTTTTGAAAAATAAATTTTTTAAAAAGTGATAGAATAGAAAGATTAGTAGAATACTAATTGCCCAATCTTTGAACAGAAACTATTTAAAACCTAACTTTGAATCCATCTAAAGCAAGACTCCTTGATTTTGAAAAAAAAGGGCATCCGCAACATCATTCTTTTTCTAGTTGGAATAACAGTGGCGTCTTTTGTGTGGCATTGTAAAAACCGGACAACCGAATCGGACTATTTTACACCAAAGGTTTTGGCAACTCATGCTACTGGAGGAAATTATGTAGGGTCCGAGACTTGTATGGAATGTCACGCCGATATTTATGAGACCCATATAGGTACGGCACATTATAATACCTCGGCAGTTGCAAGTTCTGAAAGTATCAAGGGTAGTTTTGATACGGACTCGAACACGATTGAACTCCAGGATGCCAGACTCACACTACATTCCGAAGATGGGGCGTTCTTCCAAAAATCCGATTTTAAATATGGTACGCACGGCCAAGCCAAGGAAGTTACTTCAAAGCTGGACGTTGTTATCGGCTCTGGCGTAAAAGGGCAATCTTATCTCAGTTGGGAAGACGACCGGTTATTTCAGTTGCAGGCATCCTACTACACACCGATCGATAATTGGGTCAACGCTCCCGGTTTTCCGGTGACCAGTTTTAAAAGGCCCATTACCGATGCCTGTCTAAAGTGTCATGTTACCTTTGCCAAGAACCATGACCCCGTTGGAAATAGTAATCAATTTGTTAAAGATCAATTGTTTTTGGGTATTGATTGTGAAAGATGTCATGGCCCTTTAGAAAAACATGTGTTATATCAAAGAGGTAATCCTTCCGTTGAAACCCCAGAACATATCATAAAAATTGATAGCCTTTCTAGGCAACAGCGATTGGATATATGTGCCCAGTGCCATTCCGGACTTCGAAATCGTCAAATCAAGGGAAATCCCTTTGACTTTCTGCCCGGGGAGCATCTCGATGAATATTCAAAGAACTATAACTCGGGCCGACCCAAAGAGAAACTTGATGTGCACGGTAATCAGTATGGCCTCTTAACAAGCAGCCAATGCTTTATCAAGTCACCGGATATGGACTGTACCACCTGTCATAATCCTCATAAGAACCAGAGAGGTGATATGGCATCTTTCAATAAAATATGTATGGAATGCCATGCGTCGATTACCAAAGGTTGCACAAATGAAAATACAACAATGACCACAGGTATGAACAACGATTGTATCGCGTGCCATATGCCTTTGTCACCATCATCTACCATGCAGGTGCAACTCAACACAGATAGTTTGGCGGAACCTGTCTATATTAGAACACATCTGATAGACATTTATGAATGAAACTTCCTTCTTCTTCAGCTTCTCTAGAGGAGGGGACTTCTAAGGTTCAAAATACTTAGTATTATATAAGTCCTAAGTCGATTAGTTTATAATCGCTTCAAGCAATAATCGACCATATATCAATAATTTTCAAAAAGGTTTCGGCCGGGTTCTCAGGTTGGGTTTGTTATTTGTTTATCGGTATTTTCTAAAAGGAATTCAAGAAGAATATAATACATCGTTTTCGTAAAATTGTCATGAAATGCGGTAAATATGTTATTTCTGGTACTCGAATTAGACTATTATGAATTAAATCAAGGTTAATTTTTGAGATGAATTTTTTTCGCCTCTTGTTTTTAATAATCTGTATCTCAACATTTTATATTTTTATTTTGTACGAAAAAACATCGGACTATCACAATGTCTGGTTCTAAGGAACCCTAATCATGAGACGTATGACCTTGTATGATTGAAATTTATTTTTACCTTTAACTTTATATTAAGAGGCTTGCCATGCTTAAATTTGGCAAATCCCTAAGTGAAAATTCATGAGTTAAGGATAGAATTCATGATTTTCAAACTCAAAAATTTAATAGTAATTATCAATCATTTATTTAAATCAAAATTAACTAACTTAAAAATCAACTATCTATGAAGATTACGCTTTTGAAAAGTATGTTGCTTGTCGGAACTCTTTTTTGTTTCGCATTTGCAAATGCTCAGTCGGTGTCCGGTACGGTCAGTGACGAGACGGGTCCCTTGCCGGGGGCAACTATCCTAGTTAAAGGAACAACGAATGGTACCCAGACAGATTTCGATGGTAACTATACCATAGAGGTCGATTCGGATGCCACTTTGGTCTTTAGTTATATCGGATTCAGCACCCAAGAGATTGCGGTCGATGGGCAGACCACTATCGATGTAACGATGATCGAAGATGCCAGTAAATTGGACGAGGTTGTTGTAACGGGATATGGTAGTCAGGCCAAAAAGGATTTGACCGGTTCTGTTACGGTAGTCGATACTGAAGAATTATTGGCGATACCCGCAACTACCTTTTCCCAACAATTACAGGGTAGGGCAGCCGGTGTGAACATTGTGAACGATGCGAGACCCGGTGGTGAGGCCACAGTACGTATTCGTGGTTTCGGTACCTTGGGTAATAACGACCCGCTCTACATTATAGACGGGGTACCATCGCAATCGCAAGGAAACTTTAACCCTAATGATATTGAATCGCTACAAGTATTGAAAGATGCCTCGGCGGCCTCTATCTATGGTTCACGTGCGGCGAACGGGGTTATCATTATTACGACCAAAAAAGGTAAGTTAGGGAAACCGAACATTACCTACAATACCTTTTATGGAACTCAAAGTGCCGAGAAGGATGTAGAGGCATTGAATGCCGTAGATTTAGGTAGATACCTATATTTGGCAGATATTTATGCTGGGGTAGCACCAAATCATGGTCAATACACTTTTGGCCCTAGTGATGTGATCCTACCGGATTTTGTATTTCCTAGTGGTGCTTTTGAAGGCGATCCTGCCGCAGATCCAGGTCTTTATGCTTTGGAAGAGGGTAATATTTATGCAATTACCCGCGCCGCCGATACCAATTGGTGGGAAGAAATTACCCGCTCGGCACCGATTATGAGTCATAACATTTCTGCTTCCGGTGCAACAGAAAGTGCTCGGTATGCCTTTAGTTTGAACTATTTTGAACAAGAATCGTTCATAAAGTTCTTCGAATATAACAGGGTTTCCTTACGTGCAAATACGGAATTCAAGGCTATCAACAATCGTCTGACGATCGGAGAGAATTTTACGGCCTCCTTTGACAATCGAAAAGGTTTTGTTAATAATGATGATGAACAAGGCCCGGTGCAAGGTTCGTATAAGCATCATCCTCTATTGCCCATCTATGATATTGCGGGTAACTTTGCCGGTAGTCGAGGTGCGAATTTAGGGAACAACTTTAACCCCTTTGCGCGTCTTTCAAGAGATCAAGATGACCGAAATTTTCGATTACGTTTGTTGGGTAATGTCTATGCCGACTACGAAATTATACCGGGTCTGAATATTCGTTCCAGCTTTGGTCTCGATGGTCGGGTGCAAAGGGAACGCGATTTAGGGCGACCTCAGCCTGAATATGTCGAGGGTAATTTTATCAATAGTTCCAATGCTCGTGAACAATACGAATATCAGTGGACTTGGACGAATACGTTAAGCTATAACAAGACGTTCAACGATGTACATAATTTCAAAGCCTATCTAGGTGTGGAGTCTATCCAACTCTTTGAAGAGCGTTTCGGGGCTTCAAGACAACGCTTCAAATTTGAAACGACCAATATTCTAAGTTATATTAGCCAAGGGGATCAAACGACCGCTGGAAATTATGGTTTTGTGCAACAAGATTATTCATTGTGGTCGCAGTTCGGTAGGATTGATTACGATTATGATGGTCGATATTTGTTACAGCTTACCTTGCGGAATGATTCTTCTTCGAGGTTCCAACAAGCGGCTCGTAGTGCCGTATTCCCCGCTTTCAGTGTAGGTTGGAGGGTTTCCGACGAGAAATTTATGGAGGATGTCGATTGGATGAATAACTTGATGGTGCGTTATGGATGGGGGCAAACCGGTAACCAACAAATTGGTGACTATAATGCCTTCACAACATATCGATCTGATATCACGACAGGAGGATATCCTATTGATGGTTCAACCGCTGCTCCTCAAATAGGTTTTTCTACTCAGTCATTTGGTAACCCGAATGCCAAGTGGGAGACTACTACCCAGGGTAACTTCGGTCTTGATATGGTCATGTTGGATAACAAGTTGAATTTCGCATTTGATATCTACACCCGTGTCACCGATGACATGTTGATTCAGGTGCCTGTTACGTATACGGCCGGTCAAGCGAACGAGCCCTCTTTTAACGTGGGTAAAATGACCAATAAAGGTTTCGATATATCCTTAGGGTATAGCGACAAGAAAGGTGATTTCGGCTATAGCATTAATGGTAATATTTCGCAGTATAAGAACGAGGTGAACGAATTGGTTGGCGAGGACACCCGAATCTTTGGTCAAAGCCGAAGGATACCGGCCCTATCGTTAACACAAGAAGGCTCTCCTATATCGTCTTTCTATGGATTTCAGAACCTAGGGCTGTTTCAGTCACAGGCCGAAGCCGATGCATGGGCTCCTTACGGCGTTTATAATGCGCCTGGTAAATTCCGCGTAGCGGATATCAACAATGATGGGGTCATCAATGATGATGACCGTACCATCATCGGTAGTCCACACCCGGATTTTACCTATGGCATCAATATCGATTTGAGCTACAAGAATTTGGCTCTCAATATTTTTGGTAATGGGTCACAAGGAAACGACGTATTTAACTATACACGTTATTTTGCTGATTTCAATACCTTTCAAGGCAACAAGTCACAAAGAGCGTTATTTGATGCATGGCAACCTACCGATATCAATGCGGATCCGAGCACTTGGGTAGCAAGAAATCCTGGGGCGACGACGCCTATTATGGACCGTAACGATGCTGTTAGTAGCCGACCCTCTTCTTATTTTATCGAAGATGCCAGTTTCTTTCGTCTTAAAAACGTGCAGTTGACGTATTCCTTTGGCGAGCAGATACTAGAATCCGTTGGTGGTATTGCCAATGCCCAGATTTATTTTCAAGCGCAGAATTTAGCTACCTTTACTAAATATACGGGCTTGAACCCTGAAGTACAATTATCGAATACCGATGATGCTCGAAGAAACCAGACTTTAGGTTATGATGGTGGAGGATTGCCGGTAGCGCGTACCTTCAGTCTGGGATTAAACGTAACTTTAAAATAATTTAAAAATGCTAATTACATATATCATGAAAAAGAGAAATTGGATTTTTATTACCTCATGTACGCTTCTCTTGTTGGGGACAGCTTGCAATGATGAGTTTTTGGACAGACAGCCCCAGGGCCAGTTTAGCGAGGGTGATGTGGCCACCGCAGACGGTGTCGAAGGGCTATTGATCGGGGCCTACAATATGGTGCCCGGTGGTGGTCTTACAGGTCAAACATGGCATAACGACATTCATAGCTGGGTGTTCAATATCGCTTCAGATGACGGTTTGAAGGGTACCGATGCAGGGGATCAGCCTGAGCAGTCTTTTATAGAGCAGTATGACTTTCAGTCGTTCAACCGTCACATTCGTGATAAGTGGCGAGGGTTGTATAAGGGAGTAGCTGCGGCCAATAATACGATAAATACACTGGCCGAAGTAGAAGATATTAGTGAGGCAAGGCGCGCGCAGATAATTGCAGAGGCACGTTTTTTAAGAGGTTTGTTCCATTTTGAAGCCCGTAAAATGTGGCGTATGCCGACCTATATTGATGAGACCAATTTTGTATTGAACGATTTGGAAAGTACGAAGGTGCCCAATGACCGTGAAATTTGGCCATTGATAGAGGCCGATTTTGAAGCGGCTGCAGCGGTTTTACCAACGACGCAAAGCGATGTGGGTAGACCTACTAGCTGGGCCGCAAAAGCCTTTTTGGCCAAAGCCAAAATGTATCAGGGGTGGCCTAATGGTACGGCAGATTTAGGAAAATTGGGCGAGGCTAAGGTTCTTCTGGACGATATTGTAAACAACGGTCCGTTTTCATTGGTACCCAATTTTCAAGATAACTTTTTGGTAGCGACACGTAACAATTCGGAATCTATCTTTGAAGTGCAATATGCGATTAACAGTGCTTCAGGTGATGTAGCGAACCGGGGTATTGGTTTGGCGCACCCTTATACCGACCCATGGGGTTGCTGTGGGTTTTATCAGGCATCTCAAAACTTGGTCAATGCCTATCAGACCGTAGATGGCTTACCATTGTTGGATGCCTTTGACGCAACGGATGTCTCGCCCGATACCAATGCAGATGGTACTTCTGTAGTGACGACCACCTTGGATCCAAGGATCGATCACTCTGTGGGTCGACCTGGTATCCTTTTTAAGGGGTTTAAAATTTATCAAACAGATTTTGTCCGTGATTTGAATTATGCCGGTCCATGGTTTTCTCAAAAGCATATGGCAGAACCTGAGGCATTCGCGCAAGGGGGTTGGCAAAACCTTTCGGCCAATAACTACAGGATTATGCGCTTAGGTATGATTTATTTATGGTTGGCCGAAGCAGAAGTGGAATTAGGTGATTTGGATCGCGCTAGGGAATTAGTGAATCTAATCCGCGCAAGAGCATCGAATCCTGAAGGCTTTGTGTCGGCGGCGACGCAAGGAGCAGAGCGTAATGATTTCACAGTACTAGAAGGTACGCCTGCTGCTAATTATGAAATTTCGCAATACAATACCCCTTGGACGGATCAGGCTACGGCAAGAAAGGCCGTTCGTTTCGAGACACGGTTGGAGTTTGCTTTAGAAGGCCACCGTTTGTTCGACTTACAGCGATGGGGTATTTCTGCTGAGGTATTAAATGCTTATATAGCGAGCGAATCACAGCACAGAAGCTATATGGCCGGAAAGAGTTTTACCGCTGGTAAGCATGAATATTTCCCAATACCTTTAGAAGCAATCGATAGATCTGCAATAGATGGTGTTCCTACCTTGACTCAGGATCCAGCCTACTAAGTATTATAGAAATTATAGTTTTGAAAAGCGACCGGGTTATTCTCGGTCGCTTTTTTTTATGATGATTCTTTGAAAAATAAGTATTGAAATAGTAATAATGAATGATGTTCCAGCTGTTAAAATGAATAGTAAACGCATTAATATTTGTAGATTAGCGGATTAATTAATAATCTAGATATAATCGTATCGAAATGAAATATGGTACACTTTTGTTGGGCTTTCTGTTGGTTTTCGTATCGGCCTGTTCAGAGAAAAAAGCAGAAACATTATTTGTTTTACAATCAAGCGAACAAACAGGTATTACTTTTAACAATCGAATCGTTGAGACCGATAGCGCCAACATACTTACCGAAGAATATATTTTCAATGGGGGTGGGGTAGCCATAGGAGATTTTAATAATGATAGTTTACCCGATGTTTTTTTTACCGGTAATCAAGTGCCTAATAAACTATACTTGAATAAAGGTAGTTTTACTTTTGGCGATGTCTCGGTAAAAGCCGGTATTGAAGCAAATGACCGATGGAATACAGGGGTAACGGTAGTGGATATTGACCATAACGGTCTATTGGATATTTATGTGTGCTCTGCCCGCGAAAAGAGTTTGGAAAAGCGAAAGAATCTGTTGTTCGTGAATCAAGGGATTGATAGTGAAGGTGTCCCCATTTTTAAAGAAATGGCGGAGGTCTATGGCATTGCTGAACAAGGTAATAGTATGGGCGCCACTTTTTTTGATTACGATAAGGATGGTGATTTGGATCTGTATGTACTCAACAATGAGCAAGTACATGTATTGCCAACGAATTATCGTAAAAAAGTGACCGATGGCTCCGCGGTAAGCAATGATCGCCTGTATCGAAATAATGGTAATGGCTCTTTTACCGATGTTACTTTAGAAGCTGGTATTACCATAGAGGGTTTTGGTTTGGGTGTTGTTATTTCAGATTTGAATTACGACAGCTGGCCCGACATTTATGTAACCAACGACTATTTGACCAACGACCTATTATACATCAATAACGGTGACGGCACCTTTTCGAACAATATAGAAGGCCGAATAAAACATCAAGGTAAATTTGCCATGGGTTCTGATATAGCCGATTATAACAATGATGGCTATCTTGATATTATCACGCTCGATATGTTGGGAGAGACGAATCATCGTATGAAGACGACCATTATGGGTCATAATTATATTTCGTATGTACTTAATAAAAGATGGGACTATCAACCACAATACATGCGTAATATGTTGCAGTTGGGCAATGGCACAGACGTTCCCTTCAGTGAAATCGGTTTGCTGTCAGGTATATCAAAAACAGACTGGAGTTGGTCGCCACTTTTCGTGGATGTCGACAACGATGGATACCGAGATCTTTTGATTACCAATGGTTTTCCTAGGGATATCACGGATATGGATTTTTCGGATTTTAATTTGACCGTGAGTCAGTTTTTAAGCCCGGCAAAGATGTTGGATTCTATACCGGTAATAAAAATCCCGAATTATGCCTATAAAAACAAGGGAGATTTGACTTTCGAAGATATAGGAGAAATCTGGGGTCTGAACATTCCATCTTTTTCGAACGGCGCCGCTTTTGTAGATCTTGATAATGACGGCGATATGGATTATGTGGTCAATAACATTAATGACGAGGCCTTTCTATTTGAGAATCATGCCAATGAGTCCCTCGAAGGTGGGCATTATCTCAAAATTGATGTAAAGGGTGCTTCAGAGAACCCTTTGGGTATTGGAACAAAGATTACCGTTCGTTATGATGATGACATGCAGTATTATGAGCACCATCTGACACGAGGCTATATGTCATCGGTGGCACAAACAGTACATTTTGGCCTTGACAATCTTGAGTATGTAAAATCGGTTGAAGTGCTATGGCCCGATGGGAAATTTGAAAAGATTGACAATGTCAAAACAAATAGCACTATTTCCTTAGATCACAAAAATGCCGCGGCAAAGGACTTTGCACAACTCTCGTTTCCCTTCGTTCCAAAGAATGAAACTTCGCATTTTCTAGAAGTATCCCAAGCTTTGGGGATCAAATACAAGCATCTTGAACAGGATGTTGTCGACTATAATGTACAACGGGTACTGCCCCATAAATTGACCCAGAATGGCCCCTGCGTTATCAATGGTGATGTCAATGGAGACGGATTAGAGGATTTTATCATTGGAAGTTCTAGAGGTTATTCCCCTAAGTTATTTCATCAAAAATCTGACGGTACTTTTGAAACAAGCTCCCTTTTCAGCGATACAGGGAATATGGAATATGAAGAGGAAAGCATGGCCCTCTTTGATCTTGAAAATGATGGGGACTTAGACCTGTATCTGGTTTCCGGAAGTAATGAGTATAATGCGGAAAGCGAATTTTATCAAGATTGGCTGCTCATCAATGATGGAAAAGGCAATTTTACGATAGCTAAAAATAAAATTCCCGTGGTCAGTGCGAGTGGTTCCGTAGTGGTAGCGGCGGATTACGATCAGGATGGATTTACCGATTTGTTTGTTGGAGGTAGAACACCGATTGGTAAATATCCGATGCCTGAAAATAGCCTCTTGTTAAGAAATAATAATGGCACCCTAGAAGATGTTACCGAGCAACAAGTTCCTGAGTTAAGAAAGGTGGGAATGGTTACCGATGCAGTCTGGTCGGATGTTGATAACGATAATCTTTTAGACTTGGTAGTGGTCGGTGAACTTATGCCCATTACTATTTTCAAGAATGGCAAGAACTCATTTCAAAAAATTACAAATACGGGTCTTGAAGACTATTTGGGTTGGTGGGAGAGTATCGCCACCGCCGATTTTGATAAAGACGGTGATCAAGATTTCATTGTAGGCAATATGGGCCGTAATAATTTTTATCAACCTTCGGCCGAACGTCCCGTTACCGTATTTGCCAAAGATTTCGATGCCAACGGTAGTATTGACCCCGTGTCGTTTGCCTACCTTAAAAACAGTGAGGGAGTTTACCAATCCGTTCCAGTCAATTTTTGGGGCGATCTCTCAAAACAAAGCCCTTTATTTCGTGAAAAATTTAATTTGTATAAAGATTTCGCAAAGGCTACGCGTGAGACTCTGTTAAATGAAGAAGAACTTCAGGGTAGTACCGAACTTACCGGAAATTACGATAGAAGTATTTATGCCGAAAATCTTGGAAATGGAAGTTTTAAAGTTTCTGAGCTACCCCTTAAAGCCCAATTCGCCCCTATTAATGATATTGCAATTTCAGATGTCGACAACGACACCAACCTTGACGTGATATTGATAGGCAATGATTATGGCAACGAAACCTTTATTGGCCGTTATGATGCCTCTAACGGACTTTTGTTAAAAGGTAATGGCAAAGGTTCGTTCGAAGCGGTAGATATGTATAAAAGTGGTTTCTTGGCACCGGGTGATGCGAAGTCCATAACAAAGGTTCAAAGTAATTTGGGAAAGGAATTGTATTTAGTCACTCAAAATCGGGATAGCCTTTTGGTGTACACGCAAAAGTAAACACCCAAATTCCTTTGACACTTATTTTATTTCCTGAAATTTTGATTTTAATACTTCACCGTGAAGAAAGTCAACCTTTGTCGCCTGCCCGAATAGCCTTTTCAGGAATTCTATTATAGGATGTTGCATGAATCGTCAATTGCCCGGCCTGATTGTCATAGGATACGTTGAGGTAACCGAAATGTACTTTAGTTTTGATGGTAATCATTGCAGGAATGAAGACGTTGTTCAAATCCGTCCAATTATAAAAGTCGCCACTAATCTCGGCGATATTCGATGCATCAAAAGTATTGGCATCGATTAAACTCCCTGAACTCATGGCCCTTGCTTTTCCGTTGATGGTCGCGGTACGATAACCAGCCGTTTGTTTGACCCTAAGAAATCCTAAATTATCCGAATTGGAACCGGTCTCCCCGTTGTATTGAAATTGGAATTTATCCGAACTCATGCCATCCCGGAGGGTAAGACTTCCGTTGACTATATCTACCGTAGCATAATACCATTGACCCGATGGGAGGGGGTACCATTTAAAATGTCGATGATACTTACGTTGCTCGGAATGAACTCATTATAGGAAATTTCGTTAAGCCATTGCGCAAAGAGAATAATATTGGCTGTTTTCAAATGACAAGTGTCATTTTCGGAATATGCAACACCACTACCATTTTCTGTGGTATTCCATCCATTGAAAATAAATCCTTCCTTGGATAAACTGCCCTGTCCTTTTATTTTGGCTATGGAATTTATGGTATAGGTTTGGTCATCTTTAGGAGCAATTCCGGAAGTATTGTTGTTTCCATCATAGATGATTGAAAACTCTTTGATACCTGTGCTATCTTTGTTCGCCGAAGAATTTTTTTCGCATGCGATGCTCATTAGGAAACAAATACCAAGTATTAAAATGCCCGTATTGTTATATTTTTCAAATTTTTTCGCCATTAGACCCTCATCAAAAATTCCAAATTCATATCAATATAGCTTGAATTCTTGTGTGGAAAAAGAAGAATATTCTCGAAATCGTACAACGTTGAAAAAACCCTACAATGAGTGACAAATAAGGTAGGGGGAAATGAATTGGGTAGGATTGCTATAGAACTCGTCTTGAGTTAATCTTTTACCTGCGAATTTCGCATTTTGCGTGCTGATTTTGCCATTTTCAGCTTCCGTAGCTATGGCTATGCAACCAAAAAATGACTTCATCAGGCCACAAAAGCCTTCATTCTCGGTTCCAAACATTAACTCAAGATGAGTTCATAACCTCATAAAATCCTCGGCGAGAATTTTTTTCAAATAGTAAACCAACTCTTCCGCATTATTTTTCGAGAAAACCATAGGCGGCTTAATCTTTAAAACATTGTGATCAGGCCCATCAGTGCTCATAAGAATTCCATGGTCTTTCATGCGGTTCGCTAAGTATTCGGTCTGGGCCGCCAAGGGATTCATTTCGGCATCGACGAGTTCTATCCCGAAAAAAGTCCCTGCCCGCGGACATCCCCGAGTATTGGAAATTCTTGGGCCAACTTTCGAAGTTCTTTTTTTAGAAAAGTCCCTAATACAAGGGCGTTCTCTTGCAGTTTTTCCCGGCGCACGGTTTGTAAAACCGCAGTACCAATGGCACACGAAACAGGATTTCCGCCAAACGTATTGAAGTATTCCATGCCGTTGGCGAATTTTTCGGCCACTTCTTGGGTGCAAACCACGGCGGCTACAGGGTGTCCGTTGCCCAAAGGTTTTCCAATTGTGATAATATCGGGTATTACATCATGTAATTGAAAACCCCAAAAGGTTTTCCCCATGCGTCCGCATCCCACTTGGACTTCATCTGAAATACAAAGCCCACCGGCGGATCTCACGAATTGATATGCTTCTTTTAAGAATCCGTTCGGTAATTCTATTTGTCCACCACAACTGATGATTGGTTCGATGATAAAGCCACCGACCTTTCGTCCTTTTTGATGAATTCTCTCTATTTGTAGTTGTACTTCTTCGGCATAGTTGCCACTCACGTCCTTCCCGCGGTATTTACCTCTGAAAGCATCGGGAAGTGGAAAAACGTGGGTGTGTTCCGGTGCGCCTCTTCCTCCCTTTCCATCGAACTTATAAGAACTGATATCCACACACATATTGGTATTGCCATGATATCCAACTTCCGATACGATCATGTCGTTACTACTTGTGGTGGCCTTGACCATGCGTATCGCTAATTCGTTGGCCTCGCTGCCGGAGTTTACAAAATGGACCACACTTAATTCTTTCGGCAAGGTGGAAAGTAATTTTTTGGCCAGAAGGTTGATATTCTCATTTAAATAACGCGAATTGGTATTGAGCAATGCCATTTGTTCTTGACCCGCTTTCACAACTTCAAAATGTTCGTGCCCGACATGGGCCACATTGTTTACGGTATCTAGGTATTTTCTGCCATTTTGATCCATCAAATAGGCACCTTGGCCCCTGACCATTTTTATAGGTTCTCTGTATTGTAAGCTCAGACTTTTGCCTAGGTGATTTTTACGGTAAGAAATCAAAGCTTCATTGGAAGCATGCTCTTTCGGAAATAGTGATTCGTCTTTGAAAAGTATATTGGGGTCAGGGCATAGTCCTTTCCAAACTCCGATTTGATTGAAATAGGCGACTCCCGGAAAGTCTTTGGTATAACCCAATAACGAATGCATTAACTGAAAATGAAGGTGCGGTGCCCAATTACCATTTTCTGGATAGTTGCCCAAATGTCCGATACGAGCTCCTTTTTTGATTTGTTGTCCAATTTCTTTCCCAGTTGCACTTGCCACGGCAAGATGTCCATAAAGGGAGTAAAACTCCATGTTGTCGATCTGGTGCTTAAGCACTATAAGCCCTCCATATTCCTTGTCGCCTTCGTCATTGACCGCAATCACAACTTCCCCATCAAAAAGAGCATGCACGGGTGTCTGGGCAGGAAGCCAAAAATCGATTCCTAAATGAACGGTACGGCTTTCACGACCGTTATTTCCAATTTTATCATATTCCGTGGAAGTATAAAGTGGGCGCGGCTCTAGGTAACCTCCGGCAATAATAAAATCAGCATGCTCGGCTTGTAGTTTTTCGATCTTAAATTGAAACCAATCCAGATCATTGAATTCCTTCTGATGTCCGATCCAGGTGCTTGACACGCTTAAATCTAAATGATGGGTTTTAATTTTATTTATAGTAGGAAAAAGATCAGTTAATGAGATACTTTTTTGTGCCGACCATTTTTCAAATGCTGCCTGTTGGGGATGGACATCATAATAACAGGCCTCCCTAAAACTATACCATGCAAATTCAGGATTGATTTCTCTCCATTTTTTAAGTGCTTCCCAAGCAGGTTTCTCGCTGATCAATAAATATTCATTGTCCGGTTCTTGGTTTCGATTGATGGCGGACTTGGTCACCGAAATGGCCAATCGCATGGCAATGCACGTGTAGAGATGGTAAAGTTCCTCTTCCAGCAGATGAAATTTTTCATGATATCCGCGAACGATTGACAATGCAGCCTCTAGCGGGTCATTGTGCCCCATAATGCCATATGCGCAAGTAACGGCGACATCATTGATTATTTGTGTATGGCATGCATCCCCATAATCGATTATGGTCTTGACCACAGGGTCGATGAGCACGTCCGATACCACAATGTTATTGTCATTGGCGTCATTATGAACAACACCTTTTCGGAGTTTTTGATAGGCAGTCTGTTTACTTTCGAAGGATTCTAGGAAGTATGATAAAATACTTTTTTCGGTGCCATCGAATAGTTGTAGATAATCCTTTATCCATAATGATTGGGCGAGGTCCCAATCAAAACCACGATGGGCTTCCGGATGATCAAAACCCTCTAAGGCCTTAGTCAGATTGCCACAATGTTTGCCAAGACTAAGACGTAGATTTTCCGTTTGCGGGTTTACTTGGCTCCACAATCGACCTGGAATCCAAGATAACAATCGTACTTTTCTTGTGTTACCTGCTTGGTCCTTTATTTTGGCCAGACTGTTGTTTTTTTATCCCTTATTACCTTGGGTATTCCCAAGTTGGGTGCTGTCTTGGCTACATGTTGCAAAAGGTTTATTTGAAAATCAAGATACGCTTCATCTTCATCCGGTCTGGAAATTTTTAAGATATATCCATCTTGATTTTCAATCTTGATTCGATAATTAAAATCGATTTCCCCAGGCAAGGGAATGGCTTTTCCCGAGATGCCATAAAGGTCGAAAATAACTTGTTCCGCTTCTGCAGTCGTGAATTTAAGATGCTTGTAATCTATCATTGAAAAGAGAAACCTTAACTAAACTGTATCAGGATGAGGATGTTCCCAAGGTCCTCTATAGTCTCTTTGAAGCTTTTTAGTTGCTTCAGGGTCATCTAAAACAGTGCGTGTTTTTGGGTCGTACACCAAGGGTCGGCCCAGTTCCATGGATAGATTGGCTAGAATACAACTTGCTGTTGAAATATGCCCTTCTTCAATATCGGCAATTGGGCGTGAGCCGTTTTCGATAGCGGCGAGAAAATCTTTCATGTGGCGGCGTGTAGCAGGCGCAGCATTCAGTTCATTATCTTTTTCAACTAAATCCTCCGGGTATTCTTCTTTTTCGTAGAGTACGTCAAAATGAATAGGTTCAACGTCTTTATCGTAGGGTACGAAATCGGCTTGCATGGTGCTTCCTGATAGGGTTCCCTTTTCGCCATATAACTTAAACGACCAAGGATACTCTGGGTCGGCGGGTGTACCCCAAGACCGATGCTGCCATACACAATTGAGGTCATCGTGTTCAAAAATGGCGGTCTGTGTATCGGCAATATTCGACTTGCCTTCGGTCTGCACGTAAATTCCGCCAGTGGCACTAATTTTCTTGGGCCAACCCAAGTCGAGCATCCAACGCACGGTATCGTACATGTGAACGCACATATCTCCGGTAATGCCATTGCCGTATTCCATAAAGGTCCGCCACCATCTTCTGTGCGGAAGGCCATCATAAGGTCGTAAAGGGGCAGGACCGGTCCACATTTCATAATCCAAAAAATCGGGCACGGGCTCCAAAGGCGGATTACCATTGGCCCGCATATGAAAGTAGCAACACATCTCAACGTGTTTTATTTTTCCCAAAAGTCCGGAATCGACGATTTGTTTTTTTGCATCAATTAGGTGCGGAGTGCTTTTTCTTTGGGTACCCACTTGTACCACTTTATTGTATTTTCTGGCTGCGGCTACCATGGCCTCACCTTCCATAACGTCTACGCTGATGGGTTTTTGCACGTACACATGTGCTCCTGCCTTGACGGCGTCGATCATTTGCAAGGCATGCCAATGGTCTGGGCTTCCGATGAGAACAATATCCAAATCTTTTTTCTCCAACATCTTTCTGTAATCGGAATATAATTTAGGTTTCTTGCCCGATTTTTGACGCTGGGCCACTTGCTCCGCGGCATCGTTCAAGAATTTGCTATCCACATCACAAAGGGCTACAACATTGACATCGGCAACCTGTATCAATTTAAAAAGATCGCTAGTTCCGTACCAGCCCGTACCAATCAAGCCTACTCGAATCGGTTTTGCGGTATTCCGTAATTCAAACCCGTATGTGCCAAAAGAGGATAGCAACATGGCTGCGGAAGCGCCTTTCATAAAACTTCGTCTGTTTTTGTCGAATTGGTTTTTTTCCATGACTCCTTATTTTGATAGGTTGTTCGGTTAGTTTGTCCTAAAGATATTGAAAAGTACAATAAATAGGTAGGGATATGACCTTTAAGTTTATTGCCTATATTTAGGTCATTCTAAATGTAAATACCCGTAATGAAATTCAGACTTCTGATTTTGGTTTTTGTGGTCTTCTTCAGCTGCGAACCGAACATTTCCGTTATTGAACTGCCTTCCATTTTCTGCGATAATATGATATTACAACGGAATTCGGAGGCGCAATTTTGGGGATCTGGGCATAACCATGAACGCATTACGGTCACTCCAAGTTGGGACGGTCGAGAGTACAAAGTTGAAATAGATGAGGATGGAAATTGGATAACAATGTTAGCCACTCCTGAGGCTGGCGGTCCGTATGAAATATCCATAAAAGGAAAGGGTGATGAATTTGTCCTGAAAAATGTAGTGATCGGTGACATCTGGTTGTGTTCGGGCCAATCGAATATGGAATGGAGCGCCAACAGTGGTATCGATAACGCCGAGGTAGAAATAGCCAATGCCAATTTTCCGAACATACGTTTGTTTTCTGTTGAAAAGACGACCGCCGATACCCCGCAAGAAAATGTAAATGGTACATGGCAGGTCTGTACTCCAGCTACAATGCAAGATTTTAGTGCCGTAGCCTACTTTTTTGCAAAAAAGGTTCAGGAGGAAACAGGAATCCCGATCGGACTCATCGATGCGTCATGGGGCGGAACCCCTGCCGAAGTGTGGACGCCTGAGCGGATTTTCGAAGAAAACGAGAAGCTGAAAGAGGCTGCCAAAGCTATTGAACCGACCGATTCTTGGCCTACGGAACCGACTATAGTCCATAATGCCATGATTGCACCTATTACGCCCTTCAAAATAACGGGAGCCCTTTGGTACCAAGGCGAATCAAATGTCCCGAATGCAGAAACGTATCAAAAGCTTTTTACGGAAATGATCGGTTCGTGGCGAAAAAGTTGGGGTTACGATTTCCCTTTTTACTATTCACAGATAGCTCCCTTCAAATATGGAACTCCAGAGGCCGGAGTCATCGTTCGCGATCAACAGCGTAGAGCTATGGAATTCCCTAATACGGGAATGGTTCTTACTAGCGATATTTGTACGATAGATGATATCCATCCAACGAACAAACAAGATGTCGGTCTTCGTCTCGCCAATGTGGCCTTGAAAGAACACTACAAAAGCTTGGATGCCGAAGTGTATGGTCCGCTTTATAAAGAAATGATAATCAATGGCAATGAAGTCGAAGTCATTTTTAAGCATGCCGAAGGTTTAACATGGAAAGAAAAGGGGGAACGCTATTTGAGATTGCCGGCCAAGATGGAAAATTTCTTCCAGCCCAAGCGGTTATCCGAAATGATACGATTATAGTTTCGTCCAATAATGTTAAGAGTCCCAAACGCGTACGTTATGCATGGGGCAATACCGCCCTGCCCGATTTGTTCAATTCTTCGGGACTTCCCACTTCAAGTTTCGTTACTGATTAAATTTTCGTAATTGTTCCACTACTTTTTCTCAAAATGGTAATTTTACCGAACTACGAATTATAGCTATGAAAAATCAATGTAACAAAGTCGGCAGTATTTTGCTAACGGTCTTCGCAGTTGTATTCCTATTCTTAGGATGCAAACAACAAGAGAAAAACAATACAACCGTACATAAGTATACCAATGCATTGATCGATGAGACGAGTCCGTACTTATTGCAACATGCCCATAACCCCGTAGATTGGCGTGCATGGAGTCTGCAAGCTTTGGAAGATGCCAAAAAGGAAAATAAATTGGTCTTGATCAGTATCGGTTACTCCTCGTGCCACTGGTGCCATGTTATGGAAGAAGAGACCTTTGAAGATGAGGAGGTTGCCAAACTCATGAACGAGAATTTCATCAATATAAAAGTAGATCGTGAAGAACGACCCGACGTCGATCAAATCTATCAAACGTTCGTGCAACTTATCGACAGCAATTCTGGATGGCCTCTAAACGTAATTGTCTTACCCAATGGAAAGCCCCTATATGGCGGCACCTATCATACGAAAGAACAATGGGCCGAGGTATTGTCGAAAATCGGGGATATGTACAAGAACGACCCTAAAAAGGCCAATGAATATGCAGATATGGTCGCGGCTGGTATTCAACAAACGAACATAATCGCTCCTGCCGAAGATTCTACGGTTCCCTTGGATAAGATTTTAATGGAAGGTATCGAAACCTGGAAACTCAATTGGGATTTGCAATGGGGAGGCGATAAGGGCGTTGAAAAATTTATGGTTCCGGTGAATCTTGATTTTTTATTGGACTATGCACTGTTGAACCAAGATGAACTTGCGAAAGCACATGTCAAGAATACACTTGACAAGATGATTATGGGAGGGGTTTACGACCATGTTGGGGGTGGATTTTTCAGATATAGTACCGATGAGGAATGGAAAGTGCCCCATTTCGAAAAAATGTTGTACGACAATGCACAATTGATCAGTTTGTTTTCCAAAGCATATCAAGTGTTCAAAGACCCGAAGTATCATAAAGTCGTATTGGAGACCGTCGCATTTTTAGATCGCGATATGAAAAATGACAGGGGTGGATATTATGCTGCCTTGGATGCCGATTCCGAAGGAGGGGAAGGTAAATTCTACATCTGGGAAGAAGAAGAATTAAAAAACATTTTGGGAAGCGATTTCGAACGCTTTTCGAAATATTACAATATCGCTCCGGAGCACCACTGGGAAGAAAGCTATGTGCTTTTTAAGCGAGAAGAAGATCAAGAATTCGCAAATAAAAATGGTATATCAATCACGGATTTGGTAACGGCAAAGAATAAATGGAAAGACCAACTTCTCGAAGCTAGGATAAAGCGGCCTAGGCCCAATGTCGACGATAAAGATCATCACATCATGGAACGCCCTGCTGATCAATGGATACGTCGACGCTTACCAAGCCTTTGGCGATGTGGATTTTTTAATGAAAGCAATTGAAACCTTCAGCTTCTTAAAGGAAAACAGTTATGAAAATAATGTACTGGTGCACACCTATAAAGAAGGCAGCAGAAAAGGAAGTAGTTTTATCGAAGACTATGCGTTTCTGATGAATGCCTCCTTAAACTTGTATACCGCAACTTTTGATGCTAGCTATTACGATTTTGCGCAGGAACTGAATATGACGGCGAGTAAGTATTATCTGGATGGCGACTCGTCTATGTTCCGCTATAACAAAGATCAAGAACTCATTTCAAAAATTATTAAAACCGATGATGGGGTCTTACCTTCGCCGAATGCCATGATGGCCCATAATTTGTTTCAAATAGGTCATATCGAATATAATCCTGAATTTCTTGAGAGATCGAAAAAAATGTTGTCCGCGATGTCTTCGATGATACGGACAAATGCTTCCAGCTATGGTAAATGGAATTCTTTAATGTTGAATCATGCCTATCCATATTTCGAAATCGCCGTGGTAGGAAAACAGGCGAAGTCGATGGTGGCTTCCCTTCATGAAGATTACATTCCGAATGCATTGATAGTAGGTAGCGACGACGAAAGTGAGATGCCCTTGTTCAAAGATCGGTATGAGCCTGATGATACTTTCATCTATGTTTGCCAGAATACGACTTGCAAACTTCCTGTCAAAACCGTCAAGGAGGCCTTGAAGCAACTCGATTCCTTCTGAATGAAATAGATGTCTATCCAATAGGTTTACAAAGTCAATGCATTGAACCACCAATAATTTTATTGTTCACTATGAATTTCCTTTTGGTCTAATTGGAATCTTGCCTGTCGGCAGACAGGTTCGGTGCTTGGAATTTGGTATTTGAATACCTGATTGGGCTTACCCCGAGGATATTTTGGTTATTCCTGTAAATAATTGCGTTTCCTTTTCCATATTTTTATAAATTGTAGCAAATAACAAAAATTAGAGCATGCAGATAAAAGAATCCTCAGAAGTTTATGATGTAATCATCGTTGGTTCCGGTGCCGGTGGTGGTATGGCCACCAAGCAATTGGCCGATGCCGGTTTCAATGTGGCCGTTGTGGAAGCCGGTCCTTTTTTCGACCCCGCAGATCCTAAAACAATGACCCAATTAAAATGGCCTTATGAATCCCCCAGAAGAGGGGCAGGTACCGATCGCGCTTTTGGCGAATGGGACATGTCTTGGGGTGATTGGGAGGTAGAAGGCGAGCCTTATACCCAAGCTGAAGGGTCCGATTTTCGCTGGTGGCGCGCTAGAATGTTGGGCGGTAGAACCAATCACTGGGGCCGTATTTCCCTTCGTTTTGGCCCAAAGGATTTTAAACATAAAGATGTAGATGGTCTAGGTGAGAACTGGCCCATTAGCTATGATGACGTAAAGCCGTATTATGACAAGGTCGATAAACTCATAGGTGTTTTCGGAACGAACGAGGGGATGGAGAACGACCCGGATGGTTATTTCCTTCCCCCGCCAAAACCGAGGTTACATGAACTTTTCTACATTCAGGGCGCAAAGAAAACAGGTATTCCGGTAATTCCCAGTAGAATGTCCATGTTGACCAAACGTATCAATAAAGATCGGGGGGTTTGTTTTTATTGTGGACAATGTGGGCGTTCCTGCTCCGTATATGCCGATTTTTCTGCCGGTAGCTGCCTTATTTTCCCAGCACAAAAAAGCGGTGGGAAGGTAAGAATCTATGTCAACTCCATGGTTAGGGAGGTCACGGTTAACGAAGAAGGAAAGGCTACAGGAGTATCCTATATCAATAAGGAGGACAGAAAAGAATATAAACTAAAGGCCAAAATTGTAGTATTGGCTGCGTCTGCCTGTAGTTCGGCGCGTATCCTTTTGAACTCTAAAGGTAAACAACATCCGAACGGACTGGGAAACAGTAGTGATGTCGTTGGTAAGTATCTGCACGATTCCACTGGGGCCAGTGCCGCGGGGTTCATTCCAGGTTTGATGAACCGCGATGTAAGTTACAATGAAGATGGTGTTGGGGGTATGCACGTATATTCTCCTTGGTGGGGCGATAACAAAAATTTGGACTTCCCGAGAGGTTATCATATCGAAGTTTGGGGCGGTATGGGGCAACCCAATTACGGTTTTGGATTTAATGCGAACGCGTTCAACGAGTTCTTTAATCTGCCGGTTGGTGGTTATGGGGATTCATTGCGTGACGATGTCAAAAAATATTATGGCTCCGTAATCGGTTTTGGCGGAAGGGGCGAAAGTATCGCGAGAAAAAGATAATTACTGCGAAATAGACCCTACAACAGTTGATAAATATGGTATTCCCGTGCTAAAGTTCAATTACAATCATTCCGATTACGAGATCAAGCAGGCCAAGCACATGCAGGATACGTTTGAAGAACTGATCCATAATATGGGTGGTGAACAGATATGGGGCGGCAAACCGGGCAAAGAACAAGATTACGGACTTCTTGCACCAGGACAGATTATTCATGAGGTAGGTACAACACGCATGGGCGATGATCCCAAGACCTCGGTGACCAATAAGTTCAACCAATTACATGATGTCGATAACGTATTCATTGTGGATGCAGGACCCTTTACCTCGCAAGCGGATAAAAATTGCACATGGACGATTTTAGCCCTGTCATGGAGAGCAAGTGATTACATCATCGAACAATTGAAACAGCAAAATATTTAGATCGTAATGGACAGAAGAAAAAGTATACAGACAATCATACTTGGTGCAGGTGCATCAGCCCTGGCCTTTCATGGTTGTAAGACCGAAGGGGATAATAAAGCAAACGGAGAAATTCCGGCCACTGGGGATACCAAATATTTTGGCCGAACTCCCGAGGAATTGGAGCGTATCGAAAAATTGAACGCTGAACAATTGTTCAATGAACACGAGTTGGAGACAATTGCAGTTTTGAGTACGGTAATACTTCCTCCAAAAGAACCGAATGGAGGGCCCATTGAAGCCGAAGTTCCAGAATTTATAGAGTTTGTCGGAAAAGATATGCCCGAAATGCAACCCACTTTGCTGGGCGGGTTGATGTGGTTGGACCATAAAAGCAATACCGAATTTGGCACTGAGTTCAAATCGGCCACTTTGGAACAGCAGAAACAAATTTGTGACGAAATCTGTTGGCACGATCCTGAAACACCCTTAGAAGAGCAACCTCTTGAAATACAATTTTTTGCGTCGATGCGTAATTTGGTGGTAACCGGATACTACACTTCAAAAGTTGGCATAGCCGATTTGGGTTATAAAGGTAATCAGCCCAATGTTTGGGATGGTGTGCCCCAAGAAGTACTTGATAAACATGGCATGGCCTACGATCCCGATTGGATAGCTAAATGTGTGGACCAAAGTAAAAGGAACGAAATTGCCGAATGGGACGAGAAAGGGAATCTTATTACATAATTTCAAAGGTTCCATTTCTCAAAAAGTAATTTAGCGAAACCATTATGTATTTAACTATTTTCTTGAACATAGTTTGATTATGAGAAATGTCATGGTCTTATCAGTCCTTCTGATGATAGGTACAAGTTGCTTTGCCCAAGAAATCGGTCTGCAATTGTATAGCCTCCGCAACGAGTTCAAAAAAGATGTGCCCGGTACGTTTGCCAAAATAAAGGAATGGGGCATTACGAAGGTAGAAGATGGCAATGATGGTACCCAAGGCTATTCGTTGGAAGAATACAAAGCTCTTTTGGTCGAGAACAATTTGGAAATTGTAAGTGCCAGTGCTCCTTTCGAAGAATTGAGGGGTAGCCCCGAAACGGTTATCCAAAGAACAAAGGATTACGGAGCAAAATATGTAGTATGTTTTTGGATTCCGCATAAGGATACCATTTTCACGATCGATGAGACCAAAATGGCCTTGGATGTTTTCAATTCGGCTGGCAAAAAGTTGAAAGATGAAGGCATCACCTTGGTCTATCACCCTCATGGCTATGAATTTCGACCCTATGAAGATGCAACGCTTATGGATCATATGATACAGAATTCAGAGTATTTTGATTTTGAGATGGATGTCTATTGGTTTGCGCATCCTGGAGAAGACCCCGTGGCGTGGCTGCGGAAATATCCGAATGAATTCAAATTGATGCATCTGAAAGATTGTAAAAAAGGTACCGAAGGAAATCAAAATGGTCAATCCGATGTTGAGACAAACGTGGTTTTGGGAACAGGTCAGATTGATATCGCGGCCGTCGTCGCCGAAGCGAAAAAAATGGGACTGGAGTATCTATTTATTGAGGATGAGTCTTCAAAGTCAGTTGAACAAATACCTCAAAGTTTAGAATACTTAAAAAGTTTAGAAGAATAAAATATATATAACATGAAAAAACTAACAACACTCATATTAATAGCAGCTTTTGGGACATCAATGTATGCTCAAGAAGTCGGTTTGCAATTGTATAGTCTCCGCAACCAATTCAAGACCGATGTACCTGGCACTTTGAAATTAATCAATGATTGGGGTATTACGAATCTTGAAGGCGGCGGCACATACGGACTTGAGATGGAAGAGTTTCAAGGATTATTGAAGAAAAACAATCTAGATGTTGTCAGTGTCGGTGCCGGTTATGACGATTTAAAGGCGGGAAACCTGGATAAGATTATCGAAAATGCAAAAACCTTCGGGGCCAAATACGTCATGTGCGCTTGGATTTCCCACGAGGGAAATAGTTTCGATATTGAAAAAACCAAAGAGGCCACGGAAGTATTTAATACCGCTGGAAAACGGTTGAAAGAAGAAGGTCTTACCTTGGCCTATCACGCCCATGGCTACGAATTTCGACCCTATGAAGAGGGCACACTATTCGATTACATGGCAAAAAACGCAAAGGACTTTGCTTTTGAAATGGACGTATATTGGGTACAACATGGTGGAGAGGATCCATTGGCCTTGTTGAACCGTTATCCCGATAAGTTTGTGCTATTGCACTTAAAAGATATGGAAAAAGGTACACCAAAAGACGATACCGGGCATGCCGATGTAGAGACGAATGTGGTCTTGGGAACAGGTGAAGTGGATATAGCAGGTGTTGTGAAACGAGCCAAAGAATTAGGCGTTGTAGAATATATGTTTATTGAAGATGAATGTTCCCGTGTTGTGGAACAGGTGCCACAAAGCCTTGAATTTTTGGAAGGATTGGAATAATTTTTATCAATTTAATTTTCAAGACTCCTTTCTTTGCCCTAAAGAAAGGAGTTTTTGTTTTATATGTAATCCACTATCTTTAAATGGTCGTGAAATTCAAAATAAAAATGATGCACAAATTTTCATCCGCTCGCCTAATTTTTTTGTTGCTTTTTGTATTTCATTCGTGTGGAGATAAAAAAGAAAACGTATTCAAAGAAATTGAACAATTACCTCCAAATATCATCTGGTTGGTCGCCGAAGACCAATCTCCCGATTTTTTTCCGATGTATGGAGACAGTACGATATCGCTTCCGAATCTAGAATCTTTAGCGGCTGATGGAGTAACTTTCACAAATGCCGTTTCCCCGGTGCCCGTATGTGCCCCGGCGCGTAGTGCCTTGATTACAGGTATGTATCCGACCACTTTAGGAACGCATAATATGCGTACCCATACCCCGTGGCGTGAAGTTAACGAACCTTTGCTCGATAGTTTGCCAAGCTATTCGCCAATTGTCCCCGATGGGGTCAAAATGTTTACGGAATACCTTCGGAAGAAAGGATACTATACCGCCAATGGCCCAAAAGAAGACTATAATTTTGAAAAGACCGATGGCGCATGGGATGAAAGTAGCAAAGAAAGACATTGGAGAAAAAGACAAGATAGACAGCCCTTTTTTACGGTCTTTAATTTCGGCGTCAGTCATGAATCGCAAATATGGAGTAGGGGGAAGGACTCTCTTTTTGTGGACCCCAAAAATGTTCCAGTACCTCCATATTTCCCTGATAATGAAATTATCCGACATGATTTGGCGGTCAACTATAGCAACCTCAAACGTTTGGACGACCAAATTGGTGAGATTATCGCGGACCTCAAAGAAGATAGTCTCTATGAGAACAGTATCATTTTCTTTTATGGCGATCATGGCGGGCCCTTTCCCAGACATAAACGTGCGCTTTATGATAGTGGGGTGAAAGTACCATTGGTTGTTAAGTTTCCGGAACATAAAAATGCGGGTGGCACTGATGACCGTCTGATCAGTTTTATCGATTACGCCCCGACGGTCCTTTCCCTGGCCGGAATCGAGCCGCCAAAAGTGATGCAAGGTGTTGCACAATTTGGTCAATTTGAAGTCGAAAAGAAACCGAAATACACCTTTCATTCCTCGGATCGTTTTGACGAATTCTATGACCGCTTACGGGCCGTGCGGTCGAAACGGTACAAGTATATCAAGAGTTTCAATACCGAACTGCCACATGCCATTCCCGTTTCGTATCGTGAACAGATGCCCATGATGCCGGAACTACGACGGTTATATGCAGCCGGAAAATTGAATGAGAAGCAATCAGTTTGGTTGAAGGCCCTTAAACCAGAAGAGGAATTGTACGACCTGGACAAAGATCCCTATGAACTGAATAATTTGGCCAACCATCCCGAGGCAAAGGACACCTTGATCTATTATCGGGAACTGCTAAAGGAATGGATTAAGAATACCAACGACTTAGGGGAATATCCTGAAAGGGAATTGATTGCCAACTGGCTTCCCGATGGCCGACAGCCCCAATTATCTCCCATGGAAATGGAAGAAAAAGAGGATGGCATCCATCTATTCAATAAGCGGCCCGACGCGTCGATGGTGTGGAAACGACCCCAAGATTCCATTTGGCATGTCTACAACGAACCATTGCCCGTCGATATACCTTTTGAGGCCAAAGCCGAACGAATTGGATATGCCGATAGTGAGGTTTTGATTTATTCCAACGATTAAGACTTACCATTAATCATTCTTCAGAATGACCTTAAAAAGATATAAAACAGTTTTCTACTAAATAATTAGTATATCTACTAATTATTTAGTAGTATTGTTTCGTAAAATTAATACTAGTGAAGAAACTTACCGAGAAAGAGGACCAAATCATGCAGGTCATTTGGAAATTGGAACAGGCGTTCATTCGTGATATCGTGGCGGAACTCCCAAATCCGAAACCGCACTACAATACTGTTGCTACGTTGGTGAAAATACTGGTTAAGAAGGGTTTTTTAAAATCGGAAAAATTAGGGAATACGGATCAGTACAGTCCTAAAATATCCATGAAAACCTATCGTAGTGAAGATATTAAAGAGATCAAGAAAAAATACTTTGGCAATTCGATGCCTAAAATGATGGCACATTTTGCCAAGCAAGAAAAACTGTCGGATCGAGAGATTGAAGACTTGATTCGCATCATCAAATCAAAAAAAGAATAAACCATGCTAGGGTTTTTAGTAAAGGCTTCGTTAGTTCTTTTTATTCTTTGGGCGTTTTACAAACTGCTTTTAGAACGGGAGAGTTTTTTTGCGGTAAACCGCGTGTACTTGCTGGGGAGTTTGTTTTTGGCATTTTCACTTCCGTTTGTTGCGCTTCCTGAGTTGGTCAATAATCAAGGTGTGGTCAGTTCTTTAATTGAAGAAACCAGCACGATTAGCGCATCAACGGAGTATTTTGATAAAATGCCGGACGAGGAAAGTACAACTGTCGCCCGTTCGTCTGGAGCGGAGAAAGAGTTTTCCGTGCAAGCAATACCAATTTCATCTAAGAAGGGCTTGCTATTCTGGATGTCCATGTTTTATGGCTTTGGAGTCCTTGTTTTGACCCTTCACCTCATTTCACAGTTTGTAAACATCCGAAGAAAAATTAATCGGGGGACTCATAAAATCCGTGATGGAAGTACTACTATCATCCATTCAAAAAATGTATCCGAACCTTGTTCTTTTTTCAATTTTATTTTTATAAATCCTGAGAAATATGATTCTGAAACTTACGAGCAAATTTTGGAACACGAAAAGGTGCATGTCAAATGTTTGCATTCCGTGGACTTGTTGTTGGCCGAAATCGCCATTGTCGTTTTATGGTTCAATCCGTTTGTTTGGCTTTTTCGGAAGGAAATCGAAAAAAACATCGAATATCAAACGGACAATCTATTGCTGAATTCAACTTTGGTACAGCCAGAAGACTATCAGATGAACCTGTTGACGATAGCCACATCCCACAAACCGCTTTCAATTACATCGAATTATAATCAATCATTAATCAAAAAACGAATCATCATGATGAACAAGAAGAAATCTAACGGACACAGCTATTGGAAGTATGCATTTATCGCGCCTACTTTATTGGTCACACTTTTATTTTTAAATCAACCATTTGCACTGCAATCGCAAGAGCCAACGGAAACTGCCTTTGTCGATGGGGATGAAGAAAATAACTATGAAAATGAATTTGATGATGACTTAGTACCTTTTTTACGAGCCGTGCGTTCTGGGGATTATTCGGCGGTTCAGCGAATGATAGAAAAAGGCAGTGACGTAAACCTGACACAAAGGGGAGAAGGCACTTCCTTAACCATGGCGATTAGGCACGAGGAACATCGGATTGCCAAACTGTTATTGGAAAAAGGTGCCGACCCTAACTTAGGAACAGAAAGTGACGGTTATCCCTTATGGATGGCGGCAAGAAAAGGAGATATAGAATTGGTCAAGATGCTTTTAGAAGCAGGTGCAGAAGTGAATACAAAGTTTCCTGGAGATGGTAGTGCCTTGATTCAAGCATGTAAACAAGGTCATCTGAAAATGGTACAATTTCTTGTCGAAAACAAGGCCGATGTCAATATGGCCGTAAGAGGTGATGGAAACCCCTTGATAATGGCATCAAGAGGAGGCTATTTACCAATTGTAGCGTATTTAGTGTCCAAAGGGGCCGAAGTGAACGAGGAAGTAAAAGGAGATGAAACTCCGTTAATCAGTGCGAGTGAACAAGGACATTTAAAGACCGTTGAATTTTTGGTAGAGAATGGGGCGGATGTCAATAAAGAGTGTAAAGAAATGGTAGATGGTAAGATGAGAATATGTACTGCTTTAAAGATGGCGAAGGAGAAAGAGCACGATGAGGTTGTAAAATATCTTTTACAAAAAGGTGCTATCAAATAAGATTCAAAAGGAATGCAGAAAGAGGGCAGACTTGCCCTCTTTCTTTTTTCAGTTATTCACTTCTTTTTAATTTCAAAGCGTAGCCGCGATGAAAATATACTTCATTGTATTTCTGTTTATACTCACTTGCTGTAAAGAACAAAAGCAAGTATATGTTTGCACTCCTTGTGATCTCGCCTGTGATGAACTTGCCTTTTCTCAAGCAGGAAATTGTCCTAATTGCAATATGGAGCTTATCCCGAAGAGCGAATTGGTTCCTGAAAAAGAACTAGTGTTAAACCAGGTCAATATTGAAGATGGTTCTGGAAGGTTTTTAATTGAAGGAGGGTTCAAAAAGAATAACACCATCGTCGTTCATTATTACAAACCCAACAATTTTTCCTCCAAATCTTCAATTATTTTTGTGCTACCCGGAGCGGGAAGAAATGGAGATGATTATCGAAACGCTTGGGTCGAGCAATCTGAAAAATATAACGTTCTGATACTATCCCTAGAATACTCGGAAACGTACTATCCCGGATTATGGAGTTATAATCTAGCAGGAATGATATATGATGTAAATATCCAAGATGGGACCTTTAAGATCAATCAAAATCAGAACGAATGGATTTTCGATGATTTTGACCGGATTTTCAATGAAGTCAAGAACAATCTGAACCTTGAAAAAGAATTTTATGATATGTTCGGCCATTCCGCAGGTGGACAACTATTGCACCGACTTGCCATCTTCCATCCAAAAAATAAGGCCGATAGAATCTTGGCCTCAAATTCTGGATGGTATACATTACCGACCGATGACGAAATATTTCCATATGGTCTTGGTGATATCAACCCGGAAGAAGAGGTAGACTTCAGCTCCAATCTAACCTTATTTCTAGGAGAGGATGATAATGCCAATGAAACTAGAGGAGATATAAGACATTCGCCCGAAGCGGATAAACAAGGACTTCATCGACTTGCACGCGGAAAATATTTCTATGAGCTTTCAAAAGAAACAGCTTTGAAACGGGGCGCTGAATTTAATTGGGAACTGAAAATCATTTCCGGCATCGGACATGATTACAGGGGAATGAGCAAAGCAGCTGCAGAATATTTATATGGTGGAAAGTAATCTCTAAGATAAATAGCGCTTTAATTCAGAACATTTGGTCTGCTGCCAAATTTTCAATTACGTTTTTCCAAAAGCGTTAAAACTCGATTTAGGGCGTGAACATAAATAAACAGTAGTGCCAAACTCCCTTGCATGTTCGTTCGAGATTGAACCTACAACTTTCACATCTTGAAAAAGTTCATTAACATCTTCCCCCAATTCATCATTGATATAAATGAAGTATTCAATATCAGGATTAAATTTTTCAGGTACCCAATACACGAAACTTTCATGAAAACATAAGGGTTCTGGTAAACCATGCTTTTTTCCGATAACTGATATGGCTCCTGCCTGTCCATAATTTTCGCAATAGATGGCCGCTTTTTCCTTATCGGGAATTTGCTCGTACGCTTTCGCGGTAATTTGGGCAAGTTCTTCCCATCCCAATTGATCCGCATAGTCTTGGGGTAGTGAATGAACAGAGCCATCTTCAAATGTCCTTCCTAATAGAAGTCCGAAGTCCTTTTCAAGGTCTGCGTAATAGTCAATAAGGCCCTGTTGACCATAAATGGGCATTCCGAAAGGCAAAATTGGGAGGGTCAAGAGTACCATGATGGCAGGTATAATAATTCTTGGTACCAGATGTTTCACATATTTTTCTACAATCAAAGTTCCTGCAGCCACTATAAGAGGAAACAAACCAATGGTGTAATAGCTTTTCCCGCGCAAGAGCAGTAGTATGGCTATGACCAAAAGTGCGGTAATACCCAAAACCCGATATTTATTCGATCGGATTAGAAAGACAAAACCTAAAACGAATAAGAATGCCGAGGCCAAAGGCATGAATAGCTGGTCAGTCAGAAAAGATAATCGGTCGACATTTGCCAATTGATTTTCTTTTAAGGCGTTCATGTGACCGATGACCGGAAACTCCTTGAAGATTTGCCAAAGTATATTGGGTAGAAAAATTAAAATACCGATTAAGATGCCTATATAAAAAGCCCTTTTGGTAAATACTTTTCTTCGTTCAGAAAAAAGTAACGCTATCAGAAAACTACCTATTAAAAGAGCAACTAGATATTTATTGAGCATGGCTATGCCTGATAAGGCGCCAATGATTACTAAGTATTTGTCTTTTCCTAAATTCAGATAGCGAACAATATAGAATAGAATCAGTGTCCAAAAAAACATATCCAAAGGAACCGGTTGAAAAAGGTGGAAGGCTCTTAAAGAAATAGGCATTACAATAATTGCAACTGCGGTTAAAATTTGGGCATAGCTTTTACCACCCAATTCTTTTGCCAAGGAAGATGATAATAGCACCATGACGCCGCTAAGTATGGCAGGAAATAGTTTAACAGCGAATAAAGAGTATCCAAAAATGTTCTGCATCAGCGTAGCAATCCAACCAATCAACGGAGGAACGGTCATATATCCGAAATCTGGATGTCGGCCCAATGCAAAGTAGAGGAGTTCATCTCTATGAAATTCCAGATTATTGTATATTAATAAATGGATCAGCACGTTGATAACTGCAAAAAGCAGAACAACTAGATTAACTTTATTCCCAAACCATTTTTTCATAGGGAAAATTACAATAGACGTCTTTTATTTTACCCTTCTAAACATCAGAAGGCGCACATCAATTCCACCATTGCCATCCATATGTGGAATTTGAAGGGTTAAAAGCCCTCTCCCTTTTTGAAGTTTTATGTTTTCCATAACTTTGGGTTTAAAATCTTTGACATAAGATTCCATTCGCGGGTCACGATCGTTCTTCATGCCTGTTAGGGGAGGGTCATGTGTTTCGGTGATTCGAGTGACCAATTTACTATTTCCATGAGACAACTGAATACCCACCCCGGTATTTTCGGGTTTCATTGTGTAGTAGAGTTCTACTTCGAACTCACCATCGGCCAATACCTCTACATCCCAAGTAATGGAATCCTTTATACTCTTCCAATTCGTAAAAAAAGTGTTGTTCGGATAGCGATTGCTTCGTTCGATATTCCCATGGGGCATACCGTCACGCGCCGGAATTTGGGTATATTCATAATCGGGATGCCCCAAGGTAAAAGGTTGAGGAGTTTTAGGAATTTCAGGCAATTCGGCCGTCCATTTTTCTTTTTGCTTTTTAAGTGAATCGGTAATTTGTGGGTATTGATTTGAAACATCTGTGGTTTGCCCATGATCATTTTCCATATCGAACAATCGATTTTCATCATCCAATCGATATTTTTGGGAGCGTAGGCTTGTTTTTCCGTTCCAATGGTTGTAAACCAACCTATCGTTCCAATCGACTTTTTCATCGGTCAGTAAGGGAGTCAAATCTTTTCCATCAAGTTCTTTTTGGCCGGTATAAGTAAGGTTCGCCAGTTTGACAAGGGTTGGCAGAATATCAACAGCACTTGCGATGTTCTGTATTTTTTTCCAGCTTTTAATGCGTTTTTCCACTGTATGAAAAATGGAGTGCGTACGCCACCCTCATTGGTGGAACCTTTTTTGCCTTTCATGCCACCGTTCCAACGCCATCCGTTCGGGCCATTATCTGAAAGGTAGATGACGATGGTATTTTCTTCGAGATCTAGTTCTTTTAGAGAATGGGTCAAACGCCCAACATTGTAATCAATATTTTCCACCATGGCCAAGGCCGCTTTTGTAAAATTCAAATCTTCGGTTTCCGTCCCGTGATACAGACTATCGAGTTCTTTGTCCTTAAAACGGTTCCAGAACTCATCGGGCACCTGCATGGGACTATGTGGTGTATTGTAGGGTAGATAGAGAAAGAAAGGTTGCTCCTTATTTTTTTCGATAAAATTGATTCCGTGGTCGGTGAGGTCGTCCACCAAAAATCCTTTGCCTTTTACAATTTCACCATTATGTTCCAACATGGGGCTGAAATAGTTTCCCCAGTGACCTGAAGCAAATCCATAATAGTCATCGAATCCCCTAGAATTAGGGTGGTAGGGAGGTTGCATCCCGCTATGCCATTTGCCATAGGCGGCGGTTCGGTATCCCGCTTTTTTGAATATCTGGGCTAGGGTGGTTTCTCCTAGATTGAAACGTTCTCCGCCTTCCGAAGTAGAATAGACCCCTATTTTCGCTGCGGAACGGCCCGTTAAAAGTTCGGCCCGAGTAGGGGAGCAGACAGGTTGGACATAAAAATTTTCGAAAGAGACACCGTTTTTTGCCAAGGCATCTATATTTGGTGTGCTGAGGTTGGTGTTTCCGCTGATACTGAGGTCACCCCATCCCTGGTCATCTGCCATAATCAATACGATGTTGGGTCTTTTGATTTCAGATTTGGTGTTTTTTACTGCCTTTTCTTCGTTGCAGGATAACAAGAGCAGTATCCCAATCAGGAGTAGAAAAATATTTCTATTTCTTTTCATTCTATAAACCATAAACCATAAACCATAAATCACTCCTTCACTGCCAGACCGACCATTGAATCGGCCGTACCGTAATAAAGGAACCATTTATCTTTAAAATAGACCAATCCTTCGATGAAAGTCGTTCCTGCCTTATATTGACCACTGACCTCATGCGGTAGGCTTGGACAAATAAAAGGAGTCTCAAGTCTTTCAAGAAATTTTTGAGGTTCGTTTTTGTCAAAGAGTACTTGCCCACCGCAATACGTGCCTTCAGGGTATTTGGTGGTGGCCCCTTCGCCGCTTAGATTTTTGCCGTTGTACAGAAGCAGAATTCCATTTTCGGTGTACAGGGCAGGAGGCCCTGGTTCCGTTAAATGACTATCGAATTCGTTCAACGTGGGTTTGAAAACGTGCAATAGCTCACTGTTTTCCTCAAGCATCGGCTCCCAATCGATTCCGTTTTCGGATTGGGCGAGGTTCACGAAAAGTTCGCCCCAATACATCTGGTATTTGCCATTTATTTTTTTGGCGATCAACCTTCCGTTGACCAATTCCGTTACTACGGAACCGGATTTACTCCAAATATCCAAAAATTTTCCTTTGTATGCTTCCTCGAAAACAGGCCCTTGTTTTGTCCAATTTCTTAAATTTTTGGAGGTGGCGCTTGAAAGTCGGGCCACATCCTTGTTCCAACTGGTATAGAGCATGATGTAGGTGCCATCGGGAGTTTCGACCACCCTTGGGTCCTCGATTCCTCCTGGCTGGTCCCATTGGGCGAATTCATCATTGTCGGGAAACAAGACCGGTTCCGGATATTTGGTAAAGTTGATTCCATCGATGCTATATGCCAAACCGATTCGGGAAGTTCTTCCCCCTAAAATTGCTTTGGGATTATCCTCTGCCCTAAAAAGCATAAAAACGGTATCGTTTCTAACGATGGCCCCAGGATTAAAAACATCGGCTTTTTGCCATTGCACCGCTGCATTGCTAATGGGGTCAACGAACGTATAGCTCGAATCTGCGGTCATGATAGGGTTGATATCCGTTTTTTCGAAACCGAGCATCCACTTTTCCTGAGAAGTTTCTTCTGGAGTATCGACCTTCTTTTCTTTTTCTTTACAAGAAAAAATTAGAAGTAAAAGAAATGTTAGCACTAAGAGTTTTTTGTACATTATTTTTATTTGTTGTTTATAAAAATAAGTAGAAATCGCATGAAGTCCATTATGAAATAGGATACTTATGTAAAGGTTTTCAAATTTTGTCGAAGTAAAAATATCATTATCTTCCCTAACATAAATCAATGACCAAAAATGCAGTTACCAATCAAGAAAGTAAGATTTCTTTTATGCCTTGTTGTTTTATCATTTACTATCGGGGGATGCAAGACTGAAATCGCAGATCAGAACTATGTGCTTGAAGGCAGTCTAAAAAAATGGCAGCCTGTAACCATTACCTTTGACGGCCCAAAAGTTTCTGAGACCGATAGTATAAATCCGTTTTTGCACTACGGCCTATGGGTAAATTTTAAAAATGGAGAGAATCAGTATAGCGTCCCCGGCTATTTTGCCGCCGATGGTCACACCGCCGATACTGGAGCTGAAAGTGGGAACAAATGGCAGGTGAAATTTTCCCTGATTCAGAAGGAATTTGGCAATTCGAGGCCTATATCGCCGAAGGGACCGATATAGGTATTGCCTTAAACCCGCTCACTGAAAAGAAAAAAGCGATTTGGAAGTCTACGGGAAGTTTTGAAATTGCCCCCGCCGATTCTACCGCCACCGGGTTTTATAAAACCGGAAGATTGAAGTATGTGGGCAAGCATTATTTGGAAGAAGGCGAAACCGGAAAAGCCTTTTTAAAAAACGGTGTCGGCAGTCCGGAAACATTTTTTGCATATCATGAATTTGATGGTACTTTCAAGAAAGAAGGTGCTTATACGCCTACTTTGAATAAAGGATTGCATGAATACCCTTCCCATAAAGACGACTGGAAGGATGGAGACGTTACTTGGGGCGATGGTAAAGGAAAGGCCATTATTGGGGCTTTGAACTATCTCTCGTCAAAGGGTATGAACAGCCTGTACTTTTTGACCATGAACGAACATGGCGACGGTGATAACGTTTGGCCGTGGATAGCTCCCGAAGAACAGACGCGCTACGATGTTAGCAAATTGGCGCAATGGGAAAAAGTTTTCACCCACATGGATAAACTTGGTATGGCGATGAACGTTTTTACCCAGGAAACCGAGAACGATACCATTTTGAACAAAGGGGAACTGGGCCTTGATCGAAAATTATATTACAAAGAACTAGTCGCACGCTTCGGACATCATTTGGGCATAGTCTGGAATTTAGGAGAAGAAACAAATAGAACCTCGGAGCAATTGAAAAGCTACGCCTCCTATATTCGTAGTATCGATTCATATAATCATCCCATCGCAGTTCATAATCATGTACGCGTGACCGGCAAACGTATGGAGGGCCGCCCACTAGACCCCATAAAAGAAACATTTACCCCGTTGCTCGGCTACAAAGATTTTGAAATACCATCATTGCAAATGTTCGATACCACCGAAGTACATGTCGAAGTCAAGAAATGGCTTGATCTATCAAAAAAGAAAAAGAAGCCATGGGTGGTCTATTTGGATGAAATTGGTCACTGGGATATCGGTGTGACCACCGATACTGCGGCAAATAATAATTATGCCGCCGTCATGCGCACCAGCCTTTGGGGAAGTTTGATGGCCGGTTCCGCTGGAAATTCGTGGTATTTTGGCGGTCTCGACGCTCCCAATAATGATATGGCCGCTGAAGATTTCAGGGCACGGGATCAATGGTGGTCGATAAGTACTAATGCAAGGCAATTTTTTGTCGATCATTTGCCCTTTTGGGAGATGAAAAATCATGATGAATTGTTGAACAATAAAAAAGCTTTCTGTTTTGCCAAAAAGGACGAAGTTTATGTGGTTTACCTACCCAAAGGAGAAAATACGGACCTTCAAATCGGTGATGGTGCCTTTACCATTGCCTTTTATGACCCCATGGAAGGAGGGAAATTGTACGACAAACAAAACGAAGGTTGGAAAATTACGAAACCGAATAGCGTAGAACTTTCTGCTTATAACGGACAAAAAGATAAGGACTGGGTCATTGTAATTGCAAGAAAGTAAAACATTTTAGAATGCTAAAAAGAATTCATCACTTTATTTTTCTTGCCCTCTTTCTGATTTCTTGCAAAGAAAGTCGTACTACGGAAAACCAAGTTGAAAACGGTAAGGAAAATAATCAGATGACCGATTCCTTAATGGTCAGCAAAACGGACAAAAAAACGATTCGTACTGTCGAAGGCCTTGCTGACACCACTTTCGTCCGTCTGGCCGATTTCAGTGATGGTTTTGCATACGATTTACGATATGCCACCGAAAACAATTTTCTGAAAGAAAAAGTATATGAATGCGCAGAGTGTTACACCCGTGTAAAAACGGTCAAGGCTTTATTGGCGGCTAATGCCGATTTCAAAAAATCAGGTGTGAAGATAGAATTCTTCGATTGCTACCGGCCGAATTCGGTACAGTATAAAATGTGGGAAATCATGCCGAATCCACAGTATGTGGCCAATCCGAAAAAGGGATCTATTCATAACAAGGGTGGAGCGGTCGATATTACGTTGGTTACCCTGGATGGAGAAGAAATGGACATGGGTACCGATTTCGATTTTTTTGGCAAAAGGGCCTATCACGACAATTTTGATTTACCACAAGAAATTATGGATAACCGAAAACTGTTAAAGGAAACGATGGAAAAACATGGTTTCTGGTCGACGCGTACCGAATGGTGGCATTATAACTTGCAGGGCGCGCATAAAGATAAAGTAGCCAATTTCAAATGGGAATGCGAATGAGGGGTTTGGAGTTTCAAGTTTCAGGTTTCAAAGTTATTTTTCTGGGTATTTCTACCTTATTTTTTTCAATGACCTTTTCCTGTTCTGAAAAACCAAAGGCAGGTGCTGCCATGGCTATCAAACCCAACGTCCTTTTCATTGTGGTCGATGACTTGAACGATTGGGTAGGTTGCCTGAAAGGACATCCACAAGTGAAGACACCCAATATCGACAAGTTGGCGGCAAGGGGTACACTATTTTCGAACGCACACACGCAATCCCCGATATGCAATCCTTCAAGAACAAGTGTATTGACAGGGTATCGCCCATCAACTACCGGTGTTTATGGACTTTCCCCATGGATTAGGGATGTCGAAGAATTAAAGGATATTGTCACATTGCCACAATACTTTTCCAAAAATGGCTATAAGACCTATTCGGGTGAAAAAGCATCCCCCTCAGAAGCTGGCGGGGGAAACTCCGGGCGGAAACAATCCTTGGGTAGATTGGGGAAGCTTCCCGTTAAAAGATAATGAAATACAGGACTATGATGTGGCGACTTGGGCTGTAGATGTTTTAAAGAGCACACCTAAAGCCCCCTACTTTTTGGCGGTCGGATTTTTTCTTCCCCATGTACCCTTATATGCTCCGGAAGCGTCTTTTGATATATATCCCGAAGAGATATTGACAATGCCGCACATGCTTGAGAACGACCGAAAAGATACGCCAAGGTCTTCTTGGTATAACCATTGGGATGTACCCGAACCCCGCTGGAAATGGTTTCAGGAACAAAACCAAGATTCACTATTCGTTCGCTCCTATTTGGCGGCTATCAGCTTTATGGATAGTCAAGTCGGTCGTGTTTTGGATGCATTGGACGAGAATGGAGAGGCGGAGAATACCATTATCGTATTGTGGTCCGATCACGGCTTTCATTTGGGTGAAAAGGAGATATCTGGAAAAAATACGTTGTGGGAAAGGTCGACACGCGTTCCTTTGATTTTTGCTGGAAAGGGAATCGGAAAAGGTAAAAAAGTAAGGGCACCGGTTGAACTTTTGGATATCTATCCAACGTTGAATGCACTCTGTGGACTACCTGAAAAAGTAGATTTACAGGACCATAGTTTGCTTCCGCAACTGAAAAACGAAAAAGCCTACAGACAATGGCCCGCAATAACAACCAATAACTATAATAATCATGCGGTGCGTACAGAAAATTGGCGCTATATTCGATATGGCGATGGGGCCGAAGAGCTATACGATATGAATAACGACCCCAATGAGTGGATGAACCTTATTGGGGATTCAAAGTATGAACACATCTCCGACAGTCTGAAAATATGGCTTCCTAAAAAGAATAAATTACCCTATGTGGGCAATTATCAGCGTATATTAGAATTTAAGGACGGCAAAATCATTTGGCAAGACAAACCTATCTTACCAGGTGATCCGATTCCGGGTTTTTAAAACAGAATTATGAATATGGAAAAAAGATTTTTGATTACAATGGCCTTTGGGCTGATCATGTCGTTAACCTGTGTCTCTCAAGACACCATTATGCCCTTATGGCCGAAAAACAAGATTCCAAACCATGTGCTTTCCGACGAAAAGGAAATTCAAATCACTGAAGGTATACTACGCATCAGCCATGTACAAGAACCGACTATTGAAGTCTACCTTCCTGCCAAATCAAACGCTACCGGACAGGCCATGTTGATTTTTCCAGGAGGGGGTTATGGTATTTTGGCCTATGATTGGGAAGGTACCGATATTGCAAAGTTTCTGAATGGGAAAGGAATAGCGGGCATTGTAGTCAAGTACAGACTACCTTCCGATATTTCTCAAAAGATTAAGTACGATGTGCCCTTGATGGATGCTCAACGGGCACTTCGAATGGTACGAAGTAAGTCTGAAGATTTTCATATCGACAAAAACAAAATCGGGATTATCGGTTTTTCTGCAGGAGGCCATTTGGCGTCCACCTTGGGCACGCATTATGAGGAAAAAGTATATGAACCTATCGATGAAATAGACAAAATAAGCGCAAGACCTGATTTTATGGCTTTAGCCTATCCCGTTATTACTTTTGGAGAGGTCTCAACGCACTCGGGATCTCGGAAAAACTTATTGGGCGAGAATCCCGACTCGAATTTGATTATTCGTTTTTCCAATGAAAAACAGGTAACCGGTGATACCCCAGAAACTTTTTTGGTCCACGCATCGGATGATAAAGGTGTACCTGTTGAAAACAGCATTTTATTTTATCAGGCTTTGAAAGATAAGGGGGTTTCTGCCACCATGCATATCTATCCGAGTGGTGGTCACGGTTTTTCGTTGGCAAGAGACAATACCCATCTTAGAGGTTGGACGGAACGAATGTTCGAATGGATGGAAAGTTTGGATTAGTTTGTTCTTTTTTAAAAAAGATGAAGGGTTATCAATACAACTTTTATATTTTTGCAGTCCGATTTTAAGATCCAAAATTCACCTACTTTAGTTTTGGAATTTGGAATTTTTTCGGCTTAAGTCGAAAATTTTCGGGATGTAGCGCAGCCCGGTAGCGCACACGCCTGGGGGGCGTGGGGTCGCAGGTTCAAATCCTGTCATCCCGACTTATCGAAAAAGTGATCAGTTTTATTTGATCACTTTTTTGTTTAAATATAGTACGGTCATACTGACAAAAGTCATAGGGTCATGCCTTTTTATATCCCTATATTTGTTCTTCCAAATTGACTTAACATGAACAAAAGGGCTCTAATCTTCCTATTTTTTACATTCACTTTTTTTTCATTTGTTTTTTCTCAGGTAACTATCAATGGCGTGGTCAGCGATGAAGAAGGCACACTTTTATCAGGTGCCCATGTAACCTTGCAGCCTACCAAACAATTCGCAGTTACCGATATGCAAGGAACTTTTGAAATACGAGGCGTAAATTCGGGTTTGTACTTATTGACAATTACCTATATCGGTGTTAAGACGTATACCGAAACAATTCAAGTGGACAACACGGACCTTTCACTTACCATAACCTTACAAGACGACCCTCTAAGCCTCCAAAATGTAGTAGTGACCGGTAGTTTTGAACCTCGTTTACAATTAGAGTCTAGTACGGCCGTTACGACTCTTGAATCAAAAAGTATTCAACAAATACTACCTAGGGGTACTGCTGATCTCTTACAGGCCATTCCTGGAACTTTCGTTGACCCATCTGCGGGAGAAGTGTTCACAAGAGTGTATACGCGAGGAGTATCTGCTTCTGCAGAAGATGATATGGGATGGTATTATGTTTCTTTACAGGAAGATGGTCTACCGGTAAGTTTGGTACAGCATTCCTACTACAGCCCAGATATATTCCATAGAGTGGATATTACCACAGATAAAGTGGAAGCCATTCGCGGCGGAAGTGCTGCGATAACCGCCTTGAACGGCCCGGGAGGAATCTATAATTTTATCTCAAGAGGCCCACGTGACGATTTTGGTGGTGAAGTTCAATTGCAAGGAGGCGTACAGGGAGAAGGAAAACCGACCTTAAGAATCGACGGGACTTTCGGCGGTTCTTTGGGAAATAACTGGTTTTACAATTTCGGCGGACACTACCGCAACGACGATGGAGCACGAAATACCGATTTTACGTTTAGCAAAGGTGGACAGTTAAAATTCAATGTTACCAAAGCCTATGGAGGAGGATATCTCAAATTATATGCTAAGATATTGGATGATTTTACAAACCGATATACTGGTGTAGCAGCAACCAACTGGAACGACCCGCAAGCGGCCTTTGGGCAAGATATCAATTCTACCGCGCTTATGATGCCAGCATTTTCGGCAAACGTTCCCGATGGTAGGCGACTGAATGAAAATGCGACCAATAATTTTGACCCTTCGCAGGGGGTGCATGCACAAGATCGTGCTTTTGGATTTGACTTTTTTTATAATTTGGGTAAGGGCTGGTCAATTCACAATAAACGAAAATTTTCTATGAAGGATGCAAATTGGCAGACATCCATCAGTAATGCCTTTGTTTCTTTGAATGACCCACTAGCATATTTTATAAGTGGGGCGCAATTCCCTATTGGCCAAGTTGTTTTTAGTGAAGCAGCCTCTGGAAACGAATTAGCGCGTTTGGATAATAGTGGGATTCTGTCGGGTGACCCTTTTCAATATATAGGTGATGGAATTTTACCCAATGATGCAATATTAGGAACAGCAACCTGGTACAATGATAATGAGACCACTGAAGTTGTGGAATCTTTAGTTTTTCGAAAAAAGCTAAAAATCACGATTTGAATTTTGGTTTGGATGGAGGCTATGCAAGTACTTCATTATTCGTTCAAGGCAGTTTTGGCTATGCAACATACGAACCCAACCCAAGAATGTTACGAGTTACGCTAGAAAATCAAGACCAACCAGTAATTTCACTTTCTGATAATAATGGTGTTAGTAATTATGGGGGATTATTTTTTATAAGTTCCCGAGCCGAAGTAACACAAGGCGCATTTTTTGTCAATGATCGATGGAAGTTACAGGAAAGACTTCATTTAGATGTAGGATTTAGGTATGAGGGCATTGTCCACAAAGGAAGCAAGGATCAAGCTGCTCCTTTTCAACAAGACGGTGGTGTTGATGGCAACCCTTTGACCGACTACGATAACGGTTTATTGTCTCCCAATGGTGGAAGGGATGAATTTGATTTTAACTACAATTATTTAGCCTATTCAGCGGCATTGAATTATAAGCTTACCGATAAAGCAGCTATTTTTGGTCGTTTTTCCTCAGGAAATAAAGCCCCTGAACTCAATTACTACTTCAATAATTTTTCAAATGTTCCCATAAATCAAAAAGGAGAGGTGCAAGAAATAACCCAGGCCGAACTCGGGCTGAAATACAGTAAAAAAGATTTTTCTGCTACAGCCACTGCTTTTTGGAGCCAGTTAAAAAATATAGGCGTGGCCGATTTCGCTTTTGATCCAGAAGGAGGAAGTGTATTTTACACCCCGGTACAGTTCAATGATTCAAGGACCATTGGATTGGAGTGGGAGAGTGCCTATGCTCCAATTGAATCATTGACCTTTAGATTCAATGGTGTTATACAAAATGGTATCGCCACAAAGTGGACGGTCTACAACGCAGCTGGATCGGTAGATACTGCCGATGACACTATTTTGGATTACTCTGACAATACCCTTCCGTTTAATCCGAACATAATGTTCAACCTAGGTGCTGAATATCAAAAAGATAAGCTTAATGGATTCTTGAGATGGCAGTTTATGGGAGAACGCGAAGGCAATGTGGCCAATGCTTTTCAATTGGCACCCTATAGTATTTTCAATTTAGGCCTCGGCTATGATCTTACCCAAAATCTCTCGGCAAATATCTTGGTAACCAATCTATTTAATTCTGAGGGACTTGCGAATTTCTTTGGGGCCAATAGTTTTGGGGCAAGTGCCAATGGGGTGACTTCCGATTTTATCCAGGCCAATCCTGATGCTAGTTTTGTAGTAGTTCCGGTATTGCCTAGAGGTTCTATGATTCGGTTATCGTATCGGTTTTAAGCATCGGAATTACTCAAATACGGAATTCTTTTTTCCTTTGGAGCAACGAACTCTCGTAAGTAAATAGTAGAATTAGATTTTGCACGCGACTCCTCTTTCCATTTAATCATATCAGGGGATACTTGACTTTTGTGGCATTTCAAAGACTCTATGGCCTTTTCGGCATCTGCATCCGAATACGTTATGTGTACATTCAAATAGCTTGGGTCTTGCCCCGCCAATTTCTTTCGTTCCGGTTCTTCAATAAGATTGGAGGGATTGCCCACGTAGTAGAGTTTTTTCGTTTTATCCCAAATTTTACTGGTGAAGACCTGTGTAACTGAGGCTCCGACCAAACGATGGTCCATATGAGTGCTTCCGCCGTCAGGACCCCATGTAATCAGGGCATCGGGCTTCTTTTCGGTAATAATGCCTTCAAGTTCGATTATTAATTGTCTAGCATGCGGTACATGGCCGTCATAGCCTTCCCCCGCACGTAATTGGTCATGATAATCAAGATGTATTAATTCAACCCCCAGTTTTTCGGCGGCGCACTTCATCTCTTCCTTACGTAGGGCCACCAAGCCTTCGCCTGCCTCATGATCCGTAAAATCATTGGTGCCCAAACGACCGTCCGTACAGATAACAAGATATACTTGAGCACCTTCGTCGACATATTTCGATAATATCGGCGCAACGGTCATCTCATCATCAGGATGCGCAAAAACAGCCATCAAAACCTTTCCCTCCAAAGATTCTTGAGAATAGGTCAGTGTTGTGCCTAACAACATGAAAATAGAAAAAGTAAGCAATACGGAATTATAATTTAATTTTTTCATGAGAACCTATGTTTAGAATTTTCTTTTTGCTACCCGATTTATTCGAGGTCTTCAATGTTAAGGTTTTTATCGACCCAATATTCATCGGTCTTAAAACCGTACGCAGAAGGATTAAAATCTCCGACCAACTCCACATTTGCTTTTTCAGCCACGGTTTCGTCCATGGCCCAGAAAACACCGTTGATCAATAACCTACGAACACTTTCATTCAACATATCGGTGGCCGAACCAATGGTAGAGGTGAACGCTTTTCCTTTTTTGCCATCTGGCAGTTGGTAGCTTTTGGTCCAAGCAATGGGCATAAGAATTTTATTGACTTCTAGACCCTCGTTGTTTTCTGTGGCGAGTTCTGTATCGGTAGGTTTCATCCCAAAGAAAATATCATTTTCATCAAATTCACTTTTCCTATTGATGACCTGCCCCAAAATGATGGGCTGACTGTCTCCCGGTAAGGGCAAACGTACCCCGTAGACATCGGTCGGCCCCCAAATTGAACCGCTCTCGATTCCGTTTACTATCGGATGTGACCCTGCGTCCTCTGCAATCACTCCGCGCGTGCTTTGATGTTTATGATACCCATGGTGGGTATGCCATTTTTCACCGAGTACCAAACGCCCGAAACCATCCGTCCATTCTGTTTTGTCACCTTGGGAGTAGTTACCATAGTGCCTAAAATTAGAAGTAGAATCTTTTTGAAAATTGAAAGCATGGGTGGCTGTGCGAATACCTACTAAAGGTTTACCTGCTTTCAAGTATTTGTCGAAATGTTGCATCTGTTCATCAGGCAACGCACGGAACCTCGTGAACAAGACCATCATATCGGCGGAATCCAAAGCTTCCAAGCCCGGAATATTCTTGACATAGTTCGCATTGACAATTCCTGGCTTTGCAGGATCTTGTGCGAAAAGAACCGTGCATTTGAATCCATGATGCGTTGATAATATTTTTGCCAACTGTGGCAATGCTTCCTCGGAACGGTATTCCTCATCCCCGGAAACCAAAACAATATGCTTTGCATTATCGCTATTTCCTTCGAAGGTTAACAATTGTTTTGGGGCTTCCAAAATCTTTTCAACCTCCCTTTCCGCTGCTTTCTTTTTCTCGGTTTTTTCTCCACAGGAAATCAGAACACAACAAAATAAAAATAGATATAGCTTCTTCATAAATGGTATATTTTGAAATTAAGCCCCGATTCCAGCTTTTATGAATTTCAATCCCTCGGTATAGATTTCCTTGGATGGCGAATAGTCTCTCCAAACGTTAATGGCATTGGCAAACTCTGGAATAATCGTACTAAAAGCCTCAATCGTCAACCAACCATCGTAACCGATTTCTTTGATAGTAGGAAAAACATCGTCCCACTGCACTTGTCCACTTCCTGGCGTACCACGATCATTTTCACTGATATGGATATGTTTTAATACGGGTGCAATGGTTTTCAAAGCTCCGGATTGACTTTTTCTTCAATATTGCTATGATGCGTATCGTACATGGCCCCCAAGTTGGGGTGATCGACGGCTTCCACCAAAGTTTTCAAATCGGCCATAGTATTATAGAGATAGCATTCAAAACGGTTCAATGCCTCAGGACAAAGCATGATGTTGGCTTGCCCGGCGTACTCGGCGGCATGACGCAGCATTTCGGCACTCCGTTTTCGTTCGTCTTGCGTAGGCGGTTGTCTGGTGAAGTAAGCAAAACTGGAATGGATCGGCCCACAAATATTCTCGGCCCCCAACGCTTCAGCATTATCGATGGCCCATTTTAGTCGGTCTAAGCCTGCCTGACGAACACTTGCATCTTTACTTGAAATATTTTCTTCGGGTGCAAGTCCGGTAACCGTGGTTACTCCTAGACCTAAATCCGCAAAATGGTTCCCGAGTTTGGTGTAGTGCGAAATGTCTCCATCGCCCATATAGAGTTCGATACCGTCGTATCCGGTTTTCTTTAGGTTGTCTACAATATGATAATGCTCCTCCGTCACGTGATTGGTCCAGAGGAGCATGTTCATTCCTATTTTCATAAATAAAATATTAATTGTCATTCCGGCGAAGGCCGGAATCTCTTTCTTTTATTCTTAGAGCTCAGTCGCAGGCTGACCGCTAGTAGCATCGGCGGCCGTTGTTTTGTTTCTGTTTTTCATCCAAAAATATAAAATGGTAAACAAGACAATTAATATTCCTGGAAAAAGCGTCATAGTCTTAAGGGTTTCCTGTCCAGTCGCTAATTCCATGGCATCGCCAGATAGTCCCATCGAAGTTGCTTTTTCACGTGCTGCATCGATCCAACCGCCAAAAATAGGCTGCATATTGGCCGTCATGAACATACCGATCGCCCCGATGACCGACATACCCAATGCTCCGCTCTTAGGTATTTTTTCTGCTACAAAGCCAATCATATTTGGCCAAAAGTAGCAAATGCCCAAGGCAAAAATAACTGCTGCAACATAGGTCATGGCACCTGTTTGCGTACTCAGCAAAAAGATACCTAGGGCAGCTAAAATTGCAGATCCCAAAAGAACGCCGGTCTGATCAAACTTGTGGACAAAATCTCCTCCAAAATAACGACCGATTGCCATAACGCCACTGATTAAAGCTAAAATTAACATGGGAGCCGCACCACTTTTCGCTAGAATCAATTGTACCCATTGGTTGGGCACGAACTCTGTAATCGCGGTCATCGCCATACAAATCGCTATAAATATAAAGATGGGAGATGCCATACCTTTTAAATTCCCTTTTAACGTTTTAGCCTCTTGGACTCTTGGTTTAGGAAACTTTTGGCCAAAGAAAAGGTATGCATAAATTATGGTTGGCACTAAAATAATCCAAATCTGAGCTTGCCATCCCAAATTCATTTTGGTCATGAAATAACTGACAAGACTCCCTATTACAATCCCTCCCGGAAACCACATGTGGAATCGATTCATCAGGGTATTCATTCGTTTACCAGTAGCACTATCGGCTATCATTGGATTGCAGGCAGCTTCAGTACAGCCATTGCCCAATCCGATAAAAAGTGTTGAAATTATTAAAGTCCAGTATCCTCCGGCAAAAATAGTCAGCAGAATTCCGAGTGTGTGTGCGAAGAATGCAAATTCCATAATTCTCTTAGGGCCAATGGTATGGTATGTCAATCCTCCCACTATCATGGCAATCGGGAAACCAAGAAACCACATCATGTTGATATCCCCTAGTTGTCCGGCGGTTAACCCAAAGGCTTCTTGTAGTTCTGGTAACACACCAGCTCTAAGGCTAAAAGAAAAAGCAGTTGTTATCAAAGCAAAGCAACTACCATAAAAAAGCCGATTCGTGTTTACACCAGCATTGAAATTTTTATCTTCCATAATTTAAATTGTTTGGTTGTACTATTATTTTTTGTGGTCGTAGTGTTATTTCAGCCTATAAGTTTACTTACTTTTTTGCTATTATCATAATTAATTTGTTCAAGTCTTGCCGGTTTGTCACAAAATAACCATCTGTTTTATAAAACCAACAATTATTATACTAGGCAGTTGGTGATTTTTATTTAAATTAGTGAACTTGTGTCTGTACACAGTAATATCAGCAGAAAATCTAAAATACAAGTAAAATGCAAAAGAACAACTATCCCAAACTCCACAACGCCTCTTGGCCTGGAGTGGTCGGCAAAGGACCCGATTCTGAACCCCCAATTGACCTTGATACGATGTTAAAACTTACGTCACAGGCGGAGGTGAACGGTCAAAAATTTGATGGTGTCGACTTGTTTTTAGCAGATCCACATGTCAGTATCGATTCGACCGACGATGATTTGAAACGGTTGGTTGATAAGGTGCGTTCCTATAAGTTGGAAATCGGAAGTTTTGTAGCCCCTGTTTGGGCGGGCACAGGTGGCGGCTCAGCCATGGGTTCAGCCGAAGAGCGTGGAAACTTCGTTACTCAAGTGAGAAAGGCCTGTGAAATTGGCAAGAAATTGGGTGATATGGGAATCCGGCCCAACGGGGTCGTCAGGATCGATTCTTCGGTGGATCCCGAAAGTTGGGCTAAAGACGAAGTCGGAAATACAAAACTAATCGCCCAGACCTTTCGTGAAGCTTGTGATGTCGCAGCCGATTATGGTGAATCTTTAGCTGCCGAAGGCGAAATCTGCTGGGGCGGCATGCACGGCTGGAAAACAATGCTAAATACCTTAGAGGCCGTCGATAGACCGAATATAGGTTTTCAGGCCGATATGGCGCATACCTTATTATATCTTCTTGGATATAACAAAGAGGATGAACGCATTTTACCAAAAGATTTCGATTGGAACGATAGGGAAACATTGACTGAAGGACTGAAAACTCTGACAGCGGCCCTTCGACCTTGGACTATAGATTTCCACGTCGCCCAAAATGATGGAACGGTCTTCGGAGCGGGTGACCATGATAAAACCGGAAGACATTGTCAAGCCACAGATCCCAATGGAAAATTGGATATAGCAGTCGATGCCGGACATTGGCTACGTGATGAAAACGGAATCCTAACGAAAAAGTTCAAGCACATCTGTTGGGACGGCTGCATGTTCCCCAATGAAGTTATGATGAAACAACAAACCTGGAACGATGTTTTAGGCGCTATGATTAAAGTGCGTGAAATGCACGGATGGTATGAAGCAGAGTAAAAGGAGTTCCCCCTCCCTCGGAGGGGGTTAGGGGGAGGACTTTTCACGATAACACTAATTAAAAATGAACAAAAAAGAACTAAGAGTAGGCCTAGTAGGTTACGGATTCATGGGCCGCACCCATTCCAACGCCTATAAACGTGTGGGAGATTTTTTCCCTGAGCTAAAATACAAACCTGTTCTAAAAGCCGTTTGTGCAAGAAATGAAGAAAGGGTAAAGGCCTTTGCAGAACAATGGGGTTATGAATCCATAGAAACCGATTGGCGAAAATTGATTGCGCGTGACGATATCGATGCCATTGATATTTGCACGCCAAATAATATGCATGCGGAAATCGCTATAGCTGCTGCTGAGGCAGGCAAGATGGTGCTTTGCGAAAAGCCGTTGGCGCGAACAGTTGCTGAGGCACAGCCTATGGTCGATGCAATTGAAAAAGCGGGTGTTCCGAATACTGTATACTTTAATTATAGACGTATTCCAGCGGTAACTTTAGCGAAACAGTTAATAGACGCAGGAAAATTGGGTAAGATTTTTCACTTTCGGTCTAACTTTTTACAAGACTGGACCATCAGCCCCGAACTCCCCCAAGGTGGAGAAGGACTTTGGCGTTTAGATAACGACGCGGCAGGTTCGGGAGTAACAGGAGATCTGTTAGCGCATTGTATCGATACGGCCATGTGGTTGAACGGAGGCATTAAAGATGTTTCCGCAATGACCGAAACTTTTATTAAAGAAAGAGTTCATACGGGAACCGGTGAAAAACAAAAAGTGAGTATTGATGATGCGTGTATCTTTCACTGTCATTTTGACAACGGTTCTTTGGGACTTTTCGAATCGACACGATATGCAAGAGGTCATAAGGCCTTGTTTACTTTTGAAATCAACGGAGAACATGCTTCCATCAAGTGGAATTTACATGAGTTGACCCGACTGGAATATTTCGACCATCGCGATGAATCCATAGAAAGGGGATGGCGTTCCATTCACGTTACCGATGGTGACCAACCCTATATGGACAAATGGTGGGTGCCTGGATTATCAATAGGATACGAACATAGTTTCGTGCATCAAGTGGCGGATTTTCTAAAGGCTTTGGGAGAAGGTAAACCTTGCTCCCCAACTTTCAAGGAAGCCCAAGAAACCCAAAAAGTTTGCGAAGCCGTATTAGAATCCGCAAAATCAAAAAGCTGGAAAGATACCGGAGTTCAATGGAGGTAATCATTTGGCAACAGCGGTAAGCAGTAAAAAGTAATAAGTGGAAAGTAAAAAGTGAGGGCTTTTTGAACTTGAATTTGATATTTGAATTTTTAATCGCAAACTCTCTGTGAAACTCTTTTTTCTCTGTGTAACTCTGTGAAATAACCTATCCAATACGAACGATTATCAATAATAAATGAAAGAAAAAACAAAAGGCTTTTGTCTTAAAGGAAAGGAAAAAATCTATCCAAATTCCGGTGTATCCGTAACAAGCAATGCAGCGGTAGTCGATATGGAGATTCCAGAATTGAAAGAAGGGGAAATTCTTGCTAAGACGTTATACACAGGTATATGTGGTTCGGACAACAGCGCTACAATTGCCAAAGCTAATTTCGATTGGGTACAACGCCCCCGAATAATCGGCCATGAATTCAGCGCAGAAGTTTTGGAATTAGGGCCGGGGGATCATGGCGATGTTAAAGTGGGGGATATTTTCACCCCCTTGGCGATGTTAGGATGTCGAGACGAAGAATGTCCGGCTTGCAGCGTTGCCAAATGGAATCTTTGTCCGCAAAAAGAAATTATAGGCTTTCATAGAAATGGCGGTTTTGGGCAACGTGTGGTTTTAGAATCGGATCGCGTTGTTCCCTTAATGAAAGGTTTGACTCCAGCTCAAGGTGCTTTGGTAGAACCTTTATCGATAATTACAAATGCGCTTTATAATAAATGTGATATTAATCCAGGGCAAGATGTTGTGGTTACCGGTTGCGGAATAATCGGACTGATGTCTGCGGAAGTAGCTCGAGCTGCAGGGGCGAGAGTAGCCGTGACGGGCATTGCACACGACCGAGACATTCGACTTAAAAAAGCAAAAGAAAGAGGATTCATCACTTTAGAGGTTTCTCCGGAAAACACCTTAACTTCCCAATTGCAAAACGGAATCACCGACGAAAACGGGGTTCCTTTTGGGACAAATGGCAAAGTTGATTTACTTATCGAATGTTCAGGAGTTCCCGTGGTATTGACCGAAGCAATTGATGTAGTTCGACCAGAGGGAGATATTTGTGTCATTGCAACCTACGGGCAAGAAGTTTCCATAAACGCAACACATTTGACACGTACTTCCATGAATATGAGAGGTTCTATGGGTTCATGCAGAGAAGATTACATGTCGGCGATGAAGTTGATGGTTACAGGTGTATTTCCCGCAGAACACTATACCGATTTCTATGATTTTGAAAATGTGACCCAAGCCTTCGAAGATTCCATAAAAGCGAAAAACATGAAAGCTGTTGTAAAAATGAACTAACGAATTCCCCCTTTGAAGGGTGCTAGGGGGATGTTTTTCCTTGTTTAAACATAATTTAATGAACAAAATATTCATTACAGGCGGAACAGGATGTATCGGTTCCGTTACTATTTATAAACTATTACAATCCGAAGAAGTCGGTAAAATAGTGGTCGCTTCCCGCTCCAATAATACAGCCCCCTTAAAACTATGGTTAGGTGAAGACTTAGACCCACGTTTAGAATTTGTGACTTTGGATGTTTCAAACTATTCTGAAATTGAACAGGTGTTGCTCGAAGTAAATCCAACACACATCATCCACTTGGGCGCCTATCAAAGTCCTGATTGCTCACGCGACCATATTGGTGGAATGGAAATAAATACAGGTGGTTCTATGGCCCTATTCGATGCCGCTGAAAAGCTACCGAATTTAAAACGCTTTGTATTCGCCAGTTCCGCGGCGATCTATGGAATGCGTTCCATGTATTCGCAGGAAATCATTTCTGAAGAGGTACCATTGGCTCCGCCCAATCATTATGGAATTTGGAAATTGGCCGGAGAACATTTGGCGCGTTTGTTTTATGACAATACGAAGGTTTCAACGGTTTGTTTGCGAATCAATACGACCTACGGAAAAGGGCGGGACAAAGGAAAAACATCTGCTCCAACGAATGCTTTAAAAGCAATAACGATGGGAGCGGTTTCGGGAGAAGTAATGCCTTTTGAAATGCCTTACCAAGGTCGGGAGAACTATCATTTTGTAGAGGATGTCGGTGCCCAATTCGCAGCGGTCACTATACAAAGTTTCGAAGGTTTTGGGGCATTCAATATTCAAGGAGAAACCATTCCTATAAAATCATTTTTAGAGTTAGCGGCCTACGAAGCAGAAAAACTGGGAATGGGCAATTTCGCATCTTTGTCGATTACAAACAACGCTCCCCCTAACCTTTTTGTCTGTGATTTGGACCATACGAAAATTGCGAGTACCTTTTCAAACCTTCCATTAACCACTATTTCTGAGGGCATTCGAAAATCATTGTTAGAATTTAAGGCCATGGCCGAAAAAGGAACATTAGAATATTCAAAACCAGCCTCATGAACACTATAGGAATCGGATTCATAGGAGCAGGCGATATTGCCAATCTGCACGCAGAAGCTATAAACGATTTAGAAGGTGCCGAGTTAATCGGACTATGGAACCGCACTCCCGAAAAGGGGAAGGTTAAAGCGGAACAATTCGGTTGTAAAACCTACGACTCGGTTGACTCACTTTTAGCCGACCCAAACATTGATGCAGTTTTCGTATTGACCAATATGGAAACACATTGTGAATATACCATCAAGGCTGCTGAGGCAGGAAAGCACATTTTGGTGGAAAAACCAGCAGCTTCAAGCATTGCTGAATTGGAACAAATGCAAACGGCCATAGAAAAGGCCGGGGTAAAATGTATGCCCGTACACAATTATATTTACGAACCTGGCATTGAACGTGCGAAAGCCATGATTGAAGATGGAAAGCTTGGTAATATTGTACAGTTCTATATGATGTATAATATTCATCATGCAGATGAAATACGAGCACGTTATCCCGGTGTAATTCGTCAGATTTTGACGCACCACAGTTATACCATGTTGTATTTGGCGGGCGAACCAAAAACAGTTTCCTGTATAATGAATACCGTTGATGATACTATTGCGCCCCAAGAAAATGTGGCCATGGCGAACATTCAAATGAAAAATGGAACGCTAAGTCACCTTTGTGCCAGTTTTGCAAACGATGATCATGCCGGAGATCCATGGACTTGCATCATAAAGGTTATAGGAACCAAAGGTAGCACACGCTACAGCTATCGTGATTTTGTCATTAATGACAGAAACGGAGCACATTCACAGACCTATCAGAACTATCCTGAATCTATAAAAAACACGGCGACGCATTTTATTGATCAAGTGGTTCGAAAAGATGAACAGCCACTGTCAAGTTTACATGATGCGATTACTTGTCAGAAGATTATCGAGGCCTGTGAATTATCCGTAAAGAATGGAATTCATGTGCAATTATAAAGAATAAATACACCAACATTATGCTTCGAAGTTTAATAAGGATTATTGGGTTTTTCGTTTTATTAACTCTGATTTTGGTTGGTTGCACCGACAAAAAGGAGGGAGCCATACCAGTACATAAAAACGACCATATCGTGCTAATCGGAAATAATTTAGCATCGCGAATGCTGAATTTCGGCCATTTTGAGACCGAGATGCAATTGCGCTATCCGGATAGTTCACTATTTATTCGAAATATGGCGGATCCTGGCAATACTCCCGGGTTTCGACCACATTCCTCGAGAAAAGAGCCTTGGGCATTCCCGGGGGCAGATAAATTTTATAAGAATGCATTGGGGAATAAATCGGGAAGTATCGGTTTTTTTCCAACGGAAGATGAGTGGCTGACCAATTTGGAGGCCGATGTAGTCTTGGCTTTTTTGGATACAATGAATCGTTCGAAGGCGAAGCAGGATTACAGAATTTCAAGGACGAACTACATGCATTTATTGTACATACCAAAAGTCAAAAGTACAATAGCGAAAAGGCACCTCAATTGGCGCTGGTTTCGCCAATAGCCTTTGAAGATCTTTCCTCAAAAATGGATTTGCCAAGCGGCGTAGAGGAAAATAAAAATTTGAAACGATATACCGAGGCTATGCGTGAGGTAGCGGCAAAAGATAGTGTTCCTTTTGTGGATGCTTTCACACCGACTACAGCATGGATGGCGACCGAGGTAAGCCATATTACAGCAGATGGGTTTCAGCTCAATGATAACGGGTATCAAAAATTCGCCAAACTTTTAGCGGATGAAGTTTTTGGAGTAGTACCTGCAAAAGCAGCTACGAATCGTGATTTGGTCCATGAGGCTGTGATGGAGAAGAATTGGTTTTGGCATAATGAGATAAAACTCCCGAATGGAGTACATGCATGGGGTCGACGTTATGACCCTTTCGGTCCGGCCAATTATCCGTTTGAAAAAGAGAAGATTAATCAAATGACCGCTATTCGTGATAGTGCCATTTGGGAAGTCGCAAAAGGCGGAACTTTTGATATAGTAGCTGCCGATGCGAAAACCGAAAAGCTCCCGCCGGTAAAGTCGAATTACGACCCGGGTATGGGCAATGTTGAGGAAGGTTATAAATATGGGGAGGATGCTTTAAATTCAATTAAAGTCGCCAAAGGATACAAAATCGAACTTTTTGCTTTCGAGAAGGAATTTCCAGATTTGGCAAACCCTGTGCAACTATCATTTGATAACAAAGGAAGGCTTTGGGTAGGGGTTATGCCCAGTTATCCGCATTACAAACCGGGTGACGAAAAGCCACAGGACAAACTGATTATTCTTGAGGATACCGACAATGACGGTAAGGCCGACAAGCAAACAACTTTTGTCGATGATTTAAACTTAACCATCGGTTTTGAGTTTGCCCCAGAGGGTGTTTATGTCTCCCAAGGAACTAATTTGGTACTCTTAAAAGATACTGATGGTGATGACAAAGCCGATGAAAAAGAAATTATTTTAAGCGGATTCGACGATCATGATACCCACCATACTGCGGGAGCATTTGCGGCTGACCCATCAGGTGCCATTTATATGGGAGAAGGTGTATTTCTTCATACTAATGTTGAAACCGCTTATGGGCCGGTTCGGGCGACCAACGGAGGTTTTTATCGGTTCAGCCCGCAACGTCATCGTTTGGAAAGAACAGCGCAACTGCCGATTCCAAACCCTTGGGGAATAGCCTTTGACGACTGGGGGCAACCATTTTTTGCTCATACTTCAGGTCCGGATATGACATGGATGACTCCTGGCACTATTGAATCCAGATACGGACAAGCAAATCCACTACCGAAGAATTTGATACAAGATGAGCATCGTGTGCGACCCACCTCAGGGCTCGAATTTATTTCGAGCCGCCATTTCCCGGATGAGGTACAAGGTGATTTGATTATTAACAATACTATCGGATTTCTAGGAACGAAACAGCACACCATGATAGACGACGCCGATAGTTCGGGATTTTTGAGTCGTCATCGGCAAGATTTGGTCACCTCTACGGATACGAATTTCCGTCCTGTAGACATGGAGTTCGCTCCAGATGGTTCTTTATATTTAATCGATTGGCATAATGTACTCGTCGGGCACATGCAGCATAATGCCCGAGACCCCTTACGCGACCATGTGCACGGTAGAATATATCGTATTACCTATCCTTCACGACCTTTGGTTGAACCTGCAAAAGTGGCGGGTGCCACTATCGAAGAACTACTTGATAACTTAAAGCTGCCTGAATTCAGAACACGATACCGAACGAAAAGGGAATTACGAGGTCGTGATTCAAAAGAAGTGTTGTCGGCCATAAAAGATTGGGTTAGTGGTTTGGACAAAAATGACCTGAGATATGAGCATCATGTACTCGAAGCACTTTGGGTTACCTGGGGTCTCGATAAAGTGGATGCCGATTTATTGAATCAAATGCTGAACGCTAAGGATTTCAGGGCAAGGGCCGCGGCGGTCAAAGTTTTGAGGTATTCGGGCCATCAAATTCAAAATCAAGCCGACTTGTTGATGATCGCTGCCAAGGACGATAACCCAAGGGTGCGATTAGAGGCTTTTGTTGCAGCTTCTTGGTTGGACAAAGATGTTGGATTGCCGATTATTGAAACCGCGGGAAAAATGCCATTGGATAACTGGATGGAAAAACCCTACGAAGCTGCTGTAGCGCATATTCATGATGTGAATGTAGGTCAAGATCCCGAAACAAAGGGGACCAAGACTGATTTAGAAGGTGCCGAAAAAGAACTCTTCGTTATGGGTGAGGAAATCTACAAACGGGAAGGATTTTGTATAACCTGTCATCAATCGGACGGTAAAGGTTTAAGTGCTTCGCAATTTCCGCCTTTGGCCAAATCGCCATGGGTAACAGGTAGTACAGACCGACTCATTAAATTGACCTTGCACGGCATTATGGGACAATTGGAATTAATGGGAAAAACCTATCCGGGTCAAGTACCGATGACGCCCTATGGAGGTATGTTGAACGACCATGAAATGGCCGGTGTACTGACTTTCGTGCGAAATACATTCGACAACAAAGCCTCCGCGATTACTCCAGAAATGGTCAAAAAAGTGAGGGAGGAAACAAAGGACAAACAAGGGTTTTACACCCCTGAAGAGCTGTTAAAGGACCACCCGATGGAATAAATTATCCTTTGTCATACTCGAATATTTTTTCCATAGGCAGCCATTTTTCTCCCGGTTTGGCCCATGGTAGTGCCTGTTGATAGTTCCACATCAGAATTTCCCACTCTTGTACTTTCTCGTTGTTTTCGTCCATTTGTGCTTTTTTCTCAAAGGAAAATTCGTCATCCGTTTCTATGATCATGAACAAGCGATTTTCGATACGATAGATGTCCATGTGAGTAATGCCCGAATCCCCGAGACTATTAAATACCTCGGGCCAAACGTCTCTATGATATTCCTCATAAGCCGCTATAAGTTCTGGGTCGTTTTTTAAATCGCAGGCAAGGCAATGCTTTTTCATAAAGTATGGATTAAATGAGGTATTCTTTTTTCAAATGATGATGAATATAACAAAGTTTTAGGTTTAAATTTAGTGTGAAAAGAAAATTTGGGACGGTGCGGTTAATTTTGTAATCTAGTAAGCTGCGAGCTTCGCATTGATAGCATTGAAAATATGAAGGAAACCTTTAGATGGTTCGGAAATACAGATACGGTGACCTTGCCTTATATCAAGCAAACAGGTGCAACTGGTGTTGTAACGGCTTTACATCATATTCCGAACGGGGAAGTTTGGCCCATAGCGGAAATCAAAAAGACTAAAAGCGAAATCGAGGCGAATGGTTTAGAATGGACGTTTATTGAGAGCATTCCCATCCATGAAAATATAAAACTGCGGAAAAACGATTACACGCAGCGGATTGAAAATTATAAGACCAGTCTGAGAAATGTCGCCGAATGCGGAATCAAGAATGTGTGCTATAATTTTATGCCCGTGTTGGACTGGACCCGCACACATCTACATTGGCCACTTGAAAGTGGAGGTACCGCATTACGTTTTGATAAGGTCGATATGGCCATTTTCGAATGTCATCTTTTAAAACGCAAAAATGCGGATAGCGATTATTCAGCAGAAATCTTGCAACGGGCCGACGAGCATTTTTCTCAAATGAGTGACTCCGAAAGGCGACAATTACAAGATAATGTTTTGATGGGCCTGCCCGGTACCGTTGATAATTTGACGATACCGGTATTTCAGGAAATGATTGCGCAGTACGAAGGCGTTACACATGCTGACCTGAAGGCGAATCTCTCCTATTTTTTAAACGAGGTCATTCCAGTGGCCGAAGAAAACGGAATAAAGATGGCGATTCACCCCGATGACCCTCCTTTTGATATTATGGGCCTTCCCAGAATCATAAAATCGGAGGCCGATCTGGATGATCTGGTCAATTTTGTGGATAGTCCCGCTAACGGAATTACCTTTTGTACGGGATCCCTCGGCGCGAATGCAGACAATGACTTACCTAAGATGATTCGAAAATTTTCGGACCGTATCCATTTTCTCCATCTGCGAAATGTTAGACGTGAGACCGATGGAAGTTTTTATGAAGACCATCATTTAGAAGGGTCTTCCGACATGTACGAAATCGTTAAGGCAGTTTTGGAAATTGAAAAGGCGAGAGGTATGCAATTGCCGATGCGGCCCGACCATGGACATCAGATATTGTATGACCTCGACACCAAAAATGCCTATTCTGGGTATACGGCCATTGGTCGTCTTAAAGGCCTAGCCGAGATTCGGGGATTGGCCATGGGCATATCGAAGAGTGTGGACATGTAGCAGGCGAATTGAAATTTAAAACCAACCAGTTAAACTATGAAAGGACTTGATACACTAGACTGGGTAGTCATCATTGCCTACTTTCTGATTTTATTGGGCGTGGCCTGGTGGGTCATTAGGCAAAAACAAAAAAACACCGAAGATTATTTTTTGGCAGGAAGGAATATTGGCTGGTTCATGGTAGGTGCTTCCATTTTCGCTTCCAATATCGGTTCGGAACACGTTGTTGGCCTAGCCGGAAATGGAGCTGGTGATAAAATGCCGTTATTGATTTATGAGCTGCACGCCTGGATCGTATTGATGCTCGGTTGGGTATTCTTACCTTTCTATGCCCGAAGTGGTGTTTTTACGATGCCGGAATTTCTTGAAAAAAGATTTGATGCCCGTTCACGTTGGGTACTTTCCGTAGTTTCTTTGATTGCCTATATTTTGACCAAAGTTTCCGTAACGATCTATGCCGGTGGAGTAGTTGTTTCAGCTTTATTAGGGATTCCTTTTTGGATTGGTGCGGTTGCAACTGTAGTACTTACAGGATTATACACTGTTTTGGGAGGAATGCGTGCCGTAGTCTATACCGAAACGATTCAAGCCATTATTTTGGTGCTGGGAGCAGGAGTATTGACTTTTATTGGGTTAGATGCGGTAGGAGGCTGGGGCGAATTAAAGGAAACCATTGGCCCGAATTATTTTAATATGTGGCGGCCGAATTCGGATCCTGATTATCCTTGGTTGCCACTTTTTATTACGAGTACGATTGTTGGAATCTGGTACTGGTGTACCGATCAGGTCATTGTACAACGGGTGTTGACCGCCAAAAATATAAAAGAGGGAAGAAGGGGGAGTATTTTCGGAGCTCTATTAAAGTTGATGCCGGTATTTCTTTTTCTCGTTCCTGGCGTTATTGCCTTGGGTTTGAAAATGCAGGGAAAACTGGATTGGGACAGTCCAGACGAGGCATTTCCCGTTTTGATGAGCAATCTACTTCCATCGGGACTTCGGGGATTGGTGGCGGCGGGACTCTTGGCCGCGCTGATGAGTTCGTTGGCATCGGTTTTCAATTCTTGTTCTACTTTGTTTACGTTGGATATTTATAAAAAATTGAAGCCGAACAAACCTGAAGAACAGTTAGTGAGAACAGGTCGCATCGCCACTTTTTTTGTGGTCGGATTGGGGTTGCTTTGGATTCCGATTATTTCCCGCTTGTCCGATGGATTGTACGAATACCTTCAAAATGTACAGGCCTACATTTCTCCTCCGATAGCTGCCGTTTTCCTCTTGGGTATATTTTATAAAAGGATAAATTCCAATGGAGCCATAGCCACCTTGATCGGTGGATTTATCATCGGGTTTTCCAAATTGACGCTTGAAATATTAAAATCGAGTTTTTCCGAAGGAAGTTTTCTATTCAATATCGCCGATATCAATTGGTTGGTTTTTGGAGCCTACTTTTTTGCTATTTGTGTGGCCATAGCGGTTATAGTGAGCATGTTCTATCCGGCACCCTCCCAGGCCCAATTGGCGGGACTGACTTTTGGTACCGTAAGCGCCGAGCAGAAGGCCGCCAACAAATCAAGTTACAACATCTGGGACATCGTTGCTTCGGTAGCAGTGGTTTTAATTGTGCTTTACATCATGGTTTCCTTTAGTACGTTGTCCTTATAGTTAAAAAAAGATGTATATATGACATTACGAGCTATTTAGGTTACAAATTCTATTGTTTATTAAGAATAAAATGATATTATTCTTATATTCACGGTAGCCTATAGTAGTACAATAGCAACTAGAGAAATAAATTCGAAATAATGGAAAATGAAAAAAAGATGAATCCTGTTACGGGTTCAAAAAACTCACGTAGAAGTTTTGTAAAGAAAACTGCCCTGCTTTCGGGGGCGGCCGTATTGCCTTCATTTGAGATGAACGCCATGTTCAATGTTTTTAATGATAAAAAATTGAAAATTGCCTTGGTCGGATGTGGGGGAAGAGGCACCGGAGCTGCCGTTCAAGCCTTACGGGCGGATGGAAATGTAGAACTTGTGGCCATGGCCGATGCCTTTGAAGACCGTCTCAAAGGAAGCCTCGCCAATATCTCGAAAGAGATGGGCGACATGGCGAAAGGTAAGATTAATGTGAAGGACGAACATCAGTTCGTGGGTTTCGATGCGGCCCAAAAAGCGATGGATCTGGCCGATGTAGTTATTTTGGCCACGCCACCTGGATTTCGACCACAGCACTTTGAATATGCCATAAACAATGGTAAGCACGTTTTTATGGAAAAACCAGTGGCCACGGATATTCCCGGTGTTCGTAAGGTTTTGGCCGCTGCCGAAAAGGCAAAGGCAAATAAACTAAATGTAGTTGTAGGATTACAGCGTCATTATCAAGACAATTATTTAGCGGCCATAGATCAATTGAAAAAAGATGCCATTGGCAAGATCGTTTCGGGTCAGGTATATTGGAACAGTGGCGGGGTCTGGGTGCGTGAGCGTCAGCCTGGTCAATCGGAATTGGAGTATCAAATGCGTAACTGGTACTATTTCAACTGGTTATGCGGAGACCATATATTGGAACAGCATATTCATAATATCGATGTGGCCAACTGGTTTATCGGGGAATATCCCGTATCAGCACAGGGAATGGGAGGCCGTCAAGTACGTACCGGTAAAGATCACGGAGAGATATTCGATCATCACTTTGTAGAGTTCACGTATCCCAGTGGTGCCGTGATTGCAAGCCAATGCCGACATCAACCGGAGACCATGAGCAGGGTATCCGAGTTTTTCAGGGAACAAAAGGTACAGTATCAACCGAAGGCGATAATGCCACTTTGAAGGATTATAGTGGGAATACCGTCTTTGAACATAGAGGTAAAGATGATCCAAACCCGTATCAAGTCGAGCATATAAAATTATTCGAATCTATCCGGAATGGTGGGGTCATCGCAAACGGTGAAAACGGTGCCAAAAGTACCATGACCGCTATTTTAGGAAGGATGGCCACTTATTCTGGCAAAGTCGTCACATGGGACGAAGCCATGAAATCCGATTTGGCATTGGTTCCAGATAATCTGACTTGGGATTCAAAAGCACCTGTACAACCCAATGCCGATGGATGGTATGAAATTCCTACGCCCGGAAAAACGGTCGTACTTTAAAACCATAAAGTTTTATGCAACTAATTAAATCAATGGCATCCCTGCTTTTCGTAGGGATGCTTATTTTTTCCTGTAAAAACGAAAAGAAAAAAGAAGAGGTGGTCCAAGAACCGCAAAAACCCAACATCATCTACATTCTAGCCGATGATCTTGGTTATGCCGAAGTCGGCGCCTACGGTCAGAAGAAGATAGAAACTCCTAATATCGATGCGCTCGCAAAAGAAGGTATGCTCTTCACACAACATTATACCAGTGCCCCTGTATGTGCCCCGGCACGATATATGTTCTTGACCGGAAAGCATGCGGGTCATGCCTATATTAGGGGAAATCACGAATGGAAAGAACGCGGCGATGTCTGGAATTATATCGCCATGGCCAAGGATTCTACACTAGAAGGCCAAAAGCCCATTCCCTCGAATACGGTCACGCTCGGACACAGGCTGCAAGAAGTAGGCTATACCACAGGTCTCGTCGGAAAATGGGGCCTAGGCGCCCCGCACACAAAATCCGTCCCCAATGACATGGGCTTTGATTTTTTCTATGGTTATAATTGTCAACGTCAGGCACATACCTATTATCCATTACATCTTTACAAGAATAGAAATCGCGTGCATTTGGCAAACGATACGGTCGCCCCTAATACAAAATTACCCAAGGGGGCGGATCCGAATGATCCTAAAAGCTATGCGGCCTATAATCTAAAGGATTATGCACCGGATTTGATGTTCCAAGAGGTGAGCAACTTTGTTGATCAAAATAGTACCAACCCTTTCTTTTTGTATTGGGCTACCCCGATACCCCATGTCGCCCTTCAGGCCCCAAAAAAGTGGGTGGATTACTATATCGATAAATTTGGGGAAGAAGAACCCTATCAGGGCGAGCGCTCTTATTTTCCGAATCAAACTCCCCGAGCGGCCTATGCGGCCATGGTTTCTTATCTGGATGAAAATATCGGTAAGCTTGTACAACAACTAAAGGATGAGGGCATTTATAAAAATACCCTGATTATTTTTACTTCGGATAACGGCCCTAGTTATGCCGGTGGGGCAGATCCTGAATTTTTTGAAAGTGCCAAACCGTTTCAAGGAGAATATGGACGAGGAAAAGGTTTTGTATACGAGGGAGGTATTCGGGTGCCCATGATCGCTTCATGGCCCGGAAAAATTAAAGCAGGAAGTACCAGCGACCATATTTCAGCACATTATGATCTGATGGCCACGTTTGGGGACATTGCCGGATATGAAAAGCCTGTAGGAACTGATGGCATCAGCCTGCTGCCAACATTGTTGGCAGAAGAAAACCAATCGAAGCATGATTTTATGTATTGGGAATTCCCAGAATATGGAGGACAGGTGGCCATTCGAATGGGTGATTGGAAGGTGGTACGGCAACATCTTAAGGATGAAAAAAATGAACCAACATTAGAACTTTATAATTTAAAAGATGATCCAACTGAAATGAAAAATGTGGCCGAGGCACACCCTGATATTATTGAAAAAGCCGCCCGCATTTTCGCTGAACAACATACCAATGCTGAGGAAGAGCGGTTTCGGATTCCACTTATTGAGAATGGATTGTTGGGCGATTGATCGGCGATTGATGTAATAATTTTGACGGAGCAGATTTTATGCAGATACTTTTCAGTTATGATTTTCTAAAAGGTACTTCGCTATTTCCTTATGTCCCTCGCGATTGGCAATCATCAATGCCGTGTCTCCATTGTCCATTTTTAATGAGATTGAAGCGTTATTTTCAATCAGAAGTTTTGTAAGGTCCAGGTTACCTCTGTGAACTGCAGAATGTAGAGCTGTTACATTTTGCATTTGTTCTGCATTTACATTTGCTCCGTTTTCGATTAATAACTTACAAAGTTCAAAATTTTCTTTTGCTATTGCAGAATGCAAAGCGTTTACTTTTGATGGGTTTGTAGCCGATAAATTTGGATCAGCTCCTAATTCAATCAAAGATTTTGCGATTTCATTTCGATTGAAAAAACCTGCTAATGATAAAGGAGAGAAACCATCTTCCGAATAAGTGTTCATTAAATCAAAATCAGGTTTATCCAAATAGTCGTTAACTATATTGATTTTACCGCATACAATAGCTTCGTGAAATGAAAATCCTTTCTTTAAGTCAATAGCTCGCTCAAATGCTTTTTCAAGCCCACTATAAGCGATTATCATCAAACCTGAACTTCCACTTTCATCCTTTATATTCAATACATCAGGGTTTTCTTCAATAAATGATATAATTTTTTCAACCTCTTTGTTTTGAATGTGCATTTTAAGCAATTCAATCATATTAGTAGTTTTAGATGTTAGACCTATCACTGTGTAGAAAAATAAGGTTATTATAGTTTTCATTACGATGTCTTTTCCGCAAAGGAAATCATTTAGGTATTGATCGAATTACTATATATCACTTTTTCGCAATGCGCTTGGAGATTGACCTACAACAATTTTAAAGTAATTGCTGAAATTCCCAAAACTTGAATAACCAACATCCAAAGCAATCTCTTTTATGGTTTTGTCAGTTTCCAATATTTGCCGTCTGGCTTCTTGAATTCTTTTTTTGAAATATGCTGGAATGGCGTGATACCAAAAATTTGATTAAAATTCCGTAGTAAATGGTTCTCTGATAATAGACCAACATTTGCCAATTCTTTTAGCCTTAAGTTTTTATGATAATTGCAGTCTATAAAATCCTTAACGAAAAGAACCCTTTGATAAATCTCTTCGCGAGTAGATTTCTTTTTTGATGTTAGTCGCTCGGTCTCGATCAAAGTATTGTTATTCTGTTGAAATATCGCATTCAATAATTGATGATAAAATTCATCTTTTTCAAGTTCGTCCATTCCAAAATGGAATTTATTTCTACCGATTTTGAGCAGTTCGGAGACTTTGCCGCTAAGATGATAATTTCTTTCAAATAGTCTGATTCCCTCTTGGCGTTTTTTATTGAAGTCAAGTAATTTTTCATCCGTAGAATTTAAACTGGAAACTACCTCCGAAACAAAGTCAGGTGAGAAAAACACGCAAAAAGATTCAGTTTCTTTAGGGTTATCAATTGTTAAGCGGTATTTGGTGCATTCGTTAAGAATAAGAAAGTTAGTGTTGCCAACTTGATATTCACGCTGATTTACTAGATAATCTGCTTGACCTCCATAGAAAGACTTTATGGATAAAAAACAATCTCCGGACCATTGGTATTTTTTTGATTTTTGACGGATTATAAAATTATCAATCATTGCAAACATTTATACTTGATTACCATGAAGGCCCTGACTTGTAAATAATTACTACTTAATATCAAATTTATAAACCGTGGAAGAACGATATTCCGCTCCCGGCTCCAGCACCGTACTAGGAAAATCCGGTCGATTTGGCGAATCGGGAAAGTGCTGGGTCTCCAAACAAATCGCACCTCTGAATATAAAAGGTTTATCGTCTTTACCCACGGTCGAGCCGTTTGAAAAATTACTGGTATGATCTGTGCGCCGGGCTCGCTGGTAAAGACTTCCATCACACGACCACTTTTTGGCTCGGTTACCCGGGCTGCAAAAACGAGTCCCTGTTCGTTTTTTGGTGATTCATTTAAAATATAGTTATGATCAAGTCCACCAGTGATTTTTAATTGCGGATGGTCGGCGTCGATATCCTGTCCGATGGGTTTGGGCGACCTATAGTCGAAGGGTGTATTTTCAACGGGCATGGGTTTTCCAACGGGAATTAAACCTTCATCGACAGCATTGATATGATCCGCATTTATTTCAAGTACGTGGTCATGTACGGTGCCTTCTCCATAGCCCTTAAGATTAAAAAAAGAATGGTTGGTCAGGTTAACATGGGTCTTTTTATCCGTGGTCGCGTGATACTCGATTTTTAGCGCATTGTCGTCAGTTAGGAGATAAGAGACCTGTACCTCTAGATTTCCAGGATAGCCTTCATCCATATCAGGGGAGATTCTACTGAACGAAATGTAGTTTTGGGCCACAGAATCCACTTCCCAAACTACGGAATCAAAACCGGTGTCGCCCCCATGTAAATGGTTTTCACCATTATTTTTAACTAGGGTATAGGTTGTTCCGTCAAGTACGAATTTCCCTTTTGCAATGCGGTTTCCGTATCTTCCTATAATCGAACCATAATACTTACCACCAGGTTGTTGGTAACCATCAAGATTCGAGAAACCGAGAACGACATCTTTAAAATCCCCGTTTTTATCCGGCACCATTAACGATACCAAATGTTGCCCAAAATTAGTGAACGAAGCCTCAAGCCCGTTCTTGTTTTGGAGGGTATACAGAGAAACTCCGTCGCCATGTATTGCGTCTTCAAAGTCTTCAGGAAGAATTCCTGAGCGATTACCTTCTGGGTTATTTTCTTTTACAGTGACTTCTTGAGGTTCGGCTTTTTTGGGTTCTTCCTTACATCCATAAAAGCTGATAAAAATGAGTATCAGGGCGAAGGTTTTGTTGATTTTCATAATTTTTCCTTTGGGTTATGAAGATATAAAATAACTTTACATCTTAGCACTTTGCAAATGAAACTACTCATACCGAACATAAAATATTTATTCTTTGCAGTTATTTTTTCGTTGCTATGGAGTTGCGGAGACAGAAAAGAATCGAAAGGGGAATCCACGGATAAATTCGAGTCTAAAATAGTGGAAGAAGTGGAGGACAAAAGTCCACTTTTACAGAATATCCCTGAAAATATCGATGCACCCGAAGATATGGTCTGGATACCAGGGGCTATTCTTTACCAGGGTGCCGTTGCACAAGACCCAATGGCCATGGGGCATGAAAAGCCTTCCTTTGAAGTAGCTGTGGACGGTTTCTTTATGGATGCGACCGAAGTGACCAACGCAAAATTCAAAAAATTCGTTGACGAGACGGGATATATTACCATAGCCGAACGCGAAATCGATTGGGAAGAAATGAAAAAACAACTTCCCGAAGGTACTCCCAAACCCCATGACAGTATCATGCAGCCTGGATCGCTTACTTTTAAGAAAACCAAAACTTCGGTGCCCAATCTATATGATTTTTCACAATGGTGGCAATGGACGATAGGAGCCAACTGGAAACATCCCGATGGTCCTGGAAGTTCTATCCATGGAAAAGAAAATCATCCCGTGGTACACATTGCTTATGAAGACGCCTTGGCCTATTGTGAATGGAGTGGAAGAAGATTGCCTACCGAGGCAGAATGGGAACTTGCAGCCCGGGGAGGCAAGAGCAATACAATTTTTTTCTGGGGAGATGAAAAGACCGCTTTGGGAAAAAACGCAAATACTTGGGAGGGAGAATTCCCGGTAGAGAACACCAAAAATGATGGTTACGAAGAGCGGGCGCCTGTGAAATCTTATCCTCCAAACACTATAGGGCTCTATGATATGGCAGGAAACGTTTGGGAATGGACGAGCGATTGGTACAACACTAATTATTATAACGAAATGAGTGGTTCGGACGGTACTCCAAAAAACCCTCAAGGGGCTAATAGTGCGTTTAATGAAAGAGATCCCTATGCTCGGGAGAAGGTAATGAAAGGGGGTCTTTTCTGTGTAGCGAATCGTATTGCGCCAGTTATCGCATATCGGCGAGAATGGCAACGAGTCTAGACTCTTCTTTGGAACATTTGGGATTTCGTACGGTAGCTTCGGTCGATATGTTGGAAAAGAACAAGAAATAAGCCGGTACATGGAATTTTTAAAGCGTTTTAAGCCTGATTTGACCATTTCTTCACCCGGTAGGATCAATTTAATAGGTGAGCACACGGATTATAATCTAGGATATGTACTACCCACGGCCATCGAGAAAATAATCGAGTTGAAGTTTCAAAAAAATAGTACTTCATCTGCATGTCGTGTTTATAGTAAAGACTTTGATAAAGGTTTTGAATTTGACCTAAAAAGAATTTCGGTAAGTACAGAAGCATGGGAAAACTATGTTCTAGGCGTATTGAACGAAATCTTAAAACGGACGGATAAGGTCCGAGGTTTCGATTGTGTTTTGGAAAGCAACCTACCTTTAGGTTCGGGACTCAGTTCTTCCGCAGCGCTGGAATGCGGAATCGCATTTGGTCTTAACGAGCTTTTTGATCTAAAGCTTTCAAAAATGGAAATGGTATCCCTTTCGCAAATTGCGGAACATACTTATGTAGGTACGCAGTGTGGTATTATGGATCAGTTTGCTTCTGTGATGAGTGAGGCGGGACATGTCATCCTTTTGGATTGTCGTTCGTTGGAACATCAATTGATCCCAATGAAACTACATCCCTATAAAATCATCATGTTAAATACTGGGGTATCGCACAATCTTGCCACGAGTGAATATAATGTTAGAAAAAAGGAATGTGAAGAGGGGGTGGCCATCATAAAAGAGAAATATCCTACGGTTGAATCGCTTCGGGATGTTTCCGAAAAAATGTTGGAATCGTGCAAACTCAAGATGACCGATATCGTTTATAGAAGATGTCATTTTATCATCAACGAAAACGCAAGAGTATTACAAGCGGCCAAAGCGTTGCAAGAGGGAAATCTTGAGGTCGTTGGCCAACTTCTCTACGAGGCGCACGAAGGAATCAGTACATGGTACGAAGTAAGCTGCGCCGAATCGGATTTTTTGGTCGAATTTTCTAAAAAGTATATAGAAGTTTTAGGAGCACGACAGACGGGTGGTGGATTTGGCGGCTGCACGATGAATATTGTTCACGAAGATGCCGTTGAGCGTTTTGTTCAAGAAATTTCAGATGCTTACAAAAAAAGATTCGGTATCGAACTTAGCCCTTTTGAGGTTCGGCCGAGTAATGGTACACAGGTAATCTAAGCCTGATAAACGTTTAATCAATAGGATTCTTCGAGGCTCTACCTCGGGTGTAGCATTCAGATAATGACCTCATCAAGATTCAACGGCCAAGAACCTGGAGCCAAGACAGAAAAGTCTGGTTTCTTGATTCTTGTAGCGCAGTGGTCTTCCCGACGCTTAGGGGCTGATACCTTGATGGCTCTGCCTCGAGGTAGTTCATTAAACACAGTCGTGATCAACCATTGACCAAAGCATCTTCCAATTGGTCCTTTTTGTGGCGACTTAATGGCAATTGCGTACCCTTTATTTCTACTAGGGCCGTATTAAATTTTTCAACTTTTTCAAGATTGACGATATATGATTTGTGAATTCTGAGAAATTTATCCTCTGGTAGTTTTTTGATGAAATTTTTCATTGTAGATAGCACCAAAATACCATTTTTATCGTCCGTCACAATTTTGACATAATCTCCGAAACCTTCTACCCAATTTACGTCATTGATGAAAACTTTGACTTTTTTCAGATTACTGTTGACATAAATATGCTCACCTTCACTACCAGATTCCAGATTGGCGATATGATTGTTCATCGCTCTCTTGACAGATTCGTTAAAACGTTCCTTCGCGATGGGTTTTAACAAGTAGTCTGTTACGTTGTAATCAAAAGCCTGCAACGCATGATCAGGATTACTTGTGATAATAATAATTTGAGGCCTATGGTCCAATGATTCAAGTAGCTGAAAGCCATCCAAGACGGGCATCTCGACATCTAGAAAAATAAGATCAGTATCGTTCTCCATCAAAATCTTTCGTGCATTGATACCATTGTGGTATTCTCCGGTCAATTCAAGATTAGGATGATTTTCAATGAATTTTACTATAGCCGCTCTTTGTACCGAAGAGTCGTCGATAACCATGACTTTTAAGAGGGTAGGTTCCATAACATGCAATTTTTCAGGTAATTATACTATATACAGAGTACAAATGCAAGGGATTCATAAAAGTTTAGTTTTTCCCACCTTATAATTTGCAAAGAAAACCTATAATATTTTATGTATCTATGATAAAGATCATTTTTTCACTTTAGTAGGGGGCCTTATAAAAATAGTCGTCGCCTAACCGATTCTAATTTTAAAAAGTTACCGATAACTTTTCATAAGTTATAAAGTAAGGTTTTTGGTAAAAAACCTACTTTTGTCTTATAAATCATAAAGGAGATTCTTGATTATGTCAGAGCAATTAGAACGTTTAAAAACATTGATTATAGGTTCAGGGCCTGCGGGATATACCGCAGCAATTTATGCCGCCCGGGCAGATTTAAAACCCGTGGTTTATACGGGTATGGAGCCTGGTGGCCAATTGACCACCACCACCGAAGTAGATAACTTTCCAGGGTATCCAGAGGGTATCGACGGCCCGACTATGATGGTGCAATTACAGCAACAAGCGGAACGATTCGGAACGGAGGTTCGTATCGGTATGGTCACAGCAGTGGAGTTGAACGATGAAGTGGGAGGCATACATAAAGCGACCATTGATGACAACAAAGTTATTGAGGCGGAAACGGTCATTATTTCGACCGGTGCTACGGCGAAATACCTCAATATTCCTAGCGAACAACGTCTACGGGGTGGGGGAGTATCTGCCTGTGCCGTGTGTGACGGATTTTTCTATAAAGGACAGGATGTTGCCATCGTAGGAGCTGGAGACACGGCTGCAGAAGAAGCATCGTATCTGGCCAATATTTGCAACAAAGTGACCATGCTGGTCAGAAAAGACCATATGCGTGCCTCTAAGGCCATGCAGCATAGGGTGAACAGTTTAAAAAATATTGAAATACACTATAATACGGAGGTGGATGAAGTTCTGGGAGACCAAGTAGTCGAAGGGCTACGTATGGTCAATAACCAGACCGGAGAAAAAGAGGATATCGCCATAACCGGTCTTTTTATTGCTATCGGCCACAAGCCCAATACCGAAATATTCAAAGGTCAATTGGATATGGACGATGTAGGCTATATCATTACCAAAGGCAAGTCTACAAAGACCAATAAACCTGGAGTTTTCGCCAGTGGCGATGCCCAAGACAAAGAATACCGTCAAGCGGTTACTGCGGCCGGTACCGGTTGTATGGCGGCATTGGATGCCGAACGTTATTTGGCAACGATAGAAACGCCCGAGGAGGTGGTTTAGCACATCATAAATTAACAAAAGAGCCCCGGCCATTATTGGCCGGGGCTTTCTTGTTGGGTTATACTATATTTCAATCTATACGTTTATAGTTTTCCGAAAACGTTTTATACCCATCATCATCTATGGATATTTGGCTATAATGTTTATCATCGGTCAGATTTAGTTGAAAAGTGAAGTTACGTATTGTGTCCAAGGCCATCATCATTTGATAGTCGCCATATTCGATGGTTTCTATTAATTCGGTTTCCGTAATGACGTATGATCCATAACCAAACCTGCCTATGGTATCCCTCGGGTCGGTACGAGACCACATAACTTTGCCATTATAGTACATTTTCATCTGTCGATACCCATCTTGGGTCGGTACGGTATCGGTTATTTTATTATCATTATAAAAATAAAAGCTTTGAAGTTCCCAAGTGCCTTGGATGGAATGATATGCGCTATCTTTTTCAATGTTTCCGGTCGCAGAAACTAGAAGTAGCATCAAAACTATTAGTGCGGATAATTTTTTCATGGCGGTGTTCTTTAGGATTAATACTTACAAAAGTTACGAAAAATAATATTGATATGACAACATGAAACTTACTTTATTGTCATTTTCATAAAGAAAACCATCTAATTTCATCGAGGTTTAAAAACTGTATTCGCCTATACGGGTTGACAATCTTTGAATATCATCTGTGGTATGTTGAGCTCCAAGAATAATTCTGCTCTTTGTATCGTCAATATCGGACGGATAGCTAAAATTAGTAGTGATAATTTGGTTTTTCTTCAGATGGGAAGCCAAACCTGTATCCATGCAAGAAAAGGCGGGATGATCCGCCATAAACAGAAAATGCTTTTTTTCTTCCAAACCAGCTACGAAGAGATCAATATTTCTTTTAAGTTTTTCGCGCTGCGAAATGAAAATAGGTTTCGCTTCAAGTAAAGAAGCCAGGGCGGCAGGTGCTGCAGGACTCGCGCCACCAAAAAAATCCGTGGCCCTAAGTTGGTCGATTCTCTTTTTTGTACCGAATATGGCTCCGGCCTGAATACCGAATCCTTTGCCTAAAGAACAACTGACCAATAGTTCTTTGGGTTTTAATGATGTTAAGATTTCGAAGACCCCATTACCTGATTGGCCTACCACTCCGATACCATGGGAGTCATCGACGATAAGAATCACCTGATTTAAGGGCAGGCTTTGCAGTCCGTCGAAATCTGGGTAATTATATCCTGAAAAATCTATGGAATCGAGCAATACCACGGGAATGGCATTTCCTTTTTTCTTTAAATGCTCGCGCAGGGCAACGTTCAAAACTGCGTACGTGGTGTAAGGTTTGGTTTTAGTCGTAAAGAGTGCGGAGTGGGCATTCGGAGCATAGAATAGCTTATAATCCTTGGATGTGAAATGCTGAACCAATAATTGCCCTGCCAAATATCCCGAAGACATGGTAATTCCACTTTCACTGCCTACAAATTCTGATAAATGGGCTTCTGCTTTATCAAAAATCAATAAACGGACATTAGAGTTTCGGGAAGCACCATAATTGGTGCCGTACTTTTTGACGTTATCGATGAAAATCTGTTGGAATTCTGGTAGAGTCTGCAGTCCTAAATACGACGTCCCACCGAAATATAGATGCTTTGTCCCATCCACAACGATTTCACGACCGGGAAAACTATCAACATACTGTGCCATTATCGTAACGTTATTCCACTTCCACCAAGTTTCGGAAACACCAATTTGCCATTGTTCAGAATTTTGATTCCATCCGCTATATCTTCCTTTATTAATAGGGGGCCATCCATGTCAACATAATCCAATTGTGGTAAAAGTTGAGCGATGGCCGAGATGCCCACGGTTGATTCCGTCATGCAGCCAACCATGATTTTGAGACCCATTTCCTTCCCTTTCTGAATCATGCGTAGGGCAGGGGTAAGGCCCCCGCACTTCGTCAATTTAATATTGATACCGCTGTAATGGAGTCCACACTTTTCGACATCGTTTTCAACGATACAACTTTCATCGGAAATCACCGGCAACACACTATGATGCATCACTTTTTCCATGCCTTCCCAATCATCGGCCTTCAAGGGTTGTTCTAAAAACTCAACCCCTAAATCTTTGAGTTGGGGAGCATTGATTATAGTTTCTTGGGCGGTCCATGCGCAATTGGCATCGATTCTAAAAATGGCATCGGTATGTTTGCGAAGTTCTTTGACAATATTCACATCATCATCCGTACCCAGCTTTATTTTATAGATCGGCCAAGGTAGTTCTTTCATTTTGGCAACCATTTTTTCTATGGGCGCAATGCCAATGGTATAGTTCGTTACAGGATAATTTTCGTTCGAAGTACCCCAAAGTTTATACAAAGGTTTGCTTTTTAGTTTTCCGAACAGATCCCAGGCGGCCAAGTCCAACGCGCAAATAGCGAAGTTGCTCAACTTTCTTTCCACCAGAAATTGATGGAACGTCTTTGGATCGGTCAGCTCGAATGTTTTAATTTCGTTTCGTAAGGACTCGATTTCGGAAACCATACTTTCAATGGTAACCCCATAGTACGAGTTTGAAGTGGCCTCACCATAGCCCGTTTTGTCATCTAATGAAAGACCAACAATTAAGGTGTCTTGAACGTCATGGGACTCCCTTGAGATACTGAAGGTATGTTTTAATGGGAGGGTGTATTTTTTGAGGCCGAGTTGCATCGTATAAGGTTTGTACTAATATAGATAAACCTTCGATACTTTGAAATGAAAACCCAGATTCGGTAGGCGAATCTGGGTCATTATATTAGGTGGTTTAACTTTTATAACCGTATACTAGTATTTATGAACGCTACCCGAAACTGATTTCTTTGTGGTTACATTGGCATCCCCAGTATAGGAGATATTTCCTCCACTACTGGCATCTGCAGTCAATTCGTCCGAAACATTGATACGAATATTGGCACCGCTGCTTGCCCCGGCGTTGCAACTCTTGGCCATTAATTCTTTTGCATTGATATTTGCTCCTTGACTAGCATCTACATACGTCTTATCGCTTCCGCCCGCAACAGTTAAATTTGCGCCGCTGCTGGCTTCAATGTCTACTTGGTCTGCATTGATTTCAATACTCATTAAAGCTCCACTACTAGCGTCTATTTCAAGAATATCGGCCTTGATGGTGCTTTCTGTAGTCAGATGAGAACCACTGCTGCCTTTCAGGGCGGTTACGTCGGGTAAGGATACGTATACTTTTTTTGTGGCACGCCCGATATTCTCGATGGCATGAATCTTTAATTTACCATTTCGGATGTCGGTACCGATGAGGTCCATTACATTTTCATCGGCCTCGACTGAAATTTCGAATTCGTCGGCCTGTGTTACATAAACCTGTATTCCTTCGGAAGCCAAGACTTCGGTAAAATCTTCGGTTATGTCACGTTCTTCGGTTACTACATTACCGTTTCCTGAGATACCAGTACCAAAGTCCCCGATATTGATATCGAACCCACAGGACGATAAAAATATACTTACTAATACTGCAATTGCAATTCGTGCTAAAGTTGTCATGATCGTTGTTTTAAGATTGATGTAAAATTGTTGTTTTAAGTCGTATCTGTATAGTTTATATGACTGGATCGTCGAATGTTTCGGATGAATCGTAAAGGCCTAATTTAATCGGCATCTATCTTCACACCTTTGTCATTTATATTGATGTCTACACTATCGCGGCTATCCTTTGCTTTGATTTCGACACCATCTTCATTGATTTTCATTTTGAACGAATCCGTTTCATCTTTGATATTGATGTCGATTCCATCTTCATTGATGTTGATGCGGTTATTGCCTTCATCATCATCGTCATTCCATTCATTTTCAGGGCAATTTTGGCACTCCCATTCGCCTTTTGGGTTCAGTTTCCATATGTAATCCTCGAAATCACAACCGTTCATATCCCTATCGTTAGTTGCACGAATCGTTGAACAGCGACTATTCGAGCGATCATAATCGATAATCGTACCTACCGGTAAAAACAAATTGACACGTACCTCTTGATCTTTGAACTTGTTTTCCCTTGGAGTAGTCAGAAAATCGTTCAGTATAATGCTGTTTCCTTCGATAACATAGCTATAGTCGATTCTTTCCGCAGTTTCCTTGGCACTTTGGAACGAGCTACCATCTGCATTTTTACGTATCTCGATTCGAGCAATACTATCTTTCGATTTTTTCAAGTATACCCGTACATCTTCCGAAACCAATTCTTCTTGACCTTCTTCATTAAAATTCAATCGCATACCGTTGATTCCGATGCGATTTCCGTCATTAGGAATATCGGTGGCTTTCATAACAATATTTAAGGTATCTATTGGCTGATTAAAGACCAATTCGTTTTCAGTGGTCGTACTTCCGGAATAGGCATGTGCCGCTGCCTCTTTGATCCCGAGTACGATCAACGTAATCAACGAGATCAACCATAGGCCCAATAAGGAGAACTTAGCGATATTACCGATGGATTTTAAGTTGTTGACCAAAATCTTCAATCCTAAATATAAAAGGAAGAAAAACGGAATGCCGATGGCGAAAAATCCAAGCAACGATACCAACCATACTGGGGTATTGGTCGCATTGACGATATTGTAGAAATCCACCCCAGGGATATGTACCATATCTAAAATACCTACCGTAAAGAGACCAATGAACAGACCGATAATCGTAGCGGCCCCTATGATAATCAATAGGATACCTATGAACTTTCCGAAAATTTTGAAGAAGAACATGATAATATCGCCCAGGGTATCAAAAAAAGTCTTACCGCTGCTTTTTACTTTGTTTCCCACACCTTCGTAGTCCACACTTTTTACCCTATCGGCAACTTCGTCAAAACCTTCTTTTACTTTTCGTTCAATATTGCTTATGTTGATCGCTTCCCCCTTCATATCCAATTTTTGGGAGGTTGTCGCGGCCTCGGGAATCAATATCCATAAGAGACCGTAAATCAAGATGAACCCTCCACCTGAAAAAATGGTCAAGAATATCCAAAGCAATCGTACCCAAAGAGCATCTATTCCGAAATAGTGTCCCAATCCTGAGGATACCCCAGCTACATATTTCTCGTCGGTATCACGATATAGTTTTTTAGAGCGTTTCGCTGCGCTACTTGATCTGCTTGATTGGGGTTCATCTTCAAATATGTCTTCATCAACCATATAATCTTCGGGCTGGCCCATGATGGTGATGACTTCATCGACTTCTTTTTCAGTGATTACCTGCCGTTCGTTTTCCAGTTTTTCATAAAAAAGTTCGGCGATACGTGCTTCGATATCGGCCATGATCTCATCGCTACCTGGCGTATTAGCAAAGGAACGTTTTATCGATTCGAGATAACGGCGCATTTTGTTATAGGCCTGTTCGTCAATATGAAAAAGCCTGTTTGCGAGATTAATATTTACTGTCTTGTTCATTTTTTGATGTTTTTTTACCCTTTCTTGTCATCCTGAGCGGAGTCGAAGGACTGGGTCTGTTTTTTGTGGCTATTTGTTTTTCGTCACCACATTGGTGGCATTTCTCAATTCGTCCCAGGTGGTATCCAATTCTTTTAGGAATAGTTTACCTGTTTCTGTCAACGTATAGTACTTTCTTGGCGGCCCAGAGGTGGACTCTTCCCAACGGTAGTTGAGCAGCCCCGCATTCTTTAGCCGGGTCAATAGGGGATAGATCGTACCCTCTACTACGAGCATCTTGGCGTCTTTTAGGGTCTCAAGAATTTCGGATGCATATTTGTCCCTTCCGTTCAATATGGAAAGTATGCAGTATTCCAATACCCCTTTGCGCATTTGTGCTTTTGTATTTTCTACATTCATAATTTCTTTTTTCTTTTTATGCGGAACTCTTTCTGGTATGTCTGAAATTTGCGTCTGCATAGTTTAACTGTTCGTTTTCTAATCGATGAATAAACATCTTGATGATTGATTTTTGATTGATGATTAAACTCCTATTTACTACCGGGTATGATGAGTACCCTTTGATTGATGATTCGTTTTAATGTAAGCTGATCAACCTGCTGGAAATACCAGTGCATATAGTTTCAGCTATTAATGTTTTTCGATACTTCATTATTTTATAAAGTTTATCGTAAACGGATAAACATATTTTTCGCCTTTACCACTTTTCAAAGTGGCTAGAATGGTACATACGACGTCAAGTACCAAAAGTCCTAGTCCGAGCATACCCGCCGTAATCATAAAAATGATATGAATGCCCCAGCCCGAATGGTCATGGCTGAATTCAGATAGATCGTGGCGGTTCAAATCGAAGATGTCGATAAAACCTACAAACTCAAAAGCGAAAACGAAGAACAAGATTCCTGTTATCGCCGCAAGGACCACGCTGTATAGTAAAATACTTATTTGAAAATTCAACGCCTGCTTTCCGTTATAGTCCACGAATGCATGATCGTTCTTATTGGCCGTCCATAATACTAACGGAAGTAAAAAGTTCCCAAAAGGAATAAAGTACTTCGAAAGGGTCGACGCATGTATGATAGCGGACAAATTTTTTTCGTGCTTGGTCAATGTATCTGTCATAGCTTAGTAATTTCTTATACAAATATATATCTAAAAGAAGGTACTATGCAACACACAGTACTAAATATTAACAAAAGTTTAACAAATATATATTGGGATATTTTCAATACTTTTGAGGAAATCATACGTAAATATGGGCGTTACCGCTAGTAAATTCAATAAATTCACTTTTTTCAAATTACCGGCCGCTTGGTGGACGGGTGTGCGGGTAAAATCGATAAATGAGCAGCGATGCGTGGTAACCGTAACCCATAGTTGGCGTAATCAGAATCCGTTTAAGTCGATGTTTTGGGCTATACAGGGTATGGCTGCCGAGCTAAGCACAGGTGCCATGGTCATCAATCAAATTCGCGAAAGTGGTAAGAAAATCTCCATGCTGGTTGCGAATAATAATGCTAATTTCTCCAAGAAAGCCACAGGTAGAATAACCTTTACATGCGAAGACGGGTTTTTAATCGGGGAGGCCATTCAAAGAACTGTGGCAACTGGCGAGGGGCAGACCTTTTGGATGAAATCAGTCGGAGTGAATGAAGATGGGGTAGTGGTGTCTACCTTTAATTTTGAGTGGACGGTGAGGGTTAAGAGTTGAAGGTTGCTATTTGATGGATGACAAAGCGATACCTTAATTTTTTTTTGGAAAGATGAACCAAGAAATTATCTGAAAAACTTTGAAAATATTGTAACATTTAAAGATTTACCAACAACTAACAACCATCAACAAAAAACTATATAGAATGAACGCACACGAAATAGATTACCAGATTTACGGCGAGGAAATGCAATACGTAGAAATTGAACTCGATCCACAAGAAGCCGTCGTGGCAGAGGCGGGCAGTTTTATGATGATGGAATCCGACATTAAAATGGATACCATTTTTGGAGATGGCTCGAATCAGGATACCGGGGTTCTTGGCAAAATCTTTTCCGCTGGTAAGAGAATATTGACCGGAGAAAGTCTTTTTATGACCGCCTTTTTAAATGTGGGGCAAGGAAAGAAAATGGTTAGTTTTGCATCGCCCTATCCTGGAAAAATTTTACCTATTGATCTTTCCGAGAAAAATGGAAAGTTCATCTGTCAAAAAGATGCCTTTCTCTGTGCTGCAAAAGGGGTATCTGTCGGAATCGAGTTCTCCAAAAAACTGGGTCGAGGACTCTTCGGTGGCGAAGGTTTTATCATGCAAAAGCTCGAAGGTGACGGCATGGCCTTCGTACATGCGGGGGGTACTTTAGCCAAAAAAGAACTTGCGGTGGGAGAAGTTTTAAAAGTCGATACAGGTTGTATCGTAGGCTTTTCACAGACCGTGGATTACGATATTGAGTTCGTAGGTGGCATCAAGAACACCGTTTTCGGCGGTGAAGGTCTTTTCTTCGCTACGCTGCGTGGCCCGGGAACCGTTTATGTTCAATCCCTGCCTTTTAGCAGATTGGCAGGTCGTGTTTTAGCAGCCATTCCCAGAGGTGGAAAAGATAAGGGCGAGGGTAGTATTCTAGGCACTCTAGGCGATATTGTTGGTGGAGATCGTGGGTTTTAGGAACACGTCATTTCGCGGGGGCACGACGAAGCAATCTGTCAAATTTGTAACTTTGGGCAAATAAATCTTAGGGACTTTTAGAATCAAAATAACATATTGCTTCGCTTTGCCCTACCTTCGGTAGCAAAGCGCGCAATGACGAACAAAAATGAACTTCAAAAAACTAATCAATTTCCTTAAAGAACTCCAAAAAACAACTCAAAAGAATGGATGGATGCCAATCGAAAATGGTACAAAGAAGTCCGTGATGACTATATTGGGTGGTTGGATAAAATGAACGCAGTCCTTGCCGAAATTGATGATGAGTATTACGACACTCCCGGTAAAAAAGGCATCAATCGCATCAATAATAATTTGATGTTTCACCCGAACAAACCAATCTATAAAGACCATTTTGGTGCCGGATTTGATAAGCGCCCGGGGACCGGAGACTTCTATATTGAAATCGGAATTGAACGTTCTATGTTCGCCGGCGGTCTTTGGCGACCCGATCCAAAACGGTTACGTAGCATTCGTGATGCCATCGACTATAATGGGGAGGAATTAAAAAAGATTTTGAATAAAAAATCTTTCGAAGAAACCTTTAGCGGACTTTACGAAGATGTAAAACTCATCAACGCCCCGAAAGGATTTTCTAACGACCACCCGCATATCGATTTATTGCGAAATAAGACTTTTGCCGTTGCCATGGAGTTTTCTACAAAAGAAGTCCTCAAAGATAATTTTGAGAAAAAAGTAATTGGGGTTTACAAAGAGATGCTCCCCTTTAGAAGATATTTAAATCATGCGCTTACAGTTTAGTTTCGTAAGACGCGAGCATTTTGAAAATGTCGATAAACTCCTTAATTCCCTCTTTGCTCAATACTGTGTTAGCGATTAGGAGTTTACCGATTTTGGTCTCCGAATTAAAGAACATCAAAGTCGTTACAGCAGGATCTCCACCAGAATGCCCTATTTGACCCTTTGCTGACATTCCCATAAAAATGCCCATATTATATTCGTCATTATAGGCACTTTCACTTCGGTCTTTATGATTTTCATCGTTTAGGTTCGGGGAAAACAATTCGGTATAACTTTCTGCCCTGAGCAGCGTACCGTTCCGATTATACCCGGAAATCAACTCGATCAGGTACCTGCCAAGATCGGTTGATGAAGTAATCATACCCCCGTCCGGATAATTGACCAATTGATATGGGGCCAGTTCCGTGTTTTGGTCGGCATATAGTTTGGTATGTTTTGAACCATCAACATCTTTTAAAGACCAGCCGGTGTCTGACATCCCCAAAGGTTCGAAAATATGGGTCTTGGTAAACTTCGGAAACGATTCGCCTACTGCATTCTCCAATACCAAGGCTGCCAGCCCTGCACCGAGGTTCGAATATTCAAAAATAACCCCTGGCTTTTTTTTGATGAAGTTCTTTTTCTTGTACCAATCACCGTCAATACTTAGTATTTTTTCCAATAACACTGCATAATCCATTAGTTCGTTCGGAGGTCGAAAATTCTTTTCCACTTTTTTGCCAGCGTTGCTTTTTTCCCTCAAAACATACCCTCGGCCGTCATATTGCGATGCATCTTTTATGGTGGAAGTATGCGATGCCAACTGTCTTATGGTAATGTTTTCCTCTGGAAAATAGGGATTTACAACGGAAAAAGGCAAGTATTGATTGATGGGGTCATCGAGTTTCAGTTTACCCATTTCCTGAGCTTTCAACAATGATATGCCGATAGCCGTTTTTGAGATCGAGGCTATAGGTTGTATGGTACTTGCCGTGTATTTCTTTTTTTCTGAAATATCGGCATATCCAAATGCCTTGTTATATAGGGTGGAATCCGAACTCACAATGGCGACCGAAAACCCGTTGATATAACCTCGTTTGAAGATTTGCTTCAATGAATCGGTCAGCTCTTTTGAGATGGAATTTTCTGTTTGGGAATACGCCAAGCTATAGATAAGGCCGCAAGCCCAAAATAGGATTAATTTTTTCATTTCCTATATTTTTAAATTTGTAAATGTGGCTGTGCCATTTCAATTCATCGGCCGCAGACAGCAATCGTGCTGTTAAATTGGGATCCGTCATTTATGCATCCAACGGAAACACTGGTTATTTAATCCATTTCTATCCAGAAATTCGAGATTTTAATCACCTCTAATTACTAATTGGAGGACTCTCTGCGACCTCAATAGTCCTTTGGGAACAAAAAACATACAAAAGACAATTTGAAAAATACTTTTTCGCAACTATGTAAAAGGTTTTACTGGGAGATAATACGAATAGCCATATATGGTTTTTGTGGTAAATCGATTTCTGTAATTCCTGAATAGTTTTTTTCCAATTTCTCAATCGTCATTAACCATACATCGATAATTTCAATTGAATACTTCTTATTTTCCGATAAATTGAGAATAGCCAATGCCTGTTGACTATTTCCATAATAATGAAGAAAGTAATCATCACCCTTATAGAGATAGGTTTCTTTGTTCCATTCGGTATGTAAAGGTCTTAAGCCCTGTTCCGGAGCATCTTTCATGATTTGATGCAAAAAAGCAATCCTTTTCGGACTTTTTCCGTAAAGTTTGCCGCCTTTGGCCCACCACAGGATATTTTCGGGATGTATATAGGTCTCCCCATGAGAAGCATAACCTCCCCGACAATAAATTGTCCAAAATCGATTCACGGTCTCTTCGGGCGTGAGGTTTCCCCAATCAAAGGGTACATTTCCTTCATACACAAATTCATCATTAATTACGGGTTTATTATACGTTTCTCGCCAAGCTTGTGTTTTTTCCAAGTAAGGTGTCTGTATACTAAGATGTGTAATCCACGGTAAAGAATGATTATACCAACCTTTACCATTATGTATGGATTTCAAATGTTTATATGGGTCGCTTTTCAACAATTGTTTGAAATATATTTCCCATTCAGCATCGGATTTTTTCAGGATGTCGTATTCGTTGGCCATGCTCCACCAAACATTGCGATACGCTGCAAGACGGGCCACCACGTACTTTAAATAAAATAAATTCTCTTGGAGGGTACCTTTGCTAAACCCCCATTTATCATACGGATGAAAAAGTATGATATCGCCCTCGATATTCAATCTTCGAAGTTCACCGACCTGCTTATCCAGATTTTGAAAAAATGCCACATTGAAACGGCTGCGGTCCCAACCTTTTTCCATTGAACCTTCATACGGATAGTGCGGTGGTTCGTTCGAGACATATCTGCCATAATATTTAGGCATAACCGTCATTCTAATCTTGTTGAAAGTATTTTTTTCCAGTGTTTTGAGCGTCTCCTGGATCAATTCATTTTCTTGATGTACCCATGCATACGAAGTCGTACCTACCGGATAATAAGGTGTACCATCCGCATACTTAAAATGAAAAGTATCGCGAACAGAGACCGGTCCATGATTTTTAGGCTTGGCGGATGTACACTTAAAACTTCCTTTTTTTCATTTAAGGAGGGTATGTTACTAAATACGGTATAAGTCCATTTGCCCTCAAATTCGGGCATGAACCGAATTTTATACGTTTGGTCCCCGTCGTAGAAACCATCGACAAAGTAGGTGTGATTTTTAAAAGTGAATTCCGCATTCAGCCAAACATCCGCAAACGGATTGTCAACTTTTGGTCCTTTATATTCTGTCTCAAAAATCTCCCATTTTTCTGTTGCAAAGGAAGACGTTACCAAGAAAAATAAAAAAATGAAAACTGTTTTTCGCATAAGTTGATTGATTTTAGTTCAAAGCATCGGAAGCCGATAATAACCGCGCACTCAAATCAGGATCTTCCATATCTGCATCCAATGGAAACATGGGTCTTTTAATTCTTTTATGGCCCAAACGTTCCAAATCTTGATCGACACCACCGGGTGTTTGCGCCATAATCCAATCGCCTCTCATCTCGTAAAGTTCAGGCACCAGATAGCCTATTTTTACGACAACAATATCACTTTCCTTTGGATTCAATCCCAGATCCGTAAAATCTTCTTCTTGATGATAGGGCTTTCGTTTTTTGGTGGCGATAACATGAACACTTCCTACTTTGACGACGACTTCGACCTCGGCGTCGCGGTCTCCTTCTTTGATTGCTTCGATGGTGCCCGTTAATGTAATAGGTGGGGCGTAGCGACTATCCACAGCGGCACCTGCTAGGGCACTTATCTTTCCTCCGACACCTATTTTCATGGCTTCTTCAACAAATTCTGGTCCGGGAATGGAGGCATAGATCAATGAAGGGCCATTTTCGTTTTTGAATTCGGGACGCTTTAGTATTTCATTGAGCGTCCATGTTACATCACCGGCACCACCTGCCGTCGGGTTGTCGCCCATATCACTGATCATAAACGGTTTTTTATCGCTGGCCAAGGCCATTTTTAAACTTTCATCCAGAGTCGCAACTGGGGCCACGAACTCAAATTCATTCCGAACTTCCCAAAAGGCATTGGCCAATTTTTGCGCTCCTGCCGTCACTTGTTCCTTGTCATCTCCGGTAACCATAACCACTGCATGATTTCGAGGTTCATCGGCCCACGCATATCCGATCCAAATGGCAGCATCGATGACACCTTCTTGATTTTCCACAGCAGGTATTTTGGCATATAAACTTTTGCCCGGCTCGATGCGCGTACTGGTCTTTTCTCCCGGCAACAAAATCGGCACGGGAATCCACGCTTTGTATTTTGGCTTTCCTTTACCATTTTCCAATCGGTCAAGCATCAGGTCAATGGAGCGTTTTTTTGATTCGAGCGCGTCTTCATGGGGTGCCATACGATAGCAAGTAATCAAATCGGAATGCTCGGCCAAACGTTTGGAAACGTTTCCATGTAAATCCATGGAAGTTGAAATTAACACATCCGTTCCAACAACTTCACGAATGCGTTTGATCAGATCTCCTTCGGCATCATCCAAACCTACCACACTCATCGCCCCATGGATATCGAACCAAAGTCCGTCGTACGGACCACCTTCCTTCAACATTTTCAATATTTTTTCTGTCATCGACTCATAGGCCTCCCTAGTTACAATACCACCGGGCAATGATTTGCCCACCAACGCAGGAACCCATTCCGCGCGTTTTCGAATGTCGGAGCCTTCATCGAAAAAAGAGTAGCGCCCAAAAATGGAATCCCCGATTCGGGCATGAAAAGCCTCTTCATGGGTTTGGGCAGGGGAGAAAGTACTTGATTCGATACCGATACCGGCAATGGCGATTCTGGGGAGTTCTTTTTCTTGATCTTCCTTTTTTGTTTCTTGTTTGCAACCCATCAATAATATGGCTGAAAGGGCGAAATAGTAAATTGATTTTTTCATTTTTTAGTATAAGCTATTTTATTCGTTTTTGGTATATACCACTTTACCATCAAAAATGGTCATCGCGATTTCTGTGTTCAAAAGTTCCTCTTCAGGAACCGTCATCAAATCTTGGCTGTATATTGTAAAATCGGCCAGCTTGCCCGGTGTAATGGAACCCTTGATATTTTCTTCAAAAGCGCCGTAGGCGGCATCCAAGGTATAGGATCGTAAGGCTTGTTCCCGGGTCATCTTTTGTTCGGGTTCATAACCACCATCGGGAGTACCTTTTAAAGTTTTCCGACTTACGCTCGCATATAGACTGGCAATCGGATTTAATGGTTCTACGGGAACATCCGTACCATTTACAATGGGAATTCCACTTTGCAAAAGGGCCTGCCACATATAGGCACCTTCTTTGATGCGTTTTTCGCCCAAACGGTCAATGGCCCAAGGCCGGTCGGAGGACATATGTACTGCCTGCATGGCGGGAATGACCCCGAACTCCGCAAAACGTGGAATATCATCAGGATGTAAATGTTGGGCATGTTCGATACGAAACCGATGGTCGTTCGCAAGGTCGGACAGTTCGGTAAAAGCAGATTCATAACGGTCAAGGATTTCTTGGTTGGCGCGATCCCCGATGGCATGGGCACATACCTGAAAACCGTGTTGTAATCCGTTTAATGAAGTTTCTTTTACAAACTCCATGGGGAGGGTTTCATGACCGAAATGTCCCGGTCGATCCGTGTAGGATTCCAATAGCCAAGCACCGCGAGATCCCAATGCACCGTCGCAATTCAGTTTTACGGAGCGAATGGTCACCAAATGATCAGGGTCTACGGAGGGCCCTTTTTTATACCATTCGCTGAGCAACTCTTTGTCCCATCCCGTGAGCATGGCATACATACGGACTTTCATTTTGTCTTCCGTTTTCATTTGGTCGTAGAGTGCAATGGTCTCCCGACCGATGCCGGCATCATGAAAACCGGTGATTCCATTTCTGTGGCAAGCTGCAACGGCCAGTTCAAAAGCCTTGGCATTTTTTTCGGGAGTACTTTCCGGAATGTGTTTTCGAATCAAGCTCTGTGCCCGCTCGTTGAAAATACCCGTGGGCCTTCCCAATCCGTCGCGCATGACTTCACCGCCTTCGACTTCCAATTTGTCGATACCGTCTTTGGGCAATACTTCGACACCCGCGATTTCCATGGCCTTGGCATTGGCAAAGCCTGCGTGACCGCTGGCATGACTTAAATAAACGGGATTATCGGGCGATACCTCACTTAACCGATAGTGCGTTTGAAAACCATGTACCGTATCCTCCGGGATTTCGGTCCATTTGCTTTGGTGCCAGCCTCGCCCCGTGATCCATTCGCCGGGCGCGGCCGTCTTGACTTTTTCGGCCACGGCATCGACGATTTCTTGATAGCTGATCGTGTTCATCAGGTCAAGGTTCAATTCATTATAGCCCAGTCCCATAAAATGCCCGTGCCCTTCGATCAGCCCTGGGGTCATGGTCTTGCCTGCCAAATCGATGATTTTAGTCTGGTCGGTTTTATATTGCTCGGCTTCCGCAAGACTACCGGCAAAGAGAATTTTATTGTCTTTGGTAGCGACCGCTTCGACCTTGGCCTGAACGGAATCTACCGTATAAATGGGTCCGCCATAAATGATCAGGGTAGCGGATTCTTTTTTGGGAGTTGTACAGCTCTTGATTAGTAGGAGACCTATTGCTAGGCCTAATAAAAAGGATTTTTTGAATTGCATTTGTATTGGTTTTTAGGGAAGGGGAATTTACAATTTTAAAGGTCAATTGAAAAGAATTACTGGACTTTGTAAACACGCTAGGACATCACTAGTAACAGTAACACGTTTTTTATTCTAATTCCTTTCCGTCCACCAATTTCACTTCCACGGTCGTAGTATTATAGTGATAGATGGTAAGTCCAGCGAATAATATCAGTATTTGAATAATAGGAGGACCAACTTTGCCTAAAACATCATCGCCTAATAAAATTTGTATAGTTTTTCCCAGAATTGAAAGACTTGGACCTACGATTAGTAATATCGACCAAATCTTAATTCCCAATTTTGCGTGCTTATTTTTTGTTAATATCAGGATAAGAATTATTAATTGAACAACTGCTGGAATAAGGGCTATCAAATTTTGAGTCATTGAAAATGTGTATAAATTCTAACATGATATAATTCCTAATCCAATTAGTAGAAATGTGTAAAAGGTTTGATTATTGAATACTGTTTTTTCCATTTAGATAGTTTTGGTAAATGTGTTACACCTTAATTTCATATAAGAATAATCTTTTGCCCTCTTTAGATAAAATCTAGTTAGAGTAATTTATTCCTTACCCTTCTCCCACTTAATCGGACTCACATCATCATGATCCAGCACCCGAAGCGAATCACGATTAATTCGCATGACCAGCTGGCAGGCAGGATCTGGGCAGACGACTCTTGAATCGGTTTCCATCCAGTCAGCGGAGTGGTTTTTACGTTGTTTGGTGGGCAGAAGTGGAATGGTCGACTGCATCGCATACAAACAGAAATCACTCTTTTCGGGCAGCGATATTTTCCCACCTTTTAAATAAAAGGTATCGCCAATAGTCATGTTGCATGTGCAGTTGCCTTTTATTTCTTCGACGACGATGCTAAGGTCGTAAAGTTCGAATTGGTCGTCGCGTAATTGTTTTTTATCGCTCATCGTTTTCTTGTTTTTCTTTGGTGCTGTCGACTCCGAAAATAACGGTAATGAGGACGGCAAGCAAGAGCCCCCATGACGTAAAGTTGTACAAGCCTACTTCAAAAGGGCTTACTTGAGGTATTCCGAATTCTTTTCCTGTAGAGGTCATGTTCGCCATCAAAATCACAGGAATAAAATAGGGCAGTAGAAACGGAAAGACACAGGCAATCAAGCTTAACAGATTGGCGCGCCTGATTTTTGATATATGCCACTGATTACCTGTTTTTTTGTAAAATCGGCCACCGTTAAAATGGCGACTATACTATGGGTCGTCAATAAAACGGCCATACTCATTACGGCTGAAATCCATAGTTCGGCATGTTTTTCGGTTTGGGTGCGCAGTGTGGCAAAATCCACCAATCGGTTTAGGAGTCCGCTTGCTTTGAGGGTTTCTACGAGGCCCATTAATAAGAGTGTAAAAATACTGATGCCCACGGCCCGGTTGATACCATCGATGACAAAACTCTTTGCGGCGAAATTTTCGAGGTCCAGTGAAAGAACTTGATCCCATTGCAGGAGTCCCAAGGCGAGACCTAGCACCGTTCCAAAAAGGAGTCCGAATAAAAGTCCGTGCAAGAGATGTTTTCCTTTTAAAAATAGAAAAATAATCAGTGCGGGCACCAGGAGCATGGGTAGTCCCGCTGGGCTGCCGGTGATTAGAGATGCATCAGCCGTACCTTCCGTACTAAACCAACTAGCCGTAATTGCATATCCGACCAAGGCAAGAAGTGCCGCTGGCACGATATATTTGATACGACTTTTTACGGCATCCCCGATTTTGGCATTTTGTGATAAGGCACTCGCGATGGTCGTATCGGAAATCGGTGCGATAAAATCCCCAAAAGCGGCACCACCGATAATGGCCCCAGCCAAAGAAGGTAAATGTGCGCCTAGAACCCCTCCAGTAGGGTAGAGCAAGGGACTACAGATTAAAATAGTCGCGAAACTAGAACCCGTGGAAAGCGAAACGATACAACAAATGATAAAGGTGGCAATAACAAATCCTGTGCCGTTGAGACTGAGCTGGTTTGAAATCCGGATCAGGGCTTCTACAAAACCAGTGAGGGTCATTAAAATACCGATGATGGAAGCCAAGATCCAAGCGGTAATCATGATCATAACAATTTGTTGCGACATGCCCGAAATGACCGTTTCCGAAAAGTCCGTACGGTTTTTGGCCAAAATAAGTCCGACCCCAAGTGCCAACAGCAACACGGGCCAAAAACCGCGCTCATCGGGTGCCCCTGACAAGGCGATAACCACCACGCCGATGATAAAAATGATGAAAGGCAACAACGCACCAAATACTCCTCCATAAAACTGGATGCTACGTGTGTTCTCCTTTGGGGAATTGATTTTCACGGGCCTAGCTTTCGTTCAGGTTGTATTTCATAATGGAGCCGTGTTTTCCTGTCTTGTCACGTTCTAGAGCATAGAACGGTCCTTTCGGGCCTTGACTTGGGGCAACGATTTCCGCTATCTTTTTAAAATCGTTTTCACTCAATTCGAAGTTGTTTAGTGTTTGTAGCGCGCTGAGGTGTTTCCGATTTCGCGCACCGATAATGACTCCGCCGACCATCGGTTTTTGCAGGATGTATTTACTGGCCACTTCGGCGATTCCCACTTGATATTGATCCGCAATTTCCCGAAGTGCCCGAAGCGCTTCTTGAAAAAATGCGTATCCGCCAAATTCATCGATGATCAAGCGGTATTTGGTCAACGAACGATTTTCATGAGGTTGCGGGGGGTCTTGGGCGCCGAGGTAGCGGTCGCTCAAAAAACCTCCGGCCACCGTTCCGTAACACAAATACGGAATATTATGCTTTTCCGCCAAGGTGGTCATGTCCTTTTCCACACGACGGTCGAGCACCGAATATTGCACTTGGTTGGAAGAAATAGTGACTCCTGCACCGATTATTTCTTTAATATGCGCTGTATCGAAATTCGTGACCCCTATGTACTGTATTTTACCTTGCTTTTGTAATTCCGATAAGTGTATTGCAGTCTCGACGTACTTGGGGAAGCTATAATCCCACCATGCGAATTGAACCAGGTCGAGTCGTTCAACGCCTAATCGCTTTAGCGAACGATCGATGATTTTTACGGTATCTTCCTTTTTCGAGGTCGCCAGCGCATTGTAATCTGGTACATATTTGGTATGAATCTGTATGGGAGCAAGGTCGCCTGAACGAAATTCGTCTTGGTAGGTTTTTCTGAACTTTCCAATGAGTTCTTCGACCCCGGTATAAATGTCCGCGCAATCGAAGGTGGTAATGCCGGCTTTGACAAACTGCCGCATGTCTTCGATTGCTACATTTTCAGCGATGTTTCCGTGACCACCTGCCAAATGCCATCCTCCTTTGATAACCCTTGAAATCGAATAGCCGGGTTGTAGTTCGAATCGCTGCATAGTCTAATTTGTTGCTGAGTTTTTGAATAGTTCGTAGAATTCATCTATGGGAATGGGTCCCGCCCGCATGACGGTATCCATAAAGTGTTGCAGGTCAAAAGCATCGCCCAGCCGCTCTTTTTCAGCTTCGAACAGTTCTCTAAACTGAGCGCCACCCAAATAATAGGAAGTCAACTGCATGGGTGAATTCATGATCCGGCCCCAAAGACTTTTGGCAAATTGCGGGGCCAACAATGAGGTTTCCGTCGAGAATTGCATCACTTGTTCTTGGCTCCAACCTTTGCAATGCACTTGTACCGAAGTATAGGCACGATTAGCATTTTCCAATCGTTTGCGCAAATGAGCGAGCAGGGTCAAAGGGTTTTCGGCTTCCCAACCTGCATCTAGAAGCACCTTTTCTGCGAAGGTCGCCCAACCCTCGATGTAAATTCCATATGGAAATAACAGTCGGATGGGGTGCGGGGTTTCCCTACTTATTTTCAGCTGCATATAATGTCCCGGAAACAATTCGTGGATTACGATCATACGATTGAAAGGTCGGTTGAAGGAAGCCCAAAAATCGATTTGTTCCTGTTGGGGCAGTGTATCCGGAATGGAGGGTAAATTCAGCGTCGTCATGGGATTGGGGTCGAAGGGCGGCGCACTTGCTACCCAGCCGATACGGGCAGCAGGACCCGCACTTTCGGGGGCAGTAACAATTCTGAGCGTTTTGTTTTTAGGGAGCGTAGCGATGTTGTGTTCGGCAATAAAGGCTACTGCCGCGTCGGCCAATTCGTTCCAAAATTGAAGGTAGTCGGCGGCGTTTAAAGGTGCATCTTTTTCCATATCGGCCAAGGCTTTTAGGGTCAATCCGTTGGCGTCATCGGGAATCGGACTATTCGGATATTCGGTTTTTAAATACTTCTTTGAAACCTCGACCATGAGGTTTCTTACCGTTTCAATTTCTTGCAAGGCCATTTTCGAAAGTTCCTCAGGGGTCAATTCGCTATCCGTATACAATTTTAATCGTCGGGCATATTCGTCTCGTCCAAGGATATCCGTAGATGGTTTGGTATTTTTTCGTAATGTCGATTCCGAAAATGTCAGCAACTTTTCGAGGCCATCAATGGCAGCTTGCAACAACATTTCGAAATTCTCACCTGGGCCGACTGATTTATCGTTTTCAATGCTTTCCGACAGGTCATTTTTGTAGAATTCCAATGTAGATTTGAGCTGCGCAATACCTTTTTCCAAATCGTCTTCCGTGACTTGGGTTAAATTTGTTTTCGCCGCCTCACAAAGTTGACGAACCGCATCGAGCCGCTGACAGATCAATTCGGTTTTTTCGTTGCCCAACAGATAATCTGCCTTCAAGACGGGTTCCAAACTTTTGGCAATGGCCCTGCTGTATAGTATTAGGGAACTTGTTTGTGTGGATAATTTCGTCCATATATCAATTTCGGATTGAACTTGTACCCGAAGTAACCGAGCATCGATTCGGTCTATTTCATCGGATTTGGGCGTATCCAATTGCTGCAGCATCTTTTCGTTGAAAGCCAACCAGTCGGCAATCCGCTTTGCCGAAAAGTCTTCATATTGAAAAACTGATGGACGCATGCCATTAGAAAGTGCTTTTGAGGGATAAAATTGTTTCCAGGCGTCGATATATTGCGTTCCAAGTTGTTGTGATGATGCAGTCGAACACCAAAAAAATAAAAGAATAAGCAGTCGGTAAAGGATTGGTTTCATAGTTGGAATTGGTTCGCTCTTGGTTGAGAAAGATAGCAATTAATGCGGAATAGGTATGTATTAAAACCGAATCGCAGTCTATATCTTTGTCGTATGAAAAACAGTCGAATCCGAAACATCAAAAAAGAGCTGCTCTCCGACAATTGGTATACCTTGAACAAGTTTACGTTCGAGTATCAAAAAGATGACAGCAGTTGGGAAACGCAACATCGTGAAGCCTATGATCGTGGAAACGGGGCGGCGATTCTGTTGTACAACAAAAGGAAGGGTGCGGTGGTCTTAACGCGACAATTCAGGATGCCGACCTATGTGAACGGCAACGAAGACGGCATGATGATTGAAGTCTGTGCAGGACTTTTAGATGGCGACAATCCGGAAGATTGTATCAGAAAAGAGGTCGAAGAAGAAACGGGCTATCAGATCGATAATGTACAACGGGTTTTTGAGACTTATATGTCACCCGGTTCGGTTACCGAAATCCTCTATTTATTCGTTGGCGCGTACGAAGACCGCATGAAAGTAGGGGAGGGCGGAGGTGCCGAAGATGAGACCGAGAATATCGAAGTTTTGGAAATTCCCTTTATAAAAGCTTTGGAAATGATGGCGTCGGGAGAGATCAATGATTCGAAGACTATTATTTTGTTGCAATATGCGGCTATGAACGGGTTATTCGTTTAATGTCATTGCGAGCGAAGCGAAGCAATCTGTTGAACCTGTCTCAATAGTCAAATAGATTGCCGCGTCGCCAAACCTCTCTTTCAGGAGGTATTGCTCCTCGCAATGACGACCTTTAATATCCATCCCGTATTCCCTGAAAAATTGCTTGCATCTGTTGCTTTATCTCCGAACTTGGCGTCATAAAATGATTGTTCATAAAACTGAAAATCAAGGTTTTACCCGATTTGGTGAGCAAATATCCGCTTAGGCAGTAGACGTTGCCAAGACTTCCTGATTTTGCATAGACGTAAGGCGTGTCGGCACCGTACCAATGCTCCAATGTTCCATTGACTCCTCCCACAGGGAAGAAGTGCAAAAGACGTTCTCGAGATACCTCAGCGTACAGTTTCGACAAGACCTGCACCATCGATTTTGGGGTGAACAGATTGTAGCGCGAAAGTCCGGAGCCATCTACCCACCTAGGGGGTTGTTCTAGTCCGTTGAGTTCATTTTCAAGGATATGGTCACGCGCTTTTGCGAAATTGAGCGTATCCGATAACATCGAGGAGGAAAGGATCATCAATTGTTCCGCTAAAAAATTATCGCTCTCATGCATCATTCTTTTTAAGACGGAATCGGTCGCAACACTATATAGAATCGATTTTTTGCCCGCTGGCATGGTTGTGGCATGGGTGATTTTTTTATCAAGTAGCTTCTCCAGTAGTCTGCGGGTCAGGGTGGTGTCCGTACGAAACGGAATTTCTAGGGTGTCTTCTCTTTGGACGGGATAATAAAAAATATTCTTTTCAGCTTCGCGGTTTAGGGCATAATCCAGATTTATGATGCTATCCGTAAAGTAATCCGGAGTGATACTTTTTTCTGGACTGTTGAACAGCGTGACCACATTGCCATATAACGGAAAACTTCCACGTTCGGGTTGATAGTAATACTGATAATCGTCCCAAGCCCATCCCGGACCATATTTTTCCTCCTGGAAATTCTCAAAATATAAGGCTATGTTTCCTTGATTTTTTAGAAAGGCAATGGAGGTAGAATCCTTAAAATAGGAATGCAAAGCACTAGGATCGCCCGTTCCTGCGATAAATAGGGTATCGTTTCTTGTGATGTATTTTAAAGAGGGAATTTTTTCCGGTAGCGATTTCAAAGCCGTAAGCAATGTGAAGATTTTAGTATTGCTTGCCGGGGTAAAATACTTGTTGGCATTATGGTTGAAAAGCGTGTCTTTTTTTTGCGGGTCGACCAATAAAAATCCCGTGAATTGATTTTCAAATGCGTTGTAATTGATGAGTCTTGAGATATCTTTTTGGATTATTTTTTTAGTACTGGAACAAGAGGTTACTAATAAAGCTATCAATACATTAAGAAATACGAAGCTTGTTTTGATTTGGTTCGGAATTCTTGTAACTTCATGCATATTATCCAATTTAACACGAATTTATCTAATTTTTAACGCCTCCGGTACAATATTATATATCTTTTGATGGTTAACTTTACGATAGTATTAAACAACGTACAACTAATCTAATAACATTTTGGAATATGGCTAGAGCTATGCTTGAGTACACCAAAACCGTTCTCAAAAAAGTAAGCTTCGATGCAAAGTTATTTTGCAAGGAAGTAAAAAAAGCGATTTCAAATTTGCTCCCCGATGAAATCGAAGAACTAAAACTCTGGTTGCAGCAGTTCATTACTGACAAACCAGAATTACAAGAAAGTTTAATTTATTTAAAAGTATAATCGAAAGCCACTTGAAAAAGTGGCTTTTTTAATTTCTCTCAAGCAACCATTGTCTTTTTTCGGTATCTTAAAACAAAGACTATGTTCGTATGCAAAAGTATTTTATTCCCATTGTCCTTTTATTGTTTTTATCGTGTGACAAAGATGTTCAAGAAAACGCGGTTCCGTTAAATGCAGGCCAGCTAGTAGGTTCGTGGCAGATCGTATCGGAAAGTTATAGTATCGGTGGTCCGCAAATAGAGAACGACGTCGAAAACGGTGGTATCTATACATTCGGATTGGATGGCACTTTTACCTTTGTTTACGAAAAGGACACCTCGCTCAACTTTGCCGGCACGTTTACTTTTGAGGAAGTAGTATTGACGCTCAATTATATTCGTGATAATGAGGACGTGTAATGGGAGTTACGAACCTCTTTTGAGGACGATTTGGTGACGTTCGTACCCATAGGCCCCACAATTTGTATCGAAGGATGCTCCACTACACTTCATAGAATCGACTAGGTCATTTGCCGCCTAACGGACTGATAATTTTTACATCCTGAAAGGCAATGGCCCCTCGAACAACCCCTGAAATTACATCGCGCAAAGCATCTGTAATCTGTATTTTCAATTCGCTTTTGTGGTAGATAAGACTTACCTCGCGCGCTGGAGGCGGATTATTGAAAAATTTTAGGTTCTGTTTTTTTTCGGTATCGAGTTCCAAGGTATTCAAATAGGGCAACAAGGTCATTCCCAACCCTTCGTTCGATAGATTTACCAAGGTTTCAAAACTTCCGCTCTGCAGTTGAAAATGTTCATCCTTTCGGTCTTTGGTACTATTGCAGAGGTTGATTACCCCGTCTCGAAAACAATGTCCATCCTTTAATAACAAGATATCGGAAATATCAAGATCTTTGGGGTCTAAATTTTTTGCTTTTCCAAGACGATGGTTCTTTGGCACGTACCCCACAAAGGGCTCATAATACAGGGGACGTTCTTTGATAAATTCAATTTCTAAAGGGGTAGCGGCAATAGCGGCATCCAAGTGCCCTTCCAGAATATTCCGAATCAGGCTTTCGGTGCTTTGTTCCCGAATGATAAGATTGACTTTGGGGTACTTGTTGATGAAGGTTTTCAAGAACATGGGCAAGAGCGTGGGCATGATCGTCGGAATGATACCCAGGGTAAAATCTCCTCCGATAAACCCCTTTTCTTGATCTACGATATCTTTGATTCGCTCGGCCTCATTTACAATATTTTTTGCTTGGGCCACTATTTTTTCACCTACTTCGGTGATACCGATAGGCTTTTTGCTCCGGTCAAAAATAAGTATATCAAGTTCATCTTCGAGCTTTTGTACCTGCATGCTCAAGGTAGGTTGGGTTACAAAACTTTTACGAGCGGCCAGGGTGAAATTCTGGTACTCGGCTACGGCTAACACATATTGTAATTGGGTAATGGTCATACTATATAATTTTGAATTATAAAAATATAAAAACTATCAATAAAACTTATATTAAAAAGGATTTTATATTTAATAAATTTATAGTTGAAGGCCTATGCCGTAATTTGTAACATGATTAATATCATTATTGATTCCAGGAGTACGGAATAGCTTTGAGGCATATTTCGTTTATAGAAAATGAACACCAAAAAAATATAAAATGAAAACAAACAGTATAGGGCTGAATGCCCAAAAATCAAAAGAGCTGAGTAAAGATTTGAATTCGTTATTGGCTAATTTTCAAACCTATTATCAAAATTTAAGGGGAATACACTGGAATATAAAAGGGAAGCGATTCTTTGATCTTCATGTGAAGTTTGAAGAACTGTATACTAATGCCAATCTGAAGGTCGATATGGTCGCCGAACGTATACTTACCTTAGGTGGCGTGCCCGAGCATACCTTTAAAGATTATATCGAGCATTCTAAAGTTCCTGTGGGGAAAAATGTGACACGGGACGAAGACGCCATTCGATTGATCGTTGACTCATTGACTGAATTGTTAGTCACCGAAAGAAAAATTTTGGATGCTTCTGATGCTGCAAACGATGAAGGCACCAACTCGATGATGAGCGATTTTATCACCGAACAGGAAAAAACCGTTTGGATGATGAAAGCTTGGTTGGCCGAGGACATATAATTTTGAACCCCGTTGATAAAAAAAGGCTTGCCACGGGCAAGCCTTTTTTTATGTTATTTCAAGAAGAGTGTTCAGACCTTCTTTAAAATAATAGACGGTTCAATGGTATGACCATTGTACTACCATTAGGCTGGTTTATAGAAGGCTTTAGATATTTGATAATCGCGATAGTGTTAATCTTTTGATAAACAACCTCAAACTGTTTAAACTTTAATTATATTCGTTAAACAAAATAAATTGAACCATCAGCATGAAATCAATACTATTTAAAATTGGTCTTCTTTCCATTCTATTTTTATTTTCCTTTAAACCAGAAGCCCAAGAATTTCAAGGGCAAGCTTTTTATTTTTCCAAATCAAAAATGGAGCTCGGTAGTTGGGGGGCAAGAATGAGCGAAGCACAGAAAAAAGATGTACAAGCGCGTCTCAAAAACAGGTTGGAAAAGACCTACATATTAACCTTCAATAAGGAAGAGTCAATTTTCAAGGAAGAGAACAAGTTAGATGCTATGTCGGGCGCCACGGATTCTTGGGGAAAGAATTTCGCAAGGGGAGAGCAATACAAAAACGTAAAGGAAAATGCGTTGGTGCAGAGTCAAGAATTCTATGGAAAACGCTTTTTGGTCAAGGACAAATTACAGGATATTCAATGGCAAATGGGCAAAGAGTCTAAGCAAATCGGGCAGTACCTATGCTTTAAGGCCACCGCTGTCGTACCAACGTCCGAATTGACCTGGTACGATTTTTCATGGGGAGATTTAAGAGAAGATGAAAATAAAGAGGACGCTGCAAATACCACTTCTGAGGTACCTGAGATAAAAATGACCGAAGTGGAAGCTTGGTATACCCCTCAAATACCCGTAGGTCACGGGCCAGCTGAATATTGGGGACTCCCTGGCCTAATTCTAGAAGTAAGTGCGGGTAATACTACCATGCTTTGTGCTAAGATTGTCATGAACCCACAAGAGAAAATTACGATTGAGGCCCCAGATAAAGGGAACGAAATAACCAAAACAGACTACAGATCGACCATTCAGGGCAAAATGCTAGAAATGAGAAACAATCGCGGAAGAAGAAGACCCGGTCGATAGTGCAGTCGAGAACTACTTTCCAGACTTACAGGTAAGACTTCCTAATGAAAAAACTACCCTTTATTGCGCTACTTTGTAGCCCTTACTTCCTATGGTCAAATTACATTCGAAGGGGTGGTCAAAGACAGCTTGAACGCACCTTTTGAACTTGCCAATGTCATCGCCATCGATCAAGAAACCGGAAGTTTGGAGTCTTATGGAATTACCGATGCAACGGGTAAATACAAACTCGAGTTAGGAAAAAATGGGACGTACCAGATACAGATCAGTTATGTGGGCATGAAAACGTTCACAGAGATTCTTTCCACACAAGAAAACGATATCAAAAAAGACTATGTACTTGAACCTGAAAATGCCTTGGACGGGGTAGAGGTTGTTTATGAAATGCCTGTGAATGTCAAAGGGGATACCTTGGTATACAACGCTGATTCCTTTAACACAGGTACCGAACGAAAGTTGGAAGATGTGCTGGAAAATCTACCAGGCGTCGAAATCAATGAGGACGGTCAGGTAGAGGTAGAGGGTAAGGTCGTCAATAAGTTGATGGTCAATGGAAAGGATTTTTTTGATGGGGATACAAAATTAGCGACCAAGAATATTCCGTCCAAAGCGGTGGATAAGATTCAAGTACTTCGAAATTATTCCGAGGTTGGTCAGATGAGCAGTGTGCGGAATAATCAAGATAATGTGGCTTTGAATATCAAACTCAAAGAAGGAAAAGAAAATTTTTGGTTTGGGGATATTACTGCAGGAGCTGGTGCCGCCCCTGATAATGAACTCTATATCGTACAACCCAAATTATTTTATTACAGTTCGAAATACACGCTGAATTTCATAGGAGATTTGAATAATACGGGCGAGGCGGCCTTGACACGACGTGATATTAGGGGTTTTGGGGGCGGTTTCAGGGCGCCGAGCAACAGCAGTGGAACCGATATCAACCTTGGGGACAACAGTTTGAATTTCTTAACGAATCAGAATAATGCCCTTGAAATCGAAAACAAACTGGCGACGGGTAATTTTAGCTATTCCCCGAACAAGGCACTCGATTTAAGCGGCTTCCTGATATACAATAGTAGTCGTATTCTTTCTCGGGAAACGAGCTTTGTACAATATACGAATCCAGATTTTGGTATTCCCGATGAAACTACGGAACAATCCAGTAGGGAACGTTCCAATCAGGTCTTGGTGAAACTCAGCGCATCCTATCAACCAGATGTCAATAATCAATTGAATTATGATGTGTTAGGGCGCACATCGAACGATTCGCAAAATCAAACTAATTTTTCCTCAGTTATCGGCAACACAACACAGGTAGAGGAAGTCAAACCCTATAGCATAAATCAAAATTTAAATTACTACTACACCCTTAATGAAAATAATATTTTCGCTTTTGAGGCACAACATTTGCTAAAAGACGAAGACCCATTTTACAATGCCCTTTTGCAGAACGACCCTAATGGCGAAGACGCTTTTGATACGACGGCAGATGCTTTAGGGCTCGACACCTCCCTCATGAATTACGACCTAGCTCAGAACCGGCGTATTCAATCCAATCAATTGGATGCCAAGTTGGATTATTACAACCTCCTTAATCAGAAAAGTAACCTAAATCTCACGCTAGGAACTATTTTTTGTCGGCAAGAGTTCAATTCAAACATTTTTCAGCTCTTAGGTGACGGGTCGCGGTTCAATCCGACACCGGCCTTTAATGAAGGACGGGCCACCAACGATACAGAATACACGTTTAGCGATGTGTATTTGGGAGTACATTATCGTTTGAAAACTGGAAAATTTACGATAACACCCGGATTTTCACTTCATGCTTACGGAAACAAGAATACCCAAGCTGGGGAAACCTTCGAGGATAATTTCTTCCGGTTTTTGCCGGATTTCGAAACGCGAATCGATTTTAAAAAGAGTGAATCGCTGACCTTTCGTTACAACATGCGAAATCAATTCACAGACGTCACAAGACTGGCACAAGGGTTAGTATTGAATAATTTCAACAGCATTCAATTCGGGGAGCCGGACCTTCAGAATGCCTTATCGCACAATGTAAGTCTGTTTTACAGCAGCTTCAATCTCTTTAATTATACCAATGTGTTCGCTAGGGCCGCATACACTAGCAATATCGATCAGATACGAAGTTTGACCAATTTCGAGAATGTGATTCGAACCAGTACCTTTTTCAATTCGAATTTTGCGGATGAAAATGTTAGTTTCTTCGGGCGTGTACAACGCACCTTTGGTAAGGTAAGGGCAAGCCTGAACGCTAATTTTAATTACAGTAAAATCAATCAGTTCATTCAGGGCCAACAATCATTGAATGAGGGCTACACACAGACCTATACCCCCGGTATACGTACGAATTTCAAAGTGGCACCTAACATTAACCTGACGTATCGCTATAGTGTGACCAATAATAATCAGGGCAACCGTGAGACCAAGTTCGTTACAAATGCACCTTCGGTGGAGTTCGATGCCTATATCTGGAAATCGGTCACCTTCCGTACAGAATACACCTATACCAATCAAGATTTGGGTACCGGTAGTTCGCAGTCGTTCCAAAACTGGGATGCTTCCCTGGCCTACCGAAAGGACAGGAATGCTAAATGGGAATATGAACTGAAAGCCACGAATTTATTGGATATTGATTCACAGGTTAGAAACAATGCGAACAACCTATCGGTTTTCACTTCAGAAACCTTTATACAGCCACGATTTGTGACCTTTAGAGTAGTTTATACCCTCTAACATTTGGAAATCCGTAAGGCTGTATACCCTTTGTAATGCCTATAAACCAAAAATCAGCTACTTGCCGTCACAGCCAGGTTTCGCATCAATGTCCGATTCCAAGCGAATATTGCTCATTCCGATATCTACGCCTTCACCAGCCGTAATCAGAAATGCCGTGCTAATTTTGCTCATGTCGACACCGAGATTGGCAAAGCAGCTCAGGCTGATACGATATTCTTTCCAGGCATTCCCTATTATGCTAATATCGACCGTTTGGTCACAAGATGGATCTTCATTGCACCCCATGCCAATTCTGACGGCCGCATGGTTGTCTGTAAATGATTTTGCCGAGAATGTCAGTTCCATTGCGCCATTGGCTTGACGTGACATATCGGTGGGCGAAGTCGTACTCACCCGAACCTGGTCATTGCCTGATTTTGTCCATTTTATGCGCAGCGCATCTTCTTGCGCTTCGTGGTCGGTTTTGCTGATAACGAGTCCGCTCACGGAGGTCGGAAAGCTAGCTACTTGTTTTTTCAAGTCTCCTGAATTTAGCCACAGGGCCCATGGGGCAACGGGAGCCCCTTTGCTGTAAAATTTACCCGCTGAAGCTGTCTCAATATTTTCCAAACCTGGGTTTTCTGAAAGTTGATCAACTATGGTATTGCTTTTATAATCCAGTCCATACCCTAACCGAAACAAAGCTTCCGGTTGTTGTGCTTTGTCTTCGGGCACCACCGCACTACTTGGCCAAGAAAAGGACAAACGCCCGGTAAAATCATACGATGGGTCTCTTTGGAACAGCAAATCCGAGAGTCCACCTCCTTCGGTGCCCGGTAACCATGCAGCGACAAAGGCGTCCGATTGGTTTATTTCAGGGTTGCTCCATAAGGGCCGGCCGGATAGAAAAACGGACACAACCGGAATACCTTTTCTTCGAAATTTGGCAAGTTTGCTGACATCAAAACCGTTGGGAACGAAATCGAGATTTTCGAGGTCACCTTGGAATTCCGCATAAGGATCTTCACCATATACCGCAATCACCGCATCGGCCGTTTCGTTCGAATCTGCGTTCGCTGAAAAAATCACCTTGCCTCCAGCTTCCTTGACCGCTTCTTTGATGCCATCAAGTATCGACTCACCATTCGGAAATTCATCGTTCGTATGGCCCGTACCTTGCCATGACAGCGTCCAACCTCCACAGGTCTTGGAAATACTGTTTGCACCATCACCCACCACCATGATGGTTTTCGATGCATCCAAGGGCAATACACCTCCATTGTTCTTGAGCAAAACCATGGACTCGCGTACAGCCTGTCTTGCAATGGCCCTGTTTTCAGGAAGTGCCAAAAGACTTTCATCCCCTGCGTTTTTACGCGTGCTCGGTGCACCTTTTGTGAATATGCCCGACGCGATTTTTACACGCAGGATACGGCGCACGGCATCATCCAATCGTTCCATGGGGACGGTTCCATTTTTTACGTGTTCCAAGGTGCTTTCATATAGACCTTTCCAGCTGTCTGGAGCCATAAACATATCAAGACCTGCATTTAAGGACTGCGGACAATCGGTATTCGTACAGTTCGGCACTTGACCGTGACCGTTCCAGTCGCCTACCACAAAGCCGTTAAACCCGAGTTGCCCCTTTAAGATATCGGCCAACAGTTCTTTGTCGCCGTGGAGCTTCCTACCTTGCCAGCTTGAAAAAGAGGCCATCACCGTTTGCACGCCGGCGGGTATGGCACTGTAGTAACCGGCCGCATGTACATCCCGTAATTCTACTTCACTAATTTTGGCATCCCCTTGATCAACGCCTTTTTCCGTCGCTCCGTCAGCAAGAAAATGCTTAGCGCTGGAAATCACGCGACCCGCTCCCATAAAATCCTCTTCCCCAACACGGCCTTGCAGTCCGTAGACAATACGATCTGAGTAGGACTTGACGATTGCCGGGTCTTCTGAGAAGCCTTCATAGCTTCTACCCCAGCGTAGGTCTTGCGGTACGGCCAAGGTCGGTGCAAAGGTCCAATCGTGACCGGAAACCGTAAGTTCGTGAGCGGTCACCGCTGCAATTTTCTCGATAAGGTCCGGGTTTCGCATGGCACCCAGCCCAACACTATGCGGAAAGACGATGGCACCGGAAAGGTTCGCATGACCATGTACGGCATCGATGCCCCATATATAGGGTATGGCAACTTCAACGCCTTCTGAATCGATGGACGCATTGTAATATTCATCGGCCAGCGCCAACCATTTTTTGGTATCGGCATAAGGTAATTCACCCGGGGCCGAGTTGCCCCCGCTGAGCACGGATCCCAAACGATATTTTTTAACATCTTCAGGAGTGACCGATGCATTGTCGGCTTGAATCACCTGACCTACTTTTTGTTCCAAGGTCAGTTTGGGCAATATGGAATCAATTTGTGCTTCGATCGTAGGGTTTAGAGGTAGCGGTTTGATGGTGGGCCAATCTTCTACGTTTACCAGATTTTCTTGTTTATCGGCATCCGCGGTTTTTTTTGGTTGATTGCAGCCCATAATGAGCATGGAGACAAGGTAAAATAATGAAATGGGTAATCGCAAAGACTTGATAGTATACATAGTCAAATAGTATTGGCGTGATTAATATTTGGGTAGGTTCCTCTTAAGATTTTTGGTTATCATTACAAATTACTATATTTCTTGATTCAATTCGAATTCCAGCTTTGGAATCTTCATTTTCCTTTCGGAGTGGGAGTACGTCGGCTGGGGAGGTGGTAATCGAAATTTTGACTTTATCAAAGAGTTAGTTTAATTGCTTTGTTGTAATTCCTTAAGCATTTCCTTAGCATTGCTATTTTCAGGATTGAGTGCTAAGGATTTCCTATAATTTTCAATGGCCAAATCATTTTCTCCCATTTTCATAGCTGCTTCCGCGTAACTATCATAAACATTGAAACTATCAGGATAGAGCATCATGTTCACTTTGAAAACATCTTGTGCGATCTTCGTTTGATCATTGCCCAAAAAATGATATCCTACGTCATTAAGCATGTTTTCATTAACGGTAGGGTCATTTTCATCTTCCTTCTGTAATGCTTGATACGCCTCAAGTGATTCATCGAAATTACCAGCAACGAGCAGTTCGATGGGCATTTTTTTATCATCATCCATCCTAGTTAACGTTGAAACCGTGGTTCCGTCATTGGCGTTTAGCACTACCATATTCATGGTCTTATTTTCGGAATTCGGTTTGAATTGAAAGCGGAATTCGGTATCCCTTCTGACATAGCTGCTATCGGAAATTTTGATCATTTCTTTCGGTTCTTCACCCAATTCTTTGCCCAAGAGTTGATCGTTGTTTTGATATACTTCCAATATTCTATTGCCATTAATAAGATACCGGCCGCCAATTTCAGCTATAGTAGCTGGCTCAACTTCCATTTTCTCATATACGGGCACATAGTTGTCCCAATCATAGGCAAGGGCAACAGAACGGATAACTTCAGAAATAAAGTTGGGTTGATTGGCGTTGGTCAGTACGACCACGCCATAACCCTTGTCTTTGTGAGCGGTCAACTCACTGGAAAATCCTTCATTCCATCCGCCGTGCCCAAAGTACATTTCCTCTTTCTTTTTATTGATAAAAATTCCCAATCCTATAAAATCTGCCACAAAAGGGGTGAGCATTGTTGTGGTCATTTCTTTAGAAAGACCTTTTTCACTATTACCTTTCAGTGTCTTTTGCATGTTGATCGCAAATTTTGCCAAATCGGTAGCGGTGGTCCATAAACCTGCCGGTGCCATTTCAGGGTAGGTATGTCTTTTGCCTTTTACCATACTGCCATCTGGCAAATACCCCGTTGCGGCCATTGTTACTTGTGCTTTGGTAAGGGGCTGGTTGTAGGTGCTATTATTCATTTCCAAGGGTCGAAGTACCAATTCGTCCATAATTTGGGGGAAGGGTTTACCTTCAACATCGATCATCATTTGCTGAACGATATTATAACCTCCGCCGGAATACCGAAAACTTTCCTCCGGTATTTTATCTACAACACTAGGGGTGAATTGGCAGGAGGTGTGCCATTCAATACCTCGACCAGCGTGGGTACCGGTAAATCAGTACTATACCCTAAAAAGCCATGAACGGTGATACCTGCGGAATGATTGAGCAGATTTTTTATGGTCACCTTTTTGTCTTTGGTAAATTCATTGTCTGGCAATTTCCAAGATTTTAAATAGGTATTGATGTCTTCTTCTAAGGCTACTTTTTCTTGTTCTGCGAGCGTTAAGGCCCCGTAAGCGGTCACGGGTTTACTGATGGAAGCGGCCTGAAAAAGTGTGTTTTCAGTGATAGGAGCTGTACGCTCTTTATCCACAAAGCCATAGGTTTTTTTCCATTCAATTTCCCCATTGTGTATGACGGCGATACTAACTCCGGGCACGCCGTAATGCTCCATACGTTCTTCAATTGTCCATGTGGAGTCTCCCACAATATATATGGGTGTCGTGAGACCTGTTTCAACCTTTTTGATGTTATCGAGTGCGGGATTGGTTTTAGGTTCTTTTCCACAGGATTGAAGGAATAGTATGGCTAGTATGATAAAGACCTTGTTTTTCATAGTTGTAATTTTTTTGATTGATGATTGCTAATTGATTTTTATCGATTTCTGATTTATATACCAAGTGATAGTTAGGCTACGGTACGTTGTAAGCCTTTGCGTCAACGGTGGGGGAGTTGGTGCACTGACGCAGTTTCTGTGATAGCCCGAAGTTAATAAATAAAAAGGAAGCCATAGAAGAGATAAAACCCCGCCATGGCTTGCATAGAGTTAGCAATAGGTTGTTAATTTATTTCACCCTTCTTTTTGTAAAAGGAATCGTCACAGGTGTCTTTGTCATATACACGATAACTTTCTTTAAAAGCTGCCCTTAGATCTCGTTCCTCAAACAGCACGCCAATAAAGAAATATACGGTTAGTAGCATAAGCATAGCAAAAACAAAATGCGCGGCAGACATTATCGGGGTAAACCATAATCTCATGATACCACAAAGGTAGAGTGGGTGCCTTGTGTATTTGTAGAATACAACTATTTTAAATTTAAGTGGTGTAGGGCTTATTCAGCAACTCAAAATAGGTCGTCCCCTTAAACGCTAAGGCTAACTAAACCACACTTAGAAAGTTTTGTAGAATAGTGTGGGCGCCTATTTAATAAAGAGGCGAGTTTGAAAAAGATTACTATTTTCGCAAAAGATTTCAGAGTTGCATTAGAAGAAGTCAAGTTACTGTCTAACAATTCAAAAAAAAGTGAAGTGTATGTAGCCTATCTTTATTACAGTAAACTTGCGACTAACATAAATTATACACCTTTAGCGGAATTACTGAATGAGCGAATTCCAATATCTAACAGGCTGAAGATTTCGGCACTGATCTCTAACTACATCACCAATAAACTTCCACTGGCATAGCATACAAGAAAATCACGAACTATGTCACTCTATTTGATCATACTTATTATTTCACTCGCTGGGCCTTTAGCTTTGAGTTTCGAGAAAAACCTTGGGCTCTATACCCGTTGGAAATTCTTGCTTCCTGCAATCTTAATAACGATGGTTGTTTTCGTCATTTGGGATGTTATCTTTACCCATCAAGGCTACTGGTTCTTCAACCCGATCTATAATTCGGGTATTTATATAAATAAGCTTCCTTTAGAAGAATACTTGTTTTTTGTTGTCATTCCGTATGCTTGTGCTTTCTCGTTTTACGCAGTACAATTCCATTTTCCAAGATTCAAGCTGAATGAACAATGGACAAAATTTTTAACGCAGTTACTAGTAGTAGTGTCCATTATAATGTCATTATTATATAGGGATTTTGCCTATACTTTTGTCGTTTTCCTTGTTTTACCGGCAATACTTTTACTGAGTTATTTTTTTGCCAAAGAAGTTGTGCAATACTATTTAGCCATATATCCGATTTTACTCATCCCATTTTTTATTATAAACGGAATCTTAACGGGTACGGGAATTGAACAAGCTGTATTTGATTACAATCCTCAAGCAATTTTGGGAATTCGTATTTTTTCAATTCCGATTGAAGATATGTTTTATAATTTCTCATTGCTTTTATCACCATTGGCGCTAACCCATATTTTTGAAATGAGATTTAAAAAGTCCAAAAACGTATGAAGATTGCCGTGATTGGTGCCGGAATTGGGGGCTTAGCCACTGCTTGTAGATTGGCATCCAAAGGACATGAAGTAACGGTATTTGAAAAAAATGCCTCTCCCGGTGGAAAAATTAGTGAGATTCATATGGAAGGTTATCGATTCGATACCGGTCCGTCTTTATTTACGTTACCAGAATTGGTGGAGGAACTTTATAGTGCCGCAGGTGAAACTATTCCATCAACTTTTGCTTACAAAAAGCTTGAGGTAATATGCAAGTATTTCTACAACAGTGGAGAAAATCTAATCGCTTGGTCCGATCAACAAAAATTCGCCGATGAATGTGTTCAAAAACTAGGAGAAGATCCTTCCAATATCACTAAATATTTTAAGCGCGCGTCATCAATATACAAAATCACGGCTGATATCTTCCTTTTTAACTCCTTGCATAAAGTCAAGAATTTATTGAAGTTTTCAGTTTTGAAATCCCTGTTGCAGGTTCAAAAGATTCGCTTTTACAAAACCATGCATGGTGATAACAAGGGCAATTTTAAAAGCCCATTGCTTATTCAATTGTTTGATAGGTATGCCACTTACAATGGCTCTAATCCGTACAAAGCACCTGCAACGCTTAACGTAATAGCACATCTTGAAAATAATCTGGGAACCTATTTTCCCGAACAAGGGATGTATGCTATTGTGCGGCACATTTATGAGCTTGCCCTAAAAAAAGGCGTCCGTTTTAATTTTAATTCATTGGTTACATCCATCGATGTAAAAAACAAAAAAGCTGTTGGGATAAGCGTTGGGGATAAGGCATTAGCATTCGATACAGTAGTATCAGATTCAGATATCAGCTATGTTATTAATAATCTGATGGATCACCCGTTAAAAAAGCGATTCAATCGCTTAGAACCTTCATCATCTGCGCTGGTATTCTACTGGGGAGTAAATAAAGAGTTTCCAGAGTTAGATTTGCATAACATTCTATTCAGTGGTGATTATAAAGAAGAGTTTGAGAATCTATTTCAAAAAAAACCATTGATACCGATCCTACTATCTATATTTTTGTTAGTTCAAAAATGGTAAAAATTGATGCACCGAAAAATTGTGAAAACTGGTTCGTAATGGTTAACGCACCTTCAAATAGTAAGGAGAATTGGGATGAACTGATACGTACGACCAAAAAAAATATCATTACTAAAATCAACAAGTGTCTTAAAACAAACATTGAAGACTATATCGAACACGAGAAAATCGCTTCGCCAATAACCATTGAGCAAAACACACTTAGTAAAGGGGGAGCACTGTATGGCAATTCATCGAATTCTATGTTTTCTGCATTTTTAAGACATCCGAATTTTCTTAAAGGCGTAAAGAACTTGTATTTTGTTGGCGGAAGCGTTCACCCAGGAGGTGGAATACCACTCTGTTTGGCCAGTGCCAAAATTGTTTCTAAAGAAATTCCTGCATAATAGATGAATCGGATAATGAAATACATAGCTAACGAGGGGCTACCGATAACTTTTATCGTATTTTACTGTGTTGGTTTGGTTTTATATTTTTTGCCACTTACCCATGAATTGTTTATTCTAGTTACACCCTATACCTTGGTCTTGGTCGCTGTGGCTATCTTTTCACATCATAAAGAATGGAGTATTAAAACGATTGCAGTTTTAGCAAGTATTTTTATACTGAGTTTTATAACCGAAATTATTGGTGTAGCCACTAGCAAAATATTTGGCATGTATACGTACGGAAATGGGCTTGGTTTCAAAATAGCCGATGTACCCATTGTCATTGGCCTTAACTGGGTTTTCTTGACCTATGCCTCTAATAGTATTATCTCTAAATACACAACCAAAAACATTCCGATTGTAGTAGGCGCCGCATCGCTGATGGTACTTTATGATATATTACTTGAGAAAGTAGCGCCCTTAATGGACATGTGGCAATTTTCTAAAAACGAGCCACCCGTTAGTAACTATGTGGTCTGGTTTCTTTTGGCTTTAGTATTTAATGGAGCTATTCAACAGTTCAAGATAAATACGCACAACAGACCTGCTCGCTGGTTGTTTTTTATCCAATTATGCTTTTTTATAATTATTGCCATTCACAATCAATATTAAAAAATGATACGAGCCAATCATAATAAATATTGGGTAAAATTTTCTAAGTATTATACCAAAACATTAATAGGCTTTTTTTTGGGAGTGTAAGGTACACTGGTCATTACGAAGATAAAGGGTTTCCAATTCTAATGATCAGCAATCATTTTTCGTTTTACGACGGCTTTATTCAAATCTTATTGAACCTTAAAGTTTTTAAACGAAGGTTTCATTTCATGATGCTTGAGAAAGAGCTGCGTAAAACTATGATGTTATCTAAAATAGGCGCTTGTTCTATAAGCAAAGGCAGGCGTTCTAGTTTAGAGAGTCTCGCTTATGCTGTCGAATTGTTACAAGATAAAGAGAACCTTTTTCTGTTTTTCCCGCAAGGAAAAATCGAAAGCATATACACAAGAGAGTTTACTTTTGAAAAAGGCCTACTTTCATATTTTTTAAAGAACGCAAAAAATGATTTCCAATTGGTGTTCAATGTCAACCTTATTAATTATGGAACCAATCTAAGACCTGATCTGTGTGTGTATTACGAAACGCAGTCTATAAACGCCGATACCAATGCCGAAGATGTAGAGCGAGCGTTTAATCGTTTTGCGGAAGTGTGTTTTACAAAACAAGGGTCTACATGATTTATTTCTGTTTTTTTCTTTTAAGCTTACTGATTATTAGGTTACTTGTTGCGTTTGTCAATTATCTTTCGTTTGCTTATTTGCCAAAAGTAAATTCTTTAACGTCAACCCCTTCCGTTTCAATTTTAATACCTGCTCGTAATGAGGAAGAAAACATTGGAACCCTACTGGAGCAACTAGCAACCTTGGAATACAGGATCCTTGAAATCATTGTTTATAACGACCATTCCAATGATGAAACGGAGAGTATCGTCAAACATTGGGCAACACTTAATCCTACAATTAAAATAATTAATGGCCAGCAACTTCCGCAAGGTTGGTTGGGAAAGAATCATGCATGTCATCAATTGGCAAAAGCTGCTACAGGTGATATAGTACTCTTTTTAGATGCAGATGTAAGCGTCAAAAAAGACTTGATTAAACGTAGCATTGGTCATCTTCAGAAATACGACCTTCACTTGTTATCGATATTTCCCAAGCAAATTGTCAAATCTTTGGGAGAAAAAATTTCAGTACCCCTAATGAACTGGATTTTGTTGAGTTTACTACCACTTTCATTAATTCGAAAGTCGAAGAACGAAAGATTTTCGGCGGCCAACGGGCAATTCATGATGTTTAAATCCGTTACGTATAAGGCCATATGGCCTCATGAAAAATGTAAATCCCATAGGGTAGAAGATATCGCTATTATGAGATTGTTTAAACAAAGAGGCTTCGCCTGTGATACACGCTTAGGAGATAACGATATTACTTGCAGAATGTATGTTGGGTTGGATGCCGCCATTACCGGATTCACAAAAAATATATTTCAATTCTTTGGCAATAGTAAGTTGGCAACTGTTTTTTTTGGAATTTTAACTACAATGGCTCCTTTAGTCGTCTATTTTAATATGGGTGTATGGTGGTTAACCGCATATACCGTTGGCATCTTATCAATTCGATTATTTGTAAGTTTGGCGAGCCAACAATCAGTTGTTCAAAACTTAGTATTGGCAATTCCACAACACATTGTATTTCTTATAATAATAATTAAAGGTCTCGTTAATAATAAACAGCGAAAGTTAATATGGAAAGGACGCAACATATTACAAGATTAGTACTTGTAACGTTCACTTTGTTGTTTTCAATGCAATGGGGTTTTTCTCAAACTGTCTACCGCGATTCAATTTACAAAGCCTATTCACGTGGTAAAATGGACAAGTGGCTTAAAATAATGAACAATTGCGAAAAAAATGTAAGTCAGCATAATTTAGACGAGCAATTTGAGCTGATCAGTTATTACTACGGTTATACGGCATGGTTAATTGGTGCTGAAAAATATGATACCGCTGAAGAATACATCGATAAATCAGAGGTAATTATTGATAAGTTGTTAAAGGAATCCCCTGAAAACGCAACCCTACAGGCATACAAAGGAGCTTACATTGCGTTTACCATTGGTATCTCAAAATTAAAGGCTATTTACTTAGGTCCGAAAAGCATGAAGTATATCAACAAATCTCTCGAACTGGATCCGGAGAATATTCAAGGTAATATTGAAAAAGGAAACTCAATGTATTATCGTCCATCAGCTTTTGGTGGTGATAAGACAGAGGCAATTCAATACTACATAAAGGCGGTGGAAAGCTTTGAAAAACAAGAACTGGTTGTCAATAATTGGATGTACATAAACACAATGACCGCTTTAGGGCAAGCATACGAAGCAACCGATCAAATACAGCTGGCCAAATTATGCTATGAAAAAATAATTAACGTATTCCCCAACTTTATGTGGGTTGAAGATGAACTCTATCCTGATTTGCTGAAGCGTCACAACCTAAAATAGTTATCGGCCGGCACTATGAAATTTAATAGCTATAAAACAACATTAACTAGCGTAATAGGCTGTATGTTATTGGGTTTTGTTACCCCTATGACGCTACGGGCTCAAAGTAAGCATGTTGACGCTGTTGATCTAGACAAAATTCCACCTCGCATTATTCGAGCATGTTGTGCTTTTGGTTATGACCTGAAATTATGGGGTGTGCCATTTGTTAAGATTGATCAGGTTATCAGTGTTGATGATTTGGGCGAACATCGCTATATGGGTAAGCAGAGTGAAGGCATCGGAACTATTTATACCAACAAAGGTGGTTTTATCGATATTGGTCACGTACGAGATCATATTGATTGGACGCGCTATTTATACGCCGTCATTTTAAATAGTAGGGGAAAAGGTGAAGTAGTGCTGCATTTGCGTAAAGAAGCAGGCCGTAAGACTTTATATTTGAATGTACCGGCACAGTTTGATGATAATGATTGTATTCTTTTAGCGGGAAAAATAACATACGATTTTTCGTTATGGCATGAAATTTCTACTTGGTTCGGTGCATCGACCATTCCTTTTGTAAAGGAAAAATTTTCGAGTTTTTCGGTTGAGGATGTGTACTCGAACTTACTGGGTATTCACGTAGGGATGAAATCATTGCGCTCTAAGCTCCCTTTTAACGAGGCGGCTACAAAACTAATTGGTTCAACATTGGATAGTTTAGCCGTTGTAAAGACGGCAAAGGAAACCTATGACGCCTATAATGCCGTTCATAATAAATGGTACACGAATAAAAAACGGATACCTCGTACCGATGTTACCCTAAAGCGCGATCCAGATGTTCTTAATTCAGCCCGACCTTGGATAGTTCCTGATCAGGCAAATACCATTGCAAATCCTGTTGTTTTAGAGGTGCCTATTTTAAATAGCAAGGGGGAGTTACTAACCGATTTTTATCAATTTACCATTGACCTTAATCATAGGTTTCCGGTGGAGGAACTTTTTCCAAATTCCTCTAATAGTGTCATCAGCCAAAATGATTTTGGAGTATTTTTAACTAGAATTACCGATGATTTACAGATTATGGAACAAACCACTATGGCAGGAAGCAAATGAAGTCTTTAGCAATAGGTAGCTGTGTAAGTCAATTGTTGTTGACAATTTAGTTATGGTAGATTGTAGATTAAGTCAATGCGACTTTTTCATTGGTGAATTTTAACCATTGCTGGCAACTGATTTTTTCATTTCTCATCTTCACAAACCTATAAATAGTCGTCTGCATGCCTGCGATTTTCCATTCGCCATGTATTTTTTCCATCAGTCGTGTTTCGCATTTTAGGCCACGTAGGGAATCTTGTTGTTCATAAGTAACCCAAGCGCCATTGCCGTAAAGTCAAACGTCTATCTCATTTAACAATTCGGGTTCAGGTTCTGGGTGTTCTTCAATAAACGTTTTGACGAATTGACCGATATCGTTCCAACCAACCGATTCTGACAAAGTACTACAAAAGATTCATTCTAAGAGCAGGTACTATGGGTCTGGCATTATAGTTTTTTAGATGGGTGCATTCGGTAGCAAAGCCGAATTAAGGCCTAAGAATATAAAATAGTTTATAGGTTTTTTTTATGGGGTTTAGCGGAGTGTTAAACTTCTCACAACAAGGTAATATTTTGGCTTTTTTTACGTCTAAGGGAGTGTGTACATAAGGGCGTTTATTGCGCCCATCACAAGAATTGACTAAAGAAGTAATAATGAAACATATAAAGCAAAAACACAAAGGTAGCGGTGCCACTAGTGACAAACAATTAACCCGTCACGAGAGTTGGAGAAATCACCGAAGGCATACTGCCTTAAGACTCATACGGTTTTCTTAGCGTCTACGTATTTTTAAAATGAAAAGGGGCGAAAGCCCTCTTTTCTATTTCCGCCAGTAGGCGGACAGGTCCACCAACTTTGGAATCCGAATGAGCAAACGTATTCAAAAGCGGTAAACAAAAAAGGCTCGTAAAACGGCGAGCCTTCTATTTTCTGATTGATGAATACTTTTTAAAAAGCCCCTCCTTCAGAGGGGTTTGGGGAGGCCTTAAAACCGAATCCTGAATTCTTGATCTTCGCCGTTCACTTCGAACTTGGCACCCTCAAAGGTTGGAGGTCCGTACATATTCATTTCGCCGGTTGCTGCATAGCTTTCTTGGGGCATGCCGTTGGTATCCATATCCATTTGTTTGTTATCGTTTTTGTCGTGCATGACCATAATGGCATAATCGCCAGGTTGCACGTTTTCAAAGGTCAAGGTGACCTCACCCGCTTTGGCCGGTGCCATGGCATTTGAAACCCCTGCACCTTTCATAAAGGTGTCTGTAGTGTGCAGTCCGGCTAGAATGGTGCCGCCATCTGATAATACGTTTTCAACTGTTACGGTGATGGTTGACCCAGAAGCGTCTTGTGCGTTGGTCGTGAATCCTATAAAAGCTAATCCTAGTAATAGTGCAAATTTTTTCATGATATTTTGTTTTAATTATTTATGATGGGTCAAAACTCCACCTTTTTTATCCTTCTTTGAAATTCAACATACCCAACCGTACAATTTTGCGACTGAACCGTAATCTAAAAACTCCGTTGCAATTCATCACTAAAATTGAACAGTTCGGTAGGCTTCTTTATGATGGCCGTTCAAACCGATGCAAATTTGCGGCATCAATCTTTTGAAAAACGAACAGTCATGTATAAACAACTAATCCTTTTAACCGCCTTATTTTCTTCTTTAGTATGCTTTGCGCAATCCACCATCTCCGGAACGGTTTCGGATCAAAATGGAAACCCCGTTATCGGTGCCAACATTTATTTAGACGGTTATTATGATGGTGCCTCCTCGGATGACCAAGGTAATTTCTCTTTTGAAACCACCGAAACGGGTACACAGACGTTGGTGGTATCGATGCTTTCTTACGAAACCTATATGCAGGCTGGCGATATTTCGTATTTAAAGGATTTAAAAATCGAACTCCGGGAGGCTATCAATCAATTGTCAGGTGTAACGCTCACCGCCGGAACTTTTGAAGCGGGGGATAACTCCAAGGTATCCGTTTTAAAACCTTTGGACATCGTTACCACCGCTGGTGCGGCTGGTGACTTTGTGGGTGCTTTGCAAACACTACCTGGTACATCAACGGTAAGTGAAGATGGCCGGCTCTTTGTTCGAGGCGGCCAAGCCGGGGAGACGCAGGTTTTTATTGATGGACTCCGCGTTTTTCAACCGTTTAATGCCACGGCCAATAACATTCCCACCCGAGGTCGATTTTCGCCCTTCTTGTTTAAAGGGATTACCTTTAGCACGGGCGGATATTCTGCGGAATACGGCCAAGCACTTTCCAGCGTATTGTTGTTGAACACTACCGATGAACCCGACCAAGAAAAGACCGATATCTCAGTACTTTCCGTAGGTGCCGGTCTCGGAAGAACGGAAATCTGGGACAACAAATCACTTAGTGTTAATGCGCAGTACATCAATTTGGCGCCGTATCAATGGATTATCCCCAATGAACAAGGTGCCCGTTGGAACAAGCCCTACGAGTCCATTTCAGGGGAGGCGGTTTATCGAAGCATCACGGACAAGGGTATTTTTAAATTCTATACGGGATTCAATCAAGCAAATCTGGATTTGGACCAAGAGGATATCAATTTTGAGGATTTTGTCAATTTCCGCTTGAAAAACAGTAATCTGTACGCAAATACTTCGTATAAATATTTCTTTGACAAGGAATGGACTGTAAGTGCCGGAGCCAGTATTTCATCAGATAGAAATGACATCGGTTTTGAGGCCAATGACATTAATGCCAATGAAACTGCCGGACATTTAAAAGTGAAGGTCAAGAAAGGTTTCAGCAGTCGATTTCAACTGAATTTCGGGGCCGAACATTTTATAACGGATTACCAAGAGAATTTTGTTGCTCCTGATGGCTTTTCGTTTGATACCGGTTTTCAAGACAATCTTAGCTCGGCTTTTGCCGAGGGGGATATTTTCTTTAGCAACAAATTTGCCATGAAGCTGGGTGTGAGAGGCGAGTATTCCAGTTTTCTGGCCGATTATAATGTGGCACCAAGGGTATCGTTGGCGTATAAGAGCAGTGAAAACGGGCAATTTTCGTTGGCCTACGGAGATTTTTATCAAAACCCGTTGGGTGAGTCCCTGAAGTTTGACCAAAGCTTGGATTTTGAAAAGACATCGCATTATATCTTGAACTATCAGTATTTATCCAATGGAAAGACATTTCGCGCAGAAGCCTATTATAAGGACTATGATGCACTCGTAAAATTCGATACCGAAATGCCCCAATTCAATTCGGAATTCAACAATTTGGGAGGTGGCTACGCATCAGGTATCGATATCTTCTGGCGTGATAATAAAAGCATCAAGAATCTTGATTATTGGGCATCGTATTCTTATTTGAACACAGAACGTGACTATCGTGATTTTCAAGAAAGGGCCACCCCGAATTTTGCTCCTACACATAGCCTTTCACTCGTTACCAAGTACTGGGTCGACGATTGGCGTTCACAAATCGGGGTTTCCTATAACTACGGTTCGGGCAGACCTTATGATAATCCGAATAAACCGGAATTTTTGGCGGAAAAAACGAAACCGTTCAACAGTCTGAACGTGAATTGGGCCTATTTGATATCACAACAGAAAATATTGTTTTTTTCCGTCAGCAATATCACCGACTTTAAGAACGTCAATGGCTATCAATATGCCAATACCCCTAATGTGGATGGTATTTTCGACCGACGAGCCATACGGCCTACTGCCGATGCATTCTTCGTCGTAGGCTTCTTTTGGACGATTAGCGACGATAAAAGCAGTAACCAGTTGGATAATCTCTAAGAAGTACGAAGCACGAAGTTTTAGGTACGAAGTTAAAAGTATCGGTTTCCCTCCTAATAAGGAAGGATTAAGGGAGGTGTTATGAGTGCCCCCAATTATCAGGGTCATCATTTTGATTTGGGGATAGCCCTAAAATGTCTCCTTTTGTATTGGCGCCCAAACCGATTACACTTCGATTTACATAATTGAAATAGCTGACGACTTGGTTTATTTCTAATATCTCGCCTTCTGAGAATCCTGATTCTTTTAGACTATTGAAATCTTCTTCGATAACCGATTGAACATCCAGCGTCAGTATTTTAGCATAAGAACTTCCACGGGCATATTTTGTATCAAAGAAAGTATCTAATGCATCTCTCTTAACAGCTACTAAAAATTGTTTTGATTTCGTATCATCATTTAGAAGACGTTGGAGTCCTGCAAAATGGTGGTCAAAGCAATATTCGCAGTTGTTAAGGTGGCCTACGTAGCACCCCAAAGCTTCCAGATACCATTTGGACAAGGTGTTTCCTGAATGGTGCAATACCGCTTTGTACAAAACCATATGTCCCTCAAGCGTATGTGGGCGAAGACTGTGAATTTTCAAAACATTATCTATATTATTATCAGGTCCTTTTACTCTTTTATATAAACTTTTTAATTTTCCTTTGGCATCATCATAATCAATTGTCCTTATCCAACTCATAAAATGCTCTTTGAAGATTGATTTGATGGAAATATACTCGTTTTTTAAGTATTGGAATTCACGTTACGTAAGAGTTTAACCGCAAGCCTGCCTGTCGGCAGGCAGGGTTCGCAATGAAGGCGAAAAGGGCGCAAGGGCTTGTTGGCTAAAATTCTTAGCGAACCTTGCGTAACCCCTTGCACCCTTTGCGGTTTGGCATTAATCGTTAACTTTACTGTAAATGATAAGTTGCAGATTTATGAAAACCCACGAGCTTTCCCAAATCCAAAAAATGTTGCAAGATCAAGGCTATATTGATGACGGTGGAATCGCCATGTCGATATTCCTCGCAATGAAATTGGAAAACCCTTGCTGGTTGAAGGTCCTGCCGGAGTGGGAAAAACCGAAATTGCCAAAGTGATGGCTAATGCCCTGAAAACCGATTTGATTCGTCTGCAATGTTATGAAGGATTAGACAGTACCCATGCACTTTACGAATGGAATTATCAGCACCAATTGCTGTATTTAAAAATGCAGGAAGAAAAAGGGAAGGATATTGAGGCGCTCGAACAAACTATTTTTTCGGATAAATTTCTTTTGAAAAGACCTGTTCTTCAGGCGATAACGAGTCCTGAAAAAACTGTTCTTTTAATCGATGAGGTGGATCGAGCCGATGAGGAATTCGAAAGTTTTTTATTGGAAGTTCTTTCTGATTGGCAAGTAACCATCCCTGAAATAGGAACCATAAAAGCCACCCATAAACCCCAGATTATCTTGACGGGAAATCGTACGCGTGAACTCTCCGAAGCCCTGCGCAGAAGATGTCTGTATCTGTGGATAGACTATCCCGAGTTTGAAAAAGAATTGGCGATCGTTAAAACTAAAGTCCCGGAGGTCGATGCCGAGCTCGGAAGGCAAATTTGCGTTTTTATGAAAGAACTGCGTCAACTCCGTTTAGAAAAGACTCCCGGAATTTCAGAAACCATCGATTGGGCAAAAGCCTTATCGAGCATGCACCTAAAACATTTGGATAAAAAAATCGTCGAGGAAACCTTGGGCGTGGTGCTAAAGGATTGGCAAGATATGCGGCATACGCAGGATGCGCTTTCGGAATTGTTGGAGAAGACGGGGGTAAGTTCTAGAATCGTATAGGGGAAATTATGAACTAGTTCTTTGCGAACTTTGCGGTTAAGTAAACATCTGAACTTAACCGCAAAGTTCGCTAGGAAGGCGCTAGGGGCGCAACGAATTTTCAGATAAATTCATATGTATGACTGAAAATGAAATTTCGAAAGTAATTTTTGACTGTGCCTTAAAAGTTCATAAATCTCTTGGTCCTGGACTTTTGGAAAGTGCTTATGAAGAATGTTTGTTTTATGAGTTGAAGAAAACAGGTTTGAGTATTGAAAAACAAAAACCGTTACCATTAGTTTATGAAGAGGTAAAATTAGAAGTAGGCTATAGAATTGATTTAATTGTTGAAAACAAAGTAATTATAGAGGTAAAAGCAGTAGAAGCATTAAATGATGTGCATCTAGCACTGGTACTAACTTATCTAAAATTATCAAATTGTAAATTAGGATTGCTCATCAATTTCAATGTAACCCTAATCAAAAACGGAATAAGAAGAGTAGTAAATAATTTATAGCAAATTAAAATTCCTTGCGTCCAAAGCACTTTTTTCCTTGCGTCCTTTGCGTTTAAGTAACCATAAAGACATGCCGTCCAACCTAATCCAACATCAGACTTCGATTTCAGGAAATGTTGTTATGCTTTGTCGTTTCCTTAGAAAGAAAAGCTTTTCTATAAGTCCTGCCGAGGAGGCCGATGCATTACAAGCTATTTCTTTTTTGCCCATAAATTCTGAAAATTATTTCCGGGAAGCTCTAAAAGCCGTTCTATCTAAAAATGCCTTCCAAAGAACGAATTTTGACGAATACTATTCCGAGTTCAAATACGAACTTGCTAAAGCCACCGATTCAAAAATAAAAGACAAACTAGAAAAAAAGGACAAAAAATCCGAAGCCCAAAAAAAAGATGCGCAATTCGAATCGCTAAAGAATTGGTTGAACCTTAGTGCTTCCGATGAGGAAAAGGAAATTGCCTCCTATAGTGATATCGAGCTATTGGCCCGAAAGGATTTTTCCGATTTGAGCCAAGAAGAAATGCAATTGATGATGCGCCTTTTGAAAAAGTAGCAAAGAAAATCGCTCATCAAAAAAGCCGTTTAAAAAAGAGTTCGAAAAGACATAGAAATATTGATCTTAAAAGTACCATTCGAACGAACATGCGCAGAGGGGGCGAGATAACCGAAATCCGCTTTAGCGAAAAAAGGAAAAGAAATTGAAATTGGTATTGCTTTGCGATGTTAGTAAATCAATGGAACTCTATAGTCGATTTTTTGTCCATTTGATCTATGCGTTTCAAAATGCCTATGATAAGATCGAGACCTTCATTTTCAGTACCGCTCTGCACCGCGTTAGTGAGATACTTGATAATCATGAATTTGATAAGGCCTTTGAAATTATTTCGGACAGGGTTCCGCAGTGGTCTGGGGGAACGACCATAGGTTCTTGTCTCAACGATTTTACACAAGAACATGGCTACGGTATGTTGGACAAAAAAACAATCGTGTTAGTTCTCAGTGATGGTTGGGATACTGGTGGCCCAGAGATAATACAAACCGCCATGCAGACCATTTACAAAAAATCGAAAAAGGTTATTTGGCTAAATCCTTTGGCAGGTAGTAGCGATTTTTCTCCTGAAGCGCTGGGTCTAAAAACTGCCTTGCCCTATATCGACGTGCTGGCATCGGCCCATAATCTCGAGAGTTTGAAACTGGCCATTTCCCAAATTCAAAAAAAGAGAAACTTGTTGAATCGACAGTTAATTTAGAAAATTTCCATCTATTTTTCAATTTCGAGCAACAGGGATTAAGAATTTCAAAATAAAGTTCTTAAATCATCAAACTTATCTGCGCATTTTCTTTATCTTGAATGTCCCAATAAAATCTTCTTTTTGCAAATTTTGATTAACACTTAAATCATACATATATGAACATTACAGTAACGATCAATGGGGAAGAACACTCCCATGATGTCGAACCGAGAATCAGCCTTGCGCAATACCTGAGAGAGACACTCGATTTGACGGGAACGCACATCGGCTGCGATACCAGCGGATGCGGTGCGTGCACGGTAACTGTCGATGGTGCTGCCGCAAAAGCCTGTACACTTTTGGCAGTTCAGGTCGATGGTTGCGAAGTGACCACGATCGAGGGTATGGCCCAAAATGGTCAAATGCATCCGATTCAGGAAGCGTTCAAAGAAAACCACGGACTTCAATGTGGATTCTGCACACCGGGAATGGTAATGACCGCAGTAGATATTTTGAAGAACAATCCGAATCCATCCGAAGAAGAAATTCGTCATGGGCTTGAAGGTAATTTTTGCCGCTGTACCGGATACCACAATATTGTCAAATCAATTCAGCATGCCGCTGAGAAAATAAACGGGTAATTATGGAAACATTTATAGGAAAACCGATTAAGAGAAGAGAGGATGCCCGTTTTCTAAAAGGGGCAGGGAAATATACTGATGATATCAAATTGCCCAAAATGACACAGGCGGCTTTTGTTCGTAGTCCGTATGCACATGCGAAAATTAATTCAATTGATACTTCTGAAGCTGAAAAAGCTGATGGCGTAGTAGCGGTTTACACAGCTAAAGACGGCTGCGGGGAATATGGTGTGCCTTGCGGATGGCAGGTCGATTTTAAGAATGGCGATACGATGCGGGAGCCTAAACATCCACTTTTGGCCAGCAATAAAATAAGGCATTTGGGCGAAGCAGTCGCGATTGTGGTTGCAGAAACTTTGGAACAAGCACGAGATGCCGTGGAGTTGGTGGTTGTGGATTATGAGGATTTGCCAGCAGTTACTTGTCCTAAAAAAGCAATGGAGGCCGGTGCACCCAAAGTACATGACGAATGGGATGACAATGCCGCTTTCGATTGGTGTATCGGTAACGATAGGGCAGAAGTTGAGGCTGCTTTGGCCTCTGCACATCATGTAACCGAAATGGTATATCGCAATCAACGATTGGCACCAAATGCCATTGAGCCTAGAAGTTATATTGCGGACTATGATGTCAATGGCGATAAATGGACGTTGTATACGAGTACACAAAACCCGCATTTGATACGATTGTTACTTTGTGCTTTTGTGTTAGGAATTCCTGAACATAAAGTCCGGGTCGTATCCTATGATGTTGGCGGCGGTTTCGGAAGTAAAGTTTATCACTATACAGAAGAAGCACTATTAACATGGATATCTAAGGAAATAGGAAGGCCGGTCAAATGGACATCTGACAGAAGCGAAGCATTTTTGACCGATGCACATGGTCGGGATCATCATGTGAAATCGAAAATGGGTTTTGACAAAGACGGAAAAATTGTGGCCCACCTTACCGATGAATTTTGTGCGATGGGAGCTTATCTTTCCACCTTTGCTCCGGCGGTGCCTACCTATTTACATGGCACTTTATTTCAGGGAGTTTATACGACACCCTTGATTCATTTGAACGTTACAGCTCCGTTTACCCATACCGTTTGTGTGGATGCTTATAGAGGCGCAGGTCGACCCGAGGCTACCTATTTGTTAGAGCGAATTATTTCAAAGGCTGCCAAGGAAATGGATATGGATCCTGCGGAAATACGCTTCAAGAATTTTATAACACCTTTTAACGGAACTACTGAACCCGGGTACCAAACCCAAGTTGCGTTGCAATATGATAGTGGTAATTATGAGGGAGTTCTCAAAAGGGGATTGGAAATGCTGGGCTATGAAGATTTTAGGAAAGAACAGGAAGAAGCTCGAAAAAATGGAAAATTACTAGGAGTAGGAATTTCTACTTATATAGAAGGATGTGGCATTGCGCCATCTGCCGTTGTAGGTTCTCTAGGAGCCAGGGCCGGACTTTTCGAAGTAGGCCATGTACGCGTACAACCAACTGGGAAAGTGCAGGTTTTAACAGGTTCTCATTCACACGGACAAGGTCATGAAACGGTATTCGCACAATTTGTGGCGGATAAATTGGGGATCCCTATGGATGATATTCAAATCGAACACGGAGATACGGATCAAGTGGCCTTCGGAATGGGTACCTATGGATCGCGAAGTCTTGCAGTTGGTGGTAGCGCCATTGTAAAAAGTGTGGAAAAAGTTCTGGAAAAAGGAGCAAAGATCGCAGCCCATAAATTGGAAGCCGCAGAAGGCGACTTGGAATATGCCGAAGGAAAATGGACGGTCAAAGGAACGGATAAATCCATTTCATTTGGGGATGTTTCATTGACTGCCTATGTACCTCACGATTATCCCGAAGGTTTGGAACCTGGACTTGATTTTTCAAGTTTCTACGACCCTACCAATTTCACCTATCCGTTCGGAACGCATATCGCGGTTGTCGAAGTTTGCCCAGATACCGGTAAAGTGGATTTGCAACGTTTTGTTGCCTGCGACGATGTGGGCAACGTAATGAACCCGATGATCGTTGACGGGCAAATTCATGGAGGAGTAGTACAGGGTATCGGTCAGGCATTGCTGGAAGAGGTAGTCTACGATGAAGGCGGACAAATGATTTCCGGATCCTATATGGACTATGCCATGCCGCGTGCAGATGATGTGCCAAGCATTGAAACCGACAGAACGGTTACACCTTGCCCCCATAATCCATTGGGCGTAAAAGGAGCAGGTGAGGCCGGTGCCATTGGATCCACTCCGGCAGTCGTGAGTGCTGTAGTCGATGCATTGGCGCATTTAGGGGTAGCCGATATACAAATGCCATTGACTCCGCAGCGGGTTTGGAAGGCCATGCAGAATTGATGGAGGAAGGAAGCGCGAAGTTTGAAGCGGGAAGCATCAAGCACAAATCTTGAAATGTTAAATAAGGAGTACGAAGACAGAAGAATCAAAACTTGAGACTTCGAGCCTCTTGCTTCCAACTTCCAACCTTCGGAAACAGTTGAGTTGAAGCATCAAGAATAGTAAATAACAAGGAAAAAGTTTGAACAAACAACATAAACATGATACCAGCAAAATTTGATTATATAAAAGTAGGTTCGGTCAGCGAAGCGATAAACATGCTTGAGAAGCATGGCGATGAAGCTAAAATATTGGCAGGCGGACATAGCCTGATTCCTGCAATGAAGTTACGATTGAGCCGACCTGAGATGCTTATCGATATCAGCGGAATTTCGGGGATGGACACTATTTCAGAAGATGATGATGAAATTGTTGTCGGAGCGAACTGCACTCATAGTGCTATTGCCAGTTCTGAATTGGTGAATTCACAGCTCAATATTCTTGCACAAACGGCAAAATGTATTGGAGATATTCAAGTGCGAAATCGAGGAACAATTGGTGGAAGTTTGGCCCATGCCGATCCTGCTTCTGATTATCCCGCGACTATTTTGGCTTGTGATGCAAAAATCGAAGTCGAAGGAAAAAGTGGAAAACGCACCATCGATGCCACCGATTTCTTTTTGGGGATTTTTACAACCGCTTTGACTGAAGATGAATTGATTACCGCAATTCGTTTTCCAAAAGTTGTGAATGGATCTTATCACAAATTCTTTCAGTCCGCGTCTCGATTTGCCGTGGTCGGAGTTGCCGCTGTAAAAGAAGGAGATTCTGTAAAGGTCGGTGTGACGGGCGTTTCAGGTACTCCGTATAGGGCGACAGCGGTTGAAAACGCCTACGATGGTACTAGTAGTGCAGCCTCTCATGCAGTTGATGATGTCGATGTGATGAGCGATCATTTTGCCGGTGAGGAATACCGATCGCATTTGGCGAAGGTCATGGTGAAAAAGGCCTTGGAGGCTTAAGATTTACATTATAACTATGGAAAACCTTGGCCTTATTCTTAGATTTTTTAGTCTAGGGATATATAGAGCTGAAGTAGTTACCACCAAAAAGTATAATGGAATTCCCAATAAGATATCGCAGATTTTTATTCCAAAAAACTGCTGTCGAAACTAAACGGATTCTCTTTTGAAGTGTCCACTGTTACCTGTGCAGCTTCCGAACCGCCTACAATCTGTACCCTTAGAATGTTTTTTTCGGCCCAAGGCCTGTTTTCTATCCAAAAATGCCCGTCACCATGTAGATAAAGTATTGGTTTGGCATAAGTCGCAGAAGCCGCACGAAAGACGTCGGTGAATATGTTGAATTTATCGGGCTCAAGGTTGACAATATTGGCCTGAGCAAATATGACGGTGGCCTCAGTATCTTCCTTATGTTCTTCCAATAGCTGCGAGACCCATTTGGCGTCGTCTGCAAGTCTTTCGTCCCATTCTTCTTGGTCGTGAACGGGTATGCCCACCAGGTTAATGCCGACGAAAAGTACCTTATTTTCGACCCAACTAAAATTCTCCGCGCGCTCGGTCTGATATAGAACCGTGTGGGCAAACTGCCAATTTTCATTGAAGTGCAGAAAATACTGGTTCCAAAATTCGAGACCTTGATCGGGGTCGGCACATGTATTGAATTCATTATCACCCAATACGACGAAAGTTGGCATATCGAAGCCTTTTAAAATTGTGCTAACATCCTCATAGACAGTTTCATCGCAAGGGTCGGCTCCACGTTTGATATCACCTACATGAATAATGAATTCAGATTTATTTTGCGCATTATGGGCCGTAACCATATTGATGAGGTCTGTTCGCTGTTCATCATCATAGGGTACATCCCCTATGGCAGTGAACACGACGGGCGGTATACTTTCCTCAACTTCTTCCTCTTCGATTACTTCTATGGGCGGTACGGAATCGTCACTTTTGCTTCCACAAGAAGCTGCAATGACCAAAAAAAGCCATAGAAAGACAATTCTAAATACTGTGTAATCAAGACTTCTTTTCATAGTGGTGCAGGGTTCTTCAAACCATTTGTTAAAACGGTTCATCACCTTTTGTTCATAAAAGTAGCAAAAATAAAGAGTAACCCTTTATAAGTCATGTCCGCTTTCGACGAAAGGAGAAATTATTACGAATAAACGGAATATCAAGATTTCCCATCTAACGGTAATCATTTGGTGCGTATTCTGTGGTGATTGTTTTTGCGACACACTTTACAGCTATACTCGTTAAAATGGATGTTTTATCGGTCTGGGTATCAGTAGCTTTCAACTTGTATGGATAAACTTACGGTTTGCCGAAAATTTTACCGCCTCTCTCCATATCGTCGTTTCTTTGTTGGATATAATCTTAAATTAAAATTGATGATATAGAAATCTACGCTCCCAAATCCTTACTTAATGAACCGCATGCCTGAACGTCGTTTGATGTTCAAATAGGATGTGAAGATTTCCCAAAGTCTTATAAAAACAGTAACCTTAAACTTAAGCTATTATGGCAAAAAACTACGCTCGGCCGATCACGGCCAAAAACCTATTTACATTTTTAATGCTGGTTCCCTTCTTTATGCTCGGGAACCCGATCGATGGAAACATCGAAGAAACGAGTCCCAAAGAGGCTAAAACTTCTACAATTGAGGAATCCGCTATGTTCGGCACGGTAACACTACCGGATGCACCCTCGTGTACCACGGGCATCGGTACCTATAGCTGGGTCAACAACCTGCAAATGACAAATACGGGATGGGTAAACGCCGATATACGTTTTGTACAGGGCGGTACTGCTTTGATCTATGAAATTCCGGGACCGTATCCATCCGACTTCTCTCAAGGAATCCGTGTCGATATTAACGAGGTAGTCTCCTGGGATGGATATCCGAACCGACAAGATACCAACGCACAACAGTTCGAGCGATGGAAATTGGTCTTTCTAAAAGAAAATGTGATACAATTCGTATCCGATTACACCCAAGATTTGGAAGATGGCGTAACCTCCGCACAGTGGAAAGGTCCTTTGAACCAAGATATTGTTTTTCCGAACGGAATCGACCGTATCTGTATCGTACATTATGAAGACCCTACCTTGGGTACCGGTTACGAACCTAGTGCAAATTCTGTCGTGCCGAGTAGTATCTGTTTGTCCTACGAACCTATTTGCGACCTAGAAGTCGATGCAGGTGATGATGTGGAAGTATGCACCGAAGAGAATATCGAATTGACTGCCACCTATGATGGCACCAACGATTGTGTTTCAGGGTGTGTGTATCCCGTACTTGATATGTTGAAATGTACCGGGAATAATCCCGATTCTGAAGAGATTTACCTCGTGCCGGGTTCGGCTAGCGATTCTCGTAGGTTCAATGCCTCGGTACAACGTTTCGAAACCTTTGACAATGGTACCGCCCGGTATACGGCGACCGCCACGAACGGGGTCGATATAATCGAAGTAGACATGCAATACAGTGGGCATACTACGGTAGCCCCTGCCAATAGCCCCAAAGAACATTCTTGTAATCTTCCCCAAGATACTTCTGGTTTTGAATATTATACAACCTTGAACGGTACGATCACTTCCCAGAACCACGGTACGTTTTATACGACCTCGATGGGCCCATCCTTTCAAATCGGTATGGGTGCCGATGTAACCCGTGCTGGTTTCGGAGCTTCCGGTTGGTTTACGATTTCTGGTGGTGACGGCTATTATACCACAGGGGATATCAATCTTCCATTGGGTGAATGTGATGTACAAGGAGGTAACGAAGTTATCTTTCAATGGACTACCCAAGACGGTACTATCGTAGGTGCTAGTGACCAACAGACCATTGAAGTATCCACATCCGGAACATACCAAGTCGAAGTTACCAACTGTAATGGTTGTGAGGCTATGGACGAAGTCGTGGTCAATAATTTGGATAAAGTAACAATCGGTGATTTTGTCTGGGACGATACCAATCGCAACGGAATACAAGATAACAACGAAACTGGAGTTGACGGATTGACCGTTTCCTTATACGATTGTAATGATACTTTCGTAGCCGATATGGTTACTGAAAATGGAGGTTTTTACTCCTTCGATGTCTGTCCCGGGGATTATTATATTGTTTTTGAAAATGTACCCGCTGGCTATGATTTTACCTCGGCCAATGCCGGTAATGATGATATGATGGATTCAGATGCGGGTGCCGACGGAAAAACACCATGTTTTACCATAACCGATACCGATAACTATAGTATCGATGCCGGTCTTGTCAAGCAGTGTATGCTTGAACCCGCGATTCAGGGCGATGACGTAATTTGTAAGGGAGAGGAAATTGTAATTTCCGCTGGTGGTGGAGATACGTTTCTCTGGAGTACGGGAGCTACGACGGCCTCAATACTAGTGACTCCTGAAGTTACCACGACCTATACGGTGACAATTTCCGATAGTACTATTCCAGATTGTGAGGAAACCTTGAGTTTCGAGGTAGAAGTCAGTACTATTGATATTAATGCGGGTATGGATATCGCCATTATTTACGGCGAAAGCACCACATTGACCGTAACAGGTACGAATGCAGGCGATGAAATTTATTGGTCGACAGGTGAGACTACCCAGTCCATAACGGTTTCCCCGGAAACTACAACGACCTATTCGGTCATGGTGACCAATGAATTGTTCTGTATTGCTGAAGATGAAGTTACGGTAACGGTGAACAACCCCTGTAATATCAATCCGAGTTTTAAGATATTGCCAAGGGATACCCCGGGAGTCTATATTCCCGGTGATGAGACGGCAGCATGTATCGGTGATGATTTCTATATTTGGATGTATATCGATGGCAATAAGTTAGGGGATTCGTACGCCGAAGACTTTACCGATTGGAAATTCATTTTCGAATTCCCGAATGGCGATGTCATCGTACAGGAAAACGAACCCCAATACCCTGGAAACAACCGAACGGAAAAATTGAATCTGACCGCTGAAGATTTTGGCGAGTACATCATCTCTTGGGTATCGCCCGAAGGATGTGAAAGGGTCAACCGTAATGACCTTAAACTTCCCCGATGTGGGTTGTGGTGCCAATGGTACAAGGTCGAGCGAGATGAATATGGTAGCTTCCGTTTATCCTTCGCCCGCCAAAAGCGGTTCGAACATTACGGTAGAGGTAAATACGATCAGCAAGTCCGTAAGTACCGATGCGAAGGGAACTGCAAGCCTAAAAGCCGAACTCGTTTCCAGCAAAGAGACTATTTGGTTGACCCTCTATAATTTTGGTGGTCAACAGGTTGGTAATCCTATTTCATATGAAGTGGAAAAAGGCAAGGTAAAAATTGCTTATACCCTTGGTAACTTACCGACTGGAAACTACATTCTAAAAGTTGATGGTACGGGTTGGTCCGATAGCAAGCAGATTATTATCGAGTAAGAAGACCAAATAACCAATTCTGAAAAGGCCGTTCCATTGTGGACGGCCTTTTTTTGTTAAATTTTTCGGAATGATTATTGATACCTGTTTTAAAAGTCAACAAATCTTGTATAATGCGATTATTGCTTCCCCTTTTTATGGTATTTCTCTTTGTTTCTTGTGATAAACAACAAGTTATAGGTGCCGACCAATCCCCGAACGAGGACAATGCAACTTCGCAAGAATCTTCCGAAGAATCTCTTGAAAATACCGGATTGGAAGGTCTTGGCAAAGAAGACATACTCGCTTATTTCGATACGTTGATAGCCAATGAACAGGTCATTGTAGGTCAGCATTGCGGTGATGCCCCAAATACTACAGCTTCCTTTTACAATACTTATGTTGATATGCTAGCTGATATCACAGGAAGACATGTTGGAATTATAGGAGCGGATTTTGGTTGGTACTCGGGCACCGAATATCCTGTACAGACTCTAGCTGATCATTGGAACGAAGGGGGATTGGTCACCGTGAGCTGGCATGCCGATAATCCGTTTGAAGCGGGAATCGATATATATTGGAATACCGTAGAAAACAAGGATAACATCGATTTGAGGTCACTTCTGAAAGATGCAGCTCCGTCGACTGCAAGAACCAGCTATCGTACCGAGCTTGATAATGTTGCGGGAGGTCTGCAAAAACTCCGTGATGCCGGGGTTACCGTAATTTGGAGACCCTTTCATGAGATGAACGGCGACTTTTTTTGGTGGGGTATCGACACCTATAACAACCAACAAACGAACGAAGCTGATTATAAAGAACTATGGATGGACCTTTACAATACCCTAATTTTTGATTATGGTTTGGACAATCTGATTTGGACATACTCCGTAGTGCCGGATCGTGGATGGAACGCCGATGTTACTTCGTTTTATCCAGGTTCCGATTACGTCGATTTGGTAGGGATGGATTATTATGGGGTGAATCCTGATTTTCCCGATTATGATGCCTTAAAATCATTGGGAAAAACCATCGTAATGAGTGAATCTGGACCTATCGATTCAGGGTACGGAAATTGGGATATGATGCAGCATGTCAATGCGTTAAAGGGTAAGGCGGCCTATTTTCTACAATGGCATAGTTGGAATGGGGCCGCCGTTGCTATAAAAGACAATAAGAACAGTATTGAGATGATGAACAGTGATGATGTTATTACGCTCGACGAGCTATTATCTAACTCTTTTTAGCTTTTTTTTTTACTGCTTTTCGCCAAAGGATTGAAATCCAAACACATTTGGATCCAAGATTCCAAATCTTTGTCAGAATCGATTCCTTCGACAGAAACGAAAACATAACCCTTCATTGTACGGCCCGTAAAATTCATTTCCATGCAATGTGGCTTTGAGAGGGCCTTTTCATATTGGTCGGTACCAACTCTGGCCATAAATAATGATGAATCGGTTTTTTTATCAATGTGCATTCCGAAACACATTTTGTCATCGACCATAAAACAAAGTCCGCCCATCATTTTCTTTTCCTCTGCAAAAACCGACTTTTGTTTTAAAACGTGCCGAATTCGGTCGGCCAAAAATTCGTCATATGCCATATCAGATCTGTTATTTTTTTAGATTCTTTAGTTAGACATGATTTTAAACTTTAAATCCGCCTTCACTGGCAAATGATCGGATACATGCTTGCCATTTTGCAAACGTTCATCTAAGTGAATGTAACTATCGACGTCAAATTTGTCCAAGAATATATAATCTATGCGCCGAAGCATCGGATCCAAGACATCAAAACCATTGAACGTTCCGGTTGGTCCTGTTAATGGAGTTTTTGTTATTGAAAGCCCATCGTTCATCTTTCGCTGTAGAAGCTGAATAGGTTTTTGGTCTGGAGTCAAGTTAAGGTCTCCCATCACTACTACAGGCAGTTTGTCCGAATTGATATCCCTAATTTTCTTTTGGATGAGTTTGACCGATTTTTTCCGTGCCTTTACTCCGACATGGTCAAAATGGGTATTAAAGACCCAAAATTTTTGCCCAGAACTTTTATCCTCGAAAAGTCCATAGGTGCAGATGCGTTCCAAAGCGGCATCCCAACCTACCGATATTTTATTGGGAGTTTTTGAAAGCCAAAATGTATTCGATTGCAACAACTTATATTTTACCGAATTATATAGAATAGGGGAGAACTCTCCTTTTTGCTGCCCATCGTCGCGGCCAACTCCCACATATTTATAACTTGGAAGTGATTCGTCCAAAAATTCCAATTGCCTAAATAGTACTTCCTGCATGCCGATGATGCTTGGATTATGCTTTTTTAGAAGTTCTACCATAGCTTCTTTGCGGTCGTTCCAATTATTGACCGTATCGTTGACATTGTCATATTTGATGTTATAGGTCATCACTTTTATCGATTGTGAAGAAAGCAGTATGGGCAACATGAGAAAAACCATAATAAGATCTTTTGGTACTAGTTTACTTGAATTAATCATGAATTATTTGTCTTTATATTTATCGAACCATGCCAACACACTGGCTATTTTCGCGATCAAATTGCTTGGTCGGTTAGCGATACCGTGCGAGGCACCAGGAATTCGGACCATCGCTGTTTCTACCTTTTGAAGTTTAAGCGCGGCATAATATTGTTCCGACTCTGCAATCGGAGTACGATAATCTTCCTCACCGGTCAATAACATAGTTGGTGTGGTCACATTGCCCACCAGCGATATTGGGGAACGCTTCAGATAATTTTCAGGATTTTCCCATGGCTTGTTCGGAAACCAATATTTATAAAAGAACCCCGGATTATCGGAATACAACACAAAACTGTACCAGTTGATTACAGGCTTCGCGACTACGGCGGCTTTAAAGCGATCTGTTTTCCCTACGATCCATGCAGACAGAACGCCACCACCACTACCGCCGGTAACGAAAAGGTTTTTATCGTCGACGTATCCTTTTGCCAAAAGGGCATCCACGCCAGACATCAGGTCGTCATAATCATGATTGGGATAATCGTGATGGATGAGGTTTCCGAATTCTTGTCCGTAACTCGTACTACCCCGTGGATTGGTATACAGCACGACATAACCTGCGGCAGCATACGCTTGGACTTCCGCCGAAAACACCGAACCATAGCTGGTAAACGGTCCGCCGTGGATTTCCAAGATCATTGGATATTTTTTCGAGGCGTCAAAATTGGGCGGTTTAACGATCCATCCCTGTATTTTTCGTTGATCAAAAGAAGATTCCCACCAAAGTTCCTCGACTTCGGCGACATTTCGGAATGAAAATAGATCATCATTGAGATGGGTAAGGCGATTGTCGTTTCCTTTATAATGGGTGCCCAAATCGGAAGGATGCGTTGTTCCTCCCAAAGTATAGGTGAACTTACCGTTCCTCGAAACTGTAAATTCCGCTTGGTTATAGGGCCTTCCCAATGAGAGTCCGCCTAAATTCTCTGTAATCGTAGAAACTTTTCCGTTCAAGGTGATAGACCCTATTTTGGTATCCCCTTTGTCATCGTATTGAAAATAGAGCCCTTTGCCGTCGGCGGCCCATTGTACGTTTTGCACATCCCTATCAAAATCTTTGGAAAGCTCTTGCACTTTGGTTCCATCAGCATTCATCAGATATAGTTTCGATACCTGATAGCCTTGAAAGGTATCGTCAAAACCGGTGTAGGCGATTTTCTTTCCGTCGGGGGAAAGGGTAATACCGTCATCGGGACCGAACCGATTGGTCAGCGTATCAATTTTACCGGACTTTACCTCAAGTTTATAGATTTCACTATTGGCCGGTTCGAACTCCTTATTCTTGTGGAGGTTGGCGGAAAAGTACAGGCTCGAATTGTCTTTTGACCAAACCGGCCCGCCATGGTTATTTTGCGAAGAAGTCAACTGGCGTGGGGTGCCACCATCCGTGGAGAGGATAAAAATTTGATTGTGTCCGCTTTTTAAGTAACCGGCGCCATCGGCGCGGTAGGTCATGTCGTCGATATATTTTGGAGGATCGTTCCATTTGGCACCTTCTGGTTTTTGGGGAAGTTTCACGATGGATTCGTGATTTTCAGGTACGAACATGGTAAAGGCCAAATGGCGATTATCATACGACCATGAAACATTTGAAGGGGCTTGTGGTGTGTTGGTCAAGGGTACACTCTCCTTGGTGTCCAACCACATCATATAGAGCTTGGTCTTACTGTCTTCACCATTTGAGCGGTAAACCAGTTTTTTACCGTCGCGGGACCATCTTGGCGAAACATTGTTGTGATTTCCGGTAGTCAGAGGGCGATTGTTGCTTCCGTCGAAATTAATTATCCATAAGTTCGAGAGGTTTTTGTCGGTCATGACGTCCTTTGAATTTCTGATGTAGACTATTTTGCTCCCATCTGGAGAAATTTGCGGATCGGAAACATATTCCATATCAAAAATATCGATCAATTCTAGGTTTGATTTTTCTTGGGCGAGTGCCAAAGTTGCGGTAAATACAAAAAGAAATGTCAATATATTTTTCATTTTGGTGTATTTGAATAGTTATTTCGAATGCCTTCCAAGATAACAATAATATGGTTTAAATCCCTTGTGTCTTGAGGATTGGAAATTTCCAATGTTCGGTAAACCATAACCTCGGATAATTATGTTATTTTGTAGCAAATAACGGGAAGCATGAAAATATTGTTCATAGGAGGCACAGGAAATATCAGTGCTCCTTCAAGTCGATTGGCCCTAGAAAAAGGTATAGATCTTTATCTATTGAATAGGGGCAAGGCCAATGTTGAAATCGCTGGGGCGAAAACCATTCTTGGTGATATCAATAGACCTGAGGAACTTACAGAACTTAAAAAACACGAATGGGATGTCGTGGTCAATTGGATCGCTTTTACGGCCGAAGATATTGAACGCGATATTGCTTTATTCAAAGGCAAGACCAAACAATATATTTTCATCAGCTCGGCATCTTGCTATCAAACACCCTTGAGTTATCCCGTTATTACGGAATCTACTCCGCTATACAATAACCTTTGGGATTATTCGAACGATAAGATTAAATGTGAGGACCGGTTAATGAAAGCCTATCGTGAGGATGGATTTCCCATTACGATTGTCCGACCCTCGCTGACCTACGATATCGTCATCCCCATTGCGATTGGGGGGTTTAATGAGTACACTACCGCAGATCGTATTTTAAAAGGAAAGGAAATTATAATTCATGGTGATGGCACTTCGTTATGGACGGTGACCCATGCCGATGATTTTGCAGAGGGTTTTGTCGGTCTACTGGGATTGACACAGGCCATTGGTCATGCTTTTCACATTACTTCGGATGAGGTTTTGACCTGGAACATGATTTATAAAATTTTGGCGGAAAGTTTGGGCAAGGAAGCCAATATCGTACATATCGCCTCAGACTTTATTTGTAAAATCGAACCAGATTTCACAGGAACCTTGTTGGCGGATAAGGCAGAAAGCGTAATCTTCGATAATACCAAAATAAAAACCTTCGTGCCTGCATTTAAGGCTACGATACCCTTTACAGAAGGAATAAAACGTACCTTAAAATGGTTGGATGAGAATCCGGAACGGAAATTTATCAATCCTGAAACGGAGGCACAAATTGAGAATGTACTGAAAGCGTATCATGGTTTGTAGTCCCTTGAAGAAGTGCTAGCAGGCTTTGATTGAAAAAATGAAACTTGTTAGAGGGTTTTTATCAAAGAGTTTGAACTTAGTTCCAATCTAAGTATTTGACCCACCCCTCAATCCCCTCCAAGGAGGGGAGGATACATTTAGTGTTTTTGTAGATTTTTCAAAAAAATTTGATCACGACATTTTACTTTTACCTTTTCGAGTTTTGCGCGGTTTTATTCCCCTCCTGGGAGGGGCTAGGGGTGGGTTTTATTTGTTCAATTTTATTCTTAATCTCATTCAATACCCAGCCCAGATTGTTCTTCACATCCAGGTCGCTAAATCGTATTACATGAACTCCCAAAGACTCTAATCTGTCTTGTCTTATTTTATCTTTCTCTTGCTGCCCTTCCTCAAAATGAATGGATCCGTCTACCTCTATTGCCAATTTTAAATCTTTACAATAGAAATCTACAATATATCGATCAATAGGAATCTGTCTACTAAACCTAAAACCAAGCTTTTTACCTTTTATCTCACGCCATAGTGTTATTTCTCCAAGCGTCATATTCTTGCGAAGCTCTTTGGCATAGGCCATCAATTCTGGTTTATATGGAATGATTTCTCTCATGTGTTTACCCACCCCTCAATACCCTCCCAAGAAGGGAGGTTTTTTGGTTGATTTGACGAAAGAATTTTATCATTAGTTTGTTGGAAATTATTAACGTTTTCGAAGTTCTTTTTTTAATATTTTACCGGTAGCACTCATCGGTAGCGCTTGCGTTATCTCTATTATTCTTGGATATTTATAAGCTGCAATATGTGCTTTTGTAAATTCCATCAATTCTTCTTGAGAAACGTTCTCTCCATCTTTGAGGACGATAAAAGCCTTTATTTCTTCTCCCTTTTCTAAGTGCGGAACTCCAATTACGGCCGCCATAGAGACTGCCGTGTGTTTCATTATTACTTCTTCTACTTCTCGTGGATAGACGTTGAGCCCCCCACGTATAATCATATCCTTTGTCCGATCTACGATATAGTAAAAGCCATCTTCATCTTGAACAGCAATATCACCTGAATGCAACCAGCCATTTTTAATGGTATTTGCCGTAGCTTCAGGATTTTTATAATACCCTTTCGTTACATTATGCCCTTTGTACAATAATTCTCCTTTCTCACCGACGGGGACAATTTCACCTTTTTCATTGACCAACTTTACTTTTATGCCCCATGCGGGCGTACCTACGGATCCTATTTTTCTTCCAATATCTTTTTGATTGAATGTTACCACAGGAGAACCCTCAGACATGCCGTAACCCTCAAGAATGTTAATGTCAAAGCGTTTTTCGAACTTCTCAAGTACGGTAACGGGTAAAGAAGCCCCACCCGACAAACAACTTTTCAAATTCGATCGTATGCCTGAGATATCAAAATCGTTAGTGTCTAGGTAATTATTGAGCCCCCAATACATCGTAGGTACCCCGGCAAAAACGGTAACCTTGTGCTTATGAAGTGAATTTAAAACTGCTTCGGCATCAAAACGTGCCAGTAATATGGATGATGCTCCTCTATATAGCGCAGAATTCATCATCACGGTCATGGCAAAAATGTGAAATAGGGGAAGCACGATCAGGTGAATGTCTTCGGAAGTACCATTGAATAAATCAGCACTTACTACGGCATTTGTAAACAGATTGGAATGAGTTAACTCTGCACCTTTGGGTCTGCCTGTAGTACCAGAAGTATAAATAATAACAGCTGTATCAGAAGCCTTGGTTTCTATGGTATCGAAGCTGTACGACTTTCCAGCTACAAAACTTCCTAAAGTGCTCGTTCCTTATATCGGAGAGGGCATATCTTCTTTTGGCATTATCATGATAAAATTAGCACAGTTCTTCGCTTTTTGAAAACCTTCATGACCCATTTTTCCCATGGGTAAATCTTCGGTCCCTACAAAACAGAAATACGCCTTTGCATCGCTATCTTCCAAATGGAACTGGATTTCATCCGATTTCAGTAAAACACTTAAGGGCACGACGATAGCTCCTGCTCTTAATATCCCGTTGTAAATAATAGGAAAATAGGGGAGGTTGAAACAACTCATTGCGACTTTATCACCTGGTTCGATGCCCAAGTCAACTAGGGCATTTGCAACTTGATTGGCGGCTCTATTAACTTGCGAAAAACTGAGAATAGTATCCATAAAAGTAAATGCAGCTTTATCGGCATATTTATGAGCACTATTTTCCAATAAGGTAGCTAGGTTTAACATTTCTATGGTTTTAAGTTCGTGTTTCGATTCTAAACGGTAATGTATTCATACGTTGTATCGCAACCAAAACAGTTTGTATGTATTACATCTGCAAATGACATTTTTAGCGGATTTTTCGAAAGAATTTGATCATCTTTGGATTACTTCTTGTTCAATTTCTATAATGAGACTATCAATTTTATTGTAATAGTTACTTGCCGCTTTACTTCGGTAGTTTGCTTCCGCGATTATATTCTTCAGGTAAGCGGCCCTTTCCGGGTTCTTCGTAATAAGATCCAACGGATCTGGTAATTCAGCAATTTGCAAATAGTATATGCCTGAATCCAGAAGTGAATTATTCCATTTTGTAATGGATTCATTATGTATTTCATCGAAAAATACCCACTCCATATTTCTATAGTATTGGTCTATATCTTTTTTCAGACTCAGATTTTGAATGTTTGAAAACATCCCAGTATTTTTTAACTCATTGATTGAACTACTGCTGACGGTCATGGGCAGATATCTTCCGGCTGAACTGAAAGCCTCCTCAATAAATGGTAAATTATAGGTTGTCGGGATAGGACCGTCCCAATCAGAATTAGGCTCAAAAGGTACAACCTTCATTTGCTGAGGACCAAAAGAGAATGATGGATCTCCAGATTGCCTTCGAAGGTATATTAGGGAATGGACACGGAAAGAATGAATGTTTTGTATCTGTTCAAGAAGTGTTTGGTCTTCTTTTAAATCCTCTACCAATGAAACCAAATACCGATTTACAGTTGTTTTGGCTATCCTATTTTCATTCCAATTATTGACCTGAAGTGCTAAGAGTATACCAATCATCACTAATACAATCTCACCAATAGCATAGAGCAGGTATTTGCTGAATTTGTTTTCAGTGAGAAGTCTTTGACGGATTTTTCTAAAGAACTTGATCATGACCTTAATCAATTTTGAAATGCTCTAAAACCCAGCTTTTGAAATTTTCCTTGATTTCAAATTCGTCTCTAACCGTATCAATGTTTTCGACCCCGCTAAAATTTTGCTTGTTCATATATTTGAACATTTTTGCCAGGTCTTTCCCCATGGCCAATCGTGTAATTATACTTGGTAGCTTTTTATATTTTACCGGCTTATTTATGGCTTCCGAAAATAATTGTGGAATTTCTTCTATTGACCATTCATCAGTTGCAAGCGAGAGTGTTTTGCCCATGTAGTTTTCACTATTTGAAATGACTTTTGCCGCTATTTTACCAATGACATCGACACCGATCATTTGTTGCTTGCATGATTTGATCAAAGGGGAAATGTACTTGCCTTTTCTTATGTCGCTCGCAACCCTTGGAAACAAATGGTTCTCATAAAATGATGCTGGTCTTAGGATGGTATATTTGAGGTCTTTGGACTTTATATATTTTTCCAATTCGAATTTGCTTTCAAAATGGGGTACACCTGTATCTAGATCAGCACCAAGCACTGAAGCATATACCAGATGTATATTATTTTGAGGTTTTAGATTATCGATGAACCCTTTGCCTTGGCGTATCTCATTATCCTTGCCTTGAAGGGCCTGTACCAAGAATATAGCATCTACCTTATCTAAATCAGATTGAAATGTACTCGGATCATCAAGGTTGCCTTCTACAATAGTTGCCCCTTGTGCTTTCAATTGTTTTGCTTTTTCAGAGTTGGAATTGCGTGTTAACCCGATAACAGCCTGATTTTCCCTCAATAAATGCCTAGCGACGGCACCACCTTGATTTCCGGTGATGCCGGTTACGAAAATTGTTTTTTGCTTTTCCATAGTCTTATTGGATTTTAATTTTGCCTTGAATCATCACCTTCAGGTACTTTACCCGTTTTATCTAAAATACCATTCATTTTCAGATGGGTGATGATGGGTTCTTTATCCATTCGTACAAGTGATATATGGTCAAACGCCATAGAATCTTGTGCTCGTTGCCCACCACCGGTCGTTCCTAAAATTATATAATCACGATTGTTTCGTATTCGGTGTGAAAACGAATGTATGTGGCCATTGATAACGGTATAAGGCCGTTCAGCCAATAAAGCTTCCAATTTGCCAAGGCCTTTATCATCTTCACGCTGCCAAAGGGGTTTTTGCATCAGCACAAAAGTCCATTTGACTTTAGGGTATTTTTCAAGTACATCTTTAAAATAGTTGAATTGATCATCACTCATGCCCCCTACTTTTCGCTCTTGCATGCTGTAATATTCCGAATCTTCATAAGTTCCTTCGATTTCTCCCGCGATGATTTTTAGAGCTTTTGCCCGGGCATGATAAATATCGAGCATGCGCTGTTCTTCATAATCTTCGGAATCCATCATTAGAAAAAGTACATCTTCATATACAAAATGATAATATATGGGGCCAAATCGTTGCTTCCAAAATTTACGCATCGCCGGGTTGGTCAAATCATGATTTCCGCCGAGGTAGAAGAAGGGCATATTTAGTTTTGAAGTTCGAGCGTCGAACGAATTCCATTCTTTCGCTAGTTGTAGGGAATCTTCTGTACCCCCATCGATTAAGTCGCCTAGGCTGACCACAAAGGTTGGATCCAAGCGATTCAGTTGGGCAACGGCTGTACTGTAAACTCCTTCCCGCTCACCTCCATTTAAATCGGAGATAATGGCAAAAGTGAAATCTTTTTCCTCCGGTTCAAAGACATTGCTCGTCCATGGGTTAGGGCCGGAGGTAATATCATGCTCGAATTTCGGAGTTCTCTTTTCAATGGCCCCTGATTTACAATTTATGATGAGGGCTAAAAGAACAAGGGCTAACGGAAAATGGAACTTCATAAGTTTTTAGTTTTTCTAACCAACAAAGCATGTAAGGCTTAGGTGATAATGTTATAGAATTTCAATCGGTTTTAGTAAAAATCTCGCCCATCAAATAGAGATCATTGACCTTGCCACTAGTATCGAGTTGAAAACGAACCTCCAGTTTTTCCCTAAATCGCTTATCCTTGTTGGTCATAAAAGTGTCATAATGCCAGTGCTCCATATCGTATGTTATGAAATCATTAAAATTGATCATCGGCCCATTCTCCTTAATTACGACCTTGGCGGTTCCCAACATTTCATTCACATAGGTGCCAGCATAGGCGCTCACTGGTAAACTTGTTTTGGTGTTTTTCACACGTTCGGCGATTTTCTTTTTTGATTGTTCCAAGCTCTCTTTTTTAAATCCCTCATAGAGTTTGAAAACTTCGGTATTCCAATCACGACTATCGTCATTGAATGCATATAGATCTATTGCCTTATATAGAATGGCGTGTCGTAGTTCGGCATGATCCAGATTGGCAAAGACATATACTGCCATATTTTTATCATGCATTACACCGGCAATGGCTACGAGGCCGAATAAGCTTCCTGTATGAAAATCTAGTTTATGACCTTTATAGTCTTGCTGAAACCAACCCATGCCATAAGTATTCCAATCAGGTCTGGTCAACGCGTTAGTCGGGTATGTTCCATTCGTACCTAAAAAGAATGGGGCTCGAACAAGTACTTGAAAGTCTTTGGTCTAATCAACGTATCAGACTTATGTATGCCGTCGTTGACAACGAAAGTCAAATACTTGGCAATGTCATTTGGGGTAGCGCAAATCATACCCGCAGGACCGATTTGATCCGAAAAACCATAATCGACTTCCACCATGCCATCTTCGGGGTCATCAAAATAAGGTGTTACATAGTTCCCTACTTTGAAAATGTCGTTGGCAATAGCTTGTGTTCGGGTCATTCCCAGCGGATTAAATATTCGTTCCTTTACAAATTGGTTCCATGGCTTTCCGCTGACTGCTTCAATAACCTCACCGGCAACCGCATACATAATGTTCTGATAGGTAAACCCTCCACGAAGTGGATACCCTTTTTTCAGCAAATCGAAATCTTTTACTGTTTCACGAGTTGAAACGCTGTCGAGGGTCCACAACACATCGGCATTAACAATACCCAGATTATGGGTAAACAAGTCTTTTACACGGGCATCTGCCGTGATATAGGGATCGGATAACTGAAAATAGGGTAGGTGGTCTACTACTTTATCATCCCAATTCAATTTTCCATCATCGACCAACATACCCATGGCAATGGCCACAATCGCCTTGGTGGTCGAGGCCATGTTGAATAGTGTGTTCTCGTCTACAGGTTCGTTCGAAACTAAATTTTTGACCCCGTATGTTTTTTGAAAAACTACTTGGCCATCTTTGACCACGATGGTTGCCAGTCCGGGGATTTTCCAATCGGTCATGCCCTGAACGATCATGGCATCCAGTTTTTTGTTGTTCGATTTTTGTTGGGCCGTTATTGAGGAACAAATCAGTATTGTAAAAAGAAGGAATATTAGTTTTTTCATAGTTCAATGAGATATGTTATTGCTTTTTTAGTATAAAGTGCCCATAAATTTGATCTGTATGGGAAATGCCATCTTTCATTTTAACCGTAGTATTCCGATCCATCCAGGTATGATTTCCGATATACGTTTTGAGCGTATCGATTTTTCCATCTTTGTTAAACTCAATCGTTATGGCATCGGTAATGGATTTTACTTCAACATTTTGCAGTCTCCCTCGGGTCTGACCTAAATATGTTCCTTCTATTTCCTTAGGATCGAAATCCAAGGCTATGGATTCATGATCCTGTTTGTCCAAAAGTTTCCACATCACATTATCCACGAAAAAGCTACCTCCATGTGGACCAGCGGTATTCGTCAAACCGATAATGTACAGGTCATGTTCCGGAAAATATTTGGTTTCTGATAAGAATCCGGGAATACCGCCCCCATGACTGATTTCTTGATTCCCATAATTGGAAAAATTTGCAAGGCCCATAGCATATCGCAATGGACTACCATCGTTCAAAGTTTTGGGGGTGATCAATTGTTGGTACTGCGCTTCGGTTAGTATTTTACCTCCATGTAAAGCGGTCATCCAAATCAATAGATCTTCGGTGGTACTGCATAAGGATCCTGCAGCATAAGGCCAGTTATGGCTCAGAAATTGTTTTTGTTGTAATCCCTCAGGGGAATAATCGTATCCGTACGCCTTGTTTTTCACGACCTTGCTCGTGGAACAGTAATAGGTGTTCTCCATACCCAGAGGCTCAAAGATGACTTCTTTGAGATAGTCCTCATAGGTTTTACCGGAAAGTTTTTCAATAATGAGTCCCAAAAAAAAGTAAGCGGAATTATTGTAAATAAGAGCCTCCCCGGGTTCAAAGAGAAAGTCTTTGGTTTCGAGAATTCGGACTAGCGAGTCGCGTGGTAATTCTTGAGGAATAAGACTGCCAAATTCCTCGATTTCAGTATAACTGGCAATTCCTGAGGTATGGTTGAGCAATTGGTCTATCGTAATTTTTCTTCCTTTGGTGTCGAACTCCAAATATTTGGTAAAGTCATCTTCCAGAGAAAGCTTACCGTCTTCCACCAGTTTAAGAATGGCAACTGCCGTAAATTGTTTGGTTACCGAGCCGATTTCGAATTGGGCGTTCTTGGGCATGGGTACCTCTAATTCCAAGCTGGCCAAACCATAGGATTTTTTTAGGAGTGTCTTGCCTTTTTGATGCACGAGAATTGCCCCGCCCGCTATTTTGGCACTATCAAGACTGGACTTAAAGAGCGAGTCTACATATACATCCAGACTGGACTGCTTGGGTTCAACATAGGCTTTTTCATTTCTACAACTCAATGCCATAAGAAGTATGGCGATAAGCACAATGGGTAATCGTTTCATATGATTTTCTATTGGTTGTTATTTTTTTTCCATCCAGGTCCGCGTACGACTCGACCTGGAGTCGTTCCTGTATGTTCCCCATCTTTTAATACTTGCTGGCCGTTTACAAAGACATGTTGCATACCGGTCGCATATTGCATCGGTTTTTCGAAAGTTGCATGGTCTTGAATCGTGTTCGGGTCAAAGATGGCCAAATCGGCAAAATAACCTTCTTTTAAAGCACCACGTTTCTTGATTTTGAGATTTGTGGCAGGTAGTGTCGTCAATTTGTAGATGGCTTCTTCCAAGGGGATTACTTTTTCTTCCCTTACATATTTGCCCAATAACCGGGCAACATTTCCATAAGCCCGTGGATGTGTACTCGATTCAAGAAAAACGCCTTCAGGAGCGGAAGATTCCGCATCGGAGCCAAAGCTCATATAGGGAAGGGTTAGCTGTTTTTTTACATTCTCTTCGGACATCAAAAAATAAACGGTACCCACGCGACTGCCATCTTGTATTACCAAGTCCATAGCCGTTTCCACAGGAGATGTTTTACGCATAGCGGCTACTTCCGCCAGCGACTTCCCAGTTAAATACTTTAGGCTATCGTTTTTAAAGCCAATCAAAAGCATATCATCATAGGATTCGACACCCATCATCAAGCTTTCCCATGCATTCGTGGGTGTCGTCATTTCGGTCATTAATTTTTTTCGGATTGACGGATCTTGCAAACGTTCGGCCCACTTATCATAACCACCTTCTTGTACCCAAGGCGGCATGGAGGCATCTAAACCTGTTGCCCCCGCGGTATAGTTATACATGTTCGTGGTAATATGGAGGCCTGCGGAACGTGCAGAATCTATTTTGGCAATGGCGGGTTCCAATTTGTTCCAATTGTCTTTTCCACCTTGCTTTAAATGATAGACTTCCGCTCTGATATCGGCCTCATCGGCGATCCGGATCAGTTCATCCAAACTTTCCAAAAATCGATTGCCCTCACTACGCATATGCGAAATATACATGCCGTCATATTCCGAAGCGACTTTGCAGAGTTCAATAAGTTCTTCGGTACTGGAATAAAAGGCGGGAGCATAGATCAATGATGAGCCAATACCCACAGCCCCTTCTTCCATGGCTTTTCTGACCATGGTTTTCATGGTGTCCATTTCTGCGGGAGTAGGGGCGCGGTCCTCAAAACCAACCGTATTGATCCGCAGTGTAGTTGCACCAACAAATGAGGCCACATTCGGAGCGATGCCTTTGGTTTCTAAAAATTCAAGATATTCGCCCAAGGTTTCCCAAGTAATATCATATTCAATACCGCCATCGGATATGCGCTGCATTGCCTCTTTTGATTGCTCGGTCAATGGGCCCATCGACCATCCTTCTCCAAAAACCTCTAGCGTAACCCCTTGACGAATGTCACTTTGTGATTTTCCGTCTTCTATCAAAGATTCAGTGGCCCAGCTCAACATATTGATAAAGCCCGGGGCTACTGCCAAACCGGTGGCATCGATTTCTTGTAATCCTTTTGCGTTTTCCAGCTGTCCGATGGCCGCAATGGTGTCGGCATTTATACCGATACCACCTACATATGCGGGTTGGCCTAAGCCATCGAGGATTTGTCCGTTTTTAATAAGGATGTCAAAGGTTTCCGATGAGGTACACCCGGCTAATAGCAACAGGTATATAATGAGGGATGATAGTTTTTTCATTCTATTTTTTTGGTTTTAGTCTTTTCGTTAGTTGATTTTCCTCAATTTTTTGAGCATTGAACAATATACAATTTTTCCATCGTGTGAACCACTGCTTTATCCCCCTTTAAGGATAGGAAAGATTCGTTGATGTTATTAAACATGGTACATTCAAAATTCCAACTAACAAAAGCACAATCTCACCAATAGCATAGATGAGGTATTTACTGTACTTGTTTTTAGATAGAAGTTGTTGGCGGATCTTTCAGAAGAATTTTATCATAGTTAATCAAGTTCTTTATTGATTTTGAGACAATTAGAAGTAGCAAGAAAAAACCTAGATTTTTTCTACAAACCACATATCTATTTCTCCTTTTCCCTTTGCGTTTATCTTGCCCCTATGGCTAAATCTAAATGCGGGATTCTCCTTGATCAGCTCATAAGTGTCCTGAGAGATATTTACCTTACCTACCGCACCACTACTCTCCATTCTAGAAGCAGTATTTACGGTGTCTCCCCAAATATCATATTGAAATTTCTTAACTCCTACTATTCCTGCAACAACAGGTCCTGTATGTACACCTAACCGCATTTCAAATGTAAACCCATCAGAAGACTCTTTTTCTTTAATTCTCCTTGTGATGTAGGACTGCATTTCTAGAGCTGCCAAAATGGTATTAAGAACGGAATTTTCAGAAGGAACTGGCAGCCCACCAGCTGCCATATATGCATCTCCTATAGTTTTTATTTTTTCTATTCCATACTTTTCACAGATGTGGTCGAAAGCCTTAAAACAATGGTTGATTTCTCCAATTAGGTCTGCCGCGGATTGTTCTGCCGATTTCTCTGTAAAGCCTTTAAAATCAGTAAATAAAATAGAAACCAATTCAAAATCACGAGCAGATGCCTCTCCTTTCTCTTTGAGTTCTTCCGCGATTTCCGCTGGCAAGATGTTCAACAATAAATTTTCCGAACGGTTTTTTTCTTTTTCGATGATTGCGCGGGATTTTCTCACATATCTCCATCTTGTAAAAAAGCCAATAGCCAATAAAAAACAGATAACACCGATACCGATGGCGAGATTTCGGTTCTTATCCTTTTTTTGAACCTCTGCTTGATGCTTCATTTGCACCTCCATATCTTTCTCTACTTGTACCAAACTGTCTTTCAATACTTGTTTTGAAAATTCTATCTGCTGCAGTTTTATGGCTGTTTCTTCCGTTTGTATACTATCTGCTATGAGAATCATTTCTTCATGATAAACCAATGCCTCATTTATATTCCCAATTGCCCTGTAACCCTCGTAAAGACATTCGCATGAATATTCTTGACCTCCCAAGTCCCCAACTGTCTTTGCCAGAGCCAGGCCTTTTTTACAATATTCTATGGCTTTTTCATTATTGCCTTGATCTAGATATAGATCTCCTATACTTAATAAGATGGAGGCACTCCCTTGAACGTCGTTTACGCTTTCACTAATTTCTAGACTGCTTTCCAAGTAGTCTAATGCCTCGGTATAATTTTGTTGCTCTAGATAAACATTTCCAATACCAGAGAGGGCTGAAGCCATACCCAATTTATCGTTTTTCTTTTTTTCAATAGCCAATCCTTTTTGAAAGTACTCCAGTGCTTTTTCATAGTCGTTATTATTCAGATAAAGGCTCCCAATATTAATATACTGTGCTGAATTCGCCATTTCATCATTAAGCCCCTCGTTTATGGCAATACTCTTTAAATAGTAGTCTAGTGCTTTCTCAAAATCGCCTTTAACATTATAAATACTCCCAAACTCATTATAAATAGACCCTACGCCATCTAAATCGTCTATTTCTTGATAAATCTTTAGACTCCTCTGATAATATTTTAAGGCATTTATCACATCTTCATTATCATGATATATAAATCCTGTTCTCAATAAAATATCCGCTGTGCCTAATTTGTAGTTGATTTTCTCAGAAATGGAAAGTCCTTCCCTATATGAGGCTAATGCCTTGGTATAATTTCCAGTTCTAAAAGAAATGTATCCTTTCAGATTAAGTGCATTTACAGTTCCCTTGTCATAGTTATTCCCTTTTGTGAAGGCATACAATTGATCAGCGAGTACCAGGGCACTATCCGGCTCACTATAAAAAGGGCCTTCATAAATGTAATCAAACAGGGCCATAGCGCGGGTAGAATCTGGCTCCTTTACATCTTCCCAAATGATGTAAAGTGAGTCCAATGTGGTTTGAAGAATTTGTACTTGTTCCGATGGGCTTACTACTTTATTTTCCTCCTGCCCATAAACGAAAAGCGGAACGGCTATAAAAAGTATTCCACAGCATAATGCTTTTAGATCAGTCACGTTCAAATCCCATTTTTTTTGTTCATCTTTATCGATTCTGGCTATTTATTTGCTTTAAACAGTAGTGGTTTGTTTATTTAATTTTGGTTAGTAATATTAAAGAAATTTATCATCTATTAATTTGAATTTTTGGGGTAACTTCTAGCGAGATGTCTTTAATAAATTATGTTGTCCAAAATTCGATCTAGGTAGCGTTCCATCATAGTGAACTTTTTGTCCGTAAAGAAAACCGCATTTACTTCTTTACGAAACTCCATAAGTTCCATATTGGTAAAAAAGTGCAAACGTACATTTTGTTCGATTTTTTCCAGACTTTCATCCTCCGAATCGTCACTAAACTCCTTGTATATTTTAACGAAGGTTTTTAGATTGGTTTTTGATTTTATTAATTTTAGTTCTTTTCCAGTTTCATTTGAATCCGCATTTGCACAGAGCAACAAAATATAAATTTGAAGTTCTGTTTTTGACCAATCTTTTTTGCTTGTTTTCATAATATCGATTTATTACGTGTTCATATAATCTAGTTCATTTTTCTGATATGTTGTTTCATACGCCATCGCTAATCATTCAGATAGGCCATACATTCAATTTCCACCCGGGCGTTAAACAATAATCCATTTGTCGCGAATGCACTTCTGGCCGGTTTGTTTTCAGGAAAGAACTTAATGTATTCTACATTCATTTCTGCCCATTCTTCAATAGCTGCCAGCATACAAGTGCATTTGATGATATTTTCAATTGACGACCCGTTCGCTTCCAAAATTTTCTTGATATAAAGCATTGTTTGTCGCGTTTCTGGCCCAATCCCGCCTTCAACGAGTGTAGCTTCTTCTGTAAGCCCATCCTCTGCAAGTTGACCTGACACATAAATGATATTTCCATAGATTACAGCCTGTGAAAACGGAAGGTTTAATCTGGAGAATTCTTCCGTTTCTAAATAAGTTGCATTACGCTTTGGTTTCTTTTCGGACATCATGCAAAAAGCCAGACATAGTAGCACTATTAAAACGAGCGTTGGAATTTTCATAGGGTACATATTGTTGATTTTTTGTTAATTCAATATGTTTCTTTAAGCGTGATGTAGCTTAGAACATAGTCATGAAGGGAACAGTGGTATATTTCTTCTTTTTGTTCTACTCTTTTTGTATTCCAGTTGTTTACTTGTAATGCTATAAGAATACCAACAACCACAAGTACAATTTCTCCAATTGCATAAAGGAGGTATTTGCTGAACTTGTTTTCAGCTAGTAGTTTTTGGCGAATTTTCCGAAAGAATTTTATCATTATCAAATTGGTTGGTCATTATAAAAGTTGATTATGTCTTGTCAGTGACTCTTATTTCAGTTCAAAATGCTCATAAATCGTATCATAGCCGGCGTGTAGCATTTTTCCTTCCATACCAAATTGCTCTGGTATGACACTTAGACCAAGGCCTTCAACAAAACGATTCATAAAGCTCCACGTGCAGCTGATAATTATAGCATCGTACAATGCCCTTTCCGACCAACCCGCATTGAAAACATCGTCGGTATCGGATTGCACCATTTTAGTAGGGGTAAGAGTCAGTTTTTTAAGATATTTGAATATGGGCTTCATGTTTTCATCCACATCTGCAGTGTCAACATCGTCGATAAGATTCGAAATAAGGGCCTCCTCAACCCCAAACTCCATAGCGGTAGCAGTATGTGCCCCTGTACAATATTTACATGCATTTGTGCCTGATACAAAAGCTGCTAATAATTCTCTTTGAGCGATGGAAAAAGGAGATTCATCCCCCCTCATTAAGATTTGATGTAAATCAATCATTGGTCTATCAATTCCGATATTAAATTTTGCAAAGGCATGAGGTACTTTGTCCTCAGCATCAAGTGATGGGAAAAATGGCATAACGTTTGAATTTTAGATTAATAATTAAATAATTTGATGTATTTTTTTCAATTTTAGTTGTTTTTGTACATGTAAAAATTGTAAATCATTCCCTTAACCAAGTCAAAGGTAAAACCCGAGTTTCCCCGGGTTCTACAAGCATCGGTCAGTTTAGGGATATCGCTAATTCAAATTCAACTACTGACGAGTTGCAGCTATAACCTTGGCATTTGGGCCACTAAGGTCTTTTCTGAGCGTCCATATTTCGGTTCGGTCACCATCGGTCATGGCATCGACATCGGCCAAAAATTTTGCAAAGCTTCCCGCCCCATGTACAGCTTCGTAATTTTGGACAAATTTGTCCTCTCTTCCCAGCCAAGATGAATTTTCAAAGAAATCGACCCAACCGAAATCCATTCCATCCATATTGCTCATTTCGTTCGTATAAATGCCGTAGATCTGGTCGGGCATTTTCTCTTTATAGACCTTGACTACTTTGCTTACGACCTTGTCCATAAATTCCATTTGCTTATTTCGCTTAACGTCGACCATCATTACCGAAACTTTGTTGATTTCAAAATCTTTCGAAAAATTGGATAGTTCAGGATGCATTCGCATATAGTTGACTTCAACATCGGGCATCAAAAATTTATTGATGTTTTTATTGTTGTCATCGGTATGTTCTTGACTGGAGGGTCTAGCATCCATAGCGCTCCATGGCAAGGGCCCCATGATCAACATATATTTACCAGCATTTTTACCGTTTTCGATACCATATACTCTGGCACCATAGGGTCCTTCGGCATGGAATTTTTTGTTATGAGCGGCAATGCCCGCCTCGAATTCCATAATTTTTTCCGGGTTTACCGTTAGCATTACATTTTCAATAACCAAAGCATCGTTGGTTTGTGCCATAGCCAAAATTGGCAGTAGCAATAGGGTACACATTAATTTTTTCATCGGTTCTATGTTTAAAGGGTTATTATTCTAAAGTTTGATAATCTGTTCATCTTGTCTGGCATTCAAGCCAAATGTATTTTCCACCACCTCGTACCAATCATCATCGTTGGCGGCGTTCCAATCCACCCATTTCTCATCGTTCATAGATTTTCGCCAATCCAAAAAGGGTTGTGCATCAGGGCCAACAGGATGCCTCAATTTCCAACTCATGCTTTCGGCTATTTCCAAAATCTTATCTGCAACTAATGTTGGCGATGTCGGGGTTTGAAGGGATGCCGAAAACAAACCCGCAAAGCGTTTTGAATGTGGATAAATGGACTTGTCATCCACTGCAATATCGTTGGCCATTTGCGTATTGATAATGCCAGGTTCCACGATGGCCACTCTAATATTAAATGGTTTTACCTCTTGAGCGAGAGCTTCGCTCACGGCCTCCAGCGCAAATTTGCTGGCAGAATAGGCCCCTAATGGACTACTGGAAATATGTCCGGCCACGGAGGCCACATTGATGATACATCCCTTTTGATTTTTACGCATTTCGGGCAGCACGCTATGGATACAGCGAACGACCCCAAAATAATTGGTCTCCATAGTGGCCTTGAAATCTTCCATTTTCAATTCCTCGACGGATCCATGCCGTTCAATGCCTGCATTGTTTACGAGTACATCTATCGAACTATGTTCATGGAGTATGGCATCGATACATTGGTGAACCGATGCATCGGAATCCACATCCATTTTGGAAATAATAATATCCAAAGATTCATCCTTGATTTTCTGCTTAAAGGCCGTTGCGTTTTCCGGATTTCGCATCGTCGCGAACACTTTATAGTCTGCGCGCCCAAATGCCAATGCGGTTTCAAGACCAATGCCTTTGCTTGTTCCTGTGATGAGTACTGTTTTCATAATGAATTGTATTTAGGATTGCTTGTTTTTAGATTTCAAAAGCTCAAACTTCTACCGGCATAGATACCGTGATTGGTTCCAATACCTTATGCTTGGCTTTTAAAGGCTCAGTTGCTGGGTCATTTAAGATTGTTTTAAACTTATCCATATCGGTAACCTCCATCACTAGAACCACCGAATTGGGATCGTCCGCGTCCTGAAAGGTTTTAAGATCCGATATTGCCGGGCCAAATACATCAAGTCTGTCTTGGTGGCCTTTGATCCAAGTGTCAAAATCCCCAACCTTGTGTCGTGTTACTATTGTTTTTGTCATTTTTAGTGTATTTATTTAATATGCCTACTCTATACGGTTTTCGGCTGCCCCTTTTATATTCTATAGTAACTCATTGCACCATAAAGTTGCTTGGTATTTGCATATTGCTTATGGCGCAATGGCAATATGACCGACCTCATTTACCCTAGCTTTTAATCCCGTATTGTTGAGCACATCGACGGCTTTTTGATTAAGGCCCGCATCATTCAGTTCATCGAGCATTTTACGAGTAAAAACCCATAGGTCTTGTGGCTGTATTGATGGGTCGATAACTCCATAATACCCTTGGTCGTCTCGAGGGCATATTCCGTATTTATTTCTTTGCGCATCATGAAAACCATAAAAAGCATCCATAAATGAATGGTCCTTTCGTAGCATACCTATGTACTTGATCAGTTCGGCCTTATGGCGGTCATCGCCATGATTCGCGTACCAAGTAACAATGCCTATTGGGCAAATGCTATCCAAGCTAAAGGCAAACTCTTTGGTTTCAAGGTGGTCGTCGCTTTTTTGATATACATTGTAATAGCATTCCGTTGACTCTGCCCAATTAGCCCCGATCAAGACAAGTGCCCCCTCATTCGTGCTTTCGGCAAACCATTCTAACGCGTTCTCATAGAAGTCATCTTTAAAGTAAAACAGCACGTTAAAACAGCGAATGACATCCTTCGATCCGATATCCATTTGCCCGATTCCACCTTTTTTAAATGATAGTCTATCGGTCTCATATTTCTTGATTGGATCGATCTCCAATCTGGGATAGCCTTTGTTGGTCGGTTTCACAAGTAACTCCTCCAATAAATTCTCAAAACGGTTTTTCGTAGCCGCCGAATCGTTTAAAAGGGCATTCCAGTTTTCGATTGAAGGTATTGCCGGCTGGAAGTATACGGTGGATTTGTTTTCGTCTAGTGTGGCATAGTTCTCCTCCGCATCATAGATAAGGTAAACGGGCAATGACGGATCAACGCCTGTAATGCTCCATTCGGGAAAATAGTTCGCTGTTTCGATAGTGGTGTAAGGGGGAAATCCGCAACCAATATCCAACATGGATTTATTGCCTGGGGTAATCCATGGGTTGGTTTTAATATATCGATCGATTATCGCATGTCGGCCCTGAACGGTTATGGGAGGCACCCTACCTTCCCATGCACCTGGCAGGATACGCGCAAGAAGTGATCCGAGAATTTCTCCATGGACCACGGAAACGTCTTTGGCCGGCATACCCGAACTATGCATAAATCCGAACATTCTTTCCACAAAGACAAAGACATCGGGTCTATCAACTGGTAGGTGCGATAGTTTTTCTTTAAACTGTAGCGATAATTCTCCGTTAAAAAAGCGACTGTTCAAATCTTCGACGAATTCTTTTGTGTTCATTTTGGTTGTACTTGTTTTTTATACCTATTAAGGGTTTTAGGAAACCTAACAGGATCCACCCATAGTTCCCCCGAAATACAGATAGATTGCCCTGCTAGGTATAGTTGTTCATCTATTTTGGACGATTAATCGAATGATCCAATTGGTTCTCTATTATTTACTTTCCGCCTCGGCGAGCTGTTTTGTATCAACATACTGTTGAAAACCGATTACTTTACCATTTCTGAGTGTCCATAGATGGGCTGCCTGTGCATCGATTGTAGCCCCGTTTGCTTTTAGTTTGCCGTTGTATCGTAGCGTGGCGAATACTTCATCATTGACCATTTCGTGCAATTTGATTTTTTCAAGAGTGAAAGATTCATAGTTTTCCCCAATCTTGTTGAATATACCGTTCAGCACCGCATCCGGACCTTTGTAGGGGTTGCCATCAGCTAAGGAATTTCCTTCGGCTTCCATCCATATGACCTTTTGGTCGAGCGAGGCAAGAACCGCAGGAATATCACCTGTTGAAAAAGATTGGTACATGCCGTTTACGATGGCCCTATTATCTCCTGGGGGGAAGTTGTTATTGGCCTCAATTTCCTGTAAGGCCAAAACCATAGGGGCATTGTCCCAATTACCGCTGGTGCGGACAATTTTCCCGTCTTTAAATTGCCCCGTCAAATGGATGGGAATCTTGATTTTCTTGCCATTTGCCTTTAGTGTTCCTTCCCAATCGCCCCAAAAGTTGACCCAAGTATCACCTTTGTCGGTTATTACCATTTCATATTCTTGGTCCTTATCCAAAAAACCTCGATTTGAAAGGTTGGATAGACTCTCTTTGTGGTAGGCAACCATTTCCTCCAGTGATAGGCCAACATCCGAACTATTGTTGAATGTTTTTGCGGTATCGGCATATTGCGAAGTCATACCTTCCCAATCTTGGTCGTTATAACTTTTGATGACCGACTTAAAAGTGTCAATTTCCGGCGAATTCTGCGTGTACCGCTGTTTTTGGTTACAAGCTGTAAAAAGGACTATTGCAAGCCCCATTATGAATACTTTTTTCATTGTTTTTGATTTAAGTTGGTTAGAATGAAATCCAGACGATTATTATCAGGGTTTCCAAATATTAGTTTGAAGACGAATACGCCATATCAGGTCGCATTTGACCTTCGATTATTTCATACTCCAAAAGACTAGCTTGAAAGTCTCCAAAGGTTTTGGCCCATTCCTCTCCCAAAAGCTTATTGTTCTCTGCAATTTTAGTTGCATAGTCTACAGCATCTTTCGCCGCTATTGCCACCATGTAAAAGGCGCCACGTGCACCAAAACCACTTTTGTACGAACGATAATGAACATTTGAGCCATTACTCTCAAAAAGCTTTTTGATAGCCATCGCCTTTTCTCTCACCATATCTTCATTGGCAGGGGTATAATGGAAATAGTGGAACTTTCGGTAGTCTTGCCCTTCTGGCGTTTGTGTCATGCCGTCAGGCATATAACTTAGTTCTTCATCTAAATGAATGACGTAGTCATGTTCGATATTATAGCTTTTGTCCATTTCATCGAATAAAGCACTCATTGCTCCCGAACCCATTTTTTCAGATAAGGTATTAAAAGCGTCATAATTGATATCGGCCATTGATGCTATTGGACTGACCCATAGGTAGCGATGGTCAACAGTATTGGTAACAATCATACCTATCCCTTGAATACTATGCTTTTTCAAATTGGACGTCAAGTCTTTGCAGACTTTTTCGTAAGCGGTGACCATCGAAGGCTTTACTACATCTTCGTGAACCCAAAACGACTGGGTTTTGCTGTCTTGGGCATAGGTCAAACTTGGTATTAGTAAAAATGCAAATGCCATTAAAAGTGTTGTTTTCAGTGTTTTCATAATTTCTCGGTTTTTGTTATTATTTATGTTTACTGGTTATTCCAATACTGGTGGGTTCAGGGTATAGCCCAATTGCTGCAACAGTTCTAGCTCGTTGTAATAGACATCTTCTTGCACCAATTTTCCTTCGGCATTAAAATGTAAATGCGAGATACCTTGGAGCTTTACTTTTTTCCCAGTAGGTGCCGATTCGCCGAAAATCCCGGTATTAGTGCCCGTTGAAGTCCATTGCAGGTAAACATCGTCGTTTTGTATATCGCTGTGTTCCAATTGTAGGTGCAGGTCTGGGAAAGCGGTAAAAAAGATGTTCATATTGGCCTCCAGCTCGTTTTGGTTGCTTGCCACCTCGATTCCGTTTTGGTTTCTGATGACATTTTCGGTGGATATCGACCTAAGGGAGTCGACGTTTTGGCCATTCCATGCATGATCCACAAAGCAATTTAGATTTGAGGAAATTTGATTTTGGCTGATTTGCTCCTTCATGTTAGGAGTACTTTGAACATCGCCTTTGCAGGAAACGTTTAACGCAAGAAATAAAAGGTAAGTAAGGCCTATAATTTTCATGGTTCCCATTTTAGGCAAGATTGCTTGTTCATTCTGGGGGAACGCTCATAGCACTGATACTAAGACAACTTAAATAAAGTCAATTACTAAAGCCTTTTGAACCGATTTAGGACGAACGTATGGTTTCCTTGTCCGAATGCACACTATTATTTATCGAACGATATATGCCATAATTGTTGTATATTTAACATTCAACCGTTCCCCCCGTAGACAACCGGACCCTTGCATGCAAAGCTTTTTTTATAAAGCCATCTGTTTTTGCATCCTTTCTTTTTTGAATTGCGGTCTTACTCTTGCCCAGATTATCGATTTTGAAAGCGAAAAGCCTTACAAAAAGGTCTTTGTGGATACCGATAATTTTGGAACTTCCTATTTGGATACTTTGGAGCAAGCCTATCCGAAAGCAAGACCCGACTCCCTAAAATTCTCTATACTAAATGATTTGGCATATTATTGGCACACCCGCAATTTGCCAAAAGCGATGGATTTCACCGAAATTGGATTGCAATTGACTTCGGCCAAAAAAAACATCTTATGGCAAGGTCGATTTCAGATAACCCAAGGGGCCATATTGCTGCGAATGGAAAAACTCGATGAGGCCGAGCGGGTGCTTGAAAACGCAAAGACCAAAGTTCGTGAAACCGATTTGGCCCATCTCATCACGCAATTGGGTTATGTGCACGAGCGGCGTGGAAAATTGGGTAGTGCCGCGGACTTTGCTCTTGAAACCCTTTCTCTGGGCCAGAAATTGAACGACAAAAGGGCCATGGCCATGGCCTATAGCGATCTGAGCAATTTGTTTTGGAAACAGTCCAAATTTGAAGCAGGATTGGAATATGGACTTAAATCACTGGCGCTCTTTGAGGAACGTGGTATCAATGATTTGGACTATGATTTCACCTTGTTCGTCGTCGGCAATAACTATGTGTCTTTGAATGAATTCGACAAGGCCCTAAACTATTTCCAACACTCCGTAGCTATTGGTGAGCGCTACGGCTTTTATAATAATTTAAGCGACGCGTACATTTATTTGCTCGACTTGTACGCATATCAAAACGAATTCGAAAAAGCTGAGGAGGCCGGTGCCGATGCACTAAAATATGCCGAATTACTGGACAATAATTTTATGACCATGCGCAGTTGGTTATCCATTGGAAAACTGTATAACCTGCAGGGAAAATATTCTGGTGCCATTGAAAGCCTTCAAAAATGCATTACCATTGCCACCGACGAATTTGGGGACAATTTTTTCCTGAGCCAGGCTTATGAGGCCCTGGGGAAGGCATATGCGGGAAACTATCAATATCAGGAGGCTTATCAGGCCCTCGCCGAATATGACAAGTATAAAAGTGCGGTTTTTACAGCTGAGGCCGACCAACGCATCTCAAGGCTTCGCACGGAGTTCGATGTGGCGCAAAAAGAGAGTACGATCGAGTTGCAGGAAACCCAAATAATAAAACAGCGAACACGACAAAACTTGTTCTTGATCATAGCCGTTTTACTATTACTATTGCTTGTGTTAGCTATTAAGGCCATGCAGAACAAGTTCAAGATCAACCAACTTTTGCAGAAGCAGAACAAAGAAAAGGAGTTTTTATTAAAAGAAATCCATCACCGTGTAAAGAACAATCTTGAAATTGTGTCAAGCCTTTTGTCGTTACAATCTGCTCAAATTGATGACCCAGATACTATCGAGGCCATACAAAAGAGCCAACAGCGGGTTCAGAGTATGAGCATAATACATCAAAAACTATATCAGGGTAAGAGTTTGGCCGCCATCGAAATGAAGGAATATTTCAAAAATCTGGGTGATTTCATCATCGATTCCTTTGGGGCTCGAGAGCAAATTATACTTATTTGTGACATGAAAGAAATTGAACTTAATGTTGATATCGCGATTCCTATTGGATTGATTGTCAATGAATTAATTTCAAATTCTTTAAAGTATGCTTTTACAAAGGATGGCTCAGGACGGATTGAAATCAGTCTTAGCGAGGTAGGATCCGAAGTTCACCTTAAAGTAGCCGACAACGGCATAGGTAGAATAGAAAGCGATCCACAAAAGGGTACTGGTTTTGGTACACAGCTCATTGAACTTTTGACCAAGCAATTGGATGGTAGCATGAAACTGACGGTAGATAACGGAACTTCCGTTTTCTTTGAATTTCAACTGAACAAGGCCGCTTAAAATGGAGGGAAGAACTAGAATATTGATCGTTGAGGATGATATGATCATCGCCGCGAATATATCGTTACAGCTATTGAACTTAGGATATGAGGTAACAGGTATTGAATCACGAGGGGAAGAAGCCATTGCGCATGCCGTAAACTATGGACCGGATGTGATTTTAATGGATATCAATCTAAAAGGAGCCCTGAACGGTATAGAAACGGTTTCGGCCATTCACAAAAAACATGACATTCCGGTAATCTATCTTACGGCCAATAGCGATGAGGCAACTTTTTCAAAGGCTAAAGAAACCCATCCGTATGCCTTTATATCAAAACCCTTTAATAAATTGGATTTGCAGCGCACCGTTGCCTTGGTGGTCGAGCAGGTAAGGGAAAAGAAAGAAACCCTGAAAAATGTTCGACATATTGAAGTACTTGACGACAGAATCTTTGTTCGCCACAACGGTAGGATGGAAAAGTTACTTTTGGAAAACATTCTATATATCGAGGCAGATCGTAACTATTGCACTTTGGTTACCGATAATACCAATCACGTGCTGACGAGTACGCTTAAAACGATGGAAGAAAAGCTTCCAAAGCCAATGTTTATTCGAGTGCACAGATCTTTTATAATTAATTTGTCAAAGTTGGATGTTTTAGCCGACGGTCATTTAGAGGTAGGAAGAAAGGTAATCCCCATTGGAAAATCGCACAAAGAACCGTTGTTGAATCGCCTACATACCATTTGATAAGCTCAAACCCCTAGAAAAGTACTGCTCGATAGCTCAAAGTACCGCTTGGGACACTTAAAGCACATGTTCGTCCTGTTTTCAATTCTTTTACGGATTAAATCCACTACCATTAGTATATGGTTCGGGGGAACCATAATTAGGAATTCGAATTTGGGATATTAACAAAATGTCCATGTTCATGGCCCAAACGAATTCTACTAACCAATAAAATAATAGAACATGAAAAAAGTAGTACTGATTGCCGTATTGATGCTGTTCGGTGTAATGGCCAATGCACAGGAAAAATTATATCTGGTTTTCGAATTCATGAAAGTGGATAATGAACAGGAAGCTGCCTATGGAGAAACCGAGGAGTTTTGGCAAAAGATCCAAGAACAACGCGTAAAAGCAGGAGACATCATGGGTTGGGACTTATGGACATTAAAGCCAGGTGGCGAAATGCAAGATTTTCAGTATCTGACAGTCTCGCTATACAAAGACCCTGTCAAAATGATGGATGGTAGTAGCTGGAGTAATCTTATGGATAGAGCCAAAGCTGCCTATCCAAATATGAATGAAGCCGACCTGATGGACAAACTCAATGGTTCATCTAAAAATCGAGATTTGGCAGTTCGGATATATGCCGAAGAAATCGCCACAACCACAGGTTCATCACCATCCGAAATGGTTCTAGGTACTGTTGCCCAATTGGATATGATGAAGGTAGACCTTATGAATTACGGCACCTACGAAAAAGCGGAAAAAGAAGTCTTTCAGACCTTACATCAAAAGGCAGTCGATGCAGGTGAGAAGACCAGTTGGGGATTGATCAGGTTTATGAGCCCTATAGGAAGTGATACCTATGCCTCGCACATGACCGTTAGCATGTTCGATGGTTATAAGCAGGCGTTAAATCAAAATATTGATTGGGAGGAGGGGTCAACTCCAGCAAAAACAAAGTTGATGCAAGAAGGTATGGCGGCTAGGGATATGAAATATGTTTATATGGCTGAATTGGTTAGAATGGCGCGTTAGCAAAAAAGCCTAAAACAGTTTCAAAGATAATTTTACATTGGCCCTATGGCTAAAATGCCATAGGGTTTTTATGTATGTAAGACTTATAGTGGTTTTTGACTAAAAAATTGATCCCGACCCCTTGATTTATTGCTGTTTCTGTTCCGATTTTGGTTGTTTCCGCGCCGATAGTTGGAATTGACGGCGTGATGGTGGTTTTTACAAAGCTACGAACACCTGTTTCAAGCATAAATAGAACCCTTGCGTAGCTCTTCCTCAATAGAACTAATTACTGTTTCAATATTTTTAAGTACCTCGGAGTTTTTGAATCGAAGTTCCTGTACGCCAATTCCATTTAAGTATTTTGTTCGGTCGAAGTCTTTCTCAGTTTGTTCAAGACTATCATGATATTCACCATCCAGTTCTATGGAAAGTCTTTTTTTATGACAATAGAAGTCTAAAATATAGGTGTTTATGGGATGTTGTCTTCGAAATTTGAATCCTAATGGTTTTCCCTTTAGGTATTCCCATAACTTTTTTTCAGATTTGGTCATCCTAGACCTTAGCTTTTCCGCGTTTTAAAGATTTCTGGAGAAGCCCCATCGTGCATTCCTGTTATTTTCGACCAATCTTTTTCCAAGGAATTCCATTTCTTTATATTGGACAAAATAGGGAATTTATTCTTTTTACACCGCCGATTTCCTTTCCCCAACCCTGAAGGGAGTGGAAATCGGCTCCATCCAGTCATGGGAGAACCTTTTTGGGTTTTAGTATGATTTTGACGAAATTGTTGTTATTTGCAAAATCCAGAAAAAGTCCACCCTTTAGGGTCGGGGAACGACTTTTTCGGCTTTTCGGCATAAGATATCAATCTCTCCCACGAGACTTATTGCTGCCTCGATTCCGATTTTGATTGTTTCCGCCCCTATAATTGGAATTTCCCGAACGGTTTCGATTTCTATTTCGATTTCTCGATGAATTCGGATTTCTCGGCTTTTGGGGTTGTTGTGGCGTTTCCGGTTCGTCGTCATCGTCATCGACAAATTGATGCTCCGGCATTCTGGGTACTTCTTGCTTTATGAGTTTTTCTATATCTTGTAAATAGGGCCTTTCCTCTTTATCACAAAATGAAAGGGCGATGCCGCTTGCACTGGCCCGACCTGTTCGCCCGATTCGGTGTACATAAGTTTCAGAAACGTTCGGAAGATCATAGTTGACGACCAAGGAAAGTTCCTCGACATCTATACCACGGGCGGCGATATCGGTGGCGATCAATACCCGTAGTTTCCCATCCTTGAAATCGCCCAGGGCCTTTTGGCGGGCGGTCTGGGATTTATTGCCGTGAATGGCAGCGGACTTTATTCCCGCTTGTGCCAGTTTCTTCACGATTTTATTCGCACCGTGTTTTGTGCGCGAAAAAACGAGCACGGAGTCATTCGGCCGTTCCTTTAAAAGATAGGCCAACAATTTCGGCTTGTTTTGTTTAGAAACAAAATAAACACCTTGTTCTACCTTCTCGGCGGTCGCTTGCTCCGGTTTTATCGTGACCCTTTCAAAATCGCCTAACATCTTTCTGGAAAGTTCGACGATATCCTTGGGCATGGTCGCCGAAAAGAAAAGTGATTGTCGTTTTGGCGGTAGTTTGGCGATGATTTTTTTGATGTCATGTATAAAGCCCATATCCAACATCTGATCCGCCTCATCGAGCACCACGACTTCAAGGTCTCTAAAAGTGATAAAGCCTTGATTCATGAGATCCAAGAGTCTGCCGGGGGTGGCTATGAGTATATCGACTCCATTGCGCAGTGCACTTACCTGTTTTCCTTGTTTTATCCCACCGAAGATTACCGTATTTCGAAGTCCGGTAAACTTTCCGTAGGCGGTAAAACTTTCGCCTATTTGAATGGCAAGTTCGCGCGTAGGCGTCACTACCAAAGCCTTGATTTTTTTCTTTTATTGTCGCGAAGGCTGATGCCTTCATATAAATGATGTAGGATTGGAATGCCAAAAGCCGCTGTCTTTCCAGTACCGGTCTGGGCTACACCCAAAAGGTCTTTTCCTTTCAGTAAGATAGGAATTGCTTGTTCTTGAATGGGAGTGGGAGTGGTGTAACCTTCGGCCTCAACAGCACGAAGTATGGGTTCGGCAATGCCGAGGTCTTTAAAAGTCATAATTTCAAATAAGCCGCAAAGATACAGTTAAACAATGGATAACGATTTTAATAGGCAAATCATTCGTTTGAAAGATAGTCTTTGAAAAACCTATCACCACAATATCAAGGCCTTTGAACATGTGTTTACGGCATCTTACAACAAAAATTTTGTAAGCCAATACTTACGTATTTACTTTGCCTTTTCTAGAGTGATTACCTTACTTTTTGTCAACTTCAATAATGAGAGTTCTACAAATCTTTCTTTATATCGTTTCATTTTTATATTTCTGCCAACTCCGTGGTCAGGATACCTTTGCCGATAACTTTCAAAGTGTCAGTTACGCGAATAGTGATGGATCTGAGCTTTTTCTGGGTAATTGGACAGAAACAGGGGAGGGTACAAACCCAAGTAACGGACGTATGAGAATTGTGGGCGATCGTCTGCGTTTTCAGAATCTTGATACCCGATATATAACCAGAAACCTTGATTTGTCGCCCTATAACGATGTGACTTTAACATTGGATTATGACCGTGATGTAGGGGATGAATCAATGGATGTGCAGTTATTCAATGGTTCTAGCTTTATCACCATTGCGACGATATCAGGTACGAACAGTTTAAGCTATGACTTGGCTCCGGCCGAGATTAGTGCTAGTTCTGCCATACGGTTCGTTGCAACCGATGGTGTTTGGGACGGTAGTAACGATAGATATTACATCGATAATGTGCTGTTCACGGCAGAAATACCTGACCAGCCTCCACTGGTCGTTGGTTCTGGAAATCAAGTCTATTGTCCCGGGGCCTCTATGCCGGTTGCCCAAAGCATTACGATTACGGATCCTGACGATACCTCTACCACTGCCGTTTATATTCAAATTTCAGGAGGTTACGTCAATGGGGAAGATTTACTTACCCTAACGGGAAGTCATCCCAGTATAACGCCAACTTGGGATGCCGTTCAAGGAGAGCTCACACTTCAAGGCCCTGCGACTTATATCGAATTTGAAGCGGCCGTACTCGCAACGGAATTTTCATCAAGTTCGGCAAGTCCGTCGGGTATCAGACAATTTTCGATTACCGTTGGCGAGGCCAATTATTTGCCTTCGACAAGCCATTATTACGAGTTTGTTTCTGATCCCAATATTAGCTGGACGGATGCCGAAATCGCTGCGAGCAATCGAACCTATTTCGGTTTGCAAGGCTATCTAGCCACTTTGACCTCGCAGGCGGAAGCTGATTTTTCGGGTTCTCAGGCGCAAGGCGTGGGTTGGATAGGGGCAACGGATGCCGCCGTTGAAGGAGAATGGCGATGGGTGACCGGACCCGAGGCCGGAACTCAATTTTGGAGCGGGGCTGCGGGAGGTACCGAACTGACCTTTGCTTTTTGGAATTCAGGTGAACCCAATGATTACCCGGATAATGGAATTGATGGTCAGGAAAATTATGCCCACATCACCGATCCCTCGGTTACATCGTCACCAGGTTCTTGGAACGATCTACCCAATGTTACAGCTACAAGCGGCGCTTATTCGGCACAAGGCTATGTGGTCGAATATGGTGGTATGGTGGGAGACCCCCCTCTTAATATTACGGCCACGACCACTTTGAATATTAGTCTCTGCAACGTAATTACAAACAAAAGAATTACCTACCGGGTCAATAGAAACTAAGTTCTAGTAGATTATAGATTTGCAACGGCCGCCTCTGCACATCGTTCACCATCCATTGCGGCGGACACAATACCCCCTGCATAACCACCACCCTCACCACACGGGAAAAGGCCTTTGATTTCAGGATGCTCCAAATGCTCATTTCTAGGGATGGTGACCGGTGATGAGGTTCTTGACTCAACGCCCACAATATTGGCTTCCGAGGTGTAGTAGCCCTTCATTTTCTTTCCGAATTCGGTAAATCCGGCACGTAGACGGCTTCCGATTAATTTCGGAAGGAGCGAATGTAAGGGCGCTGATTTGAGCCCGGGTTGATAGGAGGTAGGGTTGAGGTCTTCTGAAATATTTCCTTCTACAAAATCTGTCAATCGTTGTGCGGGAGCCGTTTGTGTTCGTCCGCCGGAAGTAAAAGCCAAACGCTCCAAGTCTTTTTGATATTCCAAGCCCTTCAAAGTTCCGAACCGCTCGTATTTGGGGATATCGGTATCCACATTGATTTCTACCACTATACCCGAATTGGCATATAGATTATTTCTTTTGGAAGGAGACATGCCATTGACGACCACCTCTCCTGGAGCAGTTGCTGCTGGAACGATGAATCCACCGGGACACATACAAAATGAATATACGCCTCGACCTTTAACCTGCTGGACCAAGCTGTAAGCTGCCGCCGGAAGCAATTCGTTTCTTGAACCAGAACAATGGTATTGAATGGAATCGATGATATGCTGCGGATGTTCCACCCGAACTCCCATGGCGAACGACTTTGCTTTTAAGGTGATTTTCTTCTTTTCAAGCAGGTAAAAAATATCACGGGCCGAATGCCCCGTTGCCAAGATAACGCGATTGACCTCCATTTCAATTTTATTTTTTAAAACAATGGTTTTCAATTGGTTATTATGTATTATGAAATCTGTTACTTTAGTATTTAAATGGACTTCGCCGCCATGTTTCAAAATCGTCTCCCTAATGTTTTGTACAATTTTCGGCAGCTTGTTCGTGCCGATATGAGGGTGGGCATCGATTAGAATTTGTTCGGTAGCGCCATGGTGGACCAAACTCTCAAAAATGCGCCGAACATCGCCGCGTTTCAAGCTTCGGGTGTAGAGTTTTCCGTCGGAATACGTGCCTGCACCACCTTCCCCAAAGCAATAATTCGAATCTTCGTTTACGATATGGTCTTGGTTGATGGCTTTTAGGTCACGTCGTCGGTCTTGTACATTCTTACCGCGTTCTAGAACGATAGGTTTGAAGCCAAGCTCCAAACAGCGCAGGGCGGCCCACATACCCGCTGGTCCGAATCCAATGATGTGTATGGGCTTGGCTTTGGAAATATCTCGGTACTCGAAGGTGTATTGTTCTTTAGGGGGATTCTCTCCAATGAAGACGGCCAATTTGTAATTGAAAACGACTTCTGGTTTTCTGGCATCGATGGATTTTCGGAGAATTTTAAAGCTAAATTCCTCTTGCGAGAGCCCGAGGTATTTCGCAATCCTTTGCTTTAGGCTTCCCTCATGCGCCTCTTCTTCAAGGGTCAGGCGGATTTGAACATGTTTGACCATATTGTAAAATTAAGGGAAATCAATAGGAACATCGGCACACAATACTGCACGGCTCTTCCATAGTGTTAAAGCTTATTTCTTCCGAATCCACAAATTACCACCTTGATTTTTGTAGGCTAATGGCATATTCTTGAAAACTTCAGGATGTCTTGTATGTAAATAATGGGAAAACAACAAAATCTCATAATCCGTATTGTGACTTAGAAAGGCACGCATTAAATAGGCTTCGTTCCAATTTCGACCGTCATAGACCCACTCTTTAGGATATTCAAAAGGATAAAATATATCGTGAATATGAATGATAACCCCAGATTGTAATACCGGAAGAATCTTGAAAAGTTCATAGTTTACGTCGCTTCCGGTTTTACTCACATGGCTGCTATCGATAAAAAGAATATCGTTGGCTTCCAATGTTTTAAAAACATCCAAAGAAACAGATTGCACTTTTTTATCCAAAACGGTACACGACGAAGTGTCAGATTTCTTGAAAGTGCTATATAATTTTTTAGGATAGGGGTCGATAAAGGTTATTTCCATCTTGGGATTAAATAATTCTTTGGTATCCAACATCATAGCACTAGAATACCCTGAACCGATTTCGATGATACGTCTGGGTTGAAAATGCCGTATCATGGAATATAACATGATGCCATCGGTGTAGGCGTATGACGAATTATCGAGATAATATCGCGTAGTATCGGTCTTTTGCTCGGAAAATGGCAACTCTGCATAGTAATTTTTAAACTCCTTTACCAATTGAAGTTGCGCATCGGTATTTAAATCGATACTTGAAATAAAATTACCATTCTGTTCTTCCCAAATCTGATTTTCAAAACCGTCGATATCGTGTTTTGAAACAATGGGCGAGTAAAAATAGCCCATCGGAAATTTGCTAAGAGGTATATAGCGGTTCCATCGGGTAAGTGTTCTTAAAAGCCCCGATACAAAGTTTCGTTTTAATTTTTTGGTCATAGACTAAAATTGTGACCTCATCATGAGTGAGTAATATTTTAAGTTGCCGAATTTAATGAAATTGAAGATAGCGAACACATTTGGTTTTTTTTAAAGACAAAACCAACATGCTTGTCTATGAAATTACCATATTTATTAACTAACCATTAATTTATTACCTTGGTTATATGCAACCACCAACAACTATGAAGATTATATCTAAGGGATTTTTATCCTATTTACTGCCCCTATTTTTTTTATTCGCTTGTAAATCAGATCATAAATATGTGGTTGATGATATGCCACGCCGCATTGAACTCCTTTTCTTGGGATATGAACAAGAGCATCATAATTCTCGGGCGTACTTTCCCATTCTCGCGTCAGCTTTGACCAAAGATGGTATTAACATTACCTATACAGAAGATGTGAATGACATAAATGCCAAAAATTTGAATATATATGATGGATTGATCATTTATGCCAACCATGAATCGATAAATCCCTCGCAAGAAAAGGCCCTTATGAATTTTGTTTCTGACGGACATGCTTTTATTCCCTTACATTCCGCAAGTTTCTGTTTTAAGAACTCCCCGAAATACATCGATTTGGTGGGCGCCCAATTTATGGACCACGGAACCGGCACTTTTACAGCTTCCATAGTAAATAAAAAGCATCCAATCATGAAAACGGTTGCCGAATTCGAAACTTGGGATGAAACCTACAATCATGATAAAATAGCAGAAGACATTACTGTATTAATGGAACGTGTTGAAGGTGACCACCATGAGCCCTATACTTGGGTAAAGAATTATGGAAAGGGAAAAGTGTTCTACACGGCTTTTGGTCATGACGAACGCACTTGGCAAAATGCAGGTTTTCAGAATTTGGTTAAAGAAGGAATTCTTTGGGCGGTTGACGAAACTGCCAAAAAGAATTGGACAGATTTTATGGTCGATATGCCCACATTGGTTTATGAAGAGCGGTCCGGAATTCCTAATTATGAAAAGCGGAATCCAGCTCCCAAATACCAATTGCCGCTAACTCCTCAAGAATCTGAAAAATTAATTCAAGTACCTGCAGGTTTTAAGCTGGAGTTGTTCGCGTCGGAACCTGATATTATCAATCCTATTGCGATGAATTGGGATGAGAAAGGACGCCTTTGGGTGATTGAAACCGTTGATTACCCGAACACGGTGCGTGAGGAAAACGGAATCGGTGATGATAAAGTGAAGATTTTAGAGGACACCAACGGCGACGGAAAGGCTGATAAGGTTACTGTTTTTGCAGAGCAATTGAATATTCCTACCAGTTTCTCATTCTATGATGGTGGCATTGTGGTTTCACAAGCCCCGCATTTTCTGTTCTTAAAAGATACGGATGGTGATGATAAAGCTGATGTCCGCGAAACCATCATTGATGGTTGGGGCGTATCCGATACGCATGCAGGTCCTTCGAACTTGCAATATGGCATGGATAACAATCTGTATGGAGTTGTGGGTTACTCGGGTTTTGAAGGAACTATTTATGATAAAACCTACGATTTCAGTCAAGATGTGTATCGTTTTAATCCGAAGAAAAAATACTTTGAGGTTTTGACCGGAACCAGTAACAATACTTGGGGACTGGGAATCACCGAAGACAATTCCATTTTTGCCTCAACGGCGAACAATACCCACAGCGTCTTTTTGGGGATGACCGATGCTGCCATGAAAGGTTTGGATGGCATACTGGCCCAGGGAAGTATGAAAATTGATGGGCATTATGATATGAAACCTATCACACCCAATTATAGGCAAGTAGACGTTTTTGGTGGATTTACGGCCGCAGCAGGGCATCATTTTTATACGGCTAGAACGTATCCAAGTTCATATTGGAATAAAGTAGCCTTTGTTTGCGAGCCAACAGGGGGCTTGGTACATATCGCGAAAATCGAAAAAAATGGCGCCGGTTATGTGGAAAAGGATGGGGGTAATCTTTTTGCAAGTTCCGATGAATGGGTATCTCCGGTAGAAGCTAAAGTCGGTCCCGATGGAAACGTTTGGGTGGCCGACTGGTATAATTTTATCGTACAGCATAACCCAACACCAACGGAAAGTTTTGGTGGATTTACAGGCGAAAACGGAGAGGGTAATGCCTATGTAAATCCCTTACGCGATAAATCTAGAGGTCGTATTTGGCGTGTTATACCAAAAGCAGTCGAAACTCAAGACCCTCTAGTCTTAAGTAAAGATAATCCAGATGAATTGGTAGAAGCTTTATCCCATGAAAACATGTTCTGGCGCATGACCGCTCAACGCTTATTGGTAGAGCGTGCCAATACCGATGTGTTGGGTTCGCTTTACAAATTGATAAATGACACCAAAGTAGATGCTCAAGGAATGAACCCTAGTGCATTACATGCCTTATGGACGATTGAAGGTTTAGGTGTTTTGGGTGTGGATGAAGATGCAACCAATGCAGTAGCAGGCGCCTTATTTCATCCAGCAGCAGCTGTTCGAAAGGCTGCTATTCAGATGCTTCCTCGAAATGAGAAAACAGATGCTGCTTTGAACAAAGCCAAGATTTTAAATGATAAAGATGCCTCAGTAAAAATGGCTGCTTTGCTGTATTATGTGGAAAGACCAGCAACTGAATCTTTAGGAAGTCAACTATACCAATTAAGCAAGGAAAGTACTATTACCGAAGATAACTGGCTCTCAAAAGCCGTGTATGCCGCAGCGAGTAGTCATGGCGCAGGTTTCATGAAGCAATATGTTGCGGAAAATCCTGATGCTAAACTGGCGTCTGTTGCCAAAGTAAAAAGACAGGCAACGGATTATGATGACGGTTCTTGGAAGACTATGGATTTACCCCAATACATTGAAGATGCTGGACTGCAAATGGATGGCATTATTTGGTTTCGGCGCGATTTTAATTTTAGCACGAATGCTTCCACATACGTTTCCTTAGGTCCAATTGATGATTCGGATATTGCTTATATCAATGGAGTTCAAATAGGACTTACGGAAAACGAACACGCGAAAAATCGCTATTATAATGTACCTGTAGGAATATTGAACAAAGGTGAAAACACCATAGCGATACGTGTAGAGGATACCGGCCAAGGAGGTGGTATCTATGGAGAAGCCAAACAACTATTCATTCGTTCAGGTGATAACAAGGTTTCTTTAGCTGGTGCTTGGAAATATGAGGTGGAAACCGATTTTTCAGAAGTTTCGAATAACGCTTTTGGGGGCGCTTCTATCGCAGCTGTTTTTGCAGAAAACTACGATAAACCTTTGGTTGAAGTTGATGAGGCAATGAATGTAGGGGATGAAGGCACGGTCATCAACATTAAGACGATTCAGAATGAAATGAAGTATGATTTGAGCGAATTCGAAGTAACGGCAGGAAGTACGGTAACCTTAGTATTCGAGAATAATGATTTCATGTTGCACAATATTTTGATTTTAGAACAAGGGAGCCTTGAAAAGGTAGGTGCCGTAGCGGATAAAATGGCTCAGGATCCAAATGGTGAGGCTCGAAATTACATTCCAAGTATGCCTGAAGTATTGTATTCGACCGCTATGGTAAACCCTGGCGAAAAGGTGAGGTTACGTTTTACGGTTCCGTCCAAACCCGGTGAATATCCTTATGTCTGTACATTTCCCGGGCATTGGAAAATCATGAGAGGAGTAATGAAAGTTGTGGCCAATCCGATTTAAATGAGCAAACAGCTAAAGTTTGGGGTGAGTACATGGTTGTGGGAAGCTCCCTTTACAACGGCATCCATACATCTATTTCCAAAAATAAAGGAAATGGGTTTTGATGTGGTGGAAATTCCTGTTGAAGACCCATCTTTTATAGATGTTACGGTCGTTAAAAAAGCATTGCAAGAAAATGGACTCGAACCATCAATCTGTATTGTTTTTGGCGATGATAAGGATTTAACTTCTGCCGATGCCTCACTACATCAGAATTGTTTTGAACATGCTGAAAAATGTTTTGAACTTGCCGCAAGATTGGGTGTAAGCTTTGTTGCCGGACCGCTTTATGCCGCTGTTGGTAAGGCAAGATTGGCATCCGAAGCCGAAAAAAAGCGGAGTGGGGCAGGGCGGTCACTAATTTGAGAGCCTTGGCGGAAATTGCAAGAAAATATAATCTAGAAATCGCTTTAGAGCCTTTGAATCGATTTGAGTCCGATTTAATCAATACGGCTGAAGATATGGTCAGTCTGCTGAATGACATTGATGAAGATAACATGAAAATTATTTTGGATAGTTTTCACATGACCATTGAGGAACAGGATTTTCGTAAAGCCATTCAGACTGCTGGAGACAAATTAATCCATATTCAGGTTTCTGAAAACCATAGAGGAATTCCCGGTACGGGACTAACGCCTTGGAACGAATTTGCAAAAGGTCTAGCTGAGGTAAATTACTCCGGTTCCATAGTTATTGAGAGTTTTACCCCTGAAAATATAGAGCTGGCAGCAGCCGTGAATATCTGGAAAAAATTGGCACCAAGTCAAGATGAATTTGCCCGTAAAGGATTGGAATTTTTAAAACATACATTTAACGATTAGGATTTATAAAATGAGCGAGAAAATCAGAGTAGCGATTGTCGGTTTAGGTTTTGGGGCCGAGTTTATCCCCATTTATCAAAAATACCCCAATGCCGAGTTGGTTGCCTTATGCCAACGAAACGAAGAAAAGCTAAATGAAATAGCCGATGCTTTTGGTATTGAAAAAAGGTATACGTCATACGAGGAACTACTTAAAGACCCTGATATCGATGCAGTACATATCAATACCCCGATACCCAATCACGGCGAACAGTCCATTCAAGCATTGAAAGCGGGTAAACATGTGGCCTGTACCGTACCCATGGCCACAACGGTAGAAGAATGTGAGGAAATCGTTCGCTTGACCAAAGAAACCGGACTGACCTATATGATGATGGAAACGGTGGTATATGCTCGCGAATTTCTGTACATGAAAGAATTATATGAAAATGGTGAATTGGGAAAAATTCAATTTCTAAAAGCCAGTCACCAACAAGATATGGATGGCTGGCCTAATTATTGGCCCGGTCTTCCTCCCATGCACTACGCTACACATTGCGTGGGGCCTATTTTGGCATTGACCCGAGACGAAGCGGAATATGTTTCATGTTTTGGCTCTGGAACCATTCGTGAGGAATTGATTGGCGAATACAATTCCCCTTATGCCGTGGAGACTACGCACATTAAATTCCGAAACTCCGATTTGAGTGCACAAGTGTATCGTTCGTTATTCGACGTGGCACGACAGTATCGTGAAAGTTTCGAAGTATATGGCTCAAAAAAATCAGTAGAATGGCCATTGATAGAAGGAAAACCCTTAGTGGTTCATACAGCCAAAAAACCCGAGCCCGAAATTCCTGAAGAAGTTGAAAGTCCTGATTTTGCCAAACTACTTCCTGAAGAAATCCAGTCATTTACAACCCAAGGGGTTTATGATACTGATGACAATCAGCATTTATCATTTACCCAAGGTGCGGGTCATGGAGGTTCGCATCCGCATTTGGTGCATGCTTTTGTTGACGCTTTGATAACCGGTAAATCGCCTTACCCAAATGCCAAACAATCGGCGAATATTACCTGTGTGGGTATTTTGGCCCATGAATCGGCATTAAAAGGCGGGGAGATTATAAAGCTTCCTGAATTTACTTTTTCCTAAATCGACTTTAAATATAATACAATCGTCCAACAGTTAAACTGTTGGACTTTTTTATTGGTCTCGACTTTGTACAATTCATCCCTTGAAACCTACAACTCGGTATTTCTTTTTCCTTTTTATCATGAAATCCCATCAAATTTGTGCGATACTCGAATTTAAATCGAACTACTATGAAAAACATCGTAACGATACTTTTGATACTCTGGGCGGTCGGCGCTACGGCCCAGGAAAACAATGGGGTTACCATTGAAATCGAAATAACCAATATTGAAAGTTCAGAAGGCAAAATACTTGTCGGACTCTATGATTCTGATGACAATTGGTTAAAAAAGCCTTTTAAGGCGGTTTCCGTAAAAATTGAAAATGGCAAGAGCAAGGCACGATTTGATGATGTTCCTAAAGGTGTTTATGCTGTATCACTGTACCATGATGAGAACGATAATGGGGAATTGGACACAAATTTTCTAGGAATTCCCAAAGAAGATACCGGTGCATCGAATAATGCGCCAGCTAATTTTGGCCCTCCAACATGGGAGGATGCCAAATTCGAAATCACGGAAAAAATTAAAAAACAAACTATTAAACTTTAAAATTGAAAACCATGAGAAAAGTAATTCTGATTATTGCATTGGTCGCGACCTCAATGTCGATGGCCCAAGACCAATACACCAAAGGCATGCAAAAAGCCTTTCAGCTTTGGGGCGAGGGCAAGACCGCTGAAGCTTCGAATATGTTCGAGCGCATCGCCTCTGTCGAATTGGACAATTGGCTGCCGCACTATTATGTAGCACAAGTGAATACAGTGATTTCCTTCGGAGAAAAGGACAAAGAGAAATTGACCCAACAATTGGAAAAAGCGCAAGAGTCTGTTGATATTGCGAAAGCTATCTCTCCCGATAATCCGGAAATATTGGTGCAGCAGGCGATGGTGCATACGGCTTGGGTGGCGTTCGATGGGGAAACATACGGCATGACATTGGCACCAAAAGTGACCTCCATTTATGCAAAAGCCGCAGAGTTGGCTCCTGATAACCCACGAGTAGTGTTTTCAAAGGCGCAGTGGGATATGGGTTCGGCCCAATACTTCGGCGGCGATGTGACTCCGTATTGCAAAGATGTCGAGCGCGCTATCGAACTTTTCAATAACTTTAAGCCTGAGTCCGATTTTCATCCCAATTGGGGCAAAGATCAGGCAGAGGCCACTTTGGAAAATTGTGGTAAATAAAATTCGTTGATGCAAAGAATTCTGAAACATATAGGTAATGCCCTTCTAATCGGGGTTCTCATTTCCATTATATTGGTAACCATATTGTATTTCAATGGTACTTTAAGTGGCGAAATCAATGATATTTGGAAAGAGGTTAGAAACAATATGATTTTCTCGATTGTTCTGTACGCCACAAACTCCTTTTGGTACGAATATTATACCCACAATTATAAAAAGAGCCTATTTACGATAAGAGGTTTGATTATTGCGCTGCTGGGTCACATTGTCTTTACGTTTGTTGGAGCATTTATTGCCCGAATCATTCTCCTTGTCGGAATCTACGATTTTTCATTTAATGATTTTTGGGCTCAAGAAACGTTCTTAGGCTATGGGCCCTACATGATAATCGGATTAGTTGTTGCCTCTATTTTTTATATTGTCTTATACTATAAGCAAAGACAGGATAAAAAGGTCAAAGAACAAAAAATAATCGCTGGTACCGCATCGGCTAAATTCGATGCCCTAAAAAACCAGCTCGATCCCCATTTTTGTTCAACAGCTTGAACGTATTGACGAGTCTTATAGAAGAAGACCCCTATCAAGCACAAAAGTTTACAACTTCACTTTCAAAGGTGTATCGATACGTACTTGAACAAAAAAATAAAGATTTGGTTTCGGTGGACGAAGAGCTTCAGTTTGCCAAAACCTATGTTCGATTGTTGAAGATGCGGTTTGAGGACAGTATCGTTTTTGATATCCCCGAACAAAGTAGTAATCCCGAAGCGAAAATCGTTCCGTTATCGCTACAATTGCTATTGGAAAATGCCGTAAAGCACAACGTGGTCACTTCAGAACGGCCGCTTCATATCAAGGTTTTCGAGCAGGATGGCAGCCTAGTCGTCGAAAATAATTTTCAAGAAAAGCAGGTGGTCAAAAAAAGTAGTGGCGTTGGCCTACAGAATATAAAACAGCGTTACGCCATACTGACCGACAAACAGATCGCAATTGAAAAAGATAGCGCAAATTTTGTTGTGCGCTTACCGATGTTGACCCAACAAGTGACGCCGATAGAAACGCAACAGGCCTATATCGATGATAAACTCTATAAAAAGGCAAAAGAGCGCGTTGAAAAGCTTAAAGGTTTTTATGGCAATCTCTTGTCCTATTGTATTGTCATTCCTTTTCTGGTGGTGTTGAATGTAAATACGACCAGTTTTCCTTGGGTCATATTTCCAATATTGGGCTGGGGGTTCGGTGTAGCGGCCCATGGTATGGAAGCTTTTGGTTACAACCCTCTTTGGGGCAAAGGGTGGGAGGAACGAAGGATAAAAAAGTATATGGAGGATGATAATTTTTAAAGCCCCCTAACCCCCAAAATGGGGAACCATATTGATGTTGTTTAGCAGAATATCAAAGAATTGGCTCCCTCTCCGGCTTGTGCTGAGCGCAGTCGAAGTAGAGAGGGCGGGTGAGAGGACGATCCATCCCCAACCTTCGACAATTCAGTAACTGAAATTTAGCATTCCCCCTGAAATACCTGAATTTTGAGGTAAATAAAAAAATCCAAGATGGAATATTCAGATAAAGAAAACAAATATTTTAGGGCCAAGGAGAAGGTCGAGGAAATCAAGAAATTCTATTCGAGTCTCATTGCTTATGTATTTGTTATCAGTGCCTTGGCAGCATTAAATTGGTATACCGATCAGTGGCGCTACCCATGGTTTTTGTGGGCTGCCTTCGGTTGGGGAATCGGACTCATTTTTCAGGCGATTAAGGCCTTTAGTTTAAACCCATTTTTTGGAAGAGGATGGGAAGAACGAAAAATCAAAGAGTTCATGGAAGACGATAAAAACGAGAACCGATGGAAATAAGAGAAACTAGAGACACGGACCAAAGGTCGAAACTACGACGGGCAAGGCGCCGCGTGGAAGAACTCAAAGGTTTTTATTGGCATCTGGCCGCTTATTTGGGAGTCAATCTTTTTATAACGATTTCCAAGATTAGTAACAATCTCGGAAATGGCGAGACTTTCGCAGAGGCATTTTGGGACTTTGGCACCTTCGCCATATGGTTTTTCTGGGGTATCGGCCTGGCCTTTCATGCTGTAAAGGTCTTTTCGTTGAACCCAATTTTCGGAAAGGATTGGGAAAAGAGACAAATTCAGAAGTATATCGAAGAAGAGAAAAAAGAAATCGAAAAATATAGGTAATCTATTTTCTCATGAAAAACGAAGAACGACTTAAATTAAGACGGGCAAAGAAAAAAGTCCGAGAGGTCAAAGGCTTCTATGTTCATCTTATGGTCTACGTCATTATCAATACCATGCTCATCGTCGTCAAAGTGACGGGAACTATGTATTATGGGGAAACATTCATGGGCTCCTTTTGGCATTTCAGCACCTTTGCCCCACCGATATTTTGGGGTATCGGCCTGGGCTTTCATGCTGTAAAAGTCTTTTCGTTAAATCCTATACTCGGCAAGAATTGGGAAGAAAGGCAGATCCAGAAGTATATGGAGGGAGAGAAAGAGGAAATCGAGAAATATAGATAATTCATGACCACGAAGAACGAAGAATTGACAAAACTAAGGAGGGCCAAGAAAAGAGTGGCCGAGATACGAGGTTTCTATAACCATTTGGCAGTATATCTCGTTGTCAACGTTGTACTGTTCTTGTTACGTGACCAAATGACTTTTATTTTGTTGAGTAAACGCGTTTTCGGCAACCCCGGATTTTTAGAAAATATAAATTGGGATGTCTATGGAACGCCCATCGTGTGGGGCTTGGCATTGTTGATTCATGCCATAAGCGTCTTCGGAAAACCTTATGTATTAGGAAGGAACTGGGAGGAAAGACAAATACAGAAATACCTCGAAAAGGATGATTTTTAAGTGAAGTGATTCAGACACATTCAAGATGGAAACAAAGGAAGAATATATCAAAAGGTTAGAAAAGGCCCGAAAAAAAGTGGAAAACATCAAAAATTTCTATAGGCATCTTACGGTTTATCTTATCATCAATATAATTCTGGTTTTTTTGATATATCGGGGTTTGGGGTTTTTTGGGGAAGAAGCAATTCAGGATTCGGGTTTCAATGATTGGTTTGTATTGAATGTGTTCGGCACCCCTATTTTATGGGGAATAGGTCTGGTAGTGCACGCCCTTTATGTTTTTAGATTTCAGTCAAAACCGCTCAAGGGCTTTAAGCCAAGGTTTATCAAAGATTGGGAAGCGCGGCAGATTTCAAAGTATATCGAAGAGAATAATGAATAAACCCGCTGTGGTCATCCGAAACAAAAATATGAGGGCTATTTCACAGACCTGTCTGCCGGAGAGGCAGGGCTGCACAGAGAAAATTCACAGAGGTTCACAGCGAAAATTATGATTATGGAAGAAAACGAAAAAAGTAAACTTCTAAGAGCCTACAAGAAAGTAGATGAAATCAAGAAATATAGAATGTTTGTCGTGACGACTCTATTTATAGCTGTTTGCATCGGGCCATTGATATATTTTCTTTATACCCAAAATGCCCCTCAAATGGTCCTTTGGTTGATAGGATCTCCTCTTATAGTTTTTGGAATTATACTGTTTACGGAATACATTCGGGTTTTTGACCGAAACCCACTATTCAATAAAACATGGGAAGAACGAAAGATCAAAAAATTCATAGAAAACGAACGAATTCAATCAAATAATTATGAATAATCCCTCTGTGCAATAGCTCACGTGTGTCGTTACACAGAGCCGCAAGGAGGAAAAAGAGGTTTACAAAGAAATACCAAACACACAATGAACGTACTCATTATAGAAGACGAAAAGCCCGCAGCGCGGCGATTATCAAGACTTTTGGCAGAACTAAGTGTCGAAGTATCCGTTATGTTGCACTCCGTTCGTGAGTCGATAGAATGGTTTCAGAACAACGAGCATCCCGACCTTATTTTTCTGGACATACAGTTGTCCGATGGTCTTTCCTTCGAAATTTTTGAGAACGTCGAGGTGCATAGTGCCATCATTTTCACCACGGCATATGATGAATATGCCCTTCAGGCTTTTAAATTAAATAGTATTGACTATTTATTAAAGCCCATTGACGATGAAGAACTCGAAACTGCCGTAAAGAAATTCAAGTCCTTGAAGCCTAGCGCACAAAAAATATCCTTGGATTTTGAGGATATCAAAAAATTATTGGTCAATCCGCTGGAGCGGGAATACAAAAAACGATTCACCGCTAGGGTAGGGCAGCACCTGAAAATTATCAATGCCGATGAAGTGGAATGTTTTTATAGTGAAAACAAAGGTACTTATGCAGCAACTTTAGATGGAAGAAATTATCTTTTGGAAACCACTTTAGAAAATCTAGAAAACGAACTGGAACCCAAAATATTCTTCAGGGTCAGTCGAAAATTCTATGTGAATATCAACCACATAAAAGACATCGTTTCGTATACAAATTCTAGACTTCAAATCAAGCTAAATCGCTTTTCCGAGCAAGAAATCATAGTGAGTCGAGAACGAGTCCGTGATTTTAAGTTATGGTTGGAATAGATTACTTTAAATAATTGATTTAAAATGGATTAAATATAGCCATAGATTTTTCTTATATTGATAAAAAATATGTTTTATCTTACTTTTTATCGATGCGATTATCGTCGAACGACGATGGTAAAAGCTTCGGAATGAGCTTGATAAAAATAGGCAGAAGAACGGCCCCGCCCGGTAGTAAAAAAATGGCAAGGGATGGTATACTTTTAAAAATATCCAAGAGTTGATTTTGGACCTTTTTTTTCTCTTCCGATGTCAAATCCTTGACGGTCGATTTTGAAAGTAGGGCGACCAATTCCTTACTATCCGAAATTTCTTTTTGCAAGCGTTTACTATTCCGTATAATCAATCGGTTCACAATTTTTGACATACTGTCATAAAACTGCATGGCCAAATTACTATCCTTCAAAAACGGAATGGTTTCCATGTTTTTATCGAAAAAGGAGGTAATCTCTTCCAAAGAGCGGGCAATCACTTTATTATCAAAACCTAAATCTTTACCTATTCCGAAGATAAACTCCGATTCCTTATACTCTAAAGAATGGTCTTCCCAAACGGTCAAACAAGCGATGTCCAATAAATATTTGTTTTCCCATACGGCATCGTTTAGCAATATCTTTTCGCGGTACGAGCCATCAAAGTTTTCCATATTGCTGTCGATAAAGGTCAACGATGCCGCGAACAATTGGGCCAGTTTCTCATCGCTCTTATTTTTTTCCTTTGAATTCAAAGCGTGATACGTAATATTGATGGCCAAATATTCGAGATTATAGGCGTGTTCCTTTATCCTAAGAGAATTGTTCAGAAATCGCTTGAACAAAAGGGCATCGATGAACAGTAAAGAATTCGTGATAATGCTGTTGAAGGTCTTACTAATGACATTATCTTCCAGATATACCCGAGAATCGATGAGTTTTTCCAATTGTGATAACGCCTTGTTGCCCGTAAACAGCTTTCCAAAAAACGATATGTGGTTGACTTCCAAATCCTTATAAAACAGCAAGACCTTATCTACAAAGGCAGGGAAGTCCGGATTGCCAGTTTCTGTTTTAAAAGTAAAATAGAGGGCGGTAAGTAGATTGATTTTTGCCTTTTCATCTTCAGAGAGGTCATGTTCAGGGATTATAAAACGGGGAATTTTAGTATTGATTCCATATACGAAACCCGTTTTCTTTAGCCCGTTGTATAGGTCTCGAAAATCGCTGTAGCTATTCAGGTCGTCTTTGACAACAGTACCGAATTTATTGATCCAACCCGCTCCTGATGGGTTCATAGCTTCACCATTTAGAACGGCAAAGTAAACTAAAATATAGGACTTTACGCACCCATGCCGATATGAGTCGGTAAGGATTAAATTCCATTAACATTTTTTTAACATTAAAAACGAAACCCTGCGTTTTTAAACGTCGTAGGTAGGGCGAATTCTAATCTAAAAATCTTTTAAAATGAAAAAAACAAAATTTTTACTTGGCTTATCCATTTTGGCGGCCATTGGTGTTGTTTTGGTCGCGGCCGACCATATCGACGCACCATCATCTATGGGGACAACCGCCGACATTGCTGATTTTTTTGCCTTTGAACCAACGACCAATTCCGAGAATACCGTATTTGTCGTGGATCTTCAATCTAATGTATTACCAGATTTGGCGTACGGAACCTTTGATGAGGATATTCTTACGGAAATCAATATCGACACCGATAACGATTTGATCGAAGATTTAGTCATACAGGCATTGCCAAGAGGCGATACCATGTATTTCTTCGGTCCTGCAGCACCTTCCACTACTGGACTAAGTGGTGAAGTACTGGTCGATAGTCCTTTAGGTAAGGTGGCAATTTCAGACGCTAGCGCAATTACCGCGTCGGCCAACGGGATTTCACTCTTTGCCGGACCACGTCAAGACCCTTTTTACTTTGACTTTTTTCAGTTCAATGCCGTAATCGGTGGAATGGCTCCTGGCGGTTTTAAAACTGCCGACGAAGCCGAAGATACTTTTGATGGCGCCAATACCATGTCTATTGTTGTTGAGATTCCTAATAGTATGTTGGGTACGACCACGGGCATGAATGCTTTAGGTGTGCCCGTTTATAAAACTTGGGTAACCACGAACAAAAAACAATAACATAAACTTTAAAAACATTTAAAATGAAATTATATAGAATCAAATATATGTTCATGGCACTTTTTGCTGTGGTCGCATTATCGGCCTGTAACAATGATGACGAAATTGCTTCGGGCCTACAAGCAACCTGTAGTGATGGAGTTATGAACGGAAATGAAACAGCTGTAGATTGTGGAGGCCCCGCATGTATACCTTGTGGGGGCGAAGGAATGGATCCCGACCCGATGGAGCCTGAGGAAATCGATTTTTCAGGCACCTATGCACAAGTAGATTTCATGGGAAGACCTGGCATCAATACCGTACTGAGTTTTGATATGGATGGCGAACCAAGTGTTAAAGATGCACATAACAATTCCATCCCATCCGAAATGGGAGCCACTTTTCAAGCCGGTTTTGAAGCTCGTTTGGAGGCGTACCATGATGTTTATGCCGGTCTTTTGGGCCTTGACCCCGCCGTTGTTAATTATGAAAACAACATTTTAGGATTGGACGCCGCTACGTTGACCGGATATTTGGCCGCAGATGTATTGGAGGTCGCACCTGATGCCCAGACCACGTATTTCTTGCCCGGACCTGATGTCAATATGGATGGCAATCCATTGAACGATCCTGCAATAATAGGGTTGACAGGTAGAACATTACAAGATGATGTAATCGATGTTTCTTTGATTCTTCTTTTTGGAGGAATGGAAGGTAACCGTTTCAGCGGTCAAGATACCGATATGGACGGCATGGCGGATTTACCACGATTAACGTCCGATGGTGTAAGTCTTACCGCAGACATACAAGAAAGTTTCCCTTATTTGGGAGCTCCTGAATAAGTCTATGAAAAAGGAGCGTTGGGGAGGATGGTAACAGTCCTCCCTTATTTTAAAACATCAAATTCTTTAACCTAAAAGTATTTTAAAAATGAAGAATTTTTTCATATTCCTTTCCGTTCTTTTTTTCTTTAATTGTACGGAAAAGGGTAATAACACAATCACAAATAAAGGCGACTATAATGTCTATTTGTCAAGTGAAGCGCCAAAAACCACTTCTAAATATTTCGAACTTTGGCATTCGAAAATCCGCCCGGATAGTATACAATTGCTAAGTTTTGGGGTCGTTGGGGGCGAGTACAATCGATACTTTCAACAGACCGGTGATATTGAATTTCTCAAAAAATCAGAACAAGCACTAAAAAAAGCGGTCGATATTGCTGCAATCGGTAAGGCGGGATATTATCGGGCATTGGTAAGAAATTATATTTCTCAACATCGTTTCAGGGAAGCATTGCAATTGGCAGACTCAGCGCAGGTAATAGGAAGTGGCAAAGCCGATACACAAGCCTTGCTCTTTGATGTTCACATGGAATTGGGCAACTACACAACTGCCGAGAATTATCTGGACAGTTTAAAGAATATGTCAGACTTCGGGTATTTAATCCGATTGGCAAAATGGAATGACTATAAAGGCGATTTGGACACGACCATCAAATTCATGGAAATGGCCAAAGCCAACGCCGAAACTTCCAAAAACAAAGATTTGATGCTGTGGTCCTATACCAATCTGGCCGATTATTACGGTCATGCCGGAAGAATTGAAGATTCATACAACCATTATCTCAAGTCACTTCAATTAGACCCGTCGAACGCCTATGCCAAAAAGGGAATCGCGTGGATCGTATTTTCTTATGAAAAAAACCCCGAAGAGGCACTTCGAATTTTGGACTCGGTTACTAAAAATTATCAAGCCCCAGATTATTATCTGCTAAAGTCGGAGATAGCCGAATATATGGGCAACGATCTTGAAAGCCTTTCAAACCTGGATAGTTATTTTAAGGCCGTTTCAAATTCCGCATATGGTGATATGTACAATGTTTACAACGTAGGGCTCTATTTGGACCGTACCGAACAATTCGATAAGGCCATGAAACTATCCGAGAAAGAAGTTGAGAATAGACCGACCCCTGAGACCTACAGTTTATTGGCATATAGCAATCTAAAACAAGGAAATATAGAAAAGGCACTTCAGCTTGTAGAAAATCATATCGAAGGAAAAACATTTGAGCCCGGTATTCTATATTACGCCGCCGAAGTTTACAAGGCCAATGGGAAAACAAAAAAGGTGAAAGAAATTAAAAATGAGCTTTTGGGGGCTATTTATGAACTGGGCCCTTCAATGGAAAGTAATATTACCAATTTATAAATGAGATATTTTACGACACGCTCTATTTTCAGTTTTTAGGTTGGATTGATTGATGTGTAAAGGCACTATGGCATTACTGTCATAGTGCTTTTCTAACCCAAAAGAGGTAGCGTATTATGATATTTTTAACTTTTTTGTAGGAAATTACCCTGCAATTCATTAGGTTTACTGTCCTAAAATTTTAGGATACCCTTCTTAACGCCCCAAGTGTTACGAAAAACTAAACATTAACCTATAAACTTCCAATGATATGGAATATCTTCTGTTTTTACTGTGGATTTCTATTATTTCTATTTTGGTCTACCGTGTGATAATGGCCCGAAGGGCGTTGCGCAGGACCATGAAATCACATAAACGCTAAATAAGGTCTCATTGAGCCTAACCCTTAGCGTTTATATCACCACTGTCTTTCAATATTTTTCGAATCAAAACAGGTAAGAGCAGTAGGTCTAATGCCAAGGCCGTCAACAAGGTCGCGCTTATCAGCAAGCCTATTATTACACTGGGTCGATAGATAGAGAATAATAAGACCATAAAGCCAAAAAACAGTACCATAGTAGTAATAATCAGGGCCCTTCCTGTTTCTTTGAAGGTTTGCTCGAGAGCCTCTTCGGTACCTAGGCCTCTGGCGGTACAAATTTTTAATTTCCCTAGAAAATGAATGGTGTCATCTACGGCAATACCGAAGACTATGGCGAAAACTACCGTAATCGATGCCTCCAAGGGAATGTCCAAAAAGCCGAGCAAGGCCCCTGCAAACAATAAAGGAAGTAGGTTGGGTATCAACGAAATCAGTAACAATTTGAAGTTTTTAAAAAGCAATGCCATCAAGATAGAAACCAGTAGCAACCCAATGAAAAGCCCGGCGAGGAGGCTGTCCCTTATATAGACTGAATTTTTATCGAGCAATAGGCCCTTGCCGGTCAATCTGAACTTGATGGCCGAGGTATCTGTTTTCGCTGTTATGAAAGTATTTATTTCGTCATAGATGTTTTTCAGGTTGTCCGTTCCAACATCCAAAACTCTGGTGGCGATTCTTGCCTTATTTTCATCGCCGTTGACAAATTTTGCATATTGTTTTCTTGACAGCTTTTTTATTTCTTTTTTATATTTTTCAAAGGTTTTCTCGTCCTTTGGTAGTACAAAGTATTCCTGTCTGTTCAGATGATTCGCCCTATGGAGTCCTTTGTAAAAAAGTGTCAATGATTGCACATTTCCTATGGCTTCAAAAGACTTCAGTTTATTTTCAATGAGGTTGATTTCCTTGACTCGCTTAAAATCGGATACCTTGTGTCCGTCGGTAGTACTTACGGCTACTTCCAATGGTCTAAAACCCGTGAAATTGGTTTGAAAAAAGTGGAAGTCTTTCGCAATTTGACCTCCTTCCGGAAGGTTCTCATTGAATTTAAAATCCGTATGTATTTTTGAAATCCCCCAAAAACAAAGAAGGGTAAATGCCAAGCTACTTATTAGAATCGATTTTGGATTTCTTTTTGTAAATGTATTGATACGAGCTAAAAATAAAGGCCATTTTGGAGTTGGATTTCCTTTGGGTACCAACTTTTCTTTTTTGGTCAGAAGCAACAGTGTAGTAGTAAAAAATATGACAGTAAAATAGGCGACCAATACTCCTATGGCCGAATTGATTCCGAAATCTGTGATACTTCTCAGTCTCGATGTCATCAGAGAGGCGAAACCCACTGCTGTGGTTGCCGAGGTAAGCAGTGTGGTAAGTCCGACTTCTTTTAAAATTGCAATAATGGCCGTCTTTTTAGTATCGCCCAGACGAATCTTTCCTAAAAAACTATCCATAATGTGAACAACGTCCGATGCGCCTACAATCAACATCAGAACCGGATAAAAAGCAGCCAAAGCGTTGAGTTCCCTTCCTAAAAGAGAAAGTAGGCCTAGAAATAGCAAAAGGGCCAAAGCAATGGAACTTAACGATATGAACACTATGGTAAAACGGCGATACACTAAAAATAGGATAATGAAAACCAGTATGATCGATGCAATGGTGGTCACAATAAGTTCCCTGATCTGCATTTCTACTAGGGCCTCATAGAAAAAGGCACGTCCGAGAAAGTGATGTTCCTGAAGATTACTTTCTTTTAACGACTTTCGGGCTTCAGTCAAGAGTTCTACGGATTGCGAATAATCCAGTTCATCTTCGGTTTCCAGAGCGACGACTAGCGAAGTACTTTTTCTGTTGATCAATGAATTCAAGAAGAAGTTATCTTTCTGAAGTCGCTCCCATTTTTTTTGATATTTAGTGGAATCTTCGATGTTGATTATCGGTATGCGCGTATATCCAAAGGATGTTTTAAGCGGATAGAAAAGCGTGGTAAGCGACTGTGCCGATTTTACATAGGGTAATGTGTCGGCTTTTTGCGAAAACTCGTGGAATCGCCTGAGAAAATCGGCTTCGAAAACGGTTTCATCATTTTCAATGGCGATTAACAAGAAACTGTCGTCAGTGCCAAATTCCTCTGTAAATTCTTGATAGAAAATCAGGTCGTCATCGCCTTCTGGAAAAAATTGGTTGAAATCGAAAGAAAACTTTAATCCTTTCAACAAAAAAATGGATCCAATGCCTAAAATGATAAATAAGGGGACAATGAACTTTTTTAGAACAAGTATTTTGCGCATAAGAGGCTATAAAGTGGCCTGGAATTCAATATTTTCTTCTTTGCAAAGTTAATCAATAGTGGACTATCGAAAATCATTAATCAAAATAGTCCACATATTGTTTTAAATTATAAGAATGAATTTCAGATCCCTCTTACTCGCGCCTTTTGTGCTTTTTATTATGAATGTGATTTGGTCCCAGGCCCAAGTCAGGGACTCCACTAAGAATCTGAAAGTAGCGGCTTTCCCGGTTGCATTTTTTACTCCTGAGACCGCTTTTGGCTTCGGGGGAGTGGGTATAGGAACCTTCCATTTACAAAATGAGTCTAGAGACACGCGACCTTCTTCGATACAGCTGGGAATAAGCTAAACCACCAAAGGGCAATTCTTACTTTATGCACCTTTCGATTTTTATAAAGATGATGAGCGGTGGCGAGTCGAGGGAGAATTTGGTTTTTACAAGTACTTTTATAATTTCTATGGTGTAGGCATAGATTCTAGGCTAGAAGATGAAGAAACCTATGGGGTTACTTTTCCTCGGGTTCGGCTATCACTATTACGAGAGATATTCCCCAATTTTTTGATAGGGCTTAGCTACGAACTTGACGTTTTCGGTAATCTTGAAATAAACGAAGGTGGTATTTTGGAAGCGTCAGACGTAAATGGCAAGAGAGACGGTACCGTATCTAATATCGGGTTTCAAGTATTTTATGACACACGCGATCACCAATTTGTTCCCATAAAAGGATTTTACATTCAAGGAAAATATTTTACTTCTTCAAAATTATTAGGGGCTTCGTTCAACTATTCAAAATTTGAACTGGACAATAGATATTATCAAAAAGTGGGCAAAAAACAAGTGTTGGCGGCCAATCTCTATTTGGCCAATAGTTCTGAAGGAACTCCATTTTACGATTTGAACTATCTAGGTTCTAAGCGCACGAGGGGTTTTGATAACCGACGTTTTCAAGACAATGCCGAATTAAGTTTTGCCCTAGAATACCGTTTTCCGATTACAGGAAGATTCGGTGGCGTACTCTTTGGGTCTACAGGTACCGTAGCACCGGATTTGGGAAAGACATTTTCTTCTTCCTATAAAAATGCCGTCGGTACCGGTCTTCGATATATTATAAACAAAAGGGACGGGGTTAGAATACGCGTCGATTACGGACATACCAATGAGGGCGGTAATTTTTATTTTACGATCAAAGAAGCATTTTAGTATTCGTCATTGCGACCCCGAGTATTCGGGGGAAGCAATCTGTCGAATATTCGGTAAAGTTCAACAAATTTCTTCGTGGCTAACGCTCATCGCAATAACGAACTTTTAAAGCTCAATCCAATTATCGAGATCCAGCGTCCAATCGTAATTTTGATAGGTAATATCAACTCCTTTGGTGGTCGGAATGATTTCCTGTGTCTTCAAAATTTTCTTCACTCCTTTTTTACAGCCAAAATCCCCGCGGAACCAATTGAATAATGAGGTTACGGCGACTTCTTTTTTATCGGCCTTATATTCCGAAGTGCGTTTCAAATATCGTTCCGTTCCCTTATCGAACTGTTCGTCCAACTGGTCCGCGTCAAATATAGCCACTGGAGGGCAATCCTTTGCACCGCAATTCAGGGCAAAATGAACACGATAATCTCTTTTGTCGACCCGTAATTTGCGTTCGAATTTATTCGGAAACCACTTTCGAATCAATCCCAGTCCCAAGGGCCATTGCGATTTTCTGATAATGCCATGCTCGATTTTTTCAAAAGAAAGTAGACGACCTGCAATCGGAATCTGTTCCATCTTGAAAAAAGCTCTCTTGTCATCATAGAGTTTAGGGTTTTCGGATAGAATAACTTGAATATATGCGTTATAGACATTGACCCAAAAAGCCAATTTTTGTGCATCGGTCTTTAGTCCTCTTTCTAAATCCTCCAACGATAAGCTATAGAGCTTCGACCTAATCTTATTGGTAGTAACCTCATTTTTGATGTTCTTGAGAAAATCTTCGGAAAGCTCATTTAGATCAACATTTTCTTGGGTATTCAGGGCTTTGCAGGGCATTGAGAAAAGCACTGCAAATAGTGATACAGAGACAAATTTTACGTAAACGGATTGCATATAACTTGTTTTATGTTTATTGTTACCTACTTAAAGTATAGGTCGGGGGTTTGGTCGTTAAAAAAGCAGAACCTTTCCTTTAAAATTACGTATATAGAATACAATCGATAGCTGATATCGCTTTAAAAATTTAGTACTGTATAATCGACATACCTTTTTTATGATTTCCATCATTATACCTGCCCATAACGAAAAAAGAACCTAAAGAGACTTTTAGGCCATTTGGGAGGTGTGGCACTTAAAGATGTGGAAATTATTGTGGCGTTATCCGGTACTACGAACGATGGGTCACATGAATTGAAAATGCCAATACCATTTCAATATGTAAATTGTGCCGATTGTGGAAGGGCACTTCAAATGAACGAAGCAGCCCAATTGGCCCGGGGAGAAACGATGGTTTTTTTGCATGCTGATGTTATTCCCCCAAAGACTTTTTTGGCGGATATACAAAGAACAATAGCTGAAGGGTATGATGCAGGTTTTTTTTCATATCGTTATGATAAAGAGAATTTTCTATTAAAGATCAACGCCTCGTTTACGGCCAGGAACGGTATCTTCACCGGAGGTGGGGATCAATGCCTTTTTATAAGGAAATCGATTTTCGAACGTTTGAAAGGATTTGACGAAAATCAGGTAGTCATGGAAGATTTCGAATTTTTTGAGCGAATGAAAAAGGACAAAGTCCGGTATAAAATTATCAAGAACGACTTGATTGTCTCTGCCCGAAAATATGAGCATAACTCGTATATGCGCGTTAATCTATCAAATCTTTTGCTAGTTACTTTATTCAAGTTCGGGTATCCCGCCCACAAGTTAAAATCGCTTCATAATAAATTGATTCGAACCCCGTACCAAAATCCGTCTTGATTTTGATGGAAGGTAAAATCATTGACGGAATTCAACAGATAGAATTGAATGATCAAAGTCCTTGGCTTACATCGGATTCGAAAAAATCTATAATTTTTATATAACATGCTGAAATTCATTATTTTACAAGTCTATTTCCTTTAAAAATAAATTTTTCTAAAATCATCAAGTAATTGCATCCTATCTTACATTTGCCTCTCGAAAGTATTATATTCATAGAAGCACAAACTTTGGCAAATGAACCTGAAAGACGGAGTCAAGACCGCAGAAAATAAAGTTTCCGACGAGGCAAAAGACTTGAGTACACTTGTCAAGGACAAAAGTAAATCGCTTGTAGATCGATTGGAATCTTATGAGGATATAATCAACTTGGAAGTGGGCGATACAGGCCTAAACCGTGCCAAGACATTGGAGCGCGAGTTCAATATTCGGCAATTGTACATAAAGTATGAAGGGGACAATCCCACTGGCACACAGAAAGACCGCATAGCCTTTGCCCAAATTTATGATGCCTTGCGCCGGGAGTTTGATGTGGTTTCCTTGGCAACCTGTGGAAACTATGGGGTAGCAGTGGCTCTAGCGGCGAACTTGGCGGGGATGAAATGTGAAATCTATATTCCTGAATCGTATCATACCGATCGCATTTTGGAAATGGAAGCTTTGGGGTCCGAAATCATTCGATTGCCTGGAAGCTATGAAGATGTAGTCGTGCAAAGTAGCAAATTGGCGGAGGTAAACGGTTGGTACGATGCCAATCCTGGAGGGTCGAACACTCCTTTGCAGATTAGCGCCTATTCACAGATTGCCATCGAAATTTATGAAGATCTGGGCGATGCCCCGAAATATTGCGCAGTTCCAGTTTCTAACGGAACCTTGTTCGCCGGTATTTACAGAGGTTTTGTAAGTTTATATAAAAGAGGAAAGACCTCTCAAATTCCAAAAATGATCGCGGCATCTTCGACCCGTAAAAATCCGATTGTACAATCTTTTCTTTTAGGATTGGATCATTGTAAAGATTTGAACCCCGAAGTCATAAAAGAAACGAAATACAATGAACCGTTGATCAACTGGCACAGTTTTGATGGGGAAGAAGCCCTGTATGCCTTAAAAGAATCGCAGGGAGAAGCCTATAATATTAGTGACCAAAAAATGAAAGAAATGACCGCTTTGTTAATGAAAAAGGAAGGCTTTCGAATCCTTCCCGCTGCCACGGCAGGCCTAATCGCCTTGTTGGAAATGGATGAAAAACATGATTTTGAGCCAGGACGCTTCGTTGCTGTTTTAACTGCTAAAAATTAATAAGAAATACACCGGAATCTATCCTTTTTTGAAGTCGAAGGGCAGAAATGAAAAAAATACAGATTCCCGTCTTCACGGGAATGAAAAATAAATAGAATATCTATGAAAAAAACAATAGACGGAAAAGCCCTTGTATACTGTGAAGGCGCCTTTAACACGCCAAACGGAAAAACCGCTCACGGACTCGTCCGTTTTACCGAGCGCTATGAAATAGTCGGTGTTTTGGACGCAGAATATGCAGGTCATGATGCCGGAGAAGTTTTGGACGGAAAATCCAATGGAATTCCTACGTATGCCACTTTGGAAGAGGCTGTCGGCGAGCTTTCAAAATCAGGTAACGAGCCAAAATCGTTGGTAATCGGTTTGGCACCCGATGGTGGGCGATTGCCATCCGAAGCCAAGGGAACGATAAAAAAAGCGCTCCAATTGGGCTGGAACGTCGATAGCGGCCTGCACGATTTCTTGTCCAATGATCCTGAACTTGTCCAATTGGCCAAGGAAAAAAATTGCCGTATTCGTGATGTTCGTAAAACGCCCGATCGTGATAAGCTTCATTTTTTTACAGGCGATATCGAAAAGGTCGATTGTTTAAAACTGGCCGTTCTGGGTACCGATTCTGCTTTGGGAAAACGAACCACGGCATGGATTCTTGTACACGGATTTCGAAATGCCGGGCTGAAGGCCGAAATGGTCGGCACGGGACAAACGGCTTGGATGCAAGGCGCCAAGTACAGCATGGTCATGGACAGTTGTATCAACGACTTTGTCTCCGGCGAAATAGAAAACGCAGTAGTGAGCGCATATAAGAATGAAAATCCCGATGTAATCGTTATAGAGGGGCAGGGGAGTCTGATGAATCCCGCATACCCCGGTGGATTCGAAATTTTGGCTGCGGGCCGACCCGATTTTGTAATCATGCAACATGCTCCTACACGGGTGGAATATGATGGTTTTCCAGGTTACAAAATGCATTCCCTAAAAGAACAGATCCATGCCGTTGAAATTATTTCCGGTAAAAAAGTAATCGCCGTGACCGTGAACCATGAAGGTATGAAAAGCGATGAAGAGATTATTGACGCTTGTAAAAATATAACCATAGAAACCAAGTTGCCGGCTTTTGATGTCTTGCGATTCGGAGCCGAAAAACTTATTTCAATTCTAAAAGAGGAGTTGAAATGAGGATAGCAAATGTTTCCTACAGTCGATTTGACCTTAATTTATCGGTTCCCTATACCATTGCCTACGAAACCATTTCTAAGACCACGAACTTTATTCTAAAAGTAGAAACCGATAGCTCAATTGATGGCTATGGTTGCGCCGCCCCAGATGTGGTGGTAACAGGAGAGACCCCGGAGCAAGTAGAAACGGCGATACGAGATATTATCGTTCCTAACCTCAAAGGGAAAGACCCTTTCACATATGCTTTGCTAATAGCAGAGCTGAAGTTATTGCTAGAAAATAAGTCCTCTGCATTGGCCATGGTCGACTTGGCCCTGCACGACCTTATTTCGAAAAAGGCGGATGTTCCGCTCTATCGCTTTTTAGGAGGATATCGCAATAATATTCCAACAAGCATTACCATTGGAATATTGCCATTGGATGAAACACTGGAACATGCTACAAAATTTGTAGCGCAAGGGTTTACTATTTTAAAAATAAAGGGAGGAAGCGCGGTAGAAGAAGACATTGAAAAAATGTTGAAGTTGCGGGAAAGATTTCCTGAGATTATTTTCCGGTTTGATGGAAATCAAGGGTATTCCCTTGAAGACTCCATCACTTTTGTGGAACGGACACGTTCTATAGGCATCGAAATTTTCGAACAGCCCACCCAAATAGAGAACGAGGCACGATTGGGGGCAGTTACCGAACAGGTACATCTTCCGGTTATGGCCGATGAGAGTATCAAGACTTTGAAGGATGCCTTTCGCCTGGCGCAAAACGAACGGGTCGATATGGTCAATATCAAACTGATGAAGGTCGGAGGAATTCTTGAGGGAATGCATATCAATTCCGTTGCCAAATCCGCAGGACTTGAAGCCATGGTTGGTTGTATCGACGAATGTGCCCTCGGTATTGCTGCCGGACTGCACTTCGCACTTTCGCGACCAAATATTCAATATGCCGATCTAGATGGTCATTTGGATATAGTGGATGACCCTTTTCAAGATTTGTTCAGATTAAAAAATGGGGTGCTGTACCCAAGCGATAGCCCAGGATTGGGGAAAGTAAACTTAAAAATCTAGGAAGAAACAGCGCCCAAGGTATACAACTGCTCCAAAGTTGGAGACTCACTACCTCCGGCCGGTTCCAAAGTAATTCCGAAGGCTTCCGATTCATTGGGATTGTTCAAAGCAAAAATCTTATTCTCATCCAAATCAAAATCCTCCAAAAGACCCATGCTCGTAGGAGTTAGCGGATTCAGTTTTAGGGACCAGACTTGATATACAAAACCATCCGGAGGTTCGGGGAGCCCTTTGGCGTCGATAAAGACTTTTTGTTCTTGCTTGTTCCAATAGGCCTTGGCGTATGAGGTGGGCGAAACTTCCTGTCCGCCCAAGGGTACTACGGTGATATTTTTATCCCTGATAGTATTCAGCAATTCCTTGGATTTTTCCAGCGAAGTATTTGCATCGTTGATCTGTTCTTCCAAGGTCTGTTTTTCGTTCTCCACCACTTGAATCTGTGATTTTAGACCTTCGTTCTGTGCATACATCCAAACCAGTCCGATAGCCATTAAAACTGATGCAGCCCAGCCAATATACCATGACCAATTGATATCTTTTTTGCCCAATTCAACCACTTTGGTCTCTTTTTGGATATCAATGATCTCTCGAATGACCTCAAAATTATGAGGAAGTCCTGGTGATATGGTTTTTCCAAGGGCCAGAACGGCAGCTTCTATCTGTTCTATTTCGTCCATAATTTCAGGATGTTCCAAAGCGTGGCCGTGCACTTCCAAGTTTTGCTCCTCGGAGAGCAGCCCAGCTACGTAGAGCTCCAAAATTCCTGATGCTATGTATGCTTGAACATCCATGGTTAAAGCTTTAAATTTTTACGCAATTGCGCAATACAGCTTCTATTTCTTGTTTTTATGGTTCCTACAGGAATATCCAGTTCTTCCGCGGCTTCCTTTTGAGTGTATCCCTTGAAGTATAGCAGTTCGATGACCCGTATACATTTCTCCTTCAAATTTTTGACCAGTTTTTTAAGCCCGATCGCATCGACTTTGCTTTCGGTCGAACTTCCATGGTCAAGAATACCTACGAAGTAATCCGCGGAGAGGTTCTTTTTACTGTTTTTATAGGACTTTGAGCGTACTTGGTCGATTGCCGCATTTCTGGCAATATTTAGAATCCAAGTAAAAAAACGACCTTTTGAGGGGTTGTAACTTTCGGCATTGTTCCAGACCTTGATGAATACATCTTGGCAAATTTCTTGCGCCAAGGCATCATTCCGAACTATCGTGTTGATGACCCCGCAGATGTTTTCGGCATACATACCATGAAGCCGCTCGAAAGCGGTGACATCTTTGTTTTGAAAGCGTTTGATTAGTTGGTCTAGGTTCATTGTAATTTTTCCATAGCCCCACTAAAATAGAAAAAGCTGCCCATTGGGCAGCTTTTTATGCAATTTAATTTTAACATTATTCGATAATTCCCGTACAACTGACGCGCGCGCCGGCATCGCCGCTGGGCTGTGATGTAAAATCATCTTGACCTTGGTGCACGATTACGGCCTTGCCTATGATATTCTTGTTCTCATCGTCACATCCCAAACACCATTGGTCGGTAGCAAATTCTACCCTAGCGTTACCTTCCTCATCCGCTGTAAAGTTTCCGATATCGCCTTTGTGATATCCTTCTGAGGCAAGCCATTTGCCATGGGGTTCGTTGGTCGGGTTCCAATGCCCGCCAGCCGACTTGCCATCTGCGGCGGAGCAGTCCGCATTTTGATGAATATGTATCGCATGTTCTCCAGGGGTCAGTCCTGAAAGCATGGCGGTCATTTTGACCTCCCCATTTTCTTCGTTAAAAGTAACATCACCTTTGACATTACTGTCACTTTTTGGCTCCATGGAGAATTTTATGATCTCCGCAGATACCTCTTCTTTGATTTCTTCGACTGCATCTTCTACTTCATCTACCGTTTCTTGTGACTCTTTCTTGACCTCCTTGCAACCGTAACCTGCAATAAGTACAAGTGCCAATGACATTAATTTTATTTTTTTCATGTCTCTTTATTTTTTAAGATTTGCCCTCAAAGTTAGCAATTATTGAAGGGCATTTCAAGAGTTATTCAAAATGATTTTAACAGTATCCGGCTATCGCGAATACCTCTTTTTAAGTTTTCGCATATCAAAATTGACTTGTCGATTCGCATCTGCGAGTTTTTGTAACGCGAGATACCATAGATAAGTCCTCGTTTTTTTCCAGCAGTGAAGGACTCAAAGATTTGCTGGGCCTCTGGGTCGCTTGATAGCACGGCATTCATCTCATCGGGCATATCAACACCATATTTACTATCATCTTCAAATAGCTGCAACCGAAAATAATCGTTTGGAAAAATGCCCAATTCTTTTTGATAGCGCTTTCCGAACATCATGTAGTAGTTCCCATTTCTTTTTTGAATGGCCGCATGGAATATCAATTCTTTACCCTCGAAGGAGGCTACAGCCTTTACTCTACGAATTTTCTTTTCTAAAAAAGGATTAATGATACTTTCAGGAAGTAAAAGCGAATAATAACTACTGGTAACCGTTATCTCGAAAACCTTACTTTTTAACATGGTACTAGTCTATGGCTTTCTTCCTTAAATCGGGATTAAAGAAGACCCCTATCTGTAATCTATCAAAATGGGCTGTAGGAAAATGATTTTTGAGATATCCTATCTGAAGACTTGTATTTTTGAATACATGAAATCCGATTGCTCCATACAATCGATTTTGCCCGAACACGTTGTTCTGAAGGTTCAAGAAAATTTCATCATAAAAGTTCAGGAAAACCTTTTTGTTCAAAGGTAGGGTAACCTGCAAGCGATATCGAGCACGATGTTGGGTGCTTTTTGAAAAATTGAGATCATCGGGGTCACCGGTCTGGATAAAACGTTGTTCTAGACGGTAGCGGTGTTCAAAGGCGAATTTGCCCACCTTGTTCTTGAGGATGAACTGTTCGAAAATTCGATGCTCTCGAGAATCGAGATCATCTGTGGGCTCCTCAAAAGTGCTGTCTGTGGTTATATATCCATAACCCATAGTGGCAACGGTATTTGGGTTGATATGATAGTTCGCACCGGTACGAAGCAACAGTTGATTAAAGTTTTTACCCTGTTCATAATAACGTAACTGCGCCTCGGTATGAATGCTCCATTTTTCGGAAATTTGGTTCGTACCGAAATACATGTGCCAAGACCCCCATTTATCCTCACCCGTTTCTTGGGCAGTTATCGTCGTGATCATACATGTAAGTAATAGTAGGGCTATCTTTTTTTTCATAAATTTTACGCGTTCGTTATTCTGTTTCTATTTACATTGGATCCCCATCTTCAATGGGAATACCTTTATCTCCTTTCAAATACACGTCCAAAAACTTCAACGCCTCACTGTAGGCTTTAATCTGGTTTTCTTTTTTTACAAAACCGTGGCCTTCATCCTCAAAGAGTACATACTCTACAGGAACTCCATTTTTACGTACGCCAGCGACAATTTCATCAGACTCAACTTGTAGTACTCTAGGGTCTTTAGACCCCTGTAGCACAATAAGTGGCTTCGTAACTTTATCTGTATGGAATAGTGGGGAGATTGCCCGCAAACGAACCGAGTCTGCACTATTGGGGTCTCCCAACTCTAAGTAAAGCGCTTCTTTTTGTGCTTCCCACCAAGGTGGAATGCTACGAAGCGTGCGGATCCAGTTGGTCACTCCGAAAAGATTAACGCCTACGTCAAATTCTTCTGGAGTGAACGTAAGGGCTGCCATGGTCATATATCCACCATAAGACCCTCCGATAATTCCGATTTTCTCCCCATCGATTTCGGGTTGTTGGGCGAGCCAATTTTTTCCTTCTACACAATCTTTTAAATCTTTATCGCCATGGTTGAGGTCGTCCATTTGGTAGAATGTTTTTCCGTAGCCACTGCTACCACGGTTGTTGACGGCCAGAACAGCATAACCGTGGTTGACCATGTACTGAAGTAATGAATTGAAATTCTGGCGTGATTGCCCACCTGGGCCGCCATGTACCCAAACCATAGCAGGCACTTTATTTTCTGCGCTAGCTTGATGAGGTTTGTAGTAAATCGCAGGAATTTCAAGTCCATCAAAGGATTTGTAGCGGATTACTTCGGCATTGACCAAATCTTGTGCCTGAATTTCATCGTTCAATACATCGGTCAATTTGGTCTGTTTTTTTGTTTCCAAATCATAGACATATAGATTTGATGGGGTATGGGAGCCACCTGCGTAAAAGCGCATCATCTTTTCATCATCTGAAAAACCTACGTTCGTAATATCCATCCCATCAAAAGAAGGTAAATCGATATTCTTGCCCGAAGCGACATCCATCACTTCAATGACATTTTTAGCATCTTCATTGATATAAGTAACTTGATAGGTGCCATTTTCAGTGAAATAGGAACCGGCAATATCCCAACTTCGGGTCATGACCGTTTCTGAAGTTTTATCGGCAATATTGAATTTCATCAATTTGGCAAATTCGCCGCCGTTATCAGTAGTGTAATATAGAGCGCTTCCGTCAGGAGCAAAATCTGCTGGACTATTGGCACTTTGATTCTCGTTTATCTTGACCAATGATTTATCTTCCATATTATAAAGAAATAAGTCTGAATCATTGGTATTTATTGGTTTTATTAACGGAAGGTGTTTTTTATCATCGGACAATCCGCCCACAAAATACCCGTCATTGTTCTGATAGAGCATTTTGGGAGTATAAGTCTCCAAGTCCATTTCATAGAGGTCGTTGAAACGGGCGTCTCTTTTATTGGAAGAGAAATAGAATCCAGTTTTGTCATCCGTCCAGCCATAGAACGAAGCCCTGGCACCTTTAAAAGGCGTCAAATCTCTTTGGCTTCCGTCTGTATCGCGCAAATAGATATGATAGATTTCATCTCCGTTTCCGTCCATACGGAATAACATTCGTTCATCCTTGGGAAAATAGGAAGTCGCAAATATCGATGTGCTGTCCGATTGTGTCAGCGGCTCCATTTGTCCGCCCGTTATTGGCACGGTATACATATTGTAGATACCCGAACGGTTGCTTGAAATCAATAGTTTTGATTTGTCGGGCGAGAAACTGCCACCCCCGATGGCCTCGTTGTCCATCATTTGTTCGATGGTATAGGTTTTCATGGTCTCCGCTATGCTCGGTGTGGTTTCTTTGGGTTCTTCTTTACAGGCCCATATCAGGGCGATTGCGAGTACTGGAATAATTAGTTTTTTCATGATGTGTTGTTTTTATGTCGATGTTTATTTGCTCGGTGCTAGGTGTAAAAAGTACGGATCTTAATAACTGTCAGGTCGAGCGGAGTCGAGACCCGTGTTCCTAAGTTTCTCGACTCCGCTCGAAGTGACAGTAAAAAAATTCGAGCACCAAGCTTCCGGCCCTTTTCCTATTCCAAACTAAACGTCTTCGTCTCCTTGAACGGCGAAACCTCCAACGCTTGAATCGAATCTCGATATGCCTTCCATTTATCAGCAAAGAACGTATTGGTCTTGTCCAAGGCCGCTTTTAGGTCGTTTTCGGCATATTTGATAAGGTTTCGCTCCGTTTCGGTCAATCCCTTAGGGCGACTTTCTATATAACCTCCTGCCATACCTAACCGCTGCATAACGGTGGTTTCCCGGTTTCGCGTAATGCCCTGCCGCTTATCCTCTTTACCGATATAAAGGGCGACTACGGAATCAATTTGCTTTACAATATCTTTAGAAGCCTTGATATGGTCTTTGTATTTTTTTTCGTCCAATTCCTTAAGTTCTTTTTGGTATTTCTCGGCGACGTTCTTGCTTTCCACCAACTGTTTTACTGCATCGGCTGCGGTTTGAGTCATTGAAGCTAGTTTTTTAGAATTCTCATAGGCCTCATTGATAGCTGTGGTGGACACCTCCAAACGAGGATCTGATTTCACTTCTATTATGGCTTCATCTGTCGTTTCACCAAAGCTCATCTTTATTTTATAGGAACCGGGTTTAACACTGGTGCCGCCACGCTCATTTTTGTCTTTGCTGATTTTTCGAGATGGGCGATCAGGACCTTTTTCATCCATATTCCAATAAATTCTGTGGAAACCAGCTTTCTCTGGAGTTTTGTATTTCAAGGTACGAATAAGTCTATTTCCATCATAAAAATCGAACTGCACGGAATCTTTTTTCTGAACTCCGGTTAATTCTTTTTTATCATTCATTGCGGTCGAATCTTTTTCTACAGATTCTTTTTTAGCATCGTCAGTATCCTTTTTGTCTTCTTTCTTTTTCCCTTCCTTGATAAAATAGGTAATCATTGCACCGGCCTTCCGGTTCTCCGCGTTGTATATTGCATCACCTCCAAAACGACTGCCGGTAGGTTGCTGGTAGGCCGCTTGATAGGCGGTTGGAGGGGTAAAGATTTTAGCATCCCTATTCAAAATGGATTTGTCTGAAGCCAAAGCACGGAGCGGACGAATATCGTCCAAAACCCAAACGGCGCGACCGAAAGTGCCCAACACCAGATCATGCTCCCTAGGGTGGATGACCAAATCTTTTGTGGAAACGGTAGGGTAGCCTTCTGTCCATTTTTGCCAGTTGGTCGCACCGTCAAAGGAAATGTAGAGTCCGTCATCGGTGCCCAAGAACACTAAATTCGGATTTTCAATATCCTCAACTATAGAAAGCGTATAGCTCTGAACATCGTTTCCATCAACGATACGTTCCCAAGTTTTACCATAGTTTTTGGTACGGTAGGCGTAGGGTGTATAATTGAACCTGCGATAATCATTGGCAATCAAAAGTGCTTCCCCTATATTTTTGTTGGAGGCTTTGATTTGGGGAATCCAACTTCCGGCAGGTAAGCCTTTTAGATTTTGAGTAACCTCGATCCATGTTTCGCCCCCGTTTTTAGTGTAATGCACTCGACCATCATCGGAACCTACCCAGAGCATATCTTTTTCCACTGGGGAAGGTTCAACGACCAAAATGGTGGTGTGGTTTTCGGCACCGGTAGCATCCATGGATAAGCCACCACTTTCACTTTGTTTTTGTTTTTCAGGGTCGTTAGTGGTCAAATCGGGAGAAATGACTTCCCAAGTCAAGCCTTTATCAGAACTTTTATGTACGAACTGACTACCAAAATAAACCGTGTTATTGTCGAAAGGATCCTGCCCGATTGCGGCGTTCCAGTTGAACCGAAGTTTGGTTTCGGCATCTGGTGGAGTAGGGCGTACGATATAATTATTACCGGTAATGTGATCATAGCGCTGTACATAACCCTGTTGGCTCATAGTATAGCCGTAACGGGAATCATCAGGATCGGGAACGACATCAAATCCATCGCCAAAACTTATTTCTTGCCAATAGCTGTTGCGGATGCCCTGCGCTTTCCAAACGTAGGCCGGACCGCGCCATGAGCCGTTATCCTGTAGCCCTCCATAAACATTGTACGGAAATTCATTATCAACATTGATATGATAGAATTGTGCTACGGGAATATTGCCCACAAAGCGCCAAGATTTACCACCGTCTTTAGAAATATTGAACCCGCCATCGTTACCGTTGAGCAAAAATTGTCCGTTTTCAGGATGTATCCATAAAGCATGATGGTCAGGGTGTACACCATTGGTCACCTCTCGGCCATAGGCATTCATTAGCTGTTTGAAACTTTTACCACCGTCTTCGGAAACATTCACAAATGTAAATACGGAATACACTCTATTCTCGTTCTGAGGATCCACATAGATTTCGGAATAGTAAAAAGGACGGTTACCGATATCCGCTTTGTTATTAATCATCTTCCATTTGAAGCCACCATCTTCCGATTTGTAAAGCGCGTTCTTTTTTGCTTCCACCAAGGCATACACTATGTTGGGTTTTCCAGGAGCGATGGCAATTCCTATTCTCCCTAATTCCCCTTTAGGTAGTCCGTCTTCATCGGTCAATTTCTTCCAGTTCTTACCGCCGTCATGGGTCATATACATTCCGCTGCCTTCCCCACCAGATTTGAAGAACCATGGGTCGCGTTTGTGTTCCCACATAGCAACGAAGAGTTTGTTAGGGTTTGTGGGGTCCATGACCATATCGGCCACACCTGTTTTGTTGTTCACAAAAAGGATTTTCTCCCAAGTCTCCCCACCGTCGGTCGTTTTATACACCCCGCGTTCGGCATGTTCACCCCAAGGGGAGCCGATAGCACCAACATAAACCGTATTCGGGTCGGTCGGGTCTATTTTTATTCTGTGGATGTGACGGGTCTTTTCTAGACCCATGGATTTCCAATTTTTACCGCCATCCAACGATTTGTAGACGCCAAAACCGCCATTGAGACTGTTTCTTGGGTTTCCTTCGCCTGTACCCACCCAGATTACGGAAGGGTTCGATTGCTGGATTGCCAAAGCACCGATAGATGCCGTAAGCTCTTTGTCGAAAATGGGCTCCCATTTAATACCACCGGAAGTCGATTTCCAGAGTCCGCCCGAAGCCGTACCAACGTACATAATATCCGGATTCGCATTAACCGCATCAATGGCCGTAACCCGACCGCTCATACCACCAGGCCCGATATTTCTGGGTTTCAGGTCTTGAACCAAATCCATTTTAAACTCTTGGGCAATTAGGGTAAAGGATGCGAAAAGCATCACGAGGGGAAGTAATTTTTTCATCAATTTTAAGTGTAGTTTAATTAGTCGCTTAAATATACCAAAAACAAAGGGGAGAACTCTTAAAGGAGTGTTAACGGGGGTAGAATGAAAAATTTAGTCTTCTTAAGTGTAACAATTTCTTCCTGTTCATGTCTTACCAGTTAATCAATCAAAACAACAATCATGAAACTACCGTTTAAGCTTCGCGCAACCCTGACTATTGCAGTTACCTTTTTAGTTTGGGGCCATGTCGCATGGGATTATTTTCATGGCGGAATCCCAGTCCACTATGTTTTGCAAGACCCCAATATGCCTGGAATACCCAATTGGTTGGGTGGTATAGTACTTCCATTTTTCACTTGGTTTTTACTTTATCGCATTCATAAAAGAATAGATCGACGTAAAATAACCGTGGCTTCTGAAAGCCTTCGAGCTGTTGTGCTTCGATTTCTTGCAGCTGTTTTAATCGCTATATTAATTGCAATTTGTTTTATGAACGGTATTGATTTAATAGATTACATTATGGGGTGCATATTTATTTTGGCTTTCTTTTTTCCACTATATAAATCTGAATATTTATTAGGGTGGGTATTGGGTTCAGCATTTACGTTTGGAGCCATCATCCCAATAGGTTTCGGCAGTCTGTTGGCCTTGATATTTTTTATGTTTTATCAATTGAGGAAAGGGATTGTCGGTCTTTTTCGTCGAAAATGAAAGAGGAGTCTATTATATCTTTTTAAATATTCCGAAAAGTTCGTTTTCTTGCCTTGGCGGAATCGAATTATAACACCTTTCAAAGGTTTGTCCCTTAAAATAGGGTTCTAAATACTTAAGGTATAGCTCACGATTTCCGCCAAATGGCCGGTTTTCCATATCGCCCGTTAATGGAAAATCAAACCAAACACCCACCAATTTTCCAGTGGGTTTTAAAAGTGAGGCCATATGCTTAGCATAGGCATTTCTATTTTCATCAGTTGGGATTAGAGAGCAGAAAAAAGTTTGCTCCACGATCAGGTTATATTGTCCTTCATGTTCAAAAAAGTCTTTATGAAGGATTTGCTCTTCCGGAAAATCAGGATTTCTCCTTTTAAATTCCTCTAACGGGATTTCCGAAATATCCATGATAAAAACATTCGTAAAACCTTGCTTCCATAAGTACTCGGCTTCGTACGCATTTCCCGCTCCGGGAATCAAAATTGAAATAGTTTTATCCTTCAGTTGGTCGATATATTCCTTTATAGGGGTAGAGGGATAGCCAATATCCCAACCGGTTCGGGCTTCTTTATAACGTTGCGACCAATACTCCTGTTCTTTCAGATTGTTCATTTTTGAATGGGGAATTCTAAGTTTTATCCCGATGGTCGCTATTCGTTTTTGTAGATATTACCATCCTTCATGACAAATTTAACGTTGCGCATCTTTTTAATATCGGTAAGGGGATTTCCTTCCACTGCAATGATATCGGCCAAAAAACCTATTTTAACTTTTCCGAGTTTATCTAAATGAAAAATCTTAGCGTTCAATGAGGTTGCTGATTTCAGAACTTCCAAGGTTTGCATGCCATATTCTACCATCATTTCCATTTCGCGGTAGTTTTCGCCATGCGGAAATACACCCACATCACCGCCATAAACGATATCAACCCCTGATTCCAAAGCGAGTTTGAACGATTTTTTCTTTTGGGTAATCCGCTCCGGTTCGGGGTCGTTTCCTTTTTTCCAGCCACCATAACGTAAAATGGCATCCCCGGCGGCCAGGGTAGGGCAAAAACCTACTCCTTTTTCTTTCATGAGTTTGAAAATTTCCAAAGTACCGCCATCGCCATGTTCGATGGTTTCCACACCGCCCTGTACAGCACGGCGCATTCCTTCAGGTGTACTGGCATGGGCGACTACATATTTTCCTGCGGTCGTCGCGGTCTGCACCATAGCATCGATTTCAGTCTGTAGAAATGTGGGTTCGCTGGGTGCCCCGGTAGTCCATCGGTAATCCGCATAAATTTTTATAAAATCGGCACCATTACCCATTTGGCGGCGCACGGATTCGGTCGCTTGGTCGATACCACTTACAGGTTCCGCACCTAACGGAACGGTCACCCCATCATGAAATCCTTTTGGGCCATAGGCACCTGTTGCTACAATAGCAGGACCAGCGACCAACAACCTTGGCCCCGAAATTATTCCTTCTTCTATCGTCTTTTTCAAATAAACATCGGAATACCCGGCTCCTTCGGCCCCTAAATCACGCATGGTGGTAATGCCTGCCATCAAAGAATTTTTAGCATGAACCGTACCTCGAATGGCACGTTCTACAGGAGATTCTTTCAGCACCTGATCGTTCCATTCGGTTTCATTGTAGGGGTGTAATAAGAGATGTGAATGTCCCTCAATGATGCCGGGCATTAGCGTTGTACCCTTTAACTCGATTGTTTTCGTTTTTTTAGGAAGCTTTGTTCCTGTAATTTCTCCAACATAGGTTATGGTATTTTCCTCGACTAAAACCACCCAGTTCTCATTTATTTCTGCCCCATCAAAAACACGGTCGGGCTTGAGTAACGTTTGGGCGGCACTATTGAATACCGTCAGAAATAGTATTACGGGTATAATTTTCATTATTCGCATAGTCATCTTTAGTATTTCGTTTTTTGAGCTACTCTATTCGAACCCATATTTCGTCATATTCATTGTTCAGCCCGGTCTGTGTGAGGGTATCCCCTTTTACTTCAAGATCGAATTCTAAAGTCTCGTTTAACAAGTAAGCGGAACTCTGGTTGGCAAAGGTTACGGTTTCATAATAAATGTTGCCTTTTATTTCATAAATGCCCCCATGCTTGTGCGCTAACTTATCGGTAAGCGTGTTGGTCTCATTAAGATTCCAATGCCCATCGGAAAGTACCTTGATACGTTCAAAAGTGCTCGAGGGAGCAGGTTTTTTTCCTTTTTCGCTATAATATTTCCAAGTGCCCTGCAATTGACTTGCTAAGGTCGGATTGACAGCGGTCTTGCTTGACCTTATGGTATTCTTATTTGAAATCTGTTTCAATCTTTTGTTGATGCTCACTTTCGGTAGCCATTTGCCTTGCCTGATAACTCCGGAAAGATTTTGAAGTGCGTCAAGGTCTTCCAATGGATTAGTGTTCAAAAGTATCAAATCGGCCTCGAGGCCTTCTTTTACTTGCCCGAAAACGTCTTCCATATCAAAATAGATGGCCGGATTTAGCGTTCCTGATTGGATGATTTCTAGATTGGAAAGTCCTGCGGCCTGCATGCCGTCGATTTCATGGTGAATAGAAAATCCGGGGACGTTGAAGAGTTGCGGTGCATCGGAACCTAACAACATACCATGGCCATTTTCCTGAAGCTTTTTGATCAATTGTTTTCGGATAGTATTGAATCGTTTCCATTGGGCTTCATTGAATCCGGATTCCGGTGCCATGGATTCCTCTTTTCGTTGTTTCCAGTTTTCTAAGGTTTCGGTAGGCATATACTTCATTTCAGGTTGCCTCAACAAAACACTCGCAGGGACTGGTGCGAACCATCTTTCAAAAAGGCTTTGGGTCGGTACGATCCAGACTTCGTTTTGTTTGGCCAGGGCTACCAATTCATCAATTTTGGAAACATCTGCTAGTGGCGTAAAATTATAACCAAAGAATCCGTTTTCTTCAGGTTTTACGTTAGCCGATTCGGGAACGAGTCCTTCCAAAAATCCATCTACGTGGTCAATGGAGGCATATTTGCTTTCCAACGCATGACGAATACCGACATCAACGGGAACATGACCCGCAAAAGGGATACCAACTTCATTGGCGGTTTCAACGACTTGGTCAAAAACTTCACGTTGGATTCCCGGATGGATTTTTAAAAAATCATAGCCTAACTTTTGATAGGCCGTTACTTTTTCGATGGCTTCATCTTTGGTTTTGACCGAATTGCCGTTCAACGATGGACTCGATGTAAAAATTCGTGGCCCCAAAATCTCGCCATTTGTTACTTTTTCGCGTAAACCCAAGTGTATTGGGTCTCCGAGCATTCCACGAATGGTGGTAATTCCGTTGGAGAGGTATAAAAAAAGCACATCTTCGATACGTTCGGGATCTGTCGAGGCAGGGGGAATGTGCGCGTGCATTTCAGCAAGACCAGGCATCAGATATTTTTCTTTTCCTTCGATGACCTGGGCAAAGGTGTCGCGCTCCATAATATCCGTGGAGATACTTTTTATTTGCCCTGAATCAATAACCACATTTTGACTTTCTAATATTTTGCCATTGGCAACATCTACAACATTCACATTGGAAATTAAAGTGGCGGTTCCGACATTATTTTTTTGGATGAGACCGCATGATAAATACAGTAACAAGAGTGGAACAAATACTATTTTTTTCATGTTATTAGATTTATTATCTATTATATGGGTATTCGTTTATCCAATGAAAACCCCTGTTCATGAGCAAGAAGTCTTCTTTTTCAATACGCTTTGTTTCATAGAAAAGGGTATCGTTTTTGACAATACCGGAAAATGTTAAGGTGGTATCCGTTTTTTGATAATTGAAAGTATACACATCCTCTGAATCCCTGAAATTTTTCATATTAAATTTTTTGGCGATGCTGTCTACTTCGAATTCATAGGCTCTTTTAGACATATCGGTCTGGAGAATTTGAGCAGAATTATCGTGTTCGATAATCAGGTACCGCCACGTATCGGCATATTTTACTTGTGTTGTAATCGAATCATTGTTGGTAATAAGGGTCGATATTTCATAAAGTCCGTAAAGTGGAATGGTTTTTTCTTTTTCTCTATGAAAACTATAGGCTTTCAAAGCAGTACTTAGGGTTGTGTAGCAAAATATGGCCACAAAACCCCATTTCAAAAAAGGGCGAATAGTTTTCCATTTACCTTTGTCATAATATGATGGCAAAATTATTTTTTCGACAGCTCGGTTTGACAAGATTACTTTTGAAAGTCTAGATAAATAGGGAACAATCAGAAGTATCGCAATGATTAGAAGTTCAATAGAAAATAGTTTTACTGGAATGTCATAGAAAAAATTTACGGCCACCACATTTATTAGAACACCTATGGAAATCAAACTCCCCAACAGCTTTGTTTTTCTAAAAAACAAAAACACTCCACCTATAAATTCTGCCAGTCCGGCAAATAGTGCGTACCCCTTTGAAACGGCCATCATGGTCCAAAAAATCCCCATTGGCGATGCCTTGCCATAGGATTGCAACAATGTGGAAAAATAGGGTTCGAAAAATTGAACGGGGATGATTTTAAAAATCCCATAATAAATCATTTGGTATGCCAGAAAATACCGCAGTATAATTTCAAAAATGTAGTTCAGTTTTTCGTAAGGTCGGTTTCGTTTTTCGATAAACGACCAAATAAACGAACCGAGCAGGGCAAGAATTATAAAAAATAGCAGTAGAAGATAATCGTAAAGCTTATCTCCACTAATTATTACCGAATTACTGATTTTTGACTCAATACCAAGAAGATCATTGCCGAACCAAGTAATTAACGGTTCAAAAAATCGGGAATGGAATTCTTCCAATACTCCAAATCCCGGAAGTTTACCTAACGGCCATGGAAAAATCAGCAAGCAAAACAGCAGAAATAGAAACCGAAAAAGGATATTGTTTTTTATAATCATCGGTAGACACTCAATACCTGATTGTTTATTGACTTAAAAAATTTACAATTGGCCTTTGTTATTCTCGTTGGGTTCCAACAAATCCCATTGATTTCCGTAAAGATCTTCGAATACCGCGACCATGCCATATTTCTCTTGTTTCGGTGGTCTTGTAAAATAGATATCTCTTTCAATCATGTTATTATAATCCCTCCAAAAATCATCGGTGAACAAAAATAGGAAAACCCTGCCGCCGGTTTGATTGCCAATAGAGGCTTCTTGTTTTGATGTTGCCGCTTTTGCCAACAACAAAGAACATTCGTTTGCCCCCGGAGGGGCCACCAAAACCCAACGTTTTTCTTTGCTCAATTCGGTATCCTCGATTAATTTGAAGTCCAGTTTCTTCGTGTAGAAATCTATGGCTTCGTCATAGTCTTTTACCACCAGGGCGATATGGGCTATTTTTTGTATCATTTTTTTCTAATGAAAATCATTTTGTTCCTTCTCCTGCTAGGGGAAGGAGCCGTTCTCCCTTATTTTGCCACCGTCGAATCCAACAACTCTTGAAGTTGCTTTTTATCAAAAATGACATTCCCTTTAATAACTTTATTCAAAGTCTTTGTATTTGAAATATCCTCCAACGGATTTGCATCCAAAATCACTAAATCTGATACTTTCCCCTCCGTGATCGAGCCATAATCCAAATTTTTTTTCAGGAATTTCGAACCATTATAGGCTGAAGTGCGGAGTGCATCTAAAGGCGATATTCCGTTTGCGACCATTTCTTCCAATTCTTCATGCAATGAAATACCCGGGTAGGTAAAGGAATTGTACGCTCCACTATCGGAACCTGCCAATAACCCGACACCTGCATCGTTCAAGGATTTTGACAATTTCCCAAAAAACGTACCCAAGGCTTTCCGGTCGGCTACTGCTTTTTCTGAAGCGTTTTTGGCACGATTTATCCGTCCTTGATAGGTTTCGATGATTCCAGGAGTCATGTAAATAAGGTAATCGTCCTTTGAATGGTCGACTTCATCCAAATAGCTCAAGGTTTTACCGATGTGCAAGGTGGGCACAACATGAACGTTATTCTCTTTTAATGTTCGAAATGTGTTTTGTGCGGTACTATCCGAAAAGCTTTCCATCAACAAAGGCATTGCATCCCAGAAGCCTATTTCTTTGTTTTGGAGCCGTTGCGTAATCTCATATTCCTTTGATGAACAGCCTTTCATAATATAATAAAGATGTTCAATGGCATCGATACCAGCACCGATAGTTTCATCGAGTGTGACCGTAAAGGGCATATGCCCCGAGGTTATCATGTTCCTGTTTTCAGCTTCGGAGATGGTTTTCAGGTACATATCGCCCGAAATTCGGCTATCATAAAGTTTGACGAAATCAACTGGGATTTTTTGAAGAGAATCTAAAGCATTAAATATATCATCGTCTTTTTCCACTTCCAAAGACCCCGCCCACGTGGCCCCCGGGCCATCGATTTTTGGCCCTGAAGTGAAAATGGTCGGGCCCACCAAATCTTCATTCGCGTATTCTTTTTTCCATTGCATGACCGAAGGTGTCAAATCGCCACCAGCATCGCGAACTGTGGTGATTCCGTTGGCTATGAATAGTTTTAGGAAATTCTTGTTGGCCTCAATGAGACTGTCACCACCACGAAAATGGACGTGGTTGTCCCAGAACCCAGGTAGCATATACTTTCCTGTCGCATCGATGGTTTGTCCGGCCTCAAAATTTTCATGGGTTTCCGAGGAGGTAACTTTTTGAATCCTTCCATCCGAAATAAAAATATCGTTTAGGGCAATGGCTCCCGTTTCCAGATCAATGGTCGAACCGTTCAGGATGGCGATGTCGTAGGTGTTCTTTTTTTCGGCGGTGCAGGCCAGAAAAAATAATGTAAAAAATAAAAGGTAGGGTAAAGGATGTATGTTGTTCTTCATCCTTGAAAAGTAAAAATAATTATGGATTAATCATCTTGCGAATGGCAATAAAAATGAAGATAAAAACGGAATAAACTATAAAAAAGGGAATGATATAATCTTCGAATCCCGCGACCAGCAGCAGGCCGATAATTAGCAGTTGAAAGCCCAACCCGAAAGTCGAAACGGCTGTCATGAACCAATTCGGGAGGTTTTTCGACTCTACGGCATTACCATCCATCTTATAAATAATGCGGTCAAAACCACCATATAACAGGGTGTAAATACCAAATAATATATTGACGTCCCGTTGTTTTTCCCCTTTTAATGCTTTGGGTGTTTCGTTTTCAAAAACGCGACTGGTCGTATCGCCATGGTATTTATTTCTAAGGATGACGTGATAATAATTATACAAAGTACCTTGAAGTTGAAGTCCAAAAAATGCGAATAAAGTATAGACCAGGGAACCTTGTGTAACATGCCAAACGGTCAGCAAAATCATCAAGTTAAGAATGATGTCAGAAACGGAATCAAAATACCGACCTGTATAAGAAGGTGTTTTCTTCAGGCGCGCCAATTCTCCGTCAGCAGCATCCAAGATGGATTTTAACACTAAGAAAAATACCGTGCCCCAATGGTATCCATTAAAGATACAGGCAATAGCTATACCCCCTGAGATAATGAACATCAGCGTAACATGAATAGGGGTAAAGCTTGTATTTTTAAGGGATTGTGCAATGAGTCTTGCGATTGGCCTACCATAGTCCGATAGGTCGAGGAATTGATTTTGCTGGGGCAATTTTGACATCACTATGGCGATTAAAAGGAAAACCAATAACGGAAACACGCTTGCTCGGTACACCTGTCGAATCGCTTAGCACAAAAGTAGGGTAAAATTATAAATTGGTCGTGTAAAGTAAAGCCTGTTCCACATTTCATCTGTTCTTAGTATCTTTCTCGCTTATGAAGCAGACCGCCACTTGGTATTATCTCGTCTTGTTGATTTTGGCTGGTGAGGCCGTATTCATTCTTCCTTTTGTATTGCCCCGTATTTTCAGGCCTACTGTTTTGGATGTTTTTCAAATGAGCAATATGGAATGGGGCATAAATACGGCCGTTTATGGTATTGTAGCTATGATTTCATATCCATTTGGAGGAATTTTAGCTGATAAGTACCCACCCAGAAAATTGATGGCGATTGCATTGTGGATGACCGCTGTAGGCGGACTGGTTTTTGCTACGTTCCCAAAGTTTGAAGTGCTACAAGTGTTATTCGGCTACTGGGGTTTTACTACTATTTTTCTATTTTGGGCGCCGATGATCAAAGCTACCCGTGTCTGGGGAGGTGCCGCTTCACAAGGTAAGGCTTTCGGCTTGTTGGATGGAGGTCGCGGACTTACAGGATTTCTTTTCGGATTGCTAGGGGTCTTTGTATTTTCATTGTTCGTTGCTGATGATGTTGGATCAACTTCTTTTGCAGATCGAAAAGATGCCTTTGCCTATGTCATTTATTCCTTTTCCCTTGTCATCATTGCTATAGGTATCTTGACCTGGTTTTTCATGAAATCTGGAGTGGACGAAAAAGAAATTCTCCTTCAAAAGATATCTGTCAAACAAATTGGGTCGGTTTTAAAGCTTCCTGCGGTTTGGTTACTTATGGTCATTATTCTTTGTGCCTATGTCGCTTATAAAATCACAGATATTGTTTCACAGTATGCCAATGAAGTGATGTTGTACGACCAAGTTGAATCTGCCCAACTTGGTACATTTTTACAGTTTTTAAGACCTACGACCGGTATTTTGGTGGGTTTGATCGTAGACCGCTTTAAAATTACATTGTGGCTGGTTTTTAGTTTTATAGCCTCTATAATCGGGGGGCTGTTATTTGCTACCGGCATCATTGGCCCGTCTACAACAGCTTTGTTCTTTTTATCGGTAATTGTAGTAGCCATAGGAGTTTATTCCGCACGGGCTTTATATTTTGCAGTGATGCAAGACGGAAAGATTCCGATTGTACTCACTGGAACAGCAGTAGGTCTTATTTCTTTGGTTGGATTTACCCCCGATATTTTTGCAAGCCTCGCTTTTGGGTATTTGTTGGATTCCAATCCAGGGGAACCTGGTTTCCAAAATGTCTTTTGGATGTTGACAGGATTTGCCGTTATCGGTGGTATTGCCGCTCTTATTTATTACAGACTTTATGGAAGAAAGTAAGTAAATCGCTGTTTGCAACAAGCAATCAGTTCGCCTTCGCGTAAGCCTCCTTCAGCCATTCTTTTAATTCGGAATCCACTTCGTCCACTTGTGTCAGTTGCACGCGATGGGTGCACATGGTACCGAATGGCCCCGAATTTCCTAACCGTTTAGTTTCGGGCTTATCCTTTAATTTCAACCCCAAATCGATTCGTGTTTTTGTTGCCGGTTTAATGAGTGCGAACTGCCATTTTCGGATAATGCTTACGCTGGTTTTTTTCGGAGTGATAATTACGTCATTGCCAAAGGTCTTAATAATAGCAATCAGTTTTTCGTAAATAGGAATTAGATTTTCCTTTCCCTTGTATTGATTGGCTACAAGATCATCATCATCCACTTTTTCTTCTTTTGACAAAACAATAATGGTATTGGCAAAGCCATGGGTAACCCCATGTTCTCCTTTTAGGAACTTCAAAGCTTCGCCATGCTTGGCAAAGTTTTTCTTTTTGAGAATGGCTGTCCACTCTTGAAGTGATTTCCCCGTTTTTTCTGACATATTGGCTATCATGGTTTCTAATGCTTTGTCCATAAGTTTTGATTTTATGTTATAAATATGGAATAATTCTAGTTACTCGGTAATTTTAATAATTTTATTCTATCTAGTATTTCTCGACTTTATACCTGCTTCGCAAAGTCGAATTATTTCTTCAATTCTTTTCTGTCTCGTTTCTTCTCGTTTCGCTTGGTTTAGCCAATATAGATAGCTTTTTCGCTGCCCTCTGGTAAACTTTTTGTAGTTCTTAAAAGCTTTCGGATTGGAATCAAAGGCTTTTTGTAAATCTTCGGGAACCATACCATTTTCAACATCATCCAAAGCCGTCCATGACCCGTTCTCCTTAGCGATTTTGATGGCTTCTAATCCGCTCTTGTGCATTAATCCTTTTTTAGATAGATTTTTTATGTAGTTTTTATTGACTTTGCTCCAAACACTTTTCGGTTTTCTCGGACAAAAATATTGTCGCCGTTTGCCATCGCCTAAACTTTTTACGGTACTGTCGATCCACCCATAACAAATGGCTACCTGTACCGCTTCTTCCCAACGCATGCTATCGTTTTCATGGGCGATGGTGTAGAAAATCAGATAAATACCATCGATTTCAGCATGGTTTTCATGTAGCCATTCCCGAAATTCGGTGTCGTTTTTAAAATAAAGCTCGGGTATTTTATTCATGTATTTTAAAAGGAATTGATTACCGAAACACCGGTTTTTTCAAACGTATTCATTTGGGGTAGCGCGGTAGCGGCTTCCTTCAAAGTTATCGTTCTGGCAATTAATTTTTCGGGATGTAATTTCCCCTCGATTATCATTTCCAGCATTTCCTCATATTTGAAGGCCTGCATGCCATGACTACCAATGATTTCCCACTCGTTCGCGATTACTTTGTCCATAGGTATTCTCGGTGGGCTATGGTCTTCCGTCATCAAGCCCACTTGAATATGTTTCCCTCGTTTACGAAGGTTTAAAATGGAATTGAAACAAGTGGTCGCACTGCCCAACGCATCAATGGAAACATGGGCTCCGCCTTGGGTTATGTCCTTGATGTTTTCTACCACATTTTGAGTTTCGCTGGCATTTACGACTGCTTCGGCACCCAACGATTTTGCCAATTTCAAAGATTCATTGTTGATATCCACGGCAATCACTCTGGCACCTAAAGCCTCTGCGATCATGATGGCTGAAAGGCCCACCCCGCCACAACCATGTACGGCTACAAATCGTCCTTCGTTGACTTTACCCTGATGAACGACCGCCCTAAATGAGGTCACGAACCTACACCCCAAAGTGGCAGCCGTTACATCATCGATTTCTTTGGGAAGTTTTACCAAATTAGTATCGGCATAATCCAACGCGACATATTCCGCAAAAGAGCCCCAATGGGTAAATCCCGGTTGCGATTGATGGTCGCAGACTTGATGGTTTCCTGAATTGCATTGTGGGCAAGCGCCACAGCCACATACAAAAGGAACCGTGATACGGTCCCCAATTTTAAATTCCTTGACATTTTTTCCTGTCGCCGCAACCGTACCCGCCAATTCGTGACCTGGTACATGGGGCAAGACGATATCGGGGTCATGGCCCATCCAGCCGTGCCAGTCGCTACGGCATAATCCGGTGGCGGATACCTTTACAACAACGCCGTCCGGTTTTGGCGTGGGGTCCTCAACCTGTTTTATTTGAAATTTGCCCTGAAATTTTTCAAAGACCAATGCATTCATACGTTGAACTCGTTTTACTTTTTCCCCTTTGACCATCAAAAAAAAACATTTTCACTAAAAATAGTACTTTCTGCAGTATCAACTTGGCAATTAAAGTCGGGAATCACTACTTTAGAAGATTAATTAACTCAATAACAAATTGTATGAAAAAAGTATTTCCCCTATTGGTAATGTTCTGCGCTTTGCTGATCAGCTCTTGCGGCAACAAACGCGAAGGAAAACCCAAGGTATTGGTATTTTCTAAAACCATGGGTTTTAAACATGCCTCGATACCTGCCGGAATAGCCGCAATTCAAAAATTGGGTGCTGAAAATGGTTTCGAAGTCGACACCACAAAGAATGCCGAAAAGTTCAACGAGGACAATCTCAAACAATATTCTACCATCGTTTTTTTAAGCACCACGGGAAATATTTTCGATGCCAAGCAAGAAGCGGCTTTTGAGCGGTACATTCAATCAGGAGGTGGATATGTCGGAATTCATGCGGCTGCCGATACCGAATACGATTGGGGTTGGTACAACAAATTGGCCGGAGCGCAATTTCTGAGCCACCCTTCCGGAACGCCCGAAGCGGATTTTATCGTAAAGGATAACAGCCATATTTCCACAAAAATGTTCACGGATTCCATTTGGCATCGCAAAGATGAACTGTACAATTACAAGCGAATCAATCCCGGCGTCAATGTATTGATGACTTTGGACGAATCAAGTTATGAAGGTGGAGAGAACGGCGATTTTCATCCAATAGCTTGGCACCATAATTTTGATGGCGGACGTGCTTTTTACACAGGCGGCGGCCATACTGACGAAAGCTTTTCCGAAGATTTGTTCTTAAAGCATCTTTTAGGGGGCATTCAATATGCCATTGGAGACAATGAAAATCTGGATTATGGCAAGGCCATCTCACAAATTCCGCCGGATGTCAATCGTTTTTCAAAAGTGACTATGTCGTATGGCGAGTTTTTTGAACCTACCGAAATGACCATTTTACCAAATAATGATGTGTTGGTCGCCCAGCGCCGTGGCGAAATTGTTTTGTATTCCGATGCGACCAAAGAGCTGAAGGAAGTGGCCAAATTGGATGTCTATCACAAGACGCTGAATACGCCCGGTGTCAATGCTGAGGAAGGGGTAATGGGAATTCAAAAAGATCCCAACTATGCCACGAATAACTGGATCTATGTCTATTATGCACCTACGGGAGATGAATCTGTAAACCGTCTGTCACGCTTTACATTCAAGGATGGTAATTTCGACCTCACCTCTGAACAGAAAATTATGGATGTCGGCTCCGATCGTGAAATCTGCTGCCACACGGGTGGCTCCATAGCTTTTGGGGGTGACGGACTGCTATACCTTTCTACAGGGGATAATTCTACTCCATTTAATGAAAAAGACGTAAAGTACGTGAATAGTGGATATGCTCCCTTAAATGATTTGTCAGGAAAAAAACAATATGATGCACGGCGTTCTTCAGGAAACACCAATGATTTAAGGGGTAAAATCCTTCGGATAAAAGTGAACGAAGATGGTAGTTATGATATTCCGGAAGGAAATCTTTTTGCTGTTGGCACTGAAAAAACGCGTCCAGAGATTTACACGATGGGGCATCGAAATCCATATCGCATTTCCGTAGACCCGAAAAAGGGACACTTGTTCTGGGGCGAAGTTGGTCCCGATGCACGCGCAGATTCCCTTGAAACACGCGGACCAATGGGGTATGACGAGATGAATCTTGCCCTAAAAGCAGGTAATTTCGGATGGCCACTTTTCATTGGAGATAATTATGCTTATCACGATTACGACTATGAAACCGGCCAATCGGGTCCGGCTTTCGACCCGATGAAACCCATCAATGATTCAAAGAACAATACGGGCTTGACGGAACTTCCGCCAGCGACCCCGGCATATATTTATTACCCCTATGCCGAAACACCTGCTTTTCCGCAAGTAGGCACAGGGGGTCGTAATGCGATGGCCGGCCCGACCTATTATTCAGATATGTATCCCGATGGGGGCGGACTCCCTTCCTATTATGATGGCAAAACCATTATTTATGAATGGATGCGCGGTTGGATGATGGCCGTAACATTGTTCGAGGATGGTACTTTCAATAAAATGGAACCCTTTGCTTCCGATATCAAGGTGAACAACCTGATCGATATGGAACTCGGCCCAGACGGGCGGCTCTATCTTTTGGAGTACGGCAGTGGCTGGTTTACCAAAAATGATGATTCTGCGTTGAGCTTTGTGGAATTCAATGGCGGAAACAGACCTCCCGTTATCGACCATTTGATCGTCGATGCCGATACCGGAAAACTTCCTTTGACCATAAATGCAAAAGTGCAGGCCGAGGACCTCGAAGGCGATGCGGTTTCCTATATCTGGGATTTGGGCAATGGAGAGACCAAAGAGACCAACGTACCGGAACTTTCCTATAGCTATGTGGATGCAGGGGAATATAAATTATCGGTCGAGGCAAAAGATGCCGCGGGTGCCAGTGCAAAAAGCGAGGCCACCAGTATCGTGGCGGGAAATTCGCGACCGGAAATCAATATTGACTTGGCCGGGGGAAATTCTACCTTCTTTATCGCCGGTACACCGATCAATTATAAGGTGACGGTGACCGACCCTGATGGAAATGATGATATAGATCCGAGCAATGTTTTTGTTTCCGTGGATTACATGGAAGGAATGGACCAGGTGAACCAGTCGATGGGACATCAACAAGTGTCAGCGGCTGTTACAGGTAAAGCGTTGACCCAAGGCATGGATTGTAAGGCTTGCCATAAGGAGGCAGAAAAATCCATTGGGCCAAGTTACAAGGATATTGCCCAAAAATATAAGAACGATCGTCGAGCGACTGGTTATTTGCAAAAGAAAATCGTTTCCGGAGGTTCAGGGGTTTGGGGCGAAGTGGCTATGGCCGCCCACCCTAATATTACCGAAAATGAAACGCGGCAAATTGCCCTATACATAAGATCCTTGGCTGACACCGGCACCAAACAAAAGTCACTTCCGTTAGCGGGAAGTATAGTTCCTAAACCATCTCCGACCGACAATGCCATGATATTGACGGCCAGCTATACCGATAAGGGCGTGAACGGAATTCGACCCTTGACCGCCGTTAAATCGGTCGCTTTGCAAGGTAGTACGGTGCCTTTTTCTCCAGCGACCAAGGTTGAAAAATTTTCGCCCGTAGCATTCGGAGGGATGGATTTATTACTAGTTCCGGCGGAAGAGGGATGGTTTGTTTTGGAAGATATAGATCTTAAAGGGGTCAAAGCGGCCACCCTGATCGTAGGGTTTCAAGAAAAACCTTCCGCACCCATAAACTTTGAAGTACGATTGAACGCACCGGATGGCCAACTGATTGGCAAAGGAGGCTCGGTACAACAAGTGAATGCCAGTCCTGGTGGATTTCAATCGGGCATGATACCGATTATTTTTGATGTCCAGATGGACGATGTAAAGGCCGAAGAACTCTATTTTGTACACAAACCCGATGCCTTGCAACCTCGCGCAGAGGGAGTTCTCGCAGTGACCCATGTGAATTTTGGGAGTTAATACGAACATTCAATGAAACAAAAAATCCCTCCTAATTTTAGAAGGGATTTTTTTATTTTTTATCCCTAAATTACTCCATAGAATATTTACCTCGAATACAACAATTGACAGATGCTAATCCACCAAATAAATTTCGAAATGCCTAAAAAATTCATTGCCACTATCTTGACAATATCGGTCTTCTATTTTTTCAATTTTCCTTTTGCAAATGCCCAGAACCTAAATACAAAAGCGTTGTCAGAAGCCGCATCTGGCTTACAACTGCGCGAGATTGGTCCGGCACTTATGGGTGGGCGTATCGCTGATATTGCGGTCAATCCCAACGATCGCAGTGAATGGTATGTCGCCGTCGGTTCCGGGGGCTTATGGAAAACGACCAATAACGGCATCACATGGAAACCTATTTTTGATGATCAACCTTCTTATTCTATTGGCGCCGTGACCCTCGACCCCAACAATCCGAACGTGGTCTGGGTAGGCACCGGTGAAAATGTGAGTGGTCGCCATGTGGCCTGGGGCGACGGAGTTTCTCGAAGTAATGATGGAGGAACAACTTGGCAACAAATGGGGCTCGCAAAATCGGAACATATCGGTAAAATTTTGGTCGACCCTAGAAATAGTGACGTCATATTTGTTGCTGCGGAAGGACCGTTATGGTCTGCTGGTGGTGAACGTGGATTGTACAAATCAAGGGATGGCGGTAAAACATGGAATCTAGTTCTCGAAATCGATAAAAATACAGGGATAACCGATGTCGAATTTGAGCCCTCAAATCCTGATGTGCTTTATGCAGCTGCCTACCAGCGCCGACGGCAGACCTGGTCACTCTTGGCGGGCGGACCAAAATCCGGAATTTATAAATCAACCGATAATGGAGAGAATTGGCGTCAGATCAAGACGGGTTTGCCAAGTGGCGATGTTGGAAAAATAGGTCTTGCCGTAACTCCGGCAGATCCTGAACTGGTATATGCCACCATTGAAGCAGGGGATGATGAAAAAGGTTTTTACAAATCCATCGATAAAGGAGAAAGCTGGAAAAAACAGAATAGTTATACCTCGGGAGGAACGGGCCCTCACTACTATCAGGAAATTGAGGCTTCCCCTGTAAATCCCGATTTGGTGTATCAGATGGATGTTTTTATCCATGTTACTCGTGATGGAGGGAACCAGTTCAAGGTCTTGGGCACCGGGCGCGAAAAGCATAGCGATAATCACGCCTTGTGGATCGATCCTGATAATGGCAAGCATTTGCTGGCAGGTACTGATGGTGGACTATATGAAACTTTTGATGAGGGCACTACGTGGCGGCATTTTCCGAACCTCCCTATTTCACAGTTTTACAAATTGGGACTTGACAACGCCGAACCGTTTTACAACATTGTCGGGGGAGCACAGGATCTTGGCACTTTGATAGGCCCGTCACGGACCATGAACACCGAGGGCGTACGAAATCAAGATTGGTACGTACCGCTAGGAGCCGACGGTTACAATTCCGCCTTTGATCCAGAGGACCCTAATATTGTCTATATGGAAATTCAACAAGGCGAACTGCACCGTTTGGATCGACGCAGTGAAGAGGTGCTGAACATCAAACCCCAAGCCGCGCCCGGTGACGCGCCCGAACGATGGAATTGGGATAGTCCTCTGTTGATCAGTCCACATAACCATGAACGCCTATACTTTGGTTCTCAAAGGGTATGGGGCAGCGAGAATAAAGGAAATTCGTGGACCCCCATCAGCAAAGATCTTACGACAGATACGAATCGCTACGAATTGGAAACCATGGACAATCGGGTCTGGAGCTCCGATGCGCTGTATGATACGGGTGCCATGTCGAAATACGCGACCTTGACTTCCATCGAAGAATCGCCTAAGGTCGAAGGGCTGCTTTATACGGGATCCGATGACGGTCTGATTCACGTAAGTGAAGATGGTGGCCAAAATTGGCGAAAAAGTGGAGCACTTCCCAAAGTACGGGCACGTTCGTTTATCAATGATATCGAGGCTTCAAAGCACGATGCCAATACCGTTTTTGCCGTTGCGGATTCGCATAAATTCGGCGATTTTAGCCCCTATGTTTTTATGAGCATAGATCGCGGTCGCACTTGGAAATCGATTTCAGGTGATTTGCCTGCCGGAACCATCGTATGGGTCTTGAAACAAGATCATATCAATGAAAACCTACTCTTTGTCGGAACAGAATACGGTATCTATTTTTCGCCCAATAAAGGAACAAATTGGATCAAGTTGGATGGCGGAGTGCCTACTATTGCCTTTCGGGATCTGCAATTACACCAAAGGGATAATGATTTGGTCGGGGCCACTTTTGGACGCGGTTTTTATGTCTTAGACGATTATTCTCCATTACGGGAACTAAGCAACGCCATAAATGAAAAGTCGAACATGCTTTTTTCCGTGCGTGATGCTTGGTGGTATGTGCCTAGCGCACCCATGCAGGCCAAAGGAATGCCCGGGCAAGGGACTACGAGTTTCAGGACTGAAAATCCGCCGTTTGGAGCTGTGTTCACTTACTATTTGAATGAGGTTCCAAAGACTACGAAGGCCCAGCGTAAAGATTCTGAAAAAGCCTTGCGTGAAAAGAATCTGAGTATACCCTTCCCGGGATGGGAACGATTGAACGATGAAGCCAAAGAAAATGAACCGCAGGTATTGTTGTTGGTCAAGAATGCCAATGGCAATGCGATTCGTTGGGTAAAAGGCACCGCCAAAAAGGGATTGCACCGTACGAATTGGGATTTAAAACTTCCCGCACCAAATCCCATTGAATTGACAGAGCCTGAATTTAGGCCACCTTGGGCTGGAGAGGCCGAAGGGCCATTGGTCGCCCCCGGAAAATACTCGGTGGAACTTTTTATTGCCCAAAATGGAAACCTACAATCACAAGGAGCCGCTCAAGAGTTTACCGTAAAACCTGTGCCGAATACGGTTGAGGGAACGGATTTTAATGCCGTAGCCGAATTTCAACAAAAAACAAGTGAACTCTTACGGCGGCTTTCAAGTGCCGGAAGGCAACTCGGCGAAGCGGGCAATCGGTTGAAACACATGAAAGCGGCCCTGTTGGAAACCCCAAATGCAAAGCCCGAGCTTTTTGAACGATTGAGCACCTTGGATAAAAAATTATCAGATTTGCGAGCGGAATTGTATAGTGATCCCATGCGTCAAAAATTCAACGAGGCAACCGAGCCATCGATTCAATCGCGCGTCGGTGGGGTCGCTTATGGCCATTGGGAAACCCGCCAAGCCCCAACAGAAACCCAAATAAAGAACATCGAAATTGCTGAAACCGATTTTGGGAAGTTTCGTGGCGATCTAGTGAATTATTTTAAGGAATTGGAAACTTTTGAAGCCGCCCTTGAGGCAGCGGGGGCGCCTTATACGCCAGGAAGAAAGTTTGAATGAACACGGCCTAGTCTTTGAGGGTCAATCCCTCCGTCTTCGCTAAAGCGAATCAACCTCCCTTGATATCAAGGGAGGAGCCCTCTAAATACTGGATTGAAGTCAAATCTCACCTACGGGAACGTGGATTCAAAAAATTATGGTTACACCTTGGCCACTAACCAGCAATCATGCATGAGCCCCGTCATTTGCTCGGTCATTCAACTATCTCACTAATTTGTACAACAGGTTGAATATTGGTATAATTAGGAATATCACCGACGATTTTTTCCGCATTTGGGCCGAAAGAATTTTCATAGGCCGAAAGTTTGTCAAAGTATAAATACCCAATGGCCAGGTATGGAATTTGTTCCTCGGGCGTCCTGCCGGCTAGTCCCTTATCGATTGCTAACAATTTTAATGAATCGCCCAATAAACTTGCCACCATTGGCATATGCTTATTGGAATAGTAGTCCATGTCGAATGTTTTCCCTTCCCCGTTGGGATAGAGAAGCGTTACTTTGATCATTCCCTTTTTAATTTCGGAATTATCTTTTGGCGTAGTCGATTGGAAACTGCTAAGGATTGCGATAGCACCGAGGGTGAGGATGAATGGTTTGATTTTCATTTTTTTTGACTTTTATTAATTCTTAAAAATTAGTATTTTTTGATGACATGATCACTACATTATTGATGAGTTGCCCAATTGTAGCTGTTTTTTTTGTGAATCAAAGCTCTTTCTTCTCCACATAAAAATTCCGGTCCACTTTAAAAGTAGTGGCATTTGGGTCTGCTTTTTCCGTTTTCCATTCGGTGGTAGGAGTCAGCCATAACGGTTCACCATCCACAAAAACCCGTAACGGCATGTCAAAGCCATCGACCACATTGGTATAGCGGTATTTGATGACATTACCGTCTTGCATTTCATATTCAAAAACAGGTATGTCGGTGGTTCGCAGATATTGGTCGAAGACTTTGGAGAGATCGAGTCCTGATTTCTTGCTGAGGTAGTCTTCGATTTGTTTGGTGGTAACGGTTTGGTGATAAAAATCTTTGTTGAGTCCGCGTAAAATTTGACGCCAAGTTGTATCATCATCGACCAATTGCCGAATGGTGTGTAAAAGATTTGAACCCTTATAGTACATATCGCCCGACCCTGAATTGTTCACATCATAAGCCCCGATAACCGGACGATCGTGTCGAATATTTTGGCGAAGCCCGATGACGTAGTCCTCGGCTGCTTCTTGGCCGTAATGAAAGTCTAGATATAGATTTTCGGAATAGGAAGTAAACCCTTCATGCACCCACATATCGGCGGCATCTTTATAAGTAATGTTATTGGCGAACCACTCATGACCTGCTTCGTGAATAATGATAAAATCAAATTTTAGTCCCCAGCCCGAACCTGAGAGATCTTTTCCCAAATACCCGTTTCCATATTGATTGCCATAGGTGACGGAGCTTTGGTGTTCCATGCCCAAATAGGGTACTTCGACCAGTTTAAAACCATCTTTATAAAAAGGGTAGGGGCCAAACCAGTGTTCGAAGGCTTCCATCAGCATCGGGGTTTGTTTGAATTGTTCCTTGGCTTTTTCAAGATTGTACTTTAAAACGTAGTAATCCAAGGTCAAAGGGCCTTGTTCGCCTTGATAGGTTTCCCCGAAATGCACGTAATCGGCGATGTTCACGTTGACCCCGTAATTATTGATGGGATTGCCCACAAACCAATGATAGGTTTTGGTGTCGGTCGTTTCCTCGATTTTACGAAGTCGCCCATTGGATACGTTCATCAAATCTTTGGGCACTTTCACACTGATTAGCATACTATCGACCTCGTCATACATATGGTCTTTATTAGGCCACCAGACGCTGGCGCCCAGTCCTTGGCAAGAGGTCGCGATAAAATGTTTCCCGTTTTCATCTTTTTTCCATGAGAAACCCCCGTCCCATGGCGCATTGACCGCTTCTTTTGGTTGACCGGAATAGTGCACCACGATTTCATTATAGTCTCCTTCTTTTTGCGGTTTTTCCAACTTGACGAAATGGGCATTGATTTTCGATTTGAAATCGAGTTCCTTGCCGTCTTGGGTTACTTTTTCAATTTTTAGCGGTGGCTGCAGATCTACCTGTAGCTCCTGCTCTGTATTCAAAACCTTATAGCGAATGGTATTGCTGCCCGTGATAAATTTTTCGTCGGGGTTTACCTCGATATCCAAATGATAGTAATTGAGGTCCCACCAGGCACGTTCTGGAGTGATGCTTCCACGAAGGGTGTCTTGTTCGGTAAAATTTTGGGTGAACCCGGATGCTGAGACTAGCACTAGAAACAAAAAGGAAACATATTTCATTGCGATCCTATTTTTAGAAGTCAAAATTTTAAAATTCCAATAGACAAATCCCAAATTCCAACAGATGTATTGGAATTTAGTACTCGTCATTTTGAGCTTTTTACCTGAATACTCCATTTGGAAATACTACGGGACTTTCGAACCCATCTTTTCCGACCGAAGAAATCCCGAAGAAATAATTATCAATAACGATGCCATCCAAGGTATATTCAGTGACATCACCGACATAACGACTATGATCCCAAGTGGGGGAGGTGGTGTCCCTCCAGTGTATTTTGTAGCCCACGGCACCATCGACATTGCTCCATTGAAACTTCGCAGAAGGTTCTACGATACCTCCTATTTTTACCTCTTTCGGGGCGGGTGGTGCCCATGCCAATGATGCCAGACTAATGGCATTGACGGCGGTCAGTTTTTTGGCATAATCGAAATTGACATGCTCCAAGACATCACCATAGTTGATACCATCTTCGGTTCGAATATCTTGATGCTGTTGGGTATAATTTTCATGAGCCTCCATGATACGGATTCCTGGGAAACCAGCATCATTGAATGGACGGTGATGTCCACCACGGCCAAAACGATCTAATCGATAGATCATCATGGGGTTCATTTCGGGCATATACTCTTTGGTCGTTTTATGCACATAGCGAGCCAATTGGCGTGATATGCCATCGACTTCGCCACCATAGAATCTGCGTGCGGCTCGTTCTTTTTCCGTTTCGGTGGGTGGGATAGGTTCGGAAAAAATTCTAAAATCGGTACTGCTTGTGATGCCATCGACCCCTGTAATATTTCCGATCATATCGTTGTTGAGAATGCCGATGATTTCCCATCCTTTTTCCTTGGCATGCGCCGCTAGGCCCTTTCCGCCAAAGAGTCCTTGTTCTTCCCCAGAAAGCCCGACATAGATAATGCTATTCTCGAACTGGTATTTTGAAAGAACTCGGGCCGCTTCCAACGTACCCGCCATTCCACTCGCGTTGTCGTTTGCACCAGGGGATTCGGAAGTAAAATCCGTGGGATCGCTGACCCGTGAATCGATATCCCCACTCATGATAATATAGCGATTCGGGTATTTCGTTCCTTTTTGAACGGCGACCACATTGACGACCCAAACATCATGTACAATGCGTTCATTGGTACCTTTTTCCACTAAATCTTTTTGATAAAATACATCAAGGCAACCATTGCATGCCGAGGACGTTTTTTCGAATTCGGATTTTATCCATCGACGTGCAGCCCCGATACCCCGGGTTTGCGATACCGTATCGCTTAGCGTATGTCTTGTGCCAAAATTGGCCAGTTGGGTCACATCCGCCTCAATGCGTTCAGCGGAGACCGAATCGATGATATCATAAATGCGTTGGTCGGTTTGTGCATAGCTGCAAACACAAAAAATGAAGAATACTACCGTGAAACATTTTTTCATGAGATTTCTGTTTTGAAATTTTTATTAAAGGATACACCATGCCAATAACATAAAGGCCCCAAAAGCATATAAATAAGACCTGGCGACGCCCATTTGACTCCAATTTGAGATTTGGCGATTAGCATCGAAATCAAGGAAACAAGAATATAAATCGCGAAGTGTCGGGCATAGAATAACAAATCGATATTTAAATTGGATTCCTTGTTTTTTTATAAGCTCGATAATACATTAGGGAGAAGCAAGAAAAAATTAGCAAAAATCCCAAACTATATAATTGAAATAAGGATGATATTTCGTCAAAGGACAATCGTTGCAATCCCGTCATGGAATTGATTAACGATTTTAACGGGAAAATATAGTAAAGCACCACAAAAAGTAGAATGGCGTTTACGGCAATAATCCAACCATCCATATAGTTCGTTCTTCTAAAAAAATTATAATGAAGCCACCACAGCGCGACCAGAACAAAAAAACTGACCCCAAAACCAAGAAAGACCAACCAATCAATTTTTATGACAGACGAGCTTTCCTCATATCCCACGGAAACCACCAATAATGTCGCCGCAAATGCAAATACGGCATCGCTAAAAGCTTCAATTCGACTAATGTTATGGAGAAATTTCATGTTTTGCTCAACTTGTCAGCACGTTTTTCCTTTAGGATACAATGTATTAAAAATTAATTGGATTTGTTGAACAGCTGCCATAATCCCAAAGCGGGCCCTATAGCAAGGACGATAAATATATAATTTGGTTGGATGGAGTTTGCCAAAACCGATAGCAATTCGATACTGACAATGCTAATGGCAAAACCGATACAATTGACCAATGTGAGTCCGGTTCCCTTGAGTTCAGGAGCTATGGAAGATGCTACCAATGATGAAAATTGGGGTGAATCGGCCGTTACCGCCATACCCCAAATGCAAAAAGCAATCAGAAAAATCATTGTGGGAAATTGAAACAGCAACGGCGACAACAAACAGCACAGCCCTGAAAGAAATAACGCGATCACTGCTACTTTTTTGCTCCCATAGCGCAGGGATAAATAACCTCCTAGAATACATGAAAATCCACCAAGGGCAATGGTGATAGCGGTCCACAGTGGAATAGAAATGGAATGGTTTCCCAAGGTGTTGTAGGCCGCTAAAGTAAAAGGGATAAATGCCCAAAAAGCATATAGCTCCCACATATGGCCAAAATAGCCTAAAGCGGCCTTGCGAAATCCCGTATTTCTGAAAAGTCTGGGCCCCGATTGCAATTGCAACCGGAGGCTTGGTTTTCTAAAAGGCCCATCAGGCACTAAAGACCATAGAAGTACACCCCCGAAAACCGCAGTGGCCGAAGCCGATTTAATGACCATGGTATAATCATCGCCCCATTGCATCGCCTTGATGAGATAGGGGAAGGATTTGCCGAAAACCAAGGCGCCGACCAAAAATCCTAAAGCCCTTCCAAGGCCCCGCTCATAATAGTCCGCGGCAATCTTCATGCCAACGGGATAGATTCCCGCCAGAAAGAAGCCTGTGGCGAAACGTGAGATTAGAAGTAGTGCCTTGGAATTGTTCTCCAAAAGCAAGGTCAGATTGCATAACGCTCCCAGAAAAGCACAGACCAAAAACACTTTTGAAGGCGAAAAACGGTCGGCCACCATGAATAGCGCAAAGGTCAGCGTACCGACAATAAAGCCCAATTGTACGGAAGAGAGAATATAGCCGATAATCTCATTTCCGAACCCTGTTTTTGCGGCGAGTTCATCGACTACCGCATTGCCCGAAAACCAAAGCGAGGTACAGGCGAATTGTGAAAAAATGATTATCGGAAGAATATGGGGTTTTGGCTTCAATGCTTTCGTTTAGCGTAGAAAGGTCACCTTGGCGATCTTGCCATTTTCCACTTCGTAGACGGCTACAGCGCTAAAATTATTCCCGTTGGCTGTAATAAACTCTTCGTCAATCACTTTGTTGGCGATGACAATGCGGTTTTTGATATCGCAATTCAAATCGGGAGTGGTTTCAAAAAAGCCTGTATAGCCTTTGCGCATTTCACTTTGGCCCTGGGACCTCTTTTCTGCGGGAAAATTATACAATGCCACATCTTCGGTATACGTCTCTAAAAAGCCTTCAATATCCCTTTGATTATATGCATCAAGTTGTTTTTGGACAATTGTTTCGGGATTGGACGCGTTGTCATCATCGAAGATAAAAGTCATACTCGAAATTTTTCCGTCAGCTACTTCATAGAGTGCGACTTGCATTTGAATCTTGTCATTTCCTGTAACTTTTTCTTGATCGATCACTTTATTGCCAATGACGATACGTTTTACAACTTCTACATCATACACTTTTTTATCCGGAGATAAACTGCTGTAATTCTTGCGCATTTTTTCATGGCCTACATAAAGTGTATCGTTTGGAAAATTTCGGACCACAACGTTTTCGGAATAGCAATTAACAAAGGCGTCAAGGTTACCTGCATTATACGATTCCACTTGTTTTTGGACAATTATTGCCGGAGATTCTTCGGAAACGATTGCCATGTGTTTTCCATCGGAACTAATCGCCATGCGGGAAATATTGTTGATTTCCTCTTCTTGAAATAAATGTAAGGCCTTTGGGCTTTCCTTTGTATCAGGGTTAATACTAACGATTGTCTTGCCGCTGGGGAAAAGTATGTTTCCATCCGGCAACATGCAAATATCATTTGTTCCGGCGGGCAAGGAAGTAATTGGTTTCGTAGCGCCCGTTACCGGATGAAGTGATTTAACCGCAGTCATATCCGCTTCAGTGCTGATATAGTATATCTCCTCGGCCTTAGGATTCTTATGCAATGAACGACCAACATTTTTCTGAACCGTATAATTGGTGCCATCCTTAAAATTGGAAACCACCAGGTCCATACGATTTTCAACTAAAATAGTATTCACAAGAATGTTTTTTGAGTACCACAAGTGATACCCGACTTTCGCGTCTTTGCGAATAGCTTCCGATTTACCCGTATTTATGTCATATTGATACAGGCGTTGCAATCCGCTGGTATCCAAACGAATCGCGGAAACATCATCAGATGCGGGAATTCTTAATGGGGAATATTCACTGCCCCTTGGCGTGTCGGTCAACCAAGAAATTTCCATGGAACCCATATTGTATTTGGCAATATCGGTCTGCCCATTACGGGTGGACGAAAAAAGGACGGTATTGTCATCATAAAATGAAGGCTGATTGTCATAACCCTCATTATTTGAGATATTTATAAGGTTTGAAAGCTCAATTCTTCCATCCACTTCAGTGATATCAAGAAGATAGACCTCAGTGTTCGGTTGGGCATACATCGTTATGGCCAGAAAGAAGGTACTTACGTAGAGCAATTTTTTCATCGTTCAGGGTTTGCCCTAAATTTATGCTTTTATAAACGATTTCAAAAAGCTCACGAACCTTCATAGTGTTTTCCACAAAATATTTTGCCGAGGTTTTCTGTCTTCCGACTTTGACCGTAACTGTACTTTCCGGAAGTTCTTGAAACATAAATTCATCGGTCCAATCATCACCGATGGCAAAAACGAAGTCGTAATCGTTTTCTCCCAACATACGCATAGAGGCACGACCTTTGTTCACGTTGCTGCTTTTGACTTCCATGACTTTATTTCCGTTGAGTACGCTGAGGTCATCGGTACCAATTAAGCTCGTCAATACGGTGGAGAGTTCTGTTGCCCGCAAATTGCCGAAATCGGGATCGGTCTTTCGATAATGCCACGCAAGGGAGTAGTTTTTTTCTTCGATAAAACTCCCAGGTGTTCGGTCTACGAAAGACTCCAAAACCGGGCGTATTTTATCCATCCAATCATTTTTGACATTTTCCAACAGTTTGAAATCTTCGCCATCCCGAGAAATCCATACTCCATGTTCAACGATCATATTATATTTCTTGGGTAGAAACCATCTCGTAAACGTATCCTTGTCGCGGCCACTGATTATAAAAAGGACCGTTCCTGGCTGTTCTTTGAGAGCATCGAGCAATTTGTAGAGTTCTTCGTCTGGCCCGGCCTTTTGGGGGTCGTTATGAAAACCTGCCAATGTGCCGTCGTAGTCTAAGAATAATAATCGCTTTTTTGCCTTTCGATATTCTTCCAAAACGGTACTCAGCCGGCTGTCGGTCATGCGTTTTGAAACATTGGCGGCATCCCTATCCTTTTGGCCTCTCAGGGAGTTCATAAAATCATTGGCCCATCGCTCGACGTCGTAACGTTCCAATCGTTTTTGTAATAGTTCGTTCCGCGCCTGTTGTTCTTCCTTGGGCATATTGATCGCCTCGAAAAGTGCATCGGCAATCTGTTCAAAATTATTCGGATTTATCAATAGCGATTCGTTCATTTCATTGGCCGAGCCCGCCATTTCGCTCAGAATAAGTACTCCGGTCTGGTCGGTACGGGTGGCAATGTATTCTTTGGCGACCAGGTTCATGCCATCGCGTAACGGGGTCAACCATGCAATATCACTCGAAGTATATAAGTCAATTAAGTTTTCAAATGGCATGGAGCGGTAGAAATACCAAATGGGCGTCCAGCTTACGGTCGAGAACTCGCCATTGATACGTCCGACCAATTCATCAATTTCACGCTTTAGTAACTGGTATTGTGGCACATTGGAGCGAGATGGTACCGCCAAAATAATCAAGCGGACCTTTTCTTTATATTGAGGATATTTATTCAGAAAATACTCAAAGGCATTGAGCCGTTTGGCGATTCCTTTGGAATAATCCAACCGATCGATGGACAAAAAGAATTTGGCCTCTGGATCCGCCGCTTTATGCTTGTTGAGTCTTTTTTGTAGCTCGGAAAGCTTTTCGGGGTCCCGTTTTTTGTGTTCCAGCGCTGCATCCCTGAATTTTTTATAATCGATACCCATTGGGAAGGAATCTGCCTTGATGACCCTATTCTCAAGGTAAATTTCATTAAAACTTACCTCTAGTCCAAGTAGCCTGCGCACAGAACTTAGAAAATGCCGCTCGTAGTCATAGGTGTGGAAACCGATGAGGTCGGCACCTAAGAGACCTTGTAGTACTTCTTCGCGCCACGGCATCGTTCGAAAAATCTCATACGAAGGAAAAGGAATGTGCAAAAAGAAACCGATCGCGATATTAGGACGTTTTTCGCGTACCATTTGGGGTACCAACATCAATTGATAGTCGTGTACCCAGATAATGTCGTCGTCTTCCGATTTTTGCAAAATGGCATCGGCGAATTTTTGATTTACTTTTTTATAGGTTTCCCAGCTCGCAAGCTCAAATTCTGAATATTCCAAAAAATAGTGGAATAGGGGCCAAATCGTGCGATTGCTAAATCCATAATAAAATCCATCTACTTCATCAGCGGTTAATTTGACCTTTGAAGAACCATGTTCGGCAAGTGCACTATCGATATCATCGGCGAGTTCTTCTGGAATCTCCTCATCGGTCAATCCACTCCATCCGATCCATAAACTATCTCCGCCCGAATGCACCGATTTCATGCCCGTGGCCAAACCGCCGACACTGGGTACAGCAGTTATGCCGCCATTGCTAATTTGCAATTGAACAGGTAGTCTATTTGAGATTATGATAGTTTTGCCCATAAATCAAGGGTTTTACTTTGATTTGAATTTAATTTCTCTCAATTTCGGCAAAAAGAAAGGCAAAACCAATTGTGAACCCTATTGAATCAAGATTTTTACGGAATGGATAATTTGGACTATGGAATTATAGGAAATTGTAGGAGCGCGGCATTGATATCGAAAACAGGAAGTATCGATTGGTGTTGCTTGCCAGAATTTGATTCTTCGTCGGTTTTCGCAAAATTGCTTGACGAAAAAATTGGCGGAAGTTTTGAAATCTTGGTCGATGATGACTACAATATCAAACAGCGCTATAAGAAGAACACTGCGGTATTGATAACCCGTTTTTCGGATGGAGATAATGTTTTTGAGATACATGACTTTATGCCACGGTATTATAATGAGAACGGTGATTATCATGCGCCACCGGAATTGGCAAGGCACATAAGACATATCAAGGGAAAGCCCAAGTTTCGTGTGCATTACAACCCCAAGCTTGAATATGCCTTAGGCAGCACGAATACTTACGTCAAAAGAAACTTCATAGTTAGTCTGACGGAAACGGAAAAGTTCGACACCGTTTTTCTATACACCTCTTTTAACAAAAATGCGGTTGTCGAAGGTAGGGAGTTGGAATTACAGCAAAACGGATATTTTTTGCTGGGGTACAATGAAAAGATTTTACAACCAACCTCTAGAAAAATTTATCTTGATCTAGAACGTACCAAGGTATATTGGTTGAACTGGGCCAATCGAACGCCGACCTATAGAAAATATAACAAACAGATCACGCGAAGCGCAATTACCCTGAAATTGCTTAGTTACGATAAGACCGGGGCTGTTTTGGCCGCGGCCACCACTTCGCTACCCGAAACAATAGGCGAGGTGCGAAATTGGGACTACCGTTTCTGCTGGATTCGCGATGCCTCTATGGTCATTAAAGTTATGGCCGATCTCGGCCATAAAAACGTAGCCAAAAGATATTTGCAGTTTATCATTGATTTGATTCCCGATAAGGATGAAAAGCTGCAGATAATGTACGGTATCAACAAAGAAAAGAAGTTGACCGAAGAGACTTTGGGTCATTTGGCCGGTTATAAGGGTTCTAAACCTGTACGTGTGGGTAATGCCGCCTATGCGCAAAAGCAAAACGATATTTATGGCATCTTAATGGATGTAATACATTCCCAGTTGGCCAAATTCGATACGGATTTGGAAAATGGCGAGGAACTTTGGGGGATAACCAAGGGAATCGTTTGGATCGTCAGTAGGCACTGGCAAGAACCAGATAAAGGAATTTGGGAGTTCCGTACTGAGGATAGGCACTTTACGTTTTCCAAAGTGCTTTGTTGGGTCGCCATAGATAGGGCGGTAAAGGTCGCTCGGATTTTGAAAAAGACCCGAAAACTTGAGAAATGGATGGCGCTTGAACAGGAAATCAAGAATGACATTCTTGACAATGCGTGGAACCCAAAAATCAGTGCCTTCGTACAATCGTATGGTTCTACGCATTTAGATGCTTCCGTTTTGTTGATGGAATCGTATGGATTTATTCCTGCCAAGGATCCAAAATTTGTTAGTACCGTTAAGGCCATAGAAAAAGAGCTAAGCAATGACGGATTGTTGTATCGTTACAAAAATGAAGACGACTTCGGATTGCCTTCTTCGTCGTTCACCATTTGTACTTTTTGGTTCATCAATAGTCTGTTTAAAATCGGGGAGGAGGAAAAGGCAATGAAACATTTCGATAGATTATTAAGTTACAGTAACCATTTAGGTCTATTCAGTGAAGACATTGATTTTAAGACCAAAAGACTTTTGGGAAATTTTCCTCAAGCCTATTCGCATTTGGCACTTATCGAGTGTGCTATCAATTTTTCAAACAAGGATACAGAAGAGACTATTTTGGAATCAATGCGGGAGTGATTCTCCTTTCAAAGGGGGAATTGCCAAAGCTATTTCTCTAATTTTCGTCAATAGCTTTTTCAAATGATCTTTGGTGGTAAAGGGGTTCATTATAGTAGTTCTTAAATAGTGAATTCCGCGTAAAGTTGTTTGTACAATGTAAAATTCCCCATCTTCCAATAAATACTGACGAATCAATTTATTTAACGAATTCAATTGTTCATCATTGAGGCCTTCATTGTTTGGGATATAGCGAAAACAAACAATATTGGTCATAGGGGTCACCGCTAGTTCAAAGCCTTCCTCGTTTCTTATCATCTCCCCGAAGACACCACCTAAATCATAGAGGTTGGTGACATATTCATCGAATAGTTCTTCTCCGTAGGTCTTTAATAATGAAAACCAATGCAATGCCATCATGTTTTTGGTACATTCAAAAGTTCTTTTTCCTGAATTATACCAGTCCGCCTCGCTGGAATCTTCCAAAAGGTAATCCGCTTTTTGACTGAAGGTTGCGTTAGAGGTCTTGCTGTCTCTATATACCAAAGCTGTTGTTATGCCGGGCATCATCATCATTTTGTGCCCATCGATTACAACAGAATCCGACTTATCGATTCCATGTAGGGCTTGCTTGTATTTGGAAGAAAAAAGTGCACCACCACCATGGGCCGCGTCAACGTGATGCCATAATTTGTGTTTTCTGGCAAAAGAACCGATAGCTTCCAAATCATCCAAAATTCCCGTAGCTGTAACGGGCGCACTCCCGACAATGGCGAATATTTTAATTCCCGCTTCCGATGCTTTGCTATATTCGGTCTCTAGCGCCGAAACATCCATCGAAAAATCAGCTTTTGCGGGAATTTTGATAAGTCCTTTTTCGCCTAGCCCCATGATTTTTGCTGCTCTTTCTATGCAATAATGCGCTTCTTCACTAACCATAATCCCTAAAGGCTTGGTATGTCCGTCATTCCAAACATCTGTGGCTACCTTTGCTTTTCTCGCTGAAAGAAGTGCGGTGAGGTTGGCTAAAGTCCCCCCAGAAGTTAAAAATCCGCTAGAGTTTTCGTTGTAGCCAATTTTATCGCAAAGTAGTCGGGTAATGATGCGCTCCATGGGATTGGTTACCATTCCCATTTCATAAACGGCCGTACCATTATTAAGTACCGCACTGATCATTGACGTCAAGAGTGTAATAGGAGCAGCAGGCCCCACTTGATGACCTATGTATTTAGGGTGGTGTAGATGTGTCGAACGTTTTAGCACTTCCTCAAAAAGCGCTTCCGACTTTCCTTTTTCAAGAAATTCTTTCCAAAAGGATAAGGAAGGTTCTGGTTCCGACCAATTTATGACTTTATTCAGATCTTCGTCGAAAACTTGACCAATATGTTTTGAAAGCATATCGATTAAGTGATGCCCCGTATTTTTAAAATTTTCTGGAGAATAGGCCCTTTGAAGTAATTTGCTCATTGCAGATAAAATTATACGCTTCTTTCGCATTTACCAAATAAAAAAACCGTCCACAAATTGTGGACGGCTTTCCCTTCTGTCTCCGAAGGAATCATCTGAATTAGTCAAAGGTGTAACCGTTGTCCGCAGCTACTTTGTCCGCAATTTGGGTGCGCAAAGCTGCTACGTTCGGGTTATTGGTATATTTTGTAAAACGTTTCAATCCCATCAACATCATGCGCTGTTCGTCGCCTTCCGCGAATGAAATAATCGCTTCTTTTCCTTTTTGAATTACAGTCTCAGTTGCATTATACAAATATAGTCTTGACATTGCGATTTGGGTCGCTTGGGCATCTTCGCCAAAACGTTTTGCGTTTTTCTCGGTTCTGAGGATGGTACTTTCTGCCATATAAACCTCGATAAGAATATCGGAAGCTGCCAACATCAATTGTTGGTGTTTTTCCAATTCTGGACCGAATTTTTGTACCGCACTTCCTGCTACCATTAGGAATACTTTTTTCAAACGCGCGACCAAATCCTTTTCCTCGGCGAATAATTCCGAAAAATCAGGAGCATCGAAAGATGGAATTCCCATCAATTCTTCTCCAACGGCCGTCGCAGGACCTAATAAATCCACATGACCTTTCATCGCTTTTTTGAAAAGCATTCCTACGGACAACATTCTATTGATTTCATTGGTGCCTTCATAGATCCTTGCAATTCTGGCATCTCTCCAAGCTTTTTCCATAGGCGCTTCGGCACTAAAGCCCATACCACCAAAGATTTGAATACCTTCATCGGTGGTGTCTTGGACATCTTCTGAAACCGCTACTTTCAAAATTGAGCATTCGATAGCGTATTCTTCCACACCTTTGAGTTCAGCCTCATGATGTGAATTACCTTCCGCTTCGCGGATAGCAATGCGGTCCTCAATATTTTTAGCTGCTCTGTAGCAGGCAGAATCTCCTGCATAGGCGTTCGTAGACATATTTGCTATTTTGGCCTTAATGGCACCGAAGTTTATAATCGGGGTCTTAAACTGAATACGCTCGTTCGCATATTTCACGGCCTCGTTGATAACACGACGTTGTGCTTCCAAACATGCAGCAGCCAATTTGATTCGACCTATATTCAAAGCGTTCATGGCTATTTTGAATCCGTTGCCACGCTCTGAAAGCATATTCTCAACAGGAACCTTGGTATCGCTGAAAAAGACTTGACGGGTAGAGGAGGAGTGAATACCTAATTTCTTCTCTTCGTCTCCGAGTGTAATTCCGTTTTCCGGGTTGTTCTCAACAATGAAGCCCGTTATGTTCTTATCATCTTCAATTCGCGCGAAAACAATGAACATCTGACAGAATCCTGCGTTTGAAATCCACATTTTTTGGCCGGATATATTGTAGTGCTTTCCATCTTCGGATAAAACTGCCTTGGTCTTACCGGAATTTGCATCAGAACCAGCGCCAGGTTCTGTTAGGCAATAAGCACCAAACCAATCGCCGGAAGCCAATTTTGGAACATACTTTTGCTTTTGTTCTTCGGTTCCGTATAGCGTGATTGGCATCGTTCCTATTCCCGTATGTGCTCCGAATGCCGTACTGAAAGAACCGGTTGCACCTGAAATGTAATCACAAACCAACATGGTGGAAACAAAACCCATTCCCATTCCACCGTAAGCTTCAGGGACTGCCACGCTCAAAAGTCCAAGTTCGCCCGCCTTGCGCATACACTCTTCAGTATAGGCATAATCTTTTTTCTCAAAACGCTCCCAATGTGCCCAAAGTTCGCGATCGACGAATTCCTTGGTGCTATCGCGCATCATTTTTTGCTCTTCGGATAAATCTTCCAAAGTGAAAACATCTTCGCATTTGGTTTCCTTGACGAGGAATTGTCCTCCTCGTAAAATATCCTTATTTGTTACTTCTGTACTCATTGTTTTTCTTTTTCTAATTCAAAAATTCGTAGATACCCGCTGCCCCTTGTCCGGTACCGACACACATGGTAACCATACCATATTTGCCATGCATATTTCTTTTGCGCATTTCATCGAAAATCTGCACCGACAATTTCGCACCTGTACAACCTAAAGGATGCCCTAAGGCAATTGCTCCGCCATTGACGTTAACAATATCGTTGTTCAATCCCAATTCGCGGATAACCGCTAAAGATTGAGAGGCAAAAGCCTCGTTCAATTCGATTAATTCGACATCGTCTTGTTTTAATCCCGCTTGTTTTAATGCTTTTGGCACGGCAGCAACCGGACCGATACCCATTATTCTTGGCGGTACACCAGCAGCGGCGTAGTTGACTAATCTGGCAATTGGTTCTAGATTTAGCTCCTTTACCATTTCTTCGCTCATGACCAACACAAATGCGGCACCGTCACTCATTTGAGAGGAATTACCTGCGGTTACACTGCCGCCAGCGGCAAATACAGGCCTTAATTTGTTCAAAACCTCGATGGAAGTTCCTTTTCTAGGACCTTCATCTTTAGTTACCGTATATCTTTTGGTTGCCTTTTTCCCACTTTCATCGATATAGGTCTGTTCAACTTCGATGGGAACAATCTGGTCTTGAAAGCGGTCTTCGGCTTGAGCTCGTAGCGCCTTCATATGGGAATTATAGGCAAATTCATCTTGATCTTCACGAGATACTTTGTACTCATTGGCTACCGCTTCGGCAGTATTTCCCATTCCCCAGTAGTAGTCTTCGTGACCCTCGGCGACCAAATCGTAATTCAATTCTGTTTTGTATCCTGTCATAGGCACGGAACTCATACTTTCAGCCCCTCCAGCAATAATGCAATCGGCCATGCCAGACTGGATTTTTGCCGTTGCAATACCTATGGTTTCAATTCCCGAGGAACAAAATCGGTTAACGGTAACGCCGGGAACATCAACAATGTCCAATCCCATCAAGGAAATCAGACGTGCCATGTTTAACCCTTGAGAGCCCTCCGGCATTGCGTTTCCTACGATGACATCATCGATGCGTTTTTTGTCGAAATCGGGTAGCTCCTTCATCATGTATTCGATGGTTTCGGCAGCCAATTCATCTGTCCGCTTAAAACGGAAAACACCTTTCGGGGCTTTTCCAACGGCCGTTCTATATCCCTTTACTATATATGCAGTTCTCATTTATTAATTTCTTAAAGGTTTACCTGTTTTGAGCATGTGTTGGATTCGTTCCAAAGTTTTCTTCTCGGTACACAACGAAAGGAATGCTTCACGCTCGATATCGAGCAAGTATTGCTCATCGACCAAAGTTGGTTCCGATAAATCACCACCTGCCATTACATAGGCTAATTTATTGGCAATTTTCTTATCATGTTCACTGATATAATGACTTGCTTCCATGGCATCGGTTCCAACCAAGAACATACCCAGAGCTTGCTTTCCAAGAACTTTAATGTCCTTTCTCTTGGGAGGTTGGGTATAACCCGCTTCGGCCATTAGTTTGGCATGTGCTTTGGCTATAGCTATTTGCCTATCCTTGTTTACGACAACAATATCTTTACCATGTTGCAGAATGCCCAAATCGTAGGCTTCATATGCGGAGGTCGAAACTTTGGCCATCCCTATGGTCAAGAAATATTCTTGCAAAACGTTCAGCTCCACGTCGTTTTTCTTAAAGGTGTCTTGCGCTCGAACGGCAAATTCTTTTGAACCTCCACCGCCTGGAATTACACCGACACCAAATTCTACCAAACCGATATAGGTTTCGGCCGTGGCAACAACTTTATCTGCATGCAATGAAAGTTCACACCCTCCTCCTAAACACATTCCGTGGGGGGCTGAGATTGTGGGAATTGAAGAATAACGCATGCGCATCATTGTGTCTTGGAACATTTTAACGGCTTGGTTCAGCTCATCGTATTCTTGTTCGACGGCCATCATGAATATCATGCCGATATTGGCACCAACAGAAAAGTTTGCAGCTTGGTTACCAACGACCAATCCCTGATAATCTTTTTCGGCTAGGTCAATGGCTTTGTTTAATCCAGCCAAAACATCGCCGCCAATGGTATTCATTTTGGACTGGAATTCCACATTCAGAATACCATCGCCCAAATCTTCGATTACGACACCACTATTTTTAAAGACTTCCTTTGATTTTCGAATATTATCCAAAATGATAAAGACATCCTGACCAGGAATTTTTTCCATGGATTTCTTTGGAATGTCATATGAGTAAGTCGCTCCTTCTTTCACGGAATAAAAAGAATTACTTCCGGAAGCCTGCATTTCGTTTACCCAGGCTGCAGCCTCTTGACCTTCTGCCTTTATGAATTCGAGACCTTTATCAAGACCGATGGCATCCCATATTTGAAAGGGGCCATGCTCCCAGCCAAAACCGGCCTTCATGGCATCGTCTATTTTATAGAGTTCATCCGTGATTTCGGGAATTCTATGGGATACGTAGGCAAATAATTGTCCAAAACTTTTTCGGTAGAATTCGCCCGCTTTATCTTTTCCATCGACCAACACCGGGAACCGATCAATGACTTTGTCAATTGTTTTGGTTAATTCCAAAGTGGCGAACTTGGCACTTTTTTTAGACCGATAAACCATCGAATCCAAATCCAAGGTCAAGATTTCCGTTTTGCCGGCCGCATCTTTTGATTTTTTATAGAACCCTTGTCCTGTTTTACTGCCCAACCATTTGTTTTCCATCATGGTGGAAATAAAATCCGGTAGCGCAAAAATTGCATGGCGCTCATCTTCTTTACAGTTCTCTGAAATTCCATTGGCCACATGAACCAAAGTATCCAATCCAACGACATCAACTGTTCTGAAGGTCGCTGATTTAGGTCGTCCTATCACTGGACCTGTCAATTTATCAACTTCCTCAACGGTCATGCCCATTTCCTTGACCATATGGAAAAGACTCTGGATGCTGAAAATTCCGATACGATTTCCGATGAAGGCAGGAGTGTCTTTGGCAATCACTGAAGTCTTTCCTAAGAACTGCTCACCGTATCCATTCAAAAATTCAAGTACTTCGGGGGAAGTTTTCGGACCTGGAATTATCTCGAACAATTTTAAGTAACGTGCGGGGTTAAAAAAATGTGTCCCACAGAAATGTTTTTGGAAATCTTCACTTCGCCCTTCGCTCATGAATTTGATAGGAATACCAGAAGTGTTGGAAGTAATCAAAGTACCTGGAGTTCTGTGCTTTTCGAGATTTTCGAAAACCATTTTCTTGATATCCAAACGTTCAACGACCACCTCGATGATCCAATCTACCTTTGAAACTTTTGCGATATCATCTTCTAGGTTTCCTGTCGTAATCCGTGAGGCGAATTTTTGATGGTAAATAGGGGAGGGCTTTGATTTCAAGGCCACTGCCAAAGCATCATTGACCAATCGATTTCTTACGATTTTATCTTCAAGAGTCAGGCCCTTTGCTTTTTCTTTATCATTAAGTTCTCGGGGAACAATGTCAAGTAGCAGCACTTCGACCCCGATATTGGCAAAATGGCAGGCAATACCGCTACCCATGATTCCCGAACCGATGACCGCTACCTTTTTAATATGCTTGTTCATGTGATAATCTAGGTTTAATTCGTTGTTGTATCCTTGGTAAAAATGCTTTTTTCAGCTATCAATTGATTGATGGTCTCCATGACCTCAAAATAGCAATCCAGTTTCTCCTGTGAAACATTGGCCCGCACCGTTTCGTTAAATTGAAGTACGGCGTCCTTTGAGTCCTTGCGCTTTTCAAGTCCGAAATCGGTCAAGTGGATCAAAACACCTCTACCATCCTTCGGATTGGGTCTGCGTTCTATCAAGCCCAACTCTTCCATCCTTTTTAAAATTCGAGAGAGGCTTGTGGCCTCCATGCCCATTTTCGGACCCAACATCGTTGAAGGTGTTCCTGTTTTTGGATCGATGCTTAACAGCGTAAAACCAACCGCCATGGTTGAATCGAACTTCTTCGCCTCTTCGTTGTACATTCGGGCTACGGCCTGCCAAGTGGCACGTAGCGCGTAATCAATTGTTACCTCTTTCATAGGGTTGGTTGTGGGTTACCAAATATATAAAAATTTATTATGCATGCATAATAAATGTAATAAAAATGTGAATGCTTTTTAGGAATAAGAGGAATACATGAAATTAAGGATTGATTTCCCTACGTTTTTTAATCTCTACACTGAACATCGAGGAAAAATAAAGTGGAATCATCGAAAGAGGCCCTATTACGGTAGGAATTAAATAGACTAATATTGAATCTTTGTCATGAGAAATTTGATACAGGACTACGCCCAACATTAAACACATTGCAACTAACCCCAAAATTCCAATACCCAATAAAATTCTATTGTATTTCTTTAATCGTTTTGTCGAGTATTTTTCAAAAGCCATAGTATAACGATATTGAATTTGGGGGTTAGGCTAGTAAGTCCTCAATGTTCGTAAATTTCATCGTAAAGTTTTATATATTTTTCCTTAATAATCTTGCGCCGAAGCTTCATTGTAGGAGTAAGGTGGCCGTCATTGATACTCCAGATGTCAGGGGTCAATCGAAAAGCTTTTACCTTTTCCCATTTAGCGAATTTTTCATTGGCCATATCTACCTCCTCCTGATAACGGGCGAGCACTTTTTCATTTAGAACGATATCGGAGTTTGCCGGAATTGTAATCTTGTGGCGTTGCGCCCATTCATGCAAAAATTCGAAATCGGGTTGGATCAGGGCGGCGGGCATTTTTTCACCCTCACCGACAACCATCACCTGTTCGATGAATCTGGATTGCTTTAAACGGTTTTCCAATAATTGGGGTGCGACATATTTACCGCCCGAGGTCTTGAACATTTCCTTTTTTCGGTCGGTTATTTTAAGGAATCCGTCCGTGTCGATTTCGCCAATATCCCCTGTGTGAAAATAACCGTCTTTTAACACTTCAACCGTTTTTTCAGGATCTTTATAATACCCGATCATGACTTGCGGCCCCTTTACACAAATCTCACCGTCATCAGCAATCTTTACTTCCGTACGATCAAGTAATTTGCCCACAGTGCCGATTCTGAATCCACCGTTGCGCATATCGTTGACCGAAACCACGGGAGAGGTTTCCGTAAGTCCGTATCCTTCCATAACCCCAAACTCAGCGGCGTTGAAAATACGTGCCAATCTAGGCTGTAGGGCGGCGCTTCCCGAAGATATTACCGATAGATTTCCACCCAAACCTTCTTTCCATTTACTGAAAATCAATTTTCTGGCCAGTGCCAATTTTCTTTCATACCACCAACCGTTTTGTTCATATGGTTCATATTTTAGACCGATATCAACAGCCCAGAAAAATAATTTTTTCTTGATACCTGTCAAGTCCGCCCCTTTGGCCAGAATCTTATCATATACTTTTTCAAGCAGCCGCGGTACCGCTGTCATAACATGCGGTTCTACTTCTTTGATATATTCGCTTATTTGATCAATGGGTGCAAAATAAACGGTAACCCCTGCATATTGATACAAATAAATCATCATGCGCTCATAGATATGACAAATGGGCAAAAAGCTTAAGCACTTTACTTTGCCATATTCGATGGGCAACCTTTTGGAGCTTTCCAAGGCGTTGCTCACCACGTTATCATGGGATAACATGACCCCTTTAGGTCTTCCGGTAGTACCTGAAGTATATATTAAAGTTGCCAAATCTTCCGACTTTACTGCATCCTTTAATTTCTCGACTTCATTTTGATTTGAGTCATCGGCTCCCAGTTCCAAAACCTCGGACCAATTTTTACAATCCGTAAGGGTATCAAAAGAATATACTTCTTTCAGGTTTGGGGCTTGATTTTCAATAGCCTTTACCTTGTCAAATACTTCTTGACAGGAAACAAAGCAATAAGTAGCTTCAGAATGGTTTAGCACATAGGCATAATCCTCTTCGGAAATCGTTGGATATATAGGTACGTTTTGTGCACCCAACTGTAAAATACCAATGTCCATGATATTCCATTCTGTGCGATTGCTCATTGAAATCAAGGCTATCTTGTCATTGGGTTTGACCCCCAAACGTAGCAATGCCCTACTGATAGTATTGGCCTTATCGACATATTCTTGTGTCGATGTGGCGACCCATTTTCCGTTGTATTTAGTTACGAGGGATTTTTCTAGCGGAAAGTTATCCAACTGGTAATATGGAAAATCGAAAAGGCGGGTGATATTTTGCATAGTTAGTTTCGAATTGGTAACTGCAAAATAGGGAAAGAACACGGTATTTTAAAGTCAGAATGTTAAAATACTTTGTTAATTGTTGTGAAATAGTCAATATGACGTATGAAAAGATATCTATGTATTTGCCTTAGATAAATTAAATATGTCTTTGTGTAGTGTAATATGGTTTCAACCATTAACTTTCTCCACCCACTTTCTAGCATTCACAAAAGCTTCCAACCACGGAGAAACTTCATCGTTTCTATCGGAAGGGTAGTGCGCCCAGTTCCAAGGAAAAGTTGAACGTTCGATATGTGGCATGGTGACTAGATGCCTTCCGGTGGAATCACAAAGCATGGCGGTATTGAAATCACTTCCATTCGGATTCGCGGGATATCCTTCATAGCCATATTTCGCAACGATATCATAATTTTCTTCGGTTAGTGGAAGGCTGAACTTGCCCTCGCCATGGGAGATCCAGACGCCCAAGGTACTGCCTGCCAAACTGGAAAGCATCACGGAATTGTTTTTTTGGATTTTCACGGAAGTAAAGTTGCTCTCGTGCTTGTGCGAATCGTTATAGGTCATTTTTCCGTGCTGTTCGCCGTGCTCTGGATTTATCGATCCAGTTCCATGAACAATTGACAACCGTTACAGATGCCGACGGATAAAGTATCGGGTCGCGCAAAGAAATCTTTAATTACCTTGTTCGCCCTTTCATTGTACTTGATGGCCCCCGCCCAGCCCTTGGCACTTCCCAGCACATCCGAATTGGAGAATCCGCCCACGGCACCTAAGAATTGAATTTCTTCCAAGGTTTCACGGCCGGAAATCAAATCGGTCATGTGCACATCTTTCACATCAAATCCCGCCAAGTACATGGCGTTCGCCATTTCGCGTTCGGAATTACTTCCTTTTTCACGGAGGATGGCTGCTTTGGGTCTGTCATTGCGAGAAGCGAAGCCTGCACGGCTTTGCGACGCGGCAATCTGTTGATTCATGGCAGATTGCCCGTTGGAAGTTCTCAACTCCGATTCAACAGATTGCCGCGCTGCGCTCGCAATTTCGTCAGGAAATACATACCGCAAAGGTTGCTCCTTATAATTCTCAAACCGCACTTTCGCCAAACTATTTGCGGTTTGCTTGTTATCCAGCAAATAAGAAGTCTTAAACCAAGTATCTCGTAGCGAGGAAATATTCAGTCCCATTTCCATACCGCCATTCTTAATGATCAGTTCGGATTTGGAAACCACTTTTCCAATTCTTTTGAATTGGATTTTTTGGTCTAATAATGTTTTTTCTAAGTGTTGACCTGAGTCAGCATGCACTTGAAAAACGATGCCTGCATTCTCGGAAAACAACAATTTAATCGTGTCGGACTCTCCCAAATCGGAAAGGTCTAAATCGGCGCCTAAATTCATATCCGCGAAGCACAATTCCAACAAGGTGGTAATCAATCCTCCGGATGCAACATCGTGACCAACAATAATTTGATTTTCATTAATTAAAGTTTGAATTGAATTGAATACTTTTTTGAAATAAGCACCGTCATTTATCGTTGGTGCTTCACTTCCGACGGCATTTAAGACCTGTCCGAAAGAAGAACCACCTAACTTGTACGCATCTTTTGACAGGTTGATGTAGTAAATATTTCCGCCACCTTTTTGCAGGACGGGCTCAACTACGTTGGTAATGTCATTACAGTTTCCGGCAGCGGAAATGATGACCGTACCGGGACTGATTACGTCCCCGTCTTTGTATTTTTGTTTCATGGAAAGGGAATCCTTTCCAGTAGGTACGTTGATGCCCAATTCGATAGCAAAATCGGAAACGGCCCGTACCGCTTCATACAATCTTGCATCTTCACCTTCATTCTTGCAAGGCCACATCCAGTTGGCGGAAAGGGAAACGGATTTCAGTCCGTCCTTCAGTGGTGCCCAAATGATATTGGTCAAGGCCTCGGCGATACTATTTTTACTACCAGCGGATGGGTCAATGAGTCCAGAAATGGGGGAGTGGCCAATAGAAGTGGCGATACCCTCTTTTCCTTTAAAATCCAGCGCCATTACGCCTACGTTGTTCAACGGCAATTGTAACGGACCCACACATTGTTGTTTCGCGACACGCCCGCCCACACAGCGATCCACTTTGTTGGTCAGCCAATCCTTGCAGGCAACGGCTTCCAATTGCAAAACTTGTTCTAAATAATCATGGAAGAATTCCAACGAATAGTTAGCATCTTCATAAGTTCTTTTGACGGTTTTGTCGGTCAATATGGTTTTTGGAGAACTTCCGAAAATATCGGAAAGGTTAACATCCATAGGTTTTTCACCAGTGGTTTTCGATTCGAAGGTAAAACGGTCATCGCCGGTTACAACTCCGACCTCATACATGGGTGAGCGTTCCCGTTCTGCGATTCTACCCAACAGCGCGGCATCGTCTTTTCCGATGACCAAGCCCATACGTTCTTGCGATTCATTGCCGATGATTTCCTTGGCGGATAGCGTAGGGTCTCCAATGGGAAGTTTATCCAAATCGATTTTCCCCCGATTTCTTCCACCAGTTCCGAAAGGCAGTTGAGATGTCCGCCAGCACCGTGGTCATGAATAGAAACAATGGAATTTTTATCACTCTCTACCATACCACGAATCGCATTGGCGGCCCTTTTCTGCATCTCGGGATTCGAACGTTGTACCGCGTTTAATTCGATGGCAGAACTGAATTCGCCCGTGTCGGCACTGGAAACGGCTGCGCCGCCCATTCCGATGCGGTAGTTGTCACCACCTAAGATGATGATTTTATCTCCTGTTTCCGGCCTATCCTTTAAGGCTTGGTCCGCTTTGGCATAGCCAATGCCTCCGGCCTGCATGATTACTTTGTCGTAGGCGAGTCGCCTAGGCATCTCGACTTCGCTAGATGTGACAGTTTCTTGATGTTCAAAGTCAATACCGATCCAGCAATCAATGGCTGCCCAAATTTGTTACCAAAGTCCGATGCTCCGTTGGATGCTTTGATCAAAATATCCATAGGGGTTTGGTAAAGCCATTCGCGTGCCGGCATTCCGTTCTCCCAAGGTCTTTCAGCTTCCAACCTTGAATAGGCCGTCATGTATACCGCTGTTCCAGCCAAGGGTAATGAACCTTTTCCACCTGCTAATCTATCTCGTATTTCTCCCCCTGAACCTGTGGCAGCACCATTGAAGGGTTCTACCGTGGTGGGGAAGTTATGGGTTTCCGCTTTTAGGGAAATCACGGAATCAAATTCTTCCTCTTGATAAAAATCAGGTTTGTCCGCCGTCTTTGGGGAAAATTGCACCACCTTAGGACCTTTTACAAAAGCGACATTATCTTTATAGGCCGAAACAATATCGTTCGGATTTTCTTGCGATGTTTTCTTTATAAGTTTAAACAGTGAAGTGGATTTTTCTTCCCCGTCAATAATAAAGGTGCCATTGAAAATTTTATGACGACAGTGTTCCGAATTCACCTGACTAAAACCGAAGACTTCAGAATCGGTCAGTTTTCTTCCTATTTTTTTGGACAAATCTTGTAAGTATTCAACTTCATCGTCGCTCAATGCCAAGCCTTCCTTTTGGTTGTAGGCGGCGATGTTCTCGATTTCCAAAATGGGTTCGGGTACCACGTCCACCTTAAAAATATCCTGTCCCAATCCGCTGAATTTTTGGGAGAGCATCGGGTCGAAATCCGTAAAATATTTATCGACAGCCTGAAATTCCTCTATTCTGATTATCCCCGAAACACCCATGTTTTGGGTAATTTCAGTTGCATTTGTGCTCCATGGCGTAATCATCGCTGCACGCGGCCCAATAAAAAAAGGCGTCCAATGACGCCACATTTATTTTGGATCGGTTGCCGAACAACCAAGTTAATTTATTTATGTCTTCTTGAGAAAGTGCTGCCGTTGTCTGAACCGCAAAAACTTTGTGAACTGCATCCCCGAAAAAGTGAATCATTTATACAATGAATTGTTAGGTTTGAGAAAGTGCAAATTTACAGCTTTTTCCATGAAGATTTTCCGAGAATAGTTAACAGTTTTGAACGACGATTGTTAATTAATCGCGTTCATTTTAGTATCTTTTCTACCTTAAAATCCAACCTTATGAAAACCGTTAGAATTCTAGTTATGGCCACTTGTATGTTCTTTTGTATTACATCGGTGAACGCCCAAAAAAAATATTCCAAAAGACAAATTGAAAAATTAAAGACCGAAGCTAATTCGTTAATCGAAGCCGATACCAAAAACCTTCAGGTCATGGTCGATAAGGTTTTTAGTTTTGCGGAATTGGGATTTCAGGAAATCGAATCCTCAAAGTATTTGACAGGAATCCTTGAAGAAAACGGATTTGCTATCGAAAATTCCATTTCCGGAATTCCCACGGCTTGGTTCGCGAAATGGAGCAATGGCGAAGGCCCCGTTATCGCTTTGGGAAGTGATGTGGACTGTATTCCCAAGGCATCACAACATCCAGGAGTAGCTTATCACAAACCTATTGTCGAAGGTGCTCCGGGCCATGGAGAAGGCCACAATGCCGGCATACCGATGAATATTTCGGCGGCGCTCGCCGTCAAAAAGATTATGGAGCGTGAGAACATTTCCGGTACACTATTGGTTTGGCCGGGTATTGCGGAAGAACTGCTTGGGGCAAAAGCGTGGTACGTGCGTGACGGACTCTTCGACAACATCGATATGTGTATTTTCACGCATGTCAGCAGTAATTTGAGTGTTTCCTATGGCCCAACCCGTGGAACAGGATTGATATCTGTGGAATATTCCTTTGAGGGAGAATCGGCCCATTCCGCAGGTGCCCCATGGCGTGGCAAAAGCGCCTTGGATGCTGCCGAGTTGATGAATATCGCATGGAACTACAAGCGCGAACATTTACATCCGTTGCGTCGTTCGCACTCCATTTTTACCGATGCCGGGGACCAACCGAACGTTGTTCCCTCAAAAGCTTCTATTTGGTTTTATTTCCGTGACATCAAATATGACGGCATTATGGAAATGTACCATGAGGCCAATGATGTCGCCAAGGGTGCTGCGTTGATGACGGGCACCACGATGAAATCCAAAATTCTGGGTGCCGCATGGCCGAGACACTACAATAAGGTCATCGCCGAAACCATGTATGAAAATATCAAAAAAGTAGGATTGCCCAAATGGTCGGAAGAAGATCAAGCCTTGGCGAAAGCCGTTCAGACGGAAGTGAAAGCCAAAGAAATCAAAGGGTTGGATACCGAACTTTCTCCTTTAGGCCTGCCTGTCATAGAACCCATCAGTGGCGGTTCCGATGATATCGGCGATATTTCTTGGAAAACCCCAACGGTTACGATGCGTTTCCCATCCAATATTCCCGGACTACAAGGTCACCATTGGAGCAATGCGATTGCCATGGCAACCCCAATTGCCCATAAAGGTGTGGTAGCAGGGGCAAAGGCTGAGGCGATGACCATTTTGGACTTTCTTTTAAAACCCGAACTTTTAAAAGGGGCGTGGGATTATTTTAAAAACGAACAGACCAAGGAAACGAAGTTCATTCCCATGATTTCCGAAGCGGATAAACCACCGATTTACTTAAATGCGGACAAGCAAGGCGAGTTTCGTGATGGACTGGAAAAATTCTATTACGATGAGACGAAATTCGATTCTTATTTGGAGCAGTTGGGGGTAGAGTACCCGACTTTGAAGGAAAAATAATTCTACTTTTTTAGAGTAACGGTTTCCCTCCTTGATAGGATGGACACTGTTATGTATAGTTTTATGCTCTTTCCAACAACGCCATATAAAACCCATCGAACCCACTTTTAGAAGCATAAATCTTTTTTTCCTTGGCCAAGGTAAATTCCTTACCCTCTTCCGAAGCCAAAAACGATTTTACTTGGTCATTGTTTTCTTGAGGAAGGATAGAGCAGGTCGCATAGACCATTTTACCGCCCGCCTTTACAATTTTGCTATAGTTGCGAAGAATTTCTTGCTGGGTTTTGGTAATCTTTTCTAAAAAATCCGGTTGAAGTTTCCATTTCGTATCCGGGTTCCTTCGGATGACTCCGAGTCCTGTGCACGGGGCATCGATCAAAACCCTGTCGGCGCTTCCATACAATTTTTTAAAGACTTTAGTGGAATCGATTTCCCGAGGTTCTATGTTATGCGCGCCATTTCTTCTCGCACGGCGTTTCAGTTCTTTCAATTTGCTGCCGTAGATGTCCATGGCGATCAATTGTCCTTTGTTTTCCATAAGGGCGGCCAAATGCAATGATTTTCCCCGGCACCTGCACAAGTGTCCACAACCCGTTGTCCCGGTTTTACATCCAATAGTTCGGCGACCAATTGCGAGGAAGCATCCTGTACCTCAAAAAATCCGTTTTTAAAAGCTTCGGTTACGAATACATTCGCACGTTCGGGAAGTCGCAATGACAACGGATATCCTTTAATCGGTTCCGTAACAATACCTTCGTCCAAAAGTGCCTTGCGCAGTTTTTCTTTGGTCGTTTTTAAAGTATTCGTTCTTAAGATGACTTCTGCTTGTTGATTGAGCGCGGCACTTTCGGCGTTCCATAATTTTTCGCCCAACGCTTTTTCACAAATTTCGTCGATCCAATCGGGAAAGGACTCGCGGTACTTCCTGATTTTCGAAAGTTCGTCGAATTTTCCTTTGATCCGGCGTTCGGGGGTGGGTTCGATTTGTTTCCAATCCGGTAACGGAATTCCCTTTAAAACGGCCCATACGGCCCAAATACGGAACAAATCTTCACGGCGATAGGGCGCGCGTACGTCCGCAATCTCCGTATACAATCTTTTGTAACGTACCATTTCATAGGTAGTTTCAGCAATAAACCCTCGATCTCGAGATCCCCAGCGTTTATCGTATTTCAAAACTTTTTGTACCACCTTGTCGGCATATTCGCCTTCATTGAATATTAAATTCAGGGCGTCGATTACGGCGAATACCAAGTTTCTATGAAGCTTCATTTCTGAAAATTATGGCTGCAAAGGTATTGTTTTAGAAGGGATTCCCTTTATTTTTGAGAAACTTTATCTCAATGCGGTATTTATATTTCTTATTGGTTTCCATGCTATTTTTTTCTTGTTCGGAGACCGAGAAACAAACCCCTTTACATCTGTTGACGTAGAAACTATTTATGAGGATTCATTAAGTATTCGGGCGATTGAAATCATGTGGAACAGTGTGGCCTTTGCAGCCAATAATGGCACATTTGGGTCCATCGATCTAAGTTCAGGTAAAGTGCGTACCAATATTCAGAGGTACGATACTATTATGCCCGAGTTTCGGGCAGTGGCGCATAATGCGACAGATTTCTTCATGCTTTCCGTCGCCAATCCCGCTTTACTTTATAAAACCGGGGAAGATGGTAAAATGGATTTGGTTTATAAGGAAGAGGATGATAGCGTTTTTTATGATGCCATGATCTTTTGGAACAATAGGGAGGGAATTGCCGTCGGCGATGCAATGAACGGGTGTATTTCAATCGTTATTACGCGAGATGGGGGGCACCACTGGACCAAACTTTCGTGCGACGACCTACCGGAAGCATTTGAAGGTGAAGGTGCCTTTGCCGCAAGTAACACGAATATTGAAATAGTAGGCGATAAAACTTGGGTCGCTACTACCAGCGGACGCATTTATTTTTCTCCAGATAAGGGAAAGACTTGGGAAGTCTATCAAACGCCGATTGTAAATGCGGAACCTACTCAGGGTATCTATTCCATGGACTTCTGGGATGAGAAGCTGGGAATCGCCATGGGAGGTGATTATACGAATCCGGAAAACAACTCGGCCAACAAGGCAATTACTACGGATGGTGGAAAAACTTGGAAGCTAGTTGCCGACGGTCAAGAACCCGATTATAAAAGTTGCGTACAGTTCGTGCCGAATTCTGACGGCAAAGAAATTGTAGCCATGGGTTTTACAGGAATTTCGTATTCGAACGATACGGGCGAAACTTGGAAGAAGTTATCCGAAGAAGGGTTTTACACGCTTCGATTTTTCAATGATTCTATCGCCTATGCAGCTGGAAAGAACCGGATTTCGAAATTGACTTTTAGGTAATTTGAACTGTCACATCGGGCCTATCTTGCCGGCAGGCTCGATGTGACAGTACTACTTTAAATGTTCACGACCACAAACCCTCGACCATTCTTTTTGTACCAAATACCCTTGTATTTATACAATTTTCGGCCATTGATGTAAACGACTTTATTGCCGCGTGGCAAATGCCGCACTTTAATACCGACGGGTGGTCGGACAGCAATATATTTTCTTCCTCTTTTGATATACCAATTTCCGTTTCTGAAATGGTACTTTTTGCCTTTGTGGATAAATACCTTCGAAGGATGGCTTTTGACCACCATTACGTTTTCAAGGGAAACTTTTTCAACAGAGCTATTGGCGTTGGCGGAACCTAATGTTCCGAAAAGAGCCAATGCGATAAACATAACTTTAAAATTTTTCATAGCTTTTAATTTTATGGGTTATATCTTTTTGACTTTTAAACAAAGAGATGGTTTAATAAAAAAAGAGGCCATTTGGCCTCTTTTTTAGTCTTTCATCGAAAATGATTTATCGAAATCCACCACCACCTCGTTTTTGACGGTATTGTTTTATCAATTGCCGTTTGAATTCTTCCTCCGAACGCAATAATAAAAGCGTTTTTTTGGCCGATATGACTTCGGTAATATTCTCGATAAACGCTTTGTCCAACTCTTCTTCTTCTTCTTCGAAACTGAGGTATTGTTTCAATAATTGGGCGGCTTCTTTTTCGGAGAGATTTTCAGATTCCTTTATTTTATTACGTATTTGCCTACGTTCTTTTTGGCGCAACGCCTCCCTTTTTCTTCGTACTCGTTGTAGATCGGCCAAAAAGTTTGTGCCTCTTTAGTACTTAGGTCCAAACGTTCCGTAATAAAGGCAATTTTCAAAGATTTTATCTTATCCTTGTCAGGGCGATTTTGCCCGAAGGACAGGGTAACAGCCAACAGCGGTACCATCAGCATTATTTTTTTTAGATTATTCATCGTCTTCAAGATTTAACGCTTCAAAGTCATCTATGTTTTCGTCAAGATACTCCAACATGTTTTCTTCCGCGAAGCGATTTTCCAAAACATCGTTTATTTCAAGTTCATCAACGGGTATGACTTCCGCAATTTCATAGGTGCTCAAATCGAATTCATTATTCTCGAAATAGGTTTCAATATCGGAAGCGGCCAAATCGTCAAAAGTGAGAGCTTCCGCAGTATTCCAATTTAACCCGAGAACGACCAAAACAATGGCTGCAATCGATGCCGCCGCATAATAATATTTTTTATACGGATTTAGTCGGATAACTTTAGTTTCCTCCGCATCCATCTTTTTCAGGATGTTCTCGTGCAACGATTCAAAATAGTTTTCGGGAACGACAAAACCTTCCTCCTTAGGAATAACGGATTTTCCTTCGGAAAGCCTATCCATCAACCTATCATTAAAACCTTCGAAGTATTCTTCAGGGGTTTTAAAAGGATTTTTTTGTTCAATTCGTTCATCACTTTGATTTGACTATCAAATGGTTAAAAGGTTTAATCCTCCTTTAAAAATGATTCTATCTTTTTTACGGCCAAATGGTACGATGCTTTCAATCCACCTACCGAGGTTTCGAGAATTTTCGAAATTTCCTCATATTTCAATTCTTGAAAATATTTCATGTTGAACACCAGTTTTTGTTTTTCCGGTAAGGTTGCGATTGCTTTTTGAAGTTTCAATTGTATTTCGTCTCCCTCAAAGTATACATCCGATTGCAGATTATTTATCATGCTGTCTTGAAGTTCACTATTTTCTATTCCCGATTTTTTTGATTTAACCTTTAAAAAACTCAGGGCCTCATTGGTCGCGATACGGTACATCCAAGAATAGAGTTTGCTATCGCCTTTGAATCCGTCGATATTTTTGTAGACTTTGATGAAGGTATTTTGTAGCACATCATCGGTATCGTCATGGTCCAATACAATCCTACGGATATGCCAATACAATCGTTGTTTATAGGTATCGACCAACACCTCAAAGGCTTGAGACTGGGTATCCTTTGATTGTAACTGATTCACTAAAGTTTCCTCTCCTAACAATGATCCTCGGACTTAAGTTCTTGGGTTTGACAGTAAAGTTAAGGAAAGGTTTAGTCTTCGTCTTTGCGAGAAGCCAAATAAAAATTCCAAGAAAGGAGAATGGTCGTGGCGATGAAGCAATCTTTTGAATCTGATGCCAAGGTCCAAAAGTTTGCTTTGTCACATTAAAATTTTAAGGAAACTTAAAAAATTCGGAACGCTCCTGGCAAAGACTGTTGCGTTAACCCAACGACTGCATCTCTACCAACTTCTTGTACGTACCGTTTTTGGCCAAAAGCTCATCATGCGTTCCTTGCTCAACGATTTCGCCTTTTTGGAGTACGACGATGTTGTTTGCTTTTTGAATGGTCGATAAACGATGTGCAATAACGATAGAAGTTCTGTTTCGCATCATTTTTTCCAACGCATCTTGTACCAAGCGCTCGCTTTCGGTATCTAGAGCGGATGTCGCCTCGTCCAAAATCATGATCGGGGGATTCTTTAAAACGGCCCGCGCAATCGATAAACGCTGTTTTTGTCCGCCACTCAATTTGTTTCCGCTGTCGCCAATGTTGGTATCGTAGCTTTCGGGAAGGTCAACAATGAATTCATGGGCATTGGCGATTTTTGCAGCTTCGATGATTTCTGCTTCGGATGCATTTTCTTTTCCGAGGGAAATATTCTTGGCCACGGTATCATTGAAAAGTATGGAATCTTGCGTGACTAGCCCCATTAAATTCCGAAGAGATTTTTTGGTCAGGTCTTTGATATCGGTGCCATCGATATTGATTTCGCCTTCGTTGACGTCGTAAAAACGCGTTACGAGGTTGGCAATAGTACTTTTACCGCTTCCCGACTGGCCTACCAATGCAACAGTATCGCCTTTGGGAACTGTTAGGTCAAAGTTTTTCAGTACATATTCATCTTCATACTTGAAGGAAATGTTTTTTAATTCTATTCCTGAATCGAAACTTGTTTTTTCAATCGCATTCCCTTTATCGATAATGGGGTTTTCAGTTTCCAGAATCTCCAAAACCCGTTCGGCGGCGGCATTACCTTTTTTAACGCCGTATGATGCTTTACTGATTGATTTTGCAGGAGTCAATATATTATAGGCTAGACCCATATATGCGATAAAAGAGGCGGCATCCAAGGTCTCTTCGACCAAGACCATTTTTCCTCCGAACCATAACAATACGCCTATAACCAGAATGCCTAAAAATTCACCAGTGGGTGACGCCAGGTTTTGGCGGTTCAACAATTTGTTGCTAAAATCGAAAAACCGATTGGTCGATGCACTAAAGGTTTTATAAAATCGAGATTCAGAATTAAAGGCTTTAATTACCCGAAGTCCACCCAAGGTTTCCTCGACGATGGATAAAAATTCACCCTGCTCGCGCTGTACGTTGTCGGATTGTTTTTTTAGGGATTTGCCAATCCAAGAAATGATGGCTCCCGCAATGGGAATGAAAATAAAAACGAAGAGGGTCAACTTGCCACTGATACTGAACATGACCAGAATCGTAAAAAGAATGGTCAAGGGTTCGCGAACGATAAGCTCAAGAATGGACAGAAAGGAATGTTGAATTTCCAAAACATCCGAAGTAATACGTGCGATCACATCGCCCTTTCTTTTTTCGGAATAATAGGAAATCGGCAGATCGGTTATTTTTTGGTACATGGCATTGCGGATATCCTTCAAAACACCGTTTCGAAGGAAGGTGATAAAGTACATCGCCAAATAATTGAATAGATTTTTGAGCAAAAAGAGAATGAGTACAAGGCCGATGACCAAAACCAGTCCCTTCATCTTGTCGCTGCCAGCATACAACGTTACCTGATATCCGAGAGAGTCCATGACAAAGTCTTGAACATTTCGTATTCCATTGTACACGGGGGGGTAGTCACGGGTTTTGACTGTTCGAATAGCACCCTCAACATTGGTATCAACGCTGCAAACGAAAGCGCACTGAAAAGCGCATACAGCATGTTGAAGAAAATATTTAGATAGCCGTACTTTTCATAGGGCCCCGCAAAACGAAGGATTTTTTTGAAATAGTCCATTAACTCAAATTGAGTTCTCCCAAGATCCGTTGGATTTTGGCGTCAAGTTCTGCTGAAATTTTTTTGAAGTTTTCGGCGGAATCCAATTCAGCGTTGGTGCTGATATAAAACTTAACCTTTGGCTCCGTTCCACTAGGTCTTGCCGCAACCCGTGTGCCGTCTTCGGTCTCGTAGATCAAAACATTTGCTTTGGGAAGGTCGATGTTTTTTTCTTCGCCCGTCATCACATTCTTGGCCGTGGAGGTATTGTAATCCTCGATCCATTTTACTTTGGAACCTGCGACCGTTTCCACAGGATTATCCTTAAAATCTTTCAGCATCTGCTTGATTTCCTCGGCACCCGAAATTCCTTTTTTGGTTAGGGAAACCAAATGTTCTTTATAAAATCCGTATTCGACATAACAATCGATTAGGTCTTTGTAAAAAGAACTTCCGTTAGCTTTTGCTTGGGATGCTATTTCACAGGCGAGTAGGGTAGAGATGACAGCATCTTTGTCTCGAACGAAGTCGCCCACCATGTAACCGAAACTTTCTTCACCACCACCGATGAATTTCGATTGCGGGAAGTCTTTTATCATTTTGCCGATCCATTTGAAGCCTGTCAGGGCTGTCTTAAATTCTACGCCGTAGGCTTTTGCCATTACTTCCATCATTGGGGTGGACACAATCGTGGTGGCGACAAACTCATTGCCCTTGAATCCTTTTTTCTTTTGTTTTTCCAAAAGGAATTTTGTCATCAATATCATCGCTTGATTACCGTTGACAATTTCCATTTGGCCCTCTAAATTCTGCACAGCAATACCTAGTCTATCACTGTCGGGATCCGTACCTACTACCATATCTGCACCAATTTCCTTGGCTTTTTTTACGGCCATGGACAAGGCTTCCGGTTCTTCGGGATTTGGCGATTTTACCGTCGGAAAGTTCCCGTCAGGTTTGGCCTGCTCTTCGATGACCGTAACATTTCTATAACCTGCACGTTTCAAAACTTCAGGAATGGCGGTAATCGATGTGCCATGTAACGAGGTAAAAACGATTTTAAAATCATCTTTGCCAGCAGCTTGGAAGTTTCCATTTTTGACAGATTCCGAAAGAAAGGCCTCGTCGACTTCGCTATCGATCAACTCTATCAAATTATCATTTGCCTTAAATTTAATGTCCTCAAAAGAAAGGGAATTGATTTCCGCGATAATCTCCTTGTCCTCAGGAGGTACAATTTGTCCGCCATCCGTCCAGTACACTTTATAACCATTATATTCAGGCGGATTGTGCGATGCAGTCAAGACGATTCCGGCATGACACTTCAAATGCCGCACCGCGAACGAAAGTTCTGGGGTGGTACGCAACTCCGAGAATAAGAACACCTTGATTCCGTTAGCGGAAAAAACTTCCGCAACCGTTCTTGCAAGGGTGTCGCTGTTGTGGCGACAGTCATAGGCAATGACCACTTGAAGGTCTTCGCCGGCATATACTTTTTTCAAATAATTGCTCAGGCCTTGGGTGCTCTTCCCCAAAGTGTATTTATTGATGCGATTGGTGCCGACGCCCATGACGCCTCGCATTCCGCCTGTGCCGAATTCCATATTCTTATAAAAGCGGTCTTTGAGTTCTTCGGGATCGGTGTCTATCAGTTTCTGGACTTCCGATTTTACATCGGTATCGAAAAAATCGGTCAGCCAGCTTTTGGCGGTGTTTAAAATGCTATCCATGCTCTATTTCTAAGATTTTCAAAATTACATTAGAAAATTGAAACTTTGGCGAATTAGCGAAGTTTTCATCTATCGCAAAACATCGATGAACGGTAGCTTTTTCCATTTAATGTGGTATGTTTTACTCTTATTTTTACAAATCGACCATTTACCATATATTGTGCGGATGCGATTCCTATTGTTGTTCTTACTTTGGTTGTACGCTTTGCCCGCACTTGGGCAACGTGAGGCTGCTAATTGGTACTTTGGGAACAATGCGGGACTGGACTTTAATTCGGGAACTCCGGTCCCGTTGCTGGATGGACAGCTTAAGACACTGGAAGGATGTGAGAGTTTTTCTGACCCTGAGGGCAATTTATTGTTCTATACTGATGGTAACACGGTCTGGAACCGGCTTCATGAGGTCATGGAAAATGGGTTGCTTTTAAATGGTAGCTTCTCAACTTCACAATCTGCGTTGGTGGTCCCTAATCCTGTTCAAACAAATATTTATTACGTTTTTACCCCCGATGATGTACTGGCATATGAAGATGGAACCTCAGAAGAATCAAATGGTTTTAACTATAGCGTAATCGATATGCTTGGCGATGGGGGCAGAGGATCAGTGATTATAAAAAATATAGATTTATTGACAAATGCTTCTGAAAATGTAACCGCGGTTCGAAATTTTGAAGAAGATAATTATTGGGTTGTCACACATTATCTGGATAGCTTTTTCTCTTATAAAGTAGATGCAAATGGAGTAGACGATACTCCTGTAATTTCTAGGGTAGGTCCTGATATTGATAACTTTGAAAATTTTCGAGGGAGTATTAAAATTTCTCCGGACGGCAGTAAATTGGCGGCTGCTCATACGGTGATTGAGCCTAAACAGCAGGGAATTTTGTACCTCTACGATTTCGATAGTGCTACTGGTAGAGTTTTGAACCCTACCACATTGAACGCCAGTAGGGTATACTATGGCGTGGAGTTTTCCAGTAATTCTTCCAAGTTATACGCTAGCGGTTTGCAATTTGCTAATGATTCGCTCAATACTGATTTAGGAGAAGTAGAGTTGGTGCAGTTCGATTTGGAGGAAGACAATATTGCTTCCTCTGAATATGTTGTTCACAGGTACGAAAGAAGGTTGGACGGAAAAATATCCGGTGCACTGCAAATCGGGATAGATAAGAAAATATATCACTCCATCCCAAATGAAACTCTTTCAGTGATTAGAACTCCGAATCTATCAGGAATCAATTGTGATTTTAGGCCTTTTCAACTCGCGCTGGGCACCCGCACTTCTTCTTATGGGCTACCCCTTTTATACAGTCTTTCTTTGAAACTATCGTAACAATTGATAATTTTTGTGAAGGGGACCTCACGACTTTTGATATTGAGGATTCCAGTACGATTCAAGAAGTACATTGGGAATTTGGAGATATAGAATCGGGTGCTGACAATTTTTCTGAGGATTTTAATGCTGGGCACGTTTTTTCCGCTCCTGGGGTATATACAGTAAACGTAGATGTTTTGTATAATAATGGATCTGAGCGAAATTTCATTGAGTTTGTAGAAATCGTAGGTGTGCCTCAGGTCGCCCCGGATATCGAGCTGGTACAATGCGATATCGATGGTGTAGATGACGGAATTACCAGTTTTAATCTAAACGAATCCGTTAAGATATTCAACAACGGGAATCGAAATATTAAAGCACTTTTTTTTGACAATTTGGCCGATGCCATTTCCAACACGGGCCAACTGAATCCGATAGGATATATGAATTTGACCAATGGCCAAACTATTTACGCCAGGGCTTTTGAAAACGCTGAATGTTTTGTGATCATCGAAATTTCTCTTTCTGTAAGACCCGCTTCAAATTTAGGACTTTATGATACCATAGAGGTATGTGAATTAGATATTGCAAGAAACCCTACACTTAACATGAACGATATATTAATCCCCTTACAAGATGATTTTTTTCAGGCACAATCGATTACAGTCTATGCTTCGGAAGAGGATGCCCTTTACGAGTTAGATCCTATAATTACCGATAATTATACCTTGGAGCCCTTGGCATTACCAATACTGTACTTCAGAATTGAAAATGACGATGCTTGCGATTTTATAGGTAGTGTTGGTTTGAGTTTCATTTGGGCTCCTGACTATGAAAAACAGAAAGTGGTCCTTCTATGCAATAATGAAGCAAATCTTCACGCACTCCCAGATTATGACCGATATGAATGGTCAAACGGTGAAAACTCGGAGAGTATCCGAGTAGATTCTGCCGGAATCTATGAGGTAACTTTTACTAAAGGGACTTGTAGTTATGTCCAGATTTTTATGGTCGAGGAAAGCCCGAAAATTGAAATCGATGAAATCAAGGTGAATGATTTTAGGGTTTCCAATGAGATAGTAATTCAAGTTTCTGAAGATGGACAGCAACAAGTTTTATATTCAATCGATGATGGCCTTTCTTTTCAAGAGTCGAATACATTTCAGAATTTGACGCCGGGAGTTTATGAAATACTTATAACAAACGATTGTACCGAACTAAAGGAAACGGTTGTGGTCGGAGCTGTCGATTCCTTTTTTACCCCGAATAACGATGGTATAAATGATATTTGGACCTTTGAAAATGCTGAATATTTTCCCAACTTCAGTATCTCGATCTACGATAGGTACGGCAAACTGATCAAAACATTTCAGGAAGCCCAAGAAGGGTGGGATGGAACTTACCTTGAAAGACAAATGCCTTCAGCCGATTATTGGTACAAACTTAAGTTGGAAGGTAAACGGGAAATTACAGGACATTTTACACTAAAACGTTAGACGTTTAGGGTTTCCTCAATGATATAGCGCGCTTCATTTTTTCTAGAGCGAATCAAAATTTCTCCTAAAAATCCAGCTAAGAATAATTGGGTTCCGATAATCATGGCCGTCAATGATAAATAGAATTGCGGTCGATCCGTAATCAGTCTCCCCATAGGGTTGATAAAAAGTTTATCGATACCCAAATATATCGCAAACCCAAAACCGATGATGAACATCAGTACGCCCAGGGCGCCAAATAAGTGCATGGGCTGTTTGCCGAACTTAGAGACGAACCAGATGGTGATCAAATCGAGAAAGCCGTTTATAAATCGTTCCATACCGAATTTAGTTTTGCCATATTTACGGGCCTGATGTTGTACTATTTTTTCTCCAATGTTCGAAAAACCCGCACTTTTGGCCAAAACGGGTATATAACGGTGCATTTCGCCTGAAACCTCAATGTTCTTTATCACCTCTTTGCGATATGCTTTCAGACCGCAGTTGAAATCATTGAGTTTTACACCAGAAGTTCTTCGAGCCGCCCAATTAAACAGTTTCGAGGGCATGTTCTTAAAGAGTACTGAATCGTATCGCTTTTTTTCCAACCTGAGACCAAATCAAACCCCTCATTTTTTATCAAGTGGTATAAATCGGAGATTTCTTCAGGATTGTCCTGCAAATCAGCATCCATGGTAATCACGACATCGCCCTGTGCAGCTTTAAAACCGGCATGTAACGCTTGTGACTTTCCAAAATTCCGAAGAAAACGAATTCCCTTGACCTCAGGGTAGGTTTGGGATAGGTCTGAGATGATTTTCCAAGAATTATCGGTGCTGCCATCATCCACGAAAAGAACTTCATAAGAAAACCGATTGGATTGCATTACGGATGCAATCCAATCATAAAGTTCTTTTAAAGATTCCTCTTCATTTAAAAGAGGAATAACTATGGATAAATTCATGCAGTACTTCTGAATAACTTTTCAAAAGTACGAATTAGTTGAGATTTTCGGTCTTTTTTAGCGCCAACGCCGGAATAAGGGAGAATATGAATCCGCTAACGACCACGTAAAGAAGTCCGAATAAAAGCTGCATCGTCGGGGTCTGAAATTTTTTGGCCATTTCCATTTGAGCATCAATTTGATCGGGGGTCATTTTCGTGGTCTCCATCAATTGCTCCTTTTGATACGTCATGGCTTTCTCCATCATATCGGGATCGATAACGTTGGCAATAATTTGGTTGAACAAAATGCCTATAATTCCAGCGATCAAACAAATTCCTACGCCCAATTTCATGCCTTGACCAAATGACATAAAACCTCCATTGGCCTTTCTAAACTGCAATAGCCCTAGAACAATGGCGGCTAGGGTTAGAACGATACTGATCACGATGACCATCATTCCACCTTGATAATGCATATCCATAGAATAAAGCATAAGGGCAAATACGATACCGATGCCCCCGAAAATACCTCCGTAAGTCAAGGCATATTTTGATATTTTAGGTTGGTTTTCTTCCATTTTATTGTGATTTTTAGTTGTTTCTTAAGTTAGTTGCATTCATGTACTATTTGTTACATCTAAAAATACGATTTTTTATGGTTCTTTTTATAATTTTAAATTGCAGGATGATTTAATTTGATTAAATTTGCAGCCTGAATTTCAGTGCCTGTCGGAAATGGGTGCGTTAATTAAAATTAGAAATGAAAAAAGATATACACCCAGAGAATTATCGTTTGGTCGCCTTTAAAGACATGTCGAATGACGATGTGTTTTTGACCAAATCTACGGCCGATACCAAAGAGACTTTAGAAGTCGATGGTGTTGAGTACCCTTTGGTAAAATTGGAAATTTCAAGAACATCCCATCCGTTTTATACTGGTAAGGCGAAATTCTTGGATACTGCCGGACGTATCGACAAGTTCAAAAGCAAGTACGATAAGTTCAAAAAAGTTGCTCCTGCCGCTGAAAAAGTAGTAGAAAAGGAAGCTCCAAAAGCGGAAGAAGCTCCCAAAGTGGAAGCCGAGGCGAGCAAGGAAGAGGAATAGACGTTTCTTCGAACAATATATAAAAGACCTCCGGTATTGGTATCGGAGGTCTTTTATGGTTTGGACTTTTATTGCTTACTCGGACGGACCCCACCTAACCTCCCCCAAGGGGAGGGATACGAATTCGGTAATTTAAAATAGCTACTATCTTTCCGGATTATGAGAGGTTAAAGTCCCTGCTTGGGAGGGATTTAGGGAGGTCACGTCCGAGTGAGCGGATTCAATTAAGGACAAAAAACAACCCTTGAACATTTTCCTTCCGCTTCCGTCCTCGGATATTGCTATTTTTGCATTCAAACAGACAAAATCCATGAATTACATTCTTTTTGACGGTTCGGTACGTAACGCGCTTTTGCCTTTTACTTTTACCCGTCCGGTGGCTGATATCCGCATCGGAATACTGACTATTCGCGAGAAATGGGAACAATATTTGGGAAATACCACCAGCACTATAACCGAAGAATATCTTTCCGAGAAATACCCCATGGTAGAAATGGACGAGAATGTATTGATTAATGCATCTTTCCTGCCGAATAAGAAATTAGTCGATTTGATTGAAGGTCTCAAGGAAAATGAGGCCATTTTTCAAGGGGAAGAGGTCATTGCATTTTTTACTAGGGAAACTCAAGAAGAAGTCGATTTTTCAACATATGAACAAATTGAATTTGAGGAGGAAGTACTTCGTATCGAGTATACTTGGGATATTTTCTCAAAAAACGGGGAAGCCCTTCAGGCCGATTTTGATTTACTTACGGCGGGAAGAAAGAGCGCCCCAATTTCGAAAACGAACACCCTGATACATCCTGAAAATATCTTTGCGGAAGAAGGTGCCATTGTAGAACACAGCATTCTTAATGCTACGGAAGGCCCCATTTATTTAGGAAAGAATTCCGAAGTATGGGAAGGAAACCTAATTCGCGGCGCTTTTGCCCTTTGTGAAAAAGCCGTGGTCAAAATGGGTGCTAAAATTTACGGTCCGACGACCATTGGGCCCCATGGAAAAGTATGTGGGGAAATCAGTAATTCGGTAATTTTTGGCTATTCGAGCAAGGGCCATGAGGGGTACCTGGGAAATGCAGTATTGGGCGAGTGGTGCAATATCGGGGCAGATAGCAATAATTCGAACCTGAAGAACAACTATGCCAAAGTCCGAATATGGAACTACGCCACAGAAAGCTTTGAACAAACTGGACTGCAATTTTGTGGCCTTATGATGGGCGATCATAGTAAGAGTGCCATTAATACCATGTTCAACACCGGTACCGTGATTGGTGTGAATTGCAATATCTATGTTCCCGGTTTTCCAAGAAATTTTGTCCCCAGTTTTAGTTGGGGCGGTGCGTCAGGTTTTTCGACCTACCACACCTCAAAGGCCTTTGAAGCGGCCAAAGTCATGATGGCAAGAAGAGGAGTAGAGTTCGACGACAAAGAAGCCCGGATTCTAGAGCATGTTTTTGAGCTTACTAAAAAGTGGCGGAATTATTAGGAAGTTTCTTGTTTCGGTTTCCGGTATATCCTTAACGACTTCCTCCTAGAATTACGATGGAAGCCGTAAAATGTCATAATTAAGATTCCAGATCAACCTCCGATCCGTTCGTCGTATAGTTCCGATAATTTTTTGAAGGTACCCATGATCTCTTTTGCATTGGCGATTGAATTTGCTTCGATCTCCACAATGTAATTGTAGTCGCGCGCTTCGCCGTTTTCGGTCACTTTGATCGCTTTCTTTTGTTTCGGGTAATCAATTCGACCCATACTCGGCTACCCGAGACATGGATTTCGGTAGTAAATGGGTTTACTTCCTTGGCACCGAATTCATAGACTATTTCCCTATCTTTCTTGGGGTTGCTGATGTGTTTTGTGTATTTAAGTGCGCTGGTTTCGTTATCGAGCATTTCTATACGCTGATCAAAATGTTCCTCGCCGTTTTCTACTTTTGATACCTGCGACGCTATATTTTCCCACGCTTTTCGAATGGTCATCCTAGAGCTGTTCGCCTCTTGTTCTTTTTTCGCTTCTAGGTCTTTGATTAGGGTTTTAAGTGCATCTTGAACAAGAAGTGCATCCTCCCTTGAATCAAAATAAAGCCGTATGTAATGGCGATAATTTTGCGGTGTATCGTTTTCGATGTGCCGGATAAAAGGTTGGCTATTTTTAACGATAAGTTCAAGAAAAATAATCGTCTTTTTTGTTTCTAGTTGTATGCTGAACGGATTGATATCCGTCAAGCTGAAGGTATATTCGTGGTTGAAATTCTTGTTGCCACGAACTTCTTGGGTAGTAACGGTAGCGGCATCGTCCTGAATGCTGAATTGCTGTGAAAAGGTGCCCTCGGCGTTGACTACTCTTTTGATCTGATCGTTAATATAGCGAACGGTTTCTGAATTTGAATCAAAATCGGGTCGTGCATTCTTGAACTCGGCTTCGGCCAAAGGAATTATATCCTGCAAAACATTATAGATTTTTTTTGCGTCGGTAATGGAGTTGGCAAAGACTCTTATAAAATCCCGATAATCTTTATGGGTACCGTCTACCGAATACTTGACACCATTTTTTCCGCCCTTGGTATGGACTTCGATGAAAATCTCGTCCCCCGAAATATGGTATTCGGCAGAATTCGGGTTGAGATGCGAAAGATTTAGGACCGACTCGGTACTGTGACCTCCTTTTACCTGTTTTAGAACGACCGACTCGGCGGTGCCCGATTCCAATTGCAGCCCTTGTGTTACCCGCTCGTTTGCAAGTTTTACATCGTCAATATTATTTACTAACCAATTCAGATGTTCGTCGTAAGTGTTCAATGATAGTACGTTTTTTTCTACCTGTATCGCAAACGGAACCGATTCTTGAAAAGCTTGCTTTAGGTCCATACCGTTGTCGTTATCGGCTGCATATAAAATAATGTCGGGTACATAGGCAATTTTATTCCCGCCGTCCCAAGTCTTTTTTATTAGTTTTTGATTTCCTTTGGCGAACAATTCGACCCTAATAATATCTTTGTTCATAAGCTTCCGTACCGCTCTAGGGTTAATGTCCGATAGTGCAAATTCGTAATTGCTCTCTAATTCTTCACCTTTGCTATTGACTTCGTTTACCGTAATCTCTGCATTGCCAAGCGCACCAAACACGATGGTCTGACGATAGGTTCGGCCATTGGCATCAACGGTACTTAAAAGGGATTTTAAATCCCTTTGGTATTCTTGAAGCTCGGGGCCTTGGCCTCTAGAAGCTGAAAAATGAAAAAGCAGAACAAAAACTGAAATACTTTTTAAAATAGGTATGATTCTATTCATATCGACGATTCTTTGAAACATGGTAGTGGTCATTTTTTGTTTAGTATAAATGTATTGAATTTCTCAGGTTTTTTAAATACCTGAAAACCAGTAGTTATTCGATTTTTTTTCAAATCAATTGTTTTAAATGGTTGATTTTAAGGAAGTAGCTGCCAAAATCGTAGATTTTACCAATAAATATTCAAATTTGATGAGCCAAATGGAATAGGGGATTTTAACTAGGGTTATTATATCGAGCAAATGAAAAGGGGCCACCGTAACAAAAGCTAAGTTTATAGTATCTTTGCGCTCCCCCCGATTTTTTATAAACAATGAAGAAAAAAGTCGCATTCTACACATTGGGCTGTAAACTTAACTTCTCAGAGACCTCTACTATAGCCAGAGGTTTTGAGGGCGAAGGTTTCGAACGCGTCGACTTTTCAGAACATGCCGATATGTATGTCATCAACACCTGTTCGGTAACCGAGAACGCCGACAAACGTTTTAAGACTATCGTGAAGCAGGCACAGAAAGTGAACCCTGAGGCATTTGTTGCTTCTATAGGATGTTACGCCCAATTAAAACCCGAACAATTAGCCGCTGTTGATGGGGTCGATTTGGTTTTGGGTGCTACAGAAAAATTTAAGATTACCGATTATATTAATGACCTGACAAAAAATGACCAAGGGGCGATACATTCTTGTGAAATCGAGGATGCCGATTTTTATGTGGGCAGTTATGCCATTGGAGATCGAACACGAGCTTTTCTAAAGGTACAAGATGGTTGTGATTACAAATGTACCTATTGTACCATTCCCTTGGCACGGGGGATTAGCCGTAGTGATACTTTACAAAATGTACTGAAAAATGCTTCGGAAATTTCCACTCAGGGAATTAAGGAAATTGTGCTGACAGGTGTAAACATCGGCGATTATGGCAAAGGAGAATTTGGCAACAAAAAACATGAACATACTTTTTTGGATTTGGTAAAGGCTTTGGACAAGGTGGAAGGCATCCATAGATTGCGGATATCATCCATCGAACCCAATCTTTTGAAAAACGAGACCATTGATTTTGTTGCACAGAGTGATTCGTTCGTGCCTCACTTTCATATTCCGTTACAGAGCGGTTGTGATGATTTGTTGAAACGTATGAAACGGAGATATATGAGTGGTTTGTACGTTGATAGGGTGAAAAGAATCAAGGAAACCATGCCCAATGCCTGTATCGGTGTCGATGTCATCGTAGGATTTCCCGGGGAAACCGATGAACACTTCCTTCAAACGTATTATTTCTTAAATGAACTGGATATTTCTTATTTGCATGTGTTTACCTATTCCGAAAGAGATAATACCCTTGCGGCCAAGATGGACGGTGTCGTGCCAAAAACATTAGAAACAAAAGAAGTAAGATGCTACGCGGACTTTCCGTTAAAAAAAGAAGGGCCTTTTATGAAGGTCAGTTGGGTACCTTGAGAACCGTACTTTTCGAAGGCGAGAACAAAGAAGGTTATATTCACGGGTTTACCGAAAATTACATCAAGGTAAAAGCGCCATGGAATCCAGAATTGGTGAATACGTTGCATGAAGTCGAACTTACCGAAATAGACGTGGATGGGCTGATGCGGTTCGATTTTGTAGAAAGTAGGGTAGGGGCAAAAAAATCCCGCTCTGAGGCGGGATTGTCTTTTTCTTTAGGTCGGTCAGATACGTATACCCACGGGTAACATTTCTTTGTACTGTCGGTTTTTCCTTAAAAATCCCGCAATTTGCGGACTTGTTGGAACTACACGTTGGTTGTTCTCTTGAATGACGTGAAGAACGGATTTGATGAAATCTTCTCTAAACCCTTCCCTGGTAATTTCTTCAGGAATGACCAATTTGGTCAAAAATACTTTACGCTCTTGCGATGAATACTCAATCTTCGCTAAATGTCCATCGACCCTAGTTTCAAATTGGCGCAAGAAACTGTTGTCCTTAATTTCTACTTCATTCATATAGTGTGATTTTAAAATTGGTCTTAGACAAAAAAATTACGACGTTCCCTGATCGTAATTGGCTACTTTTACAGCATATGCCGAAATTTGTGGGTAATTCCTGCAACTGGTACAAAAGTAAAAAAAAATTACGTTTTTCCTAAGAATATCACAGCGTTTCGTCGTATGACCCATAAAAAGACACATGTTTACCTAATGCCGGGAATGGCGGCGAACCCATCTATATTTAAAAACATAAAACTTCCAACCGAAACTTTTGAACAGCATTTGCTCGAATGGTTCGTTCCTGATAAAAACATGTCCCTTGCGGAGTACGCGTCGGTCATGAACAAAAATATTAAACATGAAAACCCCGTGTTGCTCGGCGTTTCATTTGGCGGAATGTTGGTGCAGGAAATGGCCAAACTCAGGCCCGTAAAAAAAATAATAGTGGTATCGAGCGTTAAGAAGACCGCCGAACTTCCGAAAAAAATGCAGTTTGCGAAGTACACCAAAGCACATAAACTACTGCCAACGGGCTTAGTCAACAATGTCGAGCTTTTGGCCAAATATGCTTTTGGCGAAACGGTAACCAAACGGTTGGAGCTGTATGAAGAATACTTGTCCATTCGCGATAAATACTATATTGATTGGTCCATCGATCAAATCGTGAATTGGAACCAATCTGAATGCCAGGATTGTCTTGTACATATTCATGGGGATAAAGATGCCGTTTTTCCAATAAGTTACATAGAAGACTGTATCAAAGTAAAAAATGGAACCCATACGATGATCATTCATCGTTCAAAATGGTTTAATGAACACCTGCCCACAATTATTTTGGAATAAGTGAGTTGTAATACTACCTTTATATTTAGATAGGAATAAATTTTAAGTTATGAAGATTTTAAAGAATATTTTGATGCTCTTAGGCGTCTTTTTTGTGATAAGCACCTTGGTGTTTGCCGTTCAGAACAACCTTGAACCACAGGAAAATTCGGATAAGATGGAGAACGATGTAGAAAAAAATGTGGCGGAAGGATATCGTATATCGGCAATCGACATTCCTGAAGATCTGAACTTCGCTGGAGAAAAGGTGCCACAAGACGATCCCGAAATCATGGAACGTGTGGATCGGGAGTTTTTGGTAAACACCTATTGGCAGTCAAACGCATTGCTTTTGATGAAGCGTGCACATAAGTACTTTCCTATTATCGAACCTATTTTGGCCAAAAATGGGGTGCCGGATGATTTTAAATATCTGGCGGTCGCCGAAAGCGGACTCCAGAATGTGGTTTCCCATGCAGGGGCTACCGGTTTTTGGCAGATTATGAAAGCAACCGGGAAGGAATACGGTTTGGAGATCAACAACAATGTTGACGAACGGTACCATCTTGAAAAATCGACCGAAGTGGCTTGCCGATATTTGAACAAGTACAAAGAAAAGTATGGAAATTGGACTTTGACCGCTGCGGCCTACAATACCGGAACCGGTAACATTGACAAATATATCGGCGTACAGCAGGTTGAAAATTATTATGATTTATTATTGGGAGAAGAGACCGGAAGATATCTTTTTCGTATTATGGCCATTAAGGAAATATTGAGCCATCCCGAAAAGTATGGATTCGATGTCGAGAAAGAAGACCTCTATAGTTCTGTTCCTACTTTTAAAGTGGAGCTGAACGAACCCGTACTAAGTTTCGCCGATTATGCCCAGAAATACGAGATCAACTACAAAATACTAAAACGACACAATCCTTGGTTGCGCGAACCACACTTGAACAATAGTTCAGGAAAGACCTATGTAATCGAGATTCCGAATAAGGGATACTATAAGTAATAAAATTCCAATAAAAATAAATTCCAAATTCCAACAAGTGCGTTTTGGAATTTGAGCATTTAAAAATCTGGGCGAGGTCTTTTACTTCGCTCAGATTTTTTTCATCTGCTGCTGCATCATCTTGATCTGCTCTGTCAGCATATTGTTCTTATCCAACTTTTTGGCTTCGTTAAGTAAAGTGGTCGCTTCACGTTTACGACGTTTCTGCATGGCAATACCGGCAAGGCTCAACTTGGCCATGGCGACATCATAGTCCATCGTTAACCCTAGTTTCAGGGCTTTTTTGAAGTATTTTTCAGCCTGTGTCAGGTTTTTTTGGGAGTGCAGAATTCCATGTAGATAATTATAATATCCTTGCTGTTTTGTGACCAATGCCGCTTCTGGGTTTTTGATCTTGTCCAACCATTTTTGGGTGCCTTCCATGTCTTGTTTCCGCATGCGCAGAAATGCCAACAATATCATTTCGTTCCTGAAGTATAAAAAGATAAAGATCAATGAAAGAAATATAAGGGCGATGCCATTGCCGATATTTCCTTCAACAAATTGATATCCTGCATAGAAAATAATAAGTCCTGCTAGTATTAATTTGATATTCTTGTTGAACATGATGGTTATTTTATTCTTTGATTAATTCGTAGGTAATCGTTGATTTTATGGTCGTAGGAATTTCGGCATCTCCCATTTGAGCCATTGTTGAGGTGCCAGTTGAAGTTCCGGTCACGGTCATTTTTTGAATAAATCCCGTAGTCAGATCGGCCATAATTTTAGTGTCTTGAGTGCCGTTAAGTTTCATCGTAGTGGCAGGTTCTTCCACAAGCATAACAACATCGGCCGTGCCGCTAATGTCTACTTTTTCCTTATTCAGTTCGGTCAACATCCACGTATTTTTTGCATTAAGTTTCCCCATATATTCATTTTGCCAACTGTCACCCACTTGAACCGCTTCGGGAGAATAAATAAAAGTCATTTGTTTGTAATTGTTCGATAATGCCTCGGAGCCGAACTCCTTTTCAAGATTGGCTTTCATCATGTTCAGCGAAAAATCATCTTCCAGGCCCGATGCTTGGGCCATTTTGGCAACGAGACTGTCGCCACCCTTCACCTCAAGAATATCTCCTGTCTTCGCTAAGATCAGTGAAACAGGATTGTCCAATAAACTGTTGAAGATTTTGGACTGCATATCTCCTTTGGTGGTATCCTTGGCCTTGACATTCATCAATTCTCCCTGAATACTAGAGGTCATTTTTAGATTTAGGTCTTTAAAGGTAAGCGCAATCTCGTAAGTGCCATCGACTTCCCCAAGCACCTTGAATTCCAATATGCCATCTATGACGTTATTGAGTTCGTGGGTGGCACCGTCCAATTCTTGGGTAATGATTTGCTCTGCTCGTTGTTGAATCTCAAAAACAGAATTCTTCTCAAGATCGTATTGCAATTTTGTTTGAGAAAAGACCAGGGCCGATGTCAAAAATAAAAAGGTCAATGCTACAAAATATCTCATAATGTGTGGTTTTTTAGGCCTTGAAAATTGCTGTGGCAAAAGTAGTAAAAACCATTAAGCCCCACTAAATACGGTGTTGAAAAATATTTTTTTAAATCCATTTGCCAGAGCAAAAACTCTTCGTATATTTGCGCCCAGATTTTGCGGATGAAACCGCATCAGGCTAAAACAACGAAAAGGATTAAAAAATGCCCGGACAGAAAAGAACATATCAGCCGTCAAAACGCAAGAGAAGAAACAAGCATGGTTTTAGAGAACGTATGGCAACCGTAAGCGGCCGAAAAGTTCTTGCTCGAAGAAGAGCGAAAGGAAGAAAAAAACTATCCGTATCCTCTGAGCCGAGACACAAAAAATAATGATTGAAAATTTTATAAATATTCAAGGTGTTACTTTTCTGAAAGTAGCACCTTTTTTTGTCCAAATGGTAATACTTCGTTACTCATTAACACTTACACAAATACATTAAAATGCCGAAAAGAAAGGATTTAAAGTCGATTTTGATAATTGGTTCTGGCCCCATTGTCATTGGTCAAGCATGCGAATTTGATTATGCGGGTTCACAGGCCTTGCGAAGCTTAAAAGAAGATGGTATAGAAACCATTCTGATCAATAGTAATCCGGCAACGATCATGACCGACCCGGTTATGGCCGACCATATTTACTTGAAACCGTTAAACACTAAATCCCTGATACAAATCTTAAAAGAACATCCTCAAATTGATGCTGTATTACCAACGATGGGTGGGCAAACGGCTTTAAACCTTTGTATCGAAGCCGATGAAAAAGGTATTTGGGAAGATTTTGGTGTTGAAATTATCGGTGTGGATATCGATGCGATCAACATAACTGAAGATCGCGAGAAGTTCAGGGAGCTGATGATGAAAATCGGAGTCGGTATGGCACCGCAGGCCACAGCAACTTCCTTTTTAAAAGGGAAAGAAATTGCTCAAGAATTCGGTTTCCCCTATGCGTTCGTGCTTCGTACACACTTGGTGGTGCAGGTGCTTCCATCGTTTACAGAAAAGAGGATTTTGACGAACTCTTAAGTCGCGGACTCGAAATATCACCAATTCACGAAGTGATGATTGATAAGGCGATGATGGGCTGGAAAGAATATGAGCTGGAATTACTACGGGATAAAAACGATAACGTAGTAATTATCTGTGCTATCGAAAATATGGACCCCATGGGCATTCATACAGGTGACTCCATAACTGTTGCCCCTGCGATGACGCTTTCCGATAGAACCTATCAAAGAATGCGTGACATGGCCATTCATATGATGCGCAGTATCGGTGACTTTGCGGGGGGATGTAATGTGCAATTTGCGGTCAGTCCTGATGAGAAAGAAGATATTATCGCCATAGAGATCAATCCACGGGTTTCCCGCTCTTCGGCTTTGGCATCAAAGGCTACGGGATATCCGATTGCGAAAATAGCTTCCAAATTGGCCATTGGCTATCATTTGGATGAATTGGACAACCAGATTACCAAATCAACATCCGCATTGTTCGAACCTACTTTAGATTATGTAATAGTAAAGATACCGCGATGGAATTTTGATAAATTCGTAGGTTCCGATACGACCCTTGGGCTTCAAATGAAATCGGTCGGCGAGGTTATGGGTATCGGACGTTCTTTTCAGGAAGCACTTCACAAGGCCACACAATCGTTGGAAATCAATAGAAACGGACTAGGTGCCGATGGAAAAGGACTCAAAGATTACAACCAAGTTCTTCAAAAGTTGAAAATACCTGGTTGGGATCGGGTTTTCGTTATCTATGATGCGATTCAGATGGGAATTCCCTTGAGTCGCATACATGATATAACCAAAATCGATATGTGGTTCTTGCGCCAATATGAAGAGCTTCACAATCTTGAAAAAGAAATATCGAAATATGCGATTGGCTCCCTATCAAAAGAATTGATGTTAGAGGCCAAGCAAAAGGTTTTGCCGACCGCCAGATCGCTTTTATGTTGGACTGCTACGAAAGTGAGGTCTACGACAAGCGTGTTGAAATGGGCGTAAATAGGGTCTATAAACTTGTCGATACCTGCGCTGCGGAGTTCAAGGCGATGACGCCATATTATTATTCTACCTTTGAGGCGGAGATAGAGACTGCGGAAGGAGAGCGGTATGTAGAGAACGACAGCATAGTGACCGACCGCAAGAAAATCGTCGTACTAGGTTCTGGGCCGAACCGAATCGGGCAGGGCATCGAGTTTGACTATTGTTGTGTACACGGCGTATTGGCCGCAGCCGAATGTGGGTACGAGACCATTATGATTAATTGCAACCCCGAAACCGTTTCCACTGATTTTGACACAGCGGATAAGCTGTATTTTGAACCCGTTTTTTGGGAACATATCTACGACATCATCCGTCACGAAAAACCCGAAGGCGTTATTGTGCAGTTGGGTGGACAGACTGCTTTAAAACTGGCTGAAAAGTTAGATAAATATGGTATCAAGATTATTGGCACCAGTTATCAAGCACTCGATTTGGCCGAAGATCGTGGAAGTTTTTCCGAATTGTTAAAGGAAAACGATATTCCGTATCCTGAATTTGGTACAGCGGAAACTGCGGAAGAAGCTTTGCAACTCTCCGATGAACTCGGATTTCCGTTGTTGGTGCGACCTTCTTATGTATTGGGAGGTCAAGGGATGAAAATTGTGATCAACAAAGAAGAGTTGGAAGCTACCGTAGTCGGACTTCTTCGAAGCATACCGAACAACAAACTACTTTTAGACCATTATTTGGACGGTGCCATAGAGGCTGAAGCAGATGCCATATGCGACGGTGAGGACATCTATATTATCGGTATTATGGAGCACATTGAACCTTGCGGTATTCATTCCGGTGATTCCAATGCGACGCTGCCTCCATTCAATCTTGGTGAATTTGTAATGCAGCAGATAAAAGATCACACAAAGACGATTGCGTTGGCGCTTAGAACAGTAGGACTCATTAATATACAGTTCGCCATTAAAGACGATATAGTCTATATCATCGAGGCCAACCCTAGGGCATCGCGTACCGTTCCTTTTATATCGAAAGCCTATAAAGAGCCGTATGTCAATTACGCGACTAAAGTAATGTTGGGAGCGAAAAAGGTAAAAGATTTTAAATTCAATCCGCAATTGGAAGGTTTTGCAATCAAACAACCTGTGTTCTCGTTCAACAAGTTCCCGAATGTAAACAAGAATTTGGGCCCTGAAATGAAAAGTACAGGCGAGAGCATTCTCTTTATCGATGATCTAAAGGATGATCAATTTTACGAACTGTACCATCGTCGTAAGATGTACCTATCGAAATAAAAATTCCAATAAACAAATTCCAAACCCCAAGAATAAATTAAATGGGATTTGGAATTTGGTGCTTGGAATTTACCTGCGCAGCAGGTTCAGTTAAACCAAACCGCATAGCGCTTCCGCCGAAGTTCCAAAGCCAATTTTTCTTCCATTTTTAGGGCTTCCGCGCGCGAACTCATCGGGGGGATATGGTTGTAAAGGCTAGGACGCAGATAACCACCGTATTTCTTGACGATACTCGAAGATAAATTGTGTCCCTTTTTGCTCAACGCACCCTTTTTATGTTGCTCGAAACGTTCTTTGGGCGTTTTACTGGTCATACCGACATAGAGGCATTCTAGCACCCCGTTGAACTGTGGATTCGCTTCCCGGAACTTCCTGTTTTCGGTAAATACCTTTTTGTGGAGCTCTACCACATAAATTTGGTACTGGGTTTTGGGCATTAGTTTGAAATACTGTTTAAGAATGAGAGTGTAACATCATAAAAAATTGTGAAATATTAGATAAAATTAGGCGTTTATATCTTTAGGTGGTTATTTTCGTCCCATAATGAACCACTCGCCAAAACCAAACAAAACTTAACCTATGCAGCGATTTAAAATCTTGGCAGTTGTCGCACTTCTGATTTTTTCGTTCTTTATGCTAACCGCTTTGAGCAATTCCGAACCTCAAATCGCGGCTCACTCCGAAGATTATAGTTCGAATGTCGATTCCAAGAAATCGGCTATCGATATCGCATGGGAACGGGAGTTCCATTTAAAAAAGCAAAAACTACGAACGGCGGTACAGGCCTATTTTAAAAAAGCTATTGCTGCGGGAGATATCGTTGGTGCCGGGGTTAGCATCGTGCAAGGAGATTCCATTATACTTTTTGAAGGATTCGGAAAAAGAAGCATCGATGCCAAGAAAAAGGTCGATGGGGAAACCATTTTTCGATTGGGATCCCTATCAAAAGGGTTTACCGGAGTGTTGGCCGCCGATTTAAAAAATGAAGGCAAATTAAATTGGGACGATAAGGTCAGTGATTATATCCCAGAATTTCATTTGGGAGACCAAAACAACACGGATAAAATTACGCTGGCCATTATTTTATCACATACCTCGGGTACACCCTACCACAGTTTTACCAATCTGGTCGACGCGGGAGTTTCCTTGGATAAGATTGCCAAAAAGTTTACTGAAGTTAAACCCATCAGTGAACCCGGTACAATGTATAGCTATCAAAATGCCATGTTCGCGCTTAGTGCAACGATCATGAAAAAGGCGACGGGTGACGGAATCGCCGAACTATTTCAAAACCGCTTTTTCAAACCTTTAGGAATGCATACCGCCACCACGGACTACGAAACTTTACTGCAGTCCGACAATATTTCCATGCCTCATGTACGAAGCCGAAGAGGGTGGAAAAGCACCAAATTGACCGATAGCTATCACAATGCCATTGCTGCCGGAGGTATCAATGCCAGTGCCTTGGACATGGCCAAATGGATGCGTTTTTTGTTGGGACACAACCCCGAAGTGATGGATAAAACAGCCTTAGCGGAAGCTTTTGAACCAAGAGTGGATATTAATATCGGCCGTAAATATTACAAAAAGTGGCCGGGTCACCTTTCATCGCACTATGGTTTTGGATGGCGGATTCATCGATTTGAAGATTTAACTACAAAAGCGGAAGAAACCGTCTGGCACCACGGAGGAAGCGTAAATCATTTCAGGAATGAAATTGCGGTCTTTCCGGATGATGATTTGGGTATTTGCGTGTTGATGAACAGTAACTCCCCATTGGCAAAAACAGTGATTCCAGATTTAAGGGAAATTGTTGCCAGTATTTATGACGATAAACAGAATTTGTCTAAAACCTCAGCCGAAACAGCCACGGTCACTTTTGAGTGATTTCTACACTTAAATTCTTGATTCGAGTAAAGTTACGTTTCGAAACGTATGTTAGTTGGGGAACACTCAAAATAACAAGTCCAACAAAAGAACGTGAAGCGACGACGACGCAGATTAAAATAGTTAGCCCCTATACTTTAGTTTTCAATTTTGGTCACCAGCCCTTCGATAAAACCGTAATACGCTGGTTTTGGGTCTAGATTTTCATCATAGTTTGTTGGCCACTCTTTCAAATCAAAGAAAGGCTTGATCCACGTATCACGATCGTTAAAATCCCAAAATGTGATTCCGAATCGCTGCGCTTTCGGTACGTGCTTGCGATAAAGGAGTGCTACTTGTTTGAATTTTTCCGCTTGCGCCAGTTTCATTTCTTCGGTCAGTTCAGTGATTGCTTGTTCTCCACCATCATTTTCATCGTTATGCTTGTTGAAGATAATATCAAGTTCTGAAATATGAACCAGCAGTCCCGTGGCCGCGGATTTTTTCAAGGCATCGGCAATGGCTTGTTCTGGTGTATCCATTTCCAAGTGCATCTGCAGGCCGATTCCGCGAATGGGAACCCCGCGATTCTTGAAATCATACACCATGGCAATGATGCTATCCAATTTTTCAGGATATTTTTCCTGTCCAAAATCATTGTAGAATAATTTGGCGTCCGGATCGGCGGCATGGGCATATCGAAAGGCTTTCTCGATGTACTCTTTGCCAAAGGTCTCGTACCAAAAGGTCTTTCGGTATGCTCCGGTTTTGGTATCAAAGGCTTCGTTGACCACATCCCAAGCGACAACGTCGTCTTTATATCGGGGGACTACTGTATCAATATACTTTCTTAGGAAAGTATCGGCCCAGGCAGCTCCCTTTTCTTCAGTGGTCTTTGAAATCCATTTTGGAAGCCCATAGTGCCAAACCAAGGCACGACCGAAGAGTCGCATACCGTTTTTCTTGGTATACGAAACGAGACTGTCGACCCGTGTAAAATCAGGGATGCTATCCTCTTTTACTATCGCATACATTTTCATGTCGTTGGTTGAGGTAATACTGTTGAAGTTTTGTACGGTTATTGAATCGAGCTTTCGGTCTTTTAGCGCTTTCCGAACGTTTATGGCGCCACCAATAGGAAAATTGCCCCAATCTTTAATGCCTTTGTCCGTGCTCTCCCGAATGTGTTGGCTCAACGGTTTTTCCTTGGAAACTTCTTTACAGGAAGCACCGAGAAAAACAATGATTATGGCAAATAGCAATGTTCTTGTACACATTTTAACTGGGATATAATTTTTCTCCAAGATAAAGCATATTTCAATATTGGTAGGCTCGTTAACAAACAAGTAGAAGCCGTCTGTCTTAGATTGGCGGGGAACGGTGCGCACGAGCTAGAAACTCGTTTCAGCAAGGGAATACAAACAAAGAGTTCTTATGATTTAATCCACCGGCTTTTGATAGCTTTGATTCTTAAGTTCGCGTAAAGAACCCTCCAAATTTTTATACTTTACTCTTAGTGGTGCGTATTCGGGATTTACAGCATGCGCTCCCCAGATGCCTAACATCAGTTTCAAATTTTCCTCGTTTTCCGGATATTGACCTTTATCATCGGTTTCGATAATCCAATTTTCAAGTATGTCAGCATATTGGGCAAGCGTTTTGGCATATTTAGGATTATTAGCGAGATTAGCCAATTCGAACGGATCTACGTTTATATCGTACAACTCCTCTTTTGGCCTTTCCTCTGAAAAGAACCTTGCCTGTACCGTATCAAGTTTGTTTTCTGCGTGCAGTCGGTGCATTACGGTTACGAATTCAACCCCGTCAGCATCCATATATGTAGGTTGTGTGTAGGGGCGGTCGGTAAGAAAGTTACGAATGTATTTAAATTGCTTTGACCGAACGGAACGTATTCGGTCGATAGTAAAATCACAGCGATCCCGTGTTGAAATGACATAGTCCCTGCCCTTATAATTTTCCGCGAATATGTTCTTGCCTTCCATATAATCGGGTATCGCAATGCCCGCTAGGGCCAATGAACTTGTACCAAGATCTAATCCACTAGTGAGATTGTCTTGTACCGTACCTGCTTCAATTTTTTTTTGGTATAATCTGCAATGATGAGGGGAACATGCAGGCCGCCATCGTATAGAAACTGTTTATGTCGGGTCATTCGCATGCCATGATCTGAAAAGAAGAAAACGATGGTATTCTTTAATAGACCATTGGCTTTTAGTGTTTTGATAATTTCGCCCACTTTTCTATCCGTTATCGCTATGGCGTCGAGGTGGTTCGCGTATTCTTCAATAACAGCAGGATGATTTGGTAAGTAGGGTGGAAGCTCAATTTTTGCCCTGTCCACAGGGGAAAGTACGTTTTCGGTAAATTTTTGAGAAAATATTTCTTTTCCCCGGCCAACTGAATTTGGCCGAAAAAGGGTTGTCTGTTCTTTAATTCCGCTAGTTCGATGTTGACCCCTTTTTCCATAAAGTGGATGCTGTAGATATTCTTGGTCGTACAGATCTTTTCGATTATAATTGAAGTTGTAATCGTCTTTCCCATTGTTAAAGGTATTATAGCCGGCCTCAACGAACAATTCGGGAATGGTTTTTACACCTTTTGGCAACTGAATTGCCGATGCCGGGGTACGTGAACTATGATGGTTTTGCAGCCCCCAGGTGGTAGACATCACCCCGGTAATTATGCTCGAACGACTGGCCGAACATACCGGTGCCGGCATAAAGGCATTGGTAAATCGCATACCTTTTTTTGCAAGATCATCGATATTCGGGGTAGGGACTAACGTACTGCCATAACAACCCAATAAGGGTGAAGTGTCCTCTAAATAGATCCATAGTATGTTGGGACGTGTATCGGTTTTTGAACTCTGCCCGATGGCGTTTGCAGTGAAAAAACACACAAAAATAACAAGGATAATTAATTTGTTGCCGTACGCCATATCGTTAAATTTTAAGCCAGGAGCTTGTTTAAAAAAGTTTAATCTGTTAGAGTTTCATTCTCCGATGCTTGCATAGTCCTTTTTCTTTTTGGAATTTGGAATTTGTTTTTTTGGAATTTGACACCTTGTATGCTTGCATCGGGGTAGTTCATTCGAGTTCTTTAATCCTAATATTTCGAAAAGAAACTTCTCCGGGATGGTCTTGAAAACAGATATGTCCCTTTGAGAATTTTCCGAAATCTTTCCATCTGACCCCACCGATATAATCGGCCGTTTCAGATTTGCCGAATTTGCTTTTGGCAACCATGGCATCCCATTCTGGACCTTGAAGTGGGAACGAATTAATCTTTACTCCATTAAGCGAAACTTCGCCGCGATTCGCTTTATAATCGATTTTAATGTGATAGGAGTTCCATTCGTTGGCAGGTTTCGAGGCATCTAATACGGTGGGTGCCGATAGGTCGTACAAAGACCCTATGAAGTGTTTACGTTCTTCAAGGTCTTCCAATACATTCTGTACTTCGATTTCTCCGCCCAGTATGATGGTGGTATCCGTATACATGGCGGCATCTAAAATCTGTATTTCAGGACCTGTTTGGTATGGATATTTATATTTTGGGTCGTCTTGCACCCCCCACATAAAACCGCTGTTGCCCCCTGGCATGATTTTCCAATCGAATTCAATCTCGAAGTTTCCATAGATTTTATCGGACAATAAACTGGCATCGCCTTCCCCCGTTTCCATATCGGAAACGCCATTAAAAGTCAAAATACCATCTTCGACGACCCACCCTTTTTTGGAACCGTTATCTTGAAAGAAGTGCCAGCCTTCTAGGGAGTTTTCTGCCAATTGGTCGGTCCATTCATCGTTCGTTGTTTTGCAATTTGTAAAGAAGATCGAAAGTAATAAGGGTAGGAGTGCTTTTTGCATTATTATTTGGTTTTATCGCGCTTGATGTATATTTTTTTTGTTGATCATCAGTAAAGACTTGCGTGGGACACGAGTTGCAAACTCGCGCCAGCGGGGGCCACCAGTCACAGACTGGCGGGAGCTGGGAGTTGAAACAATCCATACTCATCGGTCTTTAGAAAACAAATTAAATCCTATTGAATAAGACAAGTCCGCCCTAACATTAAAATTATATCTTAATTTTTGAGAAATCAGGATTGTTTTGTCTAATTCTTTTTGGGAGACATTTTCTAAATGTTCCTTAGCTATTCCCCAGTTTTCACAATTGAGAAATAAATGAGTTGTGAGTCTGCGCTCAAACTCTTTCTCTGTCAAGCCGGTCCAGCTTTCCAAATAGTCATCAAACCAAGAGTCCTTATATTCTTTAGGATAAAAAATCAAAACGTTACTTGCATTATTGTATGGGAAAATGTTGACATAAAATGTCTCTCCAGTTTTTGGAGTTTTTTGTCTAGAACTAGAGTACACTTTTTTTAGTGGATAATTTAATTTGATGAAAGCATAATCCTTTCGTTCCAAGCTAAGATTACTTTCAAGTCTTTTGATTTCTGAACCTCTCTCTTCAAGAGCTTTGTTGATTTCTTTAAGTATCTGGTCGTTATCTTTTCTCATTGATTGCAAGGCGGGATGAGGTTCATTCAATCTTTTTGATGCAATCTTTCTTAAAATCTTTTCTTGAACAATTTGTTCCTTTCGTGTCAGTGAAAGCACGGTTCGATATGCGAAAAGTAAATGTACATTGTAGTCATCAAAGTCAATTGGGTGTTTCTCAATGGATTTGAAAAGGTTGGTGTCGTGTTCAGAACATAATGTTCTATACGAATGAGCTTTATTAACGCCAGTTTTTCTAAAGCGAAGTTCTTTGCCTGAGTTAGATTTAGCAAAATCAAATATATCCGCGTTTTTGTATTCATGAAAATGATTCGCAGTGGATATACTATTTAAAATTCCATTTTTCTGCAGTATATGAGAGTTGATTGCAATATTGGAACAACCTTCTATAACACACTCCAAATTCTTGGAATCAACATTTTTTTCAATTTGAACAAGTATTTTCTCGTAAACTTTTTTGTCGTTTTTCATATCTTTATTCAATCGTCCCACTCCGTATGAAAAACCCCTTCACGATCTAAGCGCTCATAGGTATGCGACCCAAAATAATCGCGTTGCGCCTGGATCAAGTTTAAGGGCAATCGGGTAGAGGTATAGGCATCAAAATAGGTCAATGAATTGGAGAGTCCGGGTAGGGGTATGCCACTTTTTGCGGCATAGGAGACCAATGCTCTTGCCGAACCGACCGTACTTTGCACTTTTTCAACAAAAGTAGGGGAGAGCAACAGATTGGGTAGTTTACTATCGGTTTTAAAAGCCTCGGTAATATCTGCCAAAAGTGCGGCGCGAATGATGCAGCCCGCCCGCCAGATTTTGGCAATCGTGGCGATATCGACATCATAGCCATATTCTTTTGAAGCATCGGCCAATTGGTGTAGGCCTTGCGCATAGGTGACGATAAATGAAAAATATAAGGCTTCTTCAGCCATTTTTTCCAATTCGGTTTTATTGATGGCCTCCACTATGGGTCGATCGTATAATTTATCAGCCTGCCTGCGTTCTTCCTTTAAGGCGGATATTTCGCGCATACTGACGGCAATATCAATCGAAGGTACGGGTATTCCAAGATCCATGGCATTTTGGCTCGTCCATTTTCCGGTACCTTTTTGTTTGGCCTTATCCAAAATTTTATCGACCAAATAGCCATCCCCCAGATTGTCTTTTTGTTCAAAAATTTCCGAAGTGATCTCCACCAAGAAGGATTGTAGTCGCCCGGCATTCCAATTTGAAAAAGTGGTGTGCAACTCTTCATTCGAATACTCGCCCGCTTTTTTCAGCAGGTCGTAGATTTCCGAGGTCAATTGCATCAATCCGTATTCTATACCGTTGTGGACCATCTTAACATAGTTTCCGGCCGATTTAGGACCCAAATAGGCCACACAAGGTTCTCCATTGTATTTTGCGGCCACTGCTTCGAAAATAGGTTTTACATGTTGGTAGGCTTCCTGATTGCCTCCGGGCATGATACTGGGGCCGAGACGTGCCCCTTTGGCACCTCCGGAGACACCTGCTCCGAAAAAGTGAATGCCCTTTTCGGCCAGATATGCTTCCCGACGGTCGGTATCGGTAAAGAATGAATTTCCTCCATCAATAATGATATCCTCCTTATCTAATAGCGGAAGCAAACTCTCAATAACCGCATCTACAATTTTTCCCGCAGGTACCAACAACATGATTTTTCGTGGGGTAGAGAGCGCGGCCACGAACGTTTTGGCATCCGTGGTCGCATTGACTTTTTGGGTGTCGCCTCCCTCTTCGATCAGGGCGGCCACTTTTTCGGCATCGAGGTCATTGCCGAAAGCCGTAAAACCGTTATCGGCCACATTGAGTATAAAATTACGGCCCATTACACCCAAGCCTACCAGTCCGAAATCGTATCTATCTGCCATAATTATCTACCTTTTTTTTAATTTTTCACCTCTCCTTGGGAGAGGTCGGAATTACTTTTGGGCAATTCCGGGTGAGGCAATCAAAAATAAATGAAAATATCGAGACCCTAGTTCAAGTTAATATAAAGTCGTTGGTATTGCTTTTTCTTTTCGATACATTTAAGGCTAACATATTACGGTACGCAATGAAGAAAACAGAAAATCAAATGCTCATCATTTTTGGGGCATCGGGAGACTTAACGGCACGTAAGCTGGTTCCGGCCCTTTTTAGTCTGTTCAAAGACAACCATCTGCCAGAAAATTTTGTTGTATTGGGTGTGAGCCGGAGCAATTTGAGCGATTCCGATTTTAGAAAAAAGGTTGTTCAAGAGAGTGAATATTTGAAAAAAAAAACCAAGGATTTAGATTCAAAAATAATCGATCGGTTTTGCGAAAAACTTTTTTATGAAGATCTGGGAAAGGACTATGATACTAGTTACAAGGGACTTCAAAAAAGAATAACCGATCTGAACGTGGAACATGGTACCGATCAGAATTGTATTTTCTATCTATCGACTCCGCCAAGTTTATACGAAGCCATAGCAAAGAACCTTGCCGAGGTCGGGCTGAACGATCAAAACACGGGATGGAAGCGTATCATTGTAGAGAAACCTTTTGGGTACAGCCTAGAGAGTGCCCGCCAACTCAATGATGGCCTACACCAATATTTCAAAGAATCACAGATTTATCGTATCGACCACTATTTGGGCAAGGAAACGGTTCAGAATCTTTTGGTAACCCGTTTTGCCAATAGCATTTTCGAACCGCTGTGGAACCGCAATTATATTCACCATGTTGAAATCACCAATGCCGAAAGCGGCGGTGTGGAACTGCGGGGCGGGTATTATGACAAGTCTGGGGCGTTGCGCGATATGTTTCAAAATCATTTGTTACAGATAGTATCATTAGTGGTTATGGAGCCTCCTATCGGTTCGAATGCCGATGAGATACGAAACGAAAAAGTGAAGGCCTTGAAGTCGTTACGGATCATGAAAGATGAAAAGACCTTACACGATAATACGATCAAGGCGCAGTATATTAGTTCAATAATCAATGGAGAGAAGGTAAAAGGGTATCGCGAGGAAGAAGGGGTAGACCCCGATTCGAGTACCGAAACCTACGCTGCCATTAAGTTCTATGTCGATAATTGGCGCTGGGCCGACGTTCCCTTCTATGTTCGTACGGCGAAGCGGATGCCAACCAAGGTAACTGAGGTAGTTATTCATTTTAAAACGCCCCATCACCAAATTTTTAAAGATTCGGGCCTGAACAATAAGGATAATAAACTGATTATCAGAATCCAGCCCGATGAAGGTATTTTAATAAAATTCGGAGTGAAAGTTCCGGGACAGGGCTTTAAAGTCGAGCGTGCCAATTTGGATTTCTATTATTCAAGTTTGGTCGAAAATAATGTTATGGAAGCCTATGAACGATTGTTATTGGATGCCATGCAAGGTGATGCCACGTTATACGCCAGAGCGGATGAGGTAGAAGCCGCGTGGGAATTCGTAGATCCCATCTTGGATTATTGGAAGAATGGAAAAGGTGTCAAAACGTATGGGTATTCCGCAGGCGTTTGGGGGCCAACGAATGCCGATGAACTCATCGAAGGACTTGGCATGTGGCGAAACCCCAGTGAGAATTTGGCGGATGATCCTGGGTTTTGTGTGATTTGTTAATACGTTATTGCGAGCCTGCCTAGCCGACAGGCAGGCGGAGCGCGGCAATCTGTTACTTTGGAACACGAGTTCAGCAGATTGCCGCGTCGCTTTCAACTTTAAAATACGATTATATTTTTCATAGCTCCTCGCAATGACATCTAGAATGAAACATATGCAATTAAATATCTCAAAAACAAAACAAGACGTAGCCAACAACTTTGCGGACTACCTCGGCGATTTAATGAGTTCCAGCGAAAGCTTACATATCGCTTTATCAGGGGGCAGCACCCCAAAAATCGTTTTTGACGAATTGGCTTCGCGTGAAATTCCGAAAGACGTTTGGAAGAAAGTTCACTTATATTGGGGCGATGAACGTTGTGTGCCTCCGACAGATGATGAAAGTAACTACAAAATGACCGTGGAACATTTGATTTCGAAGGTTGAAATTCCTGAAAAGAATATTCATCGGATAAAAGGTGAGAATAAACCGGAGTATGAGGCGGAACGCTATACAGATGTTTTGAAAAAAGAGCTTCCAAAGACGAACAAGCTTCCAAAATTCGATTTGGTCATCTTGGGGATGGGCGATGATGGGCATACCGCTTCCATTTTCCCCCATGAAATCGATTTGTGGCATTCTGATAAACTTTGCGAGGTGGCAGAGCATCCAGAATCCGGACAAAAACGGATAACGATGACCGGAAGAATAATCAACCATGCTACCGAGGTCACTTTTTTGGTTACTGGAGGAAGTAAAGCGGAGAAAGTATCGGAAATAATTAATCAAGAAGGAGATTTCAAAAACTACCCGGCCAATTTGGTAGCCCCGGCATCAGGGAAATTGCTTTGGTTTTTGGATAAAGCCGCGGCAGCGGGAATTACTTCAACTCAATCTTGATATTCTCTTTTTTGAGTTGTTTGAGATGTTCTTCATATTTAAAATTACTCTCATCGAATTTGGTATCACGTTTAAAGGCGGCTTCTTTTCTGAATTTACTGCGAGCGAAACGGCGAACACCGAGTGCATCTTGCACTAAAAGCCCCGGAACTTCGACGCTATTGTCATCTTCATCCTTCGCGACCATGGTAAAATAGGATGAATTACAATGCCGTTTTTTACCTGTAGTAATATTTTCGGCTTCTACACGAACACCTACTACCATTGAGGTTTTTCCGGTATAGTTTACGGAAGCCTTCAAGGTCACGAGTTCACCCACCTCGATGGGGTTTAGAAAGTCTACCCGATTTACGGAGGCCGTTACACAATAGCTGCGACTATGCTTCGACGCGCAGGCAAAGGCAATCTGGTCCATCAGGTTAAGAATATGACCTCCATGCACCTTTCCCCCAAAATTGGAGTGGGAGGGGAGCATCAGTTGCGTAATGCTCATTCTCGATTCACGTGCCGTTTTGAAGTTTTCCATCAATTTCTAAAATGCGGAGATCGTTCTTTTTCTACTTCCGTTATAAAATACTTCGTATCGCCCAACCAGAAAAAAGTGGCGTAGCGTTCGGTATAGCTCACTTTGACGTACTCACCTTGATATTCTTTTAGTTTTTCGATGACGTCTTCGTCCTTATCCAGAATGGAGAAGGCAAAAATCTGTGCCCCGGAAATGCCTTGGCTGATCTCGCCTTCCCAAGTTTTTGCGATGACCCCCTTGCGGCTGATTTTTATTAATTCTCCCGAGCGTACACCTTCACTGTAGGGCACAAAATAAATAAAGGCGTAATAAAGGGCCAATAGCGCGAGCAGTCCGCCAATAAAAAGGAAAAGTATTTTTTTCATATCACGTTCAATTTCAAGAGGAAAACTAGTTTTAACCACTAACCACTAACCACTAACCACTAACCACTAACCACTAACCACTAACCACTGCCTACTGCCTACTGCAACCTCGGCTCTTCCTCAAAATCGTCTTCTTCCGCTCTTTTCAAGATAGCTTCTGGAATCGACTTTTTGGCTTTCGCCCCCATCTTTTTTAATTTTTCAATACTGGTGATAATGTTGCCGCGGCCTTCGACCAACTTGTTCATGGCCCCTTTGTACTCATCTTTGGCATCGTCCATCTTTTTGCCCACTTTGGTTAAATCACCTACAAAACCTTCAAATTTATCATAGAGAGCTCCGGCCTGCCTAGCAATTTCGATTGCATTGCGTTGTTGTTTTTCATTGTTCCACATACTGTCGATAGTGCGCAAGGTGGCGAGCAATGTAGATGGAGTAACAATAACGATATTTTGCTCAAAGGCCTTGTTGTACAATGAGTTATCATTGTTTATTGCAATGGCAAAGGCAGGTTCTATCGGAACGAACATCAACACAAAATCAGGACTCTCCATTTCATACAAATCTTCATATTTTTTAGCGGAAAGTTGATCCACATGCTTGCGAATGGAATTGACATGGTCTTTTAAAAATTTATCCTTGAACTCATCTTCGGCATTGATAAATCGTTCATAATCAGTCAAGGAAACCTTTGAATCAACGATCATCTTCTTGCCGTCGGGAAGGTGAATGATGACATCGGGAAGGACCCGTGTACCATCCTCCAAGGTAAAGCTCTGCTGTACGGTATATTCCCTATCTTTTTCGAGTCCTGATTTTTCAAGGACTCTTTCAAGTACCAGCTCGCCCCAATTACCTTGCATTTTGCTATCGCCCTTCAAGGCCTTGGTCAGGTTTTCCGCTTCTTGGGTAATCTTTAGGTTTTGGGTCTGTAGGTTCAATAATTGCTCTTTTAGAGCGGAATGGATACTTATATTCTCCTTTTGACTTTCCTCGACCTTTTTCTCGAACAGTTGTATTTTTTCATTTAACGGAGTCAGAATGTCTTTGATGTTCTTTTCGTTGCGTTCCGTGAATTTTAGACTTTTTTCTTCCAGAATCTTATTTGCAAGGTTTTCGAATTCTTTTGTAAATTTTTCCTGAAGTTTTTCGACTTCCTGTTTCTGTTCGCGGTTTTTGACTTCAAGGTTCTCAAGATCTGCTTGATAACGAACTATTTGATTGCCCATTTGCTCTTTTTCACGCTGTAGATGGGTTTTGTGTTCCTCCACATCCATCAGTTTGGTTTCCAATTGACTCAGATTATTGTTCAACTGCTGCTCGCGTTCCTCTAGGGCACTTTGCTCCGATTTAGTTTTTAATCCACGGATGTAATTCCCGAGAAAATAACCGATGGCAAGGCAAATCAGACCAATTATCAGATATACTACATATTCGTTCATTCGTACTCAAAAGTGTTTGAAGTAAAGATACAAGATTGCTCTTGAAGTTCAATCGAGAGGGGAAGTAGAATTCATTTGACCTCCGTATTACACCCCTAAAGTCCCCTCAAGGGGAAGGGGACAATAATAATATTATTTTTCAATTCGAAAAGAGCCCGTTTGAGAGTCGAAGGAAACGGCATTGGCCGGAAAGAGGTTTTCAAAGGCTTTTCGTTCGATTAACTCACATGGTTGCCCAAAAGGGTTTGTTTTGCCATCTAACAACAACATGGTATCGCAGAGTTGAATGGCCATTTCAATTTCATGGGTCGTAAATACAATGGTCTTATTCGTTTCGTGCGCTATTGATTTTAGTAGTTTTAATATCCGGACCTTGTGATAGAGGTCGAGATGCGTTGTGGGTTCGTCTAACAGTATTATCGCGGTGTCCTGCGCCAGTGCCCTAGCGATCATAACCCGCTGTAATTGTCCGTCACTGAGCTCGTAGCATTTTTTGTGCCGTAAAGGCTTTAGCTCCAACCGTTCTAGAGCTTCCCTGATTTTTGTTTTATCATTTTCGGACAACGCCCCGATCCAATTGGTATAGGGCTGTCTTCCCAAAGTGACCAATTCCAAGACCGTCATGTTTTTTGAGGCCAGAGGTTCCGTGAGTACGAGGCTGACTACGGATGCCAGTTCCAAGGAATTATAATCTTGCAGTCGTTTACCGTTGATTTCGATTTCGCCTTCAAGTTGCGGCTGCACTTTTCCAAGGGTTCTCAGTAGCGTAGATTTTCCAATGCCGTTGACACCTACGATGGCAGTCAAAATACCTGAGTGTAATTCCAGATTGATTTCTTTGGCAACAGTCGTAACTTCCTTTTTGGTTTGGTAACCAATGGACAGATTTTTAGTTTGAAGGGCGATATTTTTCTTTTTGATTTCAGTCATCAAAATATCATTTTACGTTTTCGCACCAATAACCAAATGACGATCGGCGCACCTACGATGCTTGTAATGGCATTAATCGGCAATACATTTGCTGATGTCGGCAATTGGGCAATGGTATCACAGAGTAGCATTAAAACGGCACCATACATCAAAACTGCCGGAACAAGAATTGTATGGTCTGTGGTTTTGAAAATCTGTCTCGTTAAATGTGGAACAGCGAGCCCCACAAAAGCTATTGGTCCAGCAAAGGCGGTAATGCCCCCGGCCAGTATTCCTGTCGCAATAATGATAAGATAGCGCGATTTTTTCATATCGACCCCCAGACTACGTGCATAGTTTTCCCCCAACAATAATGCATTTAACGATTTGATTGAAAGGACGCTTAAGACGATTCCTATTAGGATAATACTGGTTAAAAGTGCAAGTTGAGGCCAAGATAAATTGCCCACACTCCCAAAGGACCAATACACGTATTGTTGCAATTTTTCAGCATTCGTAAAATACGAAAGTACGCTTACGATAGCGGCCGTAATACTACCGAACATCAAGCCGATAATCAACAACGCCATGGTATCCTTCACTTTGGACGCGACGACCATCACTACGAGGAGTACCAAAAAACTGCCAAAGCTCGCTGCGATGGCCAAGACAACATCGTTCGCAAACCCAAAAGCCAAAACTCCGGAAAACAAAGAAGAACCCATAATAATCAAGGCGGCACCAAGACTTGCCCCCGAACTGATTCCGAGAACAAATGGACCTGCCAAGGGATTACGAAACAAGGTTTGCATCAAGAGTCCGCTTAGTGCCAATCCACTACCTACCAAAATGGCCGTGAAGGCCTTTGGAATTCTATAGTCCCAAATAATATAGTGCCATGATTCCTTTTCGATATTTCCGCCTAAAATGCTGTTCCAAGTATCTGAAAAAGGAATCGAAACCGAGCCCAAACTGATATTGAGGCCAAAACACAATACTAGCACCATCAGCAAGATGAAAAACGGAATGCGATATGTGCTGGATCTTTCCAATCAATCGAGGGGTTTGAAAAAGAAAGGTTCGTGGTCAGGTAGCAGTTCGGGATGAAAAATATAGACAAGATCTTCTAGGACCAGGTCGGGTCGCTGTGGAGCAAGTTCATAGTAAAGTAACCCACCCGTGTCTCCCATAGTTTTTGCAAAAGTGTACATCTTTTTTTTCTGAAATGCATCGAATTGAAGGTAGTGTTGGTTGGCCTCTTCCAACTCTTTATATGATGTATATTGTGATGGAGAAACCCAATATTCGGCAGTTTTGCCTTTTTCAAGTATATTTTCAATACTTAAGGAGAGACTTCCCGTCACTTCGGTATCCTCCCAGAGATATTGGGCGTTTGAGTCTTCTAAAAAAGTAGCGGCCCAGCTCTTTCCTCCAGGAAGGTACCAAACATCTTTGTATAGCGCCCCGCTCAAAACTGTGGGTCGATGGGAAGCTTTTTTTGCCAAGGATTTGATTTCTTTATAGTTTTTTTCAATTTCACTAAAAATGGAATCGGCTTTTTTTCCATTTGAAAGAAGGGAGCGAAAAACTTGATCCATTCCGCTTTTCCCAGAGGTGTTTCTTCGGTCCAATCGCCATTATAGACCACCGGAATATTGGAGCGTTGTATGGTTTCGTAAGCACTGTTCTGATTATCGATTCCGAATCCGACAACTACATCCGGGTTCAGCTCGATGACCATTTCGGTATTGATGGCCTCGTTATTGCCGAGTTCCTTTATGTTTCCCTGATCGATTCGCTCTCTAGCTTCTTTGGAGGAAATATATTCCGTGTCAGGGAACCCTACCAATCTATCCAACATTCCCAATGCTTCAAGTGCCGCAATATGTGTAGTCGAGGTAACCACGAGTCGCTCGACAGGTACGGTAACAATGGCATCATATTCGTTTTTGTTCAAGGTCATGGCGGCCATTTTACCCTTTGGAATCAAGGCATAGGTGAATCCGGATTCAGCATTGGGCCACGGAGAGTTAATCTTGATGATGGTCAATCCCGTATTCGAATTTTCTACGGTAAACCCTTTTGCATGAAAAATAGTGGTTGCCGGACTTAGATTTTCCAAAGGCAGTACCTCTTTTTTTCTTGCTTACAGCCGAAAAATAAAAAGAGCGATATAAGTAGTGGAATTCTATTCAAGACTGTTCGTTTAAGATTCCAAAAGTAGTATTATTTAAACTTTGGCTCGAAAGATTAAACAAAATGTTTACTTTGGTCGCGTATTTGGTTCGCATCATTTTATTGGTGATGGGATTAAAAGGGAATCCAGTGATTTGAAGTACGAGGTACGATTAACGAAGAAGAATTCTAAAATCGTACCAGGTAGGTCAAAAATTCTGGAACTGTTCCCGCAACTGTAAGCTAAGTCCGCCAGCTGGCGGATGGTTACCATTTTCTTCGAATACCACTGCTTGTGCCAAATTTATTTTGGCATCTGTCGATTTAGGGTTTAGGCCTAATTCGGCAGATTCTGAAACAAGTTCAGGACAGGCGGGAAGGTCGATGGTAGTACGCAAGTCAGGAGACCTGCCAATTCAAACAAATCATGTTAAACTTTCGGGATAAAAGTTTACGTATGTGTACAGACATACTATTCTCCCGTTTATTAAATTAAACGAAATGAGCAAAAAGTTTTTAGGCCTTTGCGCCAGTGTACTGTTATGCACTAATGCTGCTGCTCAGCAGCAAAACGACACCACGAAAATTCAATTATTGGATGAAGTCGTAGTAAGTGATTCGCGTTTTGAACTGAAGCGTGAAAATTCGGGCAAGACCGTCATCAAGATTTCTTCGGAAGAGCTTGAAAGAAATCAAGGTAGGTCCATAGCCGAGATCATCAACACCAAAAGCGGCATCGAAATTGCCGGAAGCCGGGGTAGGGAAGGAACCATTTTGGGAGTTTTTGCCCGGGGTGGACGGGGTCGCCAGGTTTTGGTGCTTATCGATGGCGTTCGTGTAAGCGACCCATCATCCTCTTCTCAGGAATACGATCTTCGGTTACTTTCGGCGACTAATATCGAATCCATCGAAATCATAAAAGGGGCTGCGAGTACGCTTTATGGCACGAACGCTGCAACTGCGGTCATCAATATCAAGACGAAAAATGCGTCGCCCGAAAAGGTCAAATTGAATTTTCAGACCAGTCGGGGTACGAACCAAACCAGTGAAGACCAGAACTATGATCTTGCGAGAGCTTACAACGGAGTCAATCTTAGCGGAACCTTGAATAAATTGAATTATCAGATTGCTTTTGCAAATCGATATTCAGAAGGATTATCCGCCTTGATAACCCCTGAAAATCTTGAAGATGTATTTTCGACCTTTAGTACCGACATTAAATTAGGATATCGATTTTCAGACTCCTTTACCATCAATGTTTATGGAAATCAAACGAAGCTAAGAACCGATTATGACGAATCGTTCGGTCCAACGGATGCGCCTTATGTGTTTAAAAGTGAACAGAAGCGGGCCGGATTATCCTCAGAATTCAAGTATACGAACGGGGCGTTGCACCTCAATACTGGATATGCGGACTATGACTCTGAAAATATCAGTGCCTTTCCGAGTTCTTTCAAAGGAGATAATTTTACCGCAGATCTTTACAATAAGCTAAGTATCAACAGTCAATTTCATACTATAATCGGCCTGAACTATATTAAGGACAGAACGGAATTTGACACAGAAAAAGAGTTTGCCATTCTCGATTCGTATGTTAATATGGTCTATGTGTCCGATTTTGGGTTCAACCTCAATATCGGCGGTCGTTTGAACAACCATTCGGAATATGGGAATCACTTTGTGTATAATGTGAATCCTTCATATTGCTTCGAAACGCAAAACGGTTATCTTAAATTTCTAGGCTCGTATGCCACCTCCTATATCACACCTTCGTTGACCCAATTGTTCGGTAGATTTGGGGCGAATCCTGATTTGGAACCTGAGAAAAATAGAACGCTCGAAGGCGGATTTGAATTTGCGATACAACAAAAACTAAGGTTCAGTGGTATTTATTTTAATAGGAAGGAGGAAAACGCAGTAATCTACAATAATCAAACCGGACAATATTCGAATGCCGTTTCGAATATTGATGCCCAAGGGGTCGAGTTAGAGTTCGTTTGGAATCCATTGGATAAGATAAATATTTCAGGTAATTATACATTTACCGAGCGCAAGGGGGATGCCGCCATTCGAATACCTAAGCACAAAATAAACGCAGGTTTGGTATATGAACTTTCGGAAAAAACCAATGCGTCTTTGAACTATGCGCTTACCGGAACGCGTTTTGACACCGATTTTACAACCTTTGAAAATATAGCCTTACCAAATTATTCTTTGGTCGACTTTTATGTGGAACATCAGTTGCTTTCCAAGAGATTGAAGCTCTTTTTTGCCATGTCTAATGTGTTCAATGAAGATTATACCGAAATCATTGGTTTTACCACAAGAGGGAGAAATGTAAGGGCGGGGTTGAACCTGACCTTATAACAATAAAAAGCCCGAACGAATACGATTCGTTCGGGCTTTTAAAATTCATAACTCTTACTGAAAGTTAATATTCAAAGGCTTGTCCAAGACCATATTGTCTTTCATCGGGGTAAACATTTTTGAACTGGTCATCACATTGGCGGGCATGCTAACGGTAAAATCTCTTTTACTCGAAACGCCGGTAATCTCTTGAATGGCACGGGCCAATAAAGGTTCGTTCTGGTCACCCAAGACACCAAGGTTTTCTAAATCTTCTTGAAGTTCGATATTGGGCTCCAATCCATTTGTATAGTCCGAGAACCCGTCTGCATTTTCATTTCGCCCTACAAGTGGCTGTATGGCCCATTGGTTATTTGAATTGATATTAGACTCCCTATCGGGATTGAAAATATAACTTCCCTGCGCATCGTCTACCATCGTAATCGAAAATTCATTTTTCCCCCGTGTGGTTTCACCAATATGGATTACATTCATATACGGGGCAAGACCGTTCATCACCAATTCACTTGCCGAGGCCGAACTGCCCGTAGCAATGACATAAACCTGGTTCAAGTTTAAAGCATTTAAAGGAGTGCCATCATTAGTCTTGTCTGCAAAATAATCTTCCAATTGCTCATCACTGAATTGAGATTGAACTTTGGAATTCCAACGTTGTCTCAAAAAGAGATTACTGGTATTTGTACCGTAAATCATACTCGATAACAATCTAGCCGAGTTTACCGAACCACCTGGATTGTATCTTAGGTCTAATACAAGGTTTGTAACTCCGGCAGCCTTTAAATCACCAATGGCATTGTTAAGGTCTTCATCATATTCGTTGGTAAAACCGTTGTAGACCAGATAGCCGATTATTTCACCGTTGACATCAAAAGACTTAGAAAGAAAGACTGGGTTCTCTGCCAAATTCGGTTGTTTGGTCAAGGTAACTTCCTTCTCATTAGGCGTAACCGTATTATTAGTAATATCGGCCATGTTCAAAGTGTAGGTATCTTCGTCACCGAACAAAAGATCTTGGTAGTTGTTAATGTCCAAAGTTGTACCATTAACACCGGTGAAAAGTTCGCCTCGGCTGATGTCTTTTATGGAAGCATCCGAATCGGGTACAATGTATCTCACATAACCGAAAAGCTCATCGTTCCCCTGAAAACGAACCAATCCGAATTCAAGGCCGTTACTTTTTGAAATTCCCGAAAGTGCTTGTGTAAGTTCTTTATAATCTTCGGAGTAAAAACTGAAACGATCTTCGTTAAAGAGAAGGCGGTTGTCAAAAAAGGCCGCCGGATCATCTTCAGAAGCCAAAAACTCTTCATAGGCTTGATTACCCTCGGTTGTATCGGCAAATTTATTATCTGCTAAATTTGCGACATCATCTTGCCAAAAATACCATAAATTCATGGCCCTCCACATAAAATCTTGAACGGTCAAATCGGCAGAGGGTCCGGGTGGAATAGTGTTGTCATCCTTTTTGCAAGCGGCAAAAAGTAGTCCCATAGTGAGGAACAACAAGAAATTTTTTTTCATTGGAGCAATTTTTAATGAGTTTTTAATGCATAAAATGTATTCGACAACTGGTGAAGCTTTGGAACGCCCATATCGTAGTCGTTTTTTTTAATTGAATATTACAATAGCACACCCAATCAATTATCGTTCCGAATTGTTAGATATAAAAGATAGGGGGCAATACCTAAACTCTAAACGTATGTACGTAAAGTTTTAGTCTTTGGTTGCTAAAATAAATTAAAAAAGGCGTAGAAAAGGTAAGCTTTAACCTATTATTATGTTTTGCTGAGAGAGGATTTTGGAATTTTGGACTTCAAAAAATCTGATAGTATGGCCAAGTCAAATCATAAAGAACGGATTTTTGGGAATAATTTAGCCTTGGCGATTTATCGCCAAGGCTAAATGAAACCTTATTACATGAAGAATAATAAAATTTTACGAATTTGCTATATGGAATCCGAATTCGTTTTAAAAATTTTACTGTTCCGATGCGGCATTTCCCTTTATTTTTAAACCGATTGCACTTTTGTCTACGATCAATCTATCAGCAAAGGGCTTTTGTAATTTTGAACTTGTAACGAGGTCTACGGGCATTTCCGGGATGAAGCCACGTTTGGTGGTAGACCCTGTAATCTCAGCGATTGCCCTTGCAAATAGAGGTTCTTCGGGATCTCCGAGTATGCCTAGATTGATGATATCCTCGGCGAGTTCAATATCTGGAACCAATCCACTTGAATAGTCCGAAAAACCATCTGAATTTTCCGCCGTCACGATAATGGGTTGAATGGCCCATTGATTGTTAGGATTGATTTCACCTTCTCGATCTGGGTTATAGAAATTTCCGTTTTCAGGGTCGTCAACGAAGGTATTGGATCCTTGGTTTTTTCCGACCGTTGTAGTACCAATATGGACGACATCAATGTAGGGTTCCAAGCCGACCATAACCAGTTCACTGGCCGAAGCCGACCTATTGGTGGCCAAAACATAGACCTTGTTAAGGTTGAGCGTGTTTAAGGGAGTATCAGAATTACCATGAATGGTACCCGTCGTGGTCAGAAAATAATTCAAGAAGTCATCAGGTTCCAATTGTGCCTCGATCTTGGCATTGTATTTATCCTTGTAAAAAATTTCACTTGCACTCCTTCCGGATATGAGACTAGCCAATACTGCCGAGGTATGTGACGAACCACCTAGGTTATATCGCAAGTCGAGCACCAAATCGGTAACTCCGGCTGAGACGAATTCTCCAAAAGCTTGATTAAGTGCTTCCCCAGAACCACCCACGAATTGGTTGTACATCAGATAACCTATTTTAGCCCCACCTTGATCAACTATATTCGTAACAAGAATCGGGTCTTCCTCCAATCCTTCCATTTTGGTCAGAACGATTTCTTTGCCATTGGGCACTAAAGTATTGTCTTCAACATCGGCCATATTCAGCGTATAGGTGTCCTCATCGCCGAATAATAGATCGATATAATTGTCAAGGTTCAGACTCGTGCCGTTCACCCCTACGAAAATATCACCTCGCTGAATGTCTTTGGTAGAAGCATCGGAGTCTTTAACAATGTAGTTCACGAACCCAAGAACGTCATCACCCGAGCCGTACAATGACAGTCCAAATTCTAGACCGTTGCTTTTTGTAATACCAGCAAAAAGATTTACAAGGTCTTTATAGTTTTCACTGTAACCACTAAATCTATCTGCCGAAAAAAGGAGTTTGTTTTCAAAGAACTTCCCGGGATCTGGTTCGGCGGCAAGAAACTCCAAATACGCGGCCTCACCTTCATCGGTCTCTGGAAATCGGGTATCCGCCAAATCGGGCATCTCACCCTGCCAAAGATAATAGGCGTTCATGGTCTGCCACATAAAATTCTGAACAATGACCGTTGCCGGATCGATTGATTCTGGTTCCGGTTCTGGTTCCGGTTCCGCCTCCGGTTCTGGCTCTGGTACTTGCGTTACAGGTTTTATAAACGGCTCATCATCGCTTTTTTTACACGAATTGAATACAAGCCCGACGGCAAGGAACAATAACAAATACTTTTTCATAATTTTTATTTTTTTGTGGTTTCACTTGACCTAAGGTAACGGTATGCCAAATATTGGGATATTTAGGGGTTTAATCTTCCTATTCAAATAGCTATCATTGCAACCAAGGCGGAACAATTTAGTTAATAAGCGATGAAAAAAAAATTATTTGTAACAAAATTCGTTGTATATCGTCTTCCTTATGTAACCGAATAAAGACGGTTTACAAACAACAATCAAAAAATGAATCAGGCGGATTTTCTGAACATAGTGATGCCTTTTAAGGACAAATTGTACCGATTGGCCAAAAGATTACTGGTATCGACCGAAGAAGCGGAGGACGCCACTCAAGAGATATTGCTCAAATTGTGGTCGAAGAACAAAGTAATGGAGAGCTATAATAATGTGGAGGCCTTTGCCATGACGATGACAAAAAACTTTTGTCTTGATAGGTTAAAGTCGAAACAGGCAAGCAATTTAACACTGGTGCATAGTAATTATAGTGATGGAAATAGTTCACTACAAAGCCAGGTAGAGGCAAAAGATAGTATAAATTGGGTAGAGAGAATCATGGAAGAGCTGCCCGAACAACAAAAAATGGTGCTTCAATTACGTGATGTCGAAGAATATGATTTTGACGAAATCGGGGCTCTTTTAGATATGAAACCCACAGCAATACGTGTCGCACTTTCCCGGGCACGAAAAACAGTACGGGAAAAATTAATGCAAAAACATAGTTATGGAATTGGATAACATAGAAAAATTATTGGAAAAGTATTTTGAGGCCACCACTACGGTCGCCGAAGAAGAAACCTTGCGAACGTATTTCTCACAAGAAAGTGTAGCGACACATCTAGAGCAGTATGCACCGATGTTTCAATATTTTTCAAAGGCCAAAGAAGAACGGTATACGAAGCAGGTAGCACTAAAACCTAGAAGAAACTATACGAAGTGGTTATCCGTTGCGGCAGTAGCAGTTCTATTGTTTGGCATCTATTTTGGTAATGATTACCGAGAACAGCAGCTAGCCGAAAAAGAGAAGGCGGCATATGCTTATCAACAAACAAAGATGGCATTAGATCTTCTCGCCGAGAATTTTAGCAAAGGCACTGAAAAAGTAGCTTATTTAAAAGAGTTTGAAGAAACAAAACAAAAAATTTATAACAATAATTAATATTAGAAATCATGAAAAAACCCCTCATAGTAATATTACTCGCAATTTTGCCCTTTACCGGGTTTGGACAATCCTTATTCGACAAATATGAAGATTTAGATAATGTGAGTGCCGTAGTGGTAAACAAAAGCATGTTCAACCTTTTGAGCAAAATAGATGTAGAAGTCGATGATCCTGAAGCAAAGGATTTTATGGATATCGCACAAAGCCTAAACAATCTTAAAGTTTTTATAACGGAGGATAAAAAGATTTCGGCCGATATGAAGGCTTCGGTAGATAGCTACCTCAAATCAGCGAAACTTGAAGAGCTGATGCGCGTCAAGGATAAAGATGCCAATGTGAAGTTTTACATTCGGGAAGGTAAAGACTCCGATCATGTAAGCGAATTGCTCATGTTCGTGACCGGATTAAAAGATTCGGGTGTCGATGTCGATGTCAATGGTAGAAAGTTCGAAACCGTACTACTTTCTCTGACAGGAAATATCGATTTGAACAAGATAGGTTCTTTAACAAAAAAAATGAACCTTCCTGACGATTTGAATAAAGCCGGAAAAAAGAATTAACAAAAAGTGATGAACGGGTAGTTCATGTAAAGTACTGCCCGTTCTAAATATTCATCAAAATCAACAACCTGTCTGCTGCCAGCAGGTCAAAAAACGAACAATCATGAAAAAAGTATTAGTAGTTCTCGCCCTTATTCCATTCTTTGGATTTTCACAATCGATCTTCGATAAGTTCGAAGACATGAATGACGTTGCCTCGGTAACGATAAATAGCAGTATGATTCGTCTTGCGGGAAATCTTGCGGCTCTTGATGATGACGATCAAGATGCACAAGATTTTAAGGATATAGCACATAGTCTAGACGGACTCAAAGTATTCATTACCCAAAACGCCGATGTTGCGGAAGATATGGGTGCCACGGTAAAGAAGTATCTTAAATCTTCTTCTTTAGAAGAATTGATGCGCATAAAGGATAAAGACACCAATGTTAAATTCTATATCAAACAAGGGAGCGATGAGGACCATGTCAGCGAGCTATTGATGTTCGTTTCAGGAATCAGTGACAGTGACATCGATATCAACGGGAGAAAATTCGAAAGTGTTCTGGTGTCGATGACCGGTGATATCGATTTGAACAAAATAGGATCTTTGACCAAAAAAATGGACCTCCCCCATGATCTTAACAAGGCAGGAAAAAAAGGAGATCGCTAAAAGCGGAATATTATAACATAAAATAAGAAAATGAAAACACTAAAATCCATTATATATGTATTCGTAGTCTTGGCATTCACTGCCTGTTCTTCAACGCAGAGTTTACAAGAATACTACGTCGATAACTCAGAGAATCCGAACTTTCTTAAGTTGGACGTTCCGACGAGTGTCCTCAATCTTGAAAAGGCTGATTTGACCGATACGCAAAGAGATGCCTTGGGGTCATTGAAAAAGTTGAATATTCTGGCCTTTAAAAAGACCAATGACAATGCTGCGGATTTCAAAATCGAAAAGGCCAATGTAAAAGCGATACTTTCGGACAATAAGTTCATACAACTTATGAAAATGAATACGAGCTACGGAAGGGCGACCATCAAATATTTAGGCACCGAGGATGCCATTGATGAAGTCATCATTTACGGCGATAGTGATGAAAAAGGTTTTGCTTTGATTCGTGTTTTGGGCGACAATATGAATCCCGCGCATATGATGCAATTGCTTCAAGCTATTGAAAAATCGGATTATGACGGGGAGGGATTAAAAGATTTGGGCAAGCTTTTTCAAGGATAAATTTTAATAACCTAGTATACTAAATCCTGTTTCGAAAATCTTCGAAACAGGATTTTTTTGTTATCACGACATTAAATTTACCATTGACTTTTGAATCCTCTTACTTTTTTAATTCCTAATCCTTATATTGAGCGGACTATAAACAAACTACTCACATTAAACATTAGTATTATGGAAGACGCACAAGTATGGATGAACAAAGGAATTGACTTTGTCGTAGAATATGGCCCTAAAGTCATCGGAGCCATTCTGATTTACATCATAGGCTCATGGGTAATCAAAAAATTGGTGAAACTCGTTCGAAAGGGAATGACCGCCCAAGAGTATGACAAATCGTTGCAAAGGTTCTTGTTAAGTCTTGTAAAATGGGCATTGACCATCTTTTTGATAATTACCGTAATTTCAACATTAGGTGTTGAGACTACAAGCTTTGCCGCTCTTATTGCCGCTGCGGGTTTAGCAATTGGTCTGGCACTTCAGGGGTCATTGTCCAATTTTGCGGGTGGCGTACTTATTATCATATTCAAACCTTATAAAATCGATGATTTAATCGAAGCTCAAGGTGTCTTAGGTTCAGTCAAGGAAATCGAGATTTTTACCACGAAATTGATTACGCCTGAAAATAAATTGGCGATTATTCCAAATGGTGCCATGGCCAACGGAAACATCATAAACTACACCGAAGAAGGAAAAATGCGTGTCGACACCACCATCGGAATCGGTTATGACGAGGATATCAAAAAGGCCAAGGAAGTTTTGTTGGAAGTTTTGACATCGAACCCAAAAGTACTTCAAGACCCAGCGCCCTCTGTAAATGTATCTGAACTGGCGGACAGCTCGGTCAATTTTGCAGTACGGCCATTTTGTAAACCTGAGGATTATTGGGATGTTTATTTCGGAACCTTGGAAGGTTGTAAATTGGCCCTTGATAAGGCGGGAATCGAGATCCCGTACCCACATTCCGTGGAAATTCACAAAGGGGAGGATTAATATTAAAGGCATTTTTCCGAAGAATAAAAAGAACTCCAACAGCTTTCAAAACTGTTGGAGTTCTTTTTTATATCCCTGTATAGTTGCTCGGCGTGATAGCCTTCAACTCATTTTTGATAGCATCCGAAACTTCTAAAGTATCGATAAAATTAGCGATCGACTGTTGATTGATCTTATCATTGGTCCGGGTCAATCCTTTTAAGGCCTCATACGGATTCGGATAACCTTCCCTTCGCAAAATCGTCTGAATGGCCTCGGCGACAACGGCCCAATTATTTTCAAGATCTTGTTCGAATTTTTCTTTGTTGAGCAATAATTTGTTCAATCCTTTAAGAGTAGATTGAAAGGCGAGAATTGTATGCGCAAAGGGAACACCAACATTTCTAAGCACTGTGCTATCGGTAAGGTCACGTTGCAACCTAGATACCGGAAGCTTTGCGGAAAGATGTTCGAAAAGGGCATTGGCGATGCCTAGGTTTCCTTCCGAATTTTCAAAATCTATCGGATTGACCTTGTGCGGCATGGCCGAAGAACCGACCTCTCCTTCTTTGATACGTTGTTTAAAATAATCCATAGAAACATAAGTCCAGAAATCCCTATCTAAATCAAGGATTATGGTGTTGATTCTTTTTAACGTATCGAAGAGAGCGGCCATATGGTCGTAATGTTCGATTTGCGTGGTTGGAAACGAGTGATACAATCCTAGGTCATGAACGAAATTCTGACCGAATTCTTTCCAATCGATCTCTGGATAGGCCACCTGATGCGCATTATAATTGCCCGTAGCGCCACCAAATTTTGCAGCACTAGGTATGTCGTTCAACAGGTTGAACTGTTCCTTCAATCGCTGTACAAAAACCTCGACTTCCTTGCCCAACCGGGTAGGGGAGGCCGGTTGCCCATGCGTACGGGCCAGCATTGGAATATCTGCCCATTCATCGGCCATGGTCTGCAACTTTTTGAGGACTTCTTGGTATTGCGGCACATATACTTCGTTCATCGCCTCCTTGATGGAAAGGGGAACCGCCGTATTATTAATATCCTGTGAGGTCAGACCAAAATGAATGAACTCTTTGAACTGTGAAATCCCCATTTTATCAAAAGCCGATTTGATAAAATATTCTACGGCCTTTACATCATGATTGGTGGTTTTTTCAATTTCCTTTATTTCTTCGGCATCTTTGGCGTCAAAATTTTTGTAGATATCGCGCAGGGTCTCGAACTTTGAGCTATCAAATTCTTGCAATTGTGGTAACGGAATCTGACAAAGCGCGATAAAATATTCAACTTCGATCCGAACCCGATATTTGATCAACGCCTCTTCCGAAAAAAAAGATGCCAAACTAGCGGTTTTACTTCGATAACGCCCATCAACAGGGGAAATAGCATTCAACGGATTTAGAGACATCTGCGACAGGAATTGGTTTTTATTGGAAGCGGCAAAGATACTTATTCGAATGGGAGTTTAAAAGTATATAGTTGGGAAGTTCAAGTTCAAGTACAAACTTAAGTTCAAAAGTTTATAAGTTTATTGGGTTATGAGTTTATATGGTTTGAAAAGAGCTTTCTTCCATTACTGATTACTGATTACTGATTACTGATTACTGATTACTGATTACTGATTACTGATTACTGCAATTGCAAACTGTTCACTTAATTTTAGCCAGGGTCATTCTAGCCCTAGCTTTATATGCTGCGCTTCCATTGGCATAATTCAGCTCCAAGACCATTTTGAGTTCGGGCAATATCCAGTCGAACTTTCTTCCCAAAAGCAAAAGCGAGGTCATTGAATAGGCCTGTGCCGCAACTTTATGATCGCCTATCAGCCAGTCAAAGCATGCGGTGGCGATTCGTTCTAAATGTCCCCCGTTCAGTTTGCCCTGCACCGGATTCGGTTTTTTCGAAAAATATGCTTTGACCAAAATTTCGCAGATTTTCGCTATTGGCCTAACGGATGAGTGAAGTTTCACATCTCCCAATCTCGTTGTAAAATCTTCCAAATGAGAGAAAATATAAGATGGTTTTTGCTTAACGACAAATTCAAGAACCCAACAGGCCCGACTTGATATTGGATCGTCATTGGTCATTGCAATGTCAACCAGGTGTTTCATTACCTTGGGGTTGTCCAAGACCAATGCCGCCATTTCGGTTCGCTTTTTTCGAGTGGCATCAACGTAATTTAGATCCTCGTATAATTCCGTTCTGGTCAAAAATTGTAATTTAGCGGTGCCTCAAATTTAAAATAATGAAAATACTAAAAAAAGTATGGTTGGCCTTATTGGTCATCTTTGTACTTATGCAGTTCTATCGCCCTGAAAAGAATATTGCCCAAGGCGAACATACCGCGACTTTCCTTGCGGAAACAAATCCGCCTCCCAATGTAAAGGCCATTTTAGTACAAACTTGTTACGATTGCCATAGCAATAATACGGTATACCCTTGGTACGATAATATTGCCCCCGTATCGTATTGGTTGTCCGATCATATCAAGCACGGAAAAGGCCATTTGAATTTTTCTGAATGGGAAGCGTATGATACCAAAAAGAAAGACCACAAATTAGAGGAAGTGATAGAAATGGTAGAATCTGGTGAGATGCCGCTAAAAGAGTATACTTGGACACATGAAAAAGCTCAACTTACCACTGAGCAACGTGATGCGATAATCGAATGGGCAAAGCGTTCTAGGGCGCTGTACCAATTAGATCAGCAACCAGAATAGGAAGCCCGTTTACTGCAGTTTCGGTGATTATCTTAAGGTCGTTGTAGTCACCGGCCGCAACATTAGGCCTTGGGTCGACGAAATAAATTGGAGTCCCTAGTCCTACAAAATTAATTAAACCAGCCGCTGGGTAAACCTGCATGGAGGTGCCGACAATAATCAAAATATTGGCCGTTGCCGTAATTTCTATGGCACTTTGTAAGAAGGGGACTTGTTCGCCGAACCAGACAATATGTGGTCGAAGTTGATGACCATTTTCGCTCAAATCGCCCAAGTTCAAATCTGACTTCCAATCGATAACAAAGTCTTCACTTCTTGTACAGCGGGCCTTTAGAAGTTCGCCATGCAAATGGGTTACATGATTACTTCCCGCCTGTTCATGAAGATTGTCTACGTTTTGGGTAATAATTGAAACATCGAAATACCTTTCAAGTTCAACAAGTGCTAGATGTGCTTTATTGGGAGAGACACTTGCAAGCTGTCTCCTACGTTGATTATAGAACTCAAGCACCAATTCAGGATTTTCAAAAAAACTCTGTGGAGAAGCCACTTGCATAACATCATGGCCTTCCCAAAGGCCATCTGCGTCCCTAAAGGTTTTAAGACCACTTTCTGCGCTGATGCCCGCTCCAGTAAGTACGACGATTTTCTTCATTGATGTCATAAAAATAGACTTTTTATTATATTCGATTTATGGATGACGAACGACTCTTGTCATATCTTGAAGATTTTATCACACCTGAACGCAAAGCTCGTTTTATTGAGGTGTTGGAGCAGCGAACAAAATTCATCACGGTCGCTATAGAAGATGTTTTTCAATTGCACAATACCAGCGCGGTCATACGAAGTTGTGAAGTATTTGGCATACAGGAAGCCCATGTCATTGAAAATCGGTTTGGCAAAAGATTGGATAAGAACATAGCCATGGGAGCTCAACAATGGGTAGATATGCATGGTTATAAAAACACTACCGATTGTATTCAAAATCTTAGACAAAATGGCTATAAAATCGTCGCGACCACCCCTAAGGAAAATGCCTGTGCGGTGGAAGATTTCAATCTCAGCGAAAAAACAGCACTTTTTTTGGCACCGAAAAAGAAGGACTTAGCCAAGAAGTTCTAGAACAAGCGGATGCCTCCTTAAGAATACCAATGGTCGGTTTTACCGAAAGTTTGAATATTTCGGTCTCTGCTGCAATTCTCCTGCACCATATATCAACAGAACTCAGAAAGACCGATTTACCGTGGCAATTGGCTGATTGTGAAAAACTGGATAAAAGACTTGAGTGGACTAAAAAGTCAATCCGGAGTATCGATGACGTTTTGGCAAGATATTTTAAGGAACATTAGCTTTTTTTATTATATTTAGATACAACTAACTAATTGATAAACAAATGGCTACACTACTTTACATTCTGTTGGGTATTATTGTTTTGATTCTTTTTTTAGCAATAATCGCCCCAAAAACGTACGATGTCTCACGCTCCATTGAAATCGACCGATCGAAGGGCGAAGTCTTTAACTATTTAAAATATCTCAAGAATATGGACGAATGGTCTCCGTGGGCGAAGAAAGATCCCGATATGGAAAAGAAGTTCACAGGTACCGATGGTGAATCTGGTGCCGTTAGCTACTGGAACGGAAACAAAGATGTTGGCGAAGGAGAACAGGAAATCAAGAAAGTAGTGGACGGTGAGCGAATCGAATCTGAGCTTCGATTTTTAAAACCTTGGAAATCTACGTCGGATTGTTATACCAAAGTGGCAGATGTGGGTAGTGGAAAAACCAAGGTGACTTGGGGTTTTTCGGGAAACAATAAATTCCCGATGAGTATTATGACATTATTCATGAGTATGGATAAAATGGTAGGCAAAGATTTTGAAGAGGGCTTGGCGACCCTAAAAACGGTATTAGAAAAATAATAATTGGAATAGTATGGTAGGATGGTTTGAAATTCCCGTCTCGAATATGGATCGTGCAAAGAAGTTCTATGAATCCGTTTTCGATATTAAAATCGGCATTCATAATTTAGGAGGATTTATAATGGGGTGGTTTCCTATGGATTCTGAAAAATCAGGTGCCACAGGTTCTTTGGTACAACATGAAATGTACAAACCAAGCTTGACCGATGGCCCATTGATTTATTTTTCCTGTAAAGATGTCGCCAACGAGTTAAGTAGGGTTGAACCTTCAGGAGGCACCATTATGCAGGCTAAGACCGAAATTGGTGGAGGACATGGTTATATGGCCTTGATGAAAGATACCGAAGGAAACCGTATTGCACTACACTCAAATAAGTAAGAGGTTGGGTTGGTAGTGTAGCGCCTTACTGCGCTAGTTCTAAAAGAGCGATATCGTAATCGTTCTCAAGAATTACTTTTCCATTTTTCACCTCGACTTCGGTTTCAGAGTAGGTGTCATACAATTTTGTACCATCCCCAAAAAAACCTTTGACCCAAAGTGATTTTTTTCCTTTGGGCAAATCGAGGCCTACCACGACCTTATCCTTATAATCTCCATCTGCGTAGGTTCTACTAAAAACATAGGGTTTTTTGCCCAGTCTTTTGTGTTTTCCAGCACCGATAGCGAGATGTTCTTGTCTAAATTTCCCCAGTTTTTGCCAGTGCGATAATACCTTCTTCGTTTTATCGTTTTGGGCAATGTCTTCCCAATTCATGAACGAGCGAAGTGTAGCGTCACCTGTGGTTCCCTCGATAATCAAAGGTCTGGCAGACTCATCCCCATAGTATATTTGGGAAGCCCCTGGGGTAAGCAATAATATATTCGCTGATTTTATTGAATCTGTCCGCTCCATGTCGTAAGGCTGCATATCATCGTGGGAAGTCAAATAATTCAGAACACTTTTACCATTTAATTTTGTATTCAGCAGGTCACTATACTTTCTAAAGATCGTTTCATAGTCATTTTTGGCATCGTTCTTTAGTTCGAAGTTGATAAGGCTCTTGAATCCGTGGTCGAAATAGTCTACTTTTTTATCCCCGAAATCATATTCCCTTCCGCCTGAAATACCATATCCATAAACCTCGCCGACCATATAGAATGGATTGTCGTCCAAAACTTCGTTCGGATGTTTCTTTTTCCACGTTTCAAAGGCGTAAGCTGCCTCTTTGTAAAGCTCGGCCCAGGTATGTTCATCGGCATGTTTTACCGTATCTACCCGAAAACCATCGATACCAAAATCGTTTACATAATCCGTTAGCCATTTGATAATATAGAAACGGGGCGCCCTAGGATACCCGGTTCGTTCAAAGAACAATTGCAGTTCATCCAATTCATTGCTCAGCCTTCCTTCTTCCTTCCATTTTGCCAATAGGGGGTCGGGCAATTCAACAGGTTCGTTCGATTCGGTCAAAATATCCGGCAAATTGACCAATGTGCAACTGGTATTGTTTTCATAATTCGTAAAATCACAGCGCGCGGTCGAACGCACCCATTCGTCAGGCCAAAGAGGATCTATGTCGGTTTCTGGCCCTGTATGGTTTACGACCACATCCATCAAAATGCGTATTCCATTTTTGTGGGCGGTTTTCACCAAGTTCTCCAAGTCTTTCTTTGTACCGAAGTTTGGGTCAAGAGCCGTCCAGTCCTTGGTCCAATAACCGTGGTACCCATAGGTGTCTTCAGACTCTTTGTCGACTCCATGAATTTGCTCTACTACCGGCGTGAACCAAATTGCATTTATGCCTAGATCAGAAAAGTATCCATCTTCGATTTTCTGGGTTATTCCCTCAATATCACCGCCCATGAACCCTCTCAGAATTCCTGTAGTATCCGTTCTTTCGAAGTTTACGTCGTTATCGGGGTTTCCGTTGTTAAAACGATCGGTTAGCAAGAAATAGATATTGGCTCCTTCCCAAACGAAGGGTATCTGCTTTTTTGTAGCTTCAGAATCGATTTCCTGTCTTTGCGCGTTCTCTTTCACAGGTTCTTTTTTTCTTCCCTACATCCAAAAAAACATAGGAAAATTGTAACGGCAACAAGCAGTTTTTTCATCTTCGACTATTTTGGCTAAAGCTATAAAATGCAGATGGAAATAGAAAATTTTATTTCCTACTATTAAGCATACTAAACATAGGCTTGATTACCTAGGGGCGAGTGCCACCCGGTTTAATACCTTAAGATTTTGACTCGGTAATCGAGATTTATTTGCTCTAACTCCTGCCCGCCTTCACCTAGCCATTTTGGCGGACGAAGGCGTCGAAATCAAACAATAAATTTTCTTTCAATGCCTCGCTGGCATGCCCTTAGGTAGTTTACTTGTAGAGACTTACTACTTTCGGTTCAACACTTTAAACTCTTCGTAACAGCTACTAATGGCATCGAGAATCTGAAGGTCGTTTGCGGTGGTAATGAACGACTTCGAATAATTGCAGTTATTGAGAATATCCTCGATGTCGACCTTTTCGATTTGGAGCAGTTCGATCAAGGTCTCTCGGTCGAATTTTGAGGCAAGCAGGTTTCGAATCTCATCATCCTCCTTCATTTTGCGTAACTTGTTCATTTGATTTGGCTTTCTGCCAAATAGGTTACGCAACAAATCTGCTGGATTTAGAATGGCCCCCAAGACTTTTGTTACCGCACTAGGGCTTTTGTTACCTGCCTCATACCCTACATTCAAACCAGAAATACTGTACTGGTACGAATCATTGACGACCAGGTTTTTTACATCGATTTCGAGATATCCGGTCAGTTGATAAGGTCGAACGACAACTTCTTCGAGGGCATAGGCCAATTCGGTCAGGGCTATTTTAGTGTCCTTGAACTTGAACATGTCGTTGGTTACCTTAATTTTTTGGGGTTTAAAACCCAAGAAGGTCATATACAGGGTATCGTTTACGGCAGCGGTGATAGCGAATTCCCCTTTTGCGTTGGTGATGGTACCGATAACCTGGTTGAGGTTCAACACGTGAACACTCTCCATGGGTTCATTGGTCTGGGCATTGATTACGGTAGCACTGATTTTTTCATCTGGTGCCTCATCATCTTGTGAAAAACCGATAAAGGCCAATAGCGCGAAAAGGAGCGTAAAATAATTCTTCATTAAATTCTAATCGACGTTAAAGGTACTAAACAAAGCAAAAAAAATACGCCGGAGCGTATTTTTAATATAGAATTAACCAAAAACTTGTCAAGAAACCCTTCTACGTTAAAAGAAGTCGCTTCTTTTTTTGCTTCTTCGTTTTCCGGAATGGCTGGCATTGTCTTTTGATGTGCTTCGATCCCGTCCTTTACTGCGACCTCTATCTTTTCCGCCGCGACCTTTATCTTTAAATCTTCTGCCACGATTTGCTCCACCGCCGCCTGAACCGCCGGGCGTCTTGGAAACCTCGACATTGACAAACCGTCCGTCAACTTTGAACTCGGTAAATGTAGATAGTACCTTCTCAGTATCGGAAGCCTCAGTATTGAAAAAGGAAAAACTCTCCTTTACGTCTACTTTATAAATAGCGTCTCGGCCCAGATCCAAGGTGTCCTTTAAAAAATCTTTTAACGACATCCAATCATAACCATCTTTTTCACCAACATTGATGAAATAGCGTACCGAGCCGTCTGAACTATTTTCACCTCTTGATCTTTCACCACCACGTTCTCCGCGACCAATGTCCACAGAATTTAAGTCCTGTGCTTTATTGTAATAGTTAAAGAAACGGGTGAATTCGACCGAAACAATTTTTTTAATCAGTTCTTCACGGTCGATGCCCTGAAGTACGTCATTAATTGCAGGAAGATAATTCTCGACATCCTCGTTTATCTTGGTGTCCTTTATTTTATTTGCCAAATGGTATAGCTGTATTTCACAGATTTCCATTCCCGTAGGAATCTTTTTGGCCACGAACTGTTGCTTTATCTTATTTTCAATGGATTTAATTTTACGCAGTTCGCTTCGTGTAACGATAACCATTGAAATTCCTGATTTTCCGGCCCTGCCCGTACGTCCACTGCGATGTGTATAAGTCTCGATTTCGTCGGGAAGCTGGTAATTGATTACATGTGTGATATCATCAACATCGATGCCCCTAGCCGCCACATCGGTAGCCACCAGCATTTGAATCTGCTTTTTGCGAAAGGCGTTCATGACCATGTCCCTTTGGTTTTGGCTTAGATCTCCATGAAGTGCTCCCGCGTTGTACCCATCTTCGATCAATTTTTCCGCTACCTTTTGGGTATCCCGTTTTGTTCTGCAAAAAATCACCGAGAATATATCCGGATTGGTATCTGCCAACCTTTTTAAAGCAGGATAACGATCTCTTCCGCCGACCACATAATATTCGTGTTGCACGGTATCGACACCTGAGTTTTTTGCCCCAACGGTTATTTCCTGAGGGGAATGCATGAATTTTTTGGCGATGACCGATACTTCCTTGGGCATGGTGGCAGAGAACAACCAAGTTGATTTTTCCTCTGGGGTATTCGAAAGTATGTCCTTTATATCCTCAAAAAAGCCCATATTGAGCATTTCATCGGCCTCGTCCAGAATACAATAATCGATTTTTGAAATATCGACCAATCGGCGACCGATCATATCTTTCATCCGACCGGGCGTGGCAACGATGATCTGTGCCCCTCGCTTGATCTGGCGTGCTTGATCGGTAATACTTGCTCCACCGTAGATTGCAACTACATTTATATTCTTTTCATATTTGCTGTAGAGCTGCAATTCGTTTGTAATCTGTAAACATAGTTCACGGGTAGGGGAGAGTATCAACCCTTGTGTCGTTCGGCTATTGCTATCGATTTTTTGAATCAACGGAAAACCGAAGGCAGCGGTCTTTCCGGTACCTGTTTGGGCGAGTGCGACCAGATCGGTCTCGCCTTCTAATAAAATAGGGATTGCTTTTTCCTGTACTTCCGAAGGGGTTTCAAAACCCATGTCGGAAACAGCATCTAGTAGGGACTTTTGTAGCCCTAGTGCTTCAAACTTTGTCATTTGTGTTATAATTAATCGCTAATAGGTGTGTTGCATAGAGCGATTATCGAAATATAACCCAGTGGACTCAGCGCAACACCTGCCATACTGGCGGCGTTATTGAAGCGGCAAAGATACTGTTAATTATTGACATGTGGATAAAGGGTTGTTTAGTGGGCAGTTGGCAGTAATCAGTAATCATTTGGCAGTGGGCTGTAAGCAGTGAACAGATGGCGGTAAACAATAAACAGTTGGAAGAAGTTGATAAATCATTAATTGAAAAGTTTATTTCTCTTACAATTTTCAAACTTAATCATCTTAGAACCCTAATTCAGATGGTTTGGGTACAGACGGAAAAGTCAAATTCAAAGATCTAGAAATCGGTTACTTCGTATTTCGGAAGTGAAATTGAGAAGTCAACCCTTATGGTGCGAGCATATACCCATAGACTGACATTAATATGCCAATAATTCCAAACAATATCATTAAAGTAATAAATGCCTTTTGCAGTTTTGGGTTGTCATAGATAATGATGCAGACTGCACCAAGTACAATACTGATTTGGAAGAACAACATGCCCAGATCGAATTTTTTTGTAGAGGTGTCATATTCATCCGCAAGTTGTTCCCATTCTTTGACGCCGACGATTTTGCCCATTTCCCCATCCAAATCTTGCGCCCATTCGGCTTTTGCAATGTTTGCGGAACCCACTAATATTTCGGTCTTCTCGGCGCCATATTTTTCGATTAGTCGTTTTGTTTCCTGTATTTGTTCGTTGACTACAAACTGTTTTTCGTCGGCAATCATTCCGGTATTCAGTAACGTCTGTAAGTAATCGAGTTCACCTTCCTTAAGGCTTTCTTTTATGCTTTTGGATTGATACCAACTAGAATAGTTGACTACTTTGTTATGGGCGATCAACATCTCTTCTTCCAACTCGCCATTTACCATTTGCGATATGGCCATAAGGGCCGCAAAGAAGGCAATAAGTACCCCGCCGACGGCCTCAGCACGTTCAGAGGCTACCGATACCTCGACCATATCATTGTTACCTTGGTTTGTGTTTTGTAGTTCTTCTTTGGACATTAACCTATAGTTTTTAAATAATAAATCAGTTTTTCCATAGCCTTGCCTCGATGCCCGATTTCATTCTTAACGGATAAGGGCAATTGGGCAAATGTTCTGTCATACCCATTAGGTTTGAAAATGGGATCGTAACCGAAACCTTTTTCTCCCATTTGTTCATGTTCAATGAGACCATCGACAACGCCTTCGAACGTTACATAGCTTCCGTTGAGGTTCAATGCTATTACAGTTTTAAATTGGGCGTTACGATTGTTTTCGTTTTCCAATGCCAAAAGCAACTTGGCCATGTTGGCTTCGGCGTTTTTATCAATGCCAGCATAACGAGCGGAGTACACCCCAGGTGCTCCGTTCAAGGTTTCTACTAGAAGTCCCGTATCATCTGAGAAACAGTTATAACCATAAGTTTTAGTAACAAAATCAGCTTTGATCTTGGCATTTTCGACCAAGGTTTTTCCGGTTTCCGGTATTTCCGCTTGACATCCGATATCGTCTAACGACAAAAGTTCGATAGAATCAGGTAGTAATGATCGTACCTCTTGAAGTTTGTTATTGTTGTGAGTAGCGAATACCAGTTGCATCGAATAGTGAAAGTTATGTGCGGTACTGTTTCAAAAGTAGTAATTTTATCCCATGGAGTTAAAATTACCACCTATCGTTATACTTTTTGCATTTGCGGGCGGCATGTATGTGCTAGATCGCTTTTTACCTTTCGGTGATTTCGATTTTTTCGGAAGAATCTATTTGAAAGGTTTTCTGTTGATCAGCGCCGTTGTGGTTAGTGTTATTCCATTGCTACAGTTTTTCAAATCGAAAACCACAGCAGATCCTACCAAACCTGATAAGGCATCAAGCTTGGTAACTGGTGGAATTTATGCGTTTACCAGAAACCCGATGTACTTGGCCATGTTACTGCTGCTTTTGGCATGGGGGCTAAATTTAGGCAATGCATTTAACGTACTACTGGCCGCGGGTTTTGTTGGGTATATGAACCGTTTTCAGATTGTGCCCGAAGAGCAGGCGTTACTGCAAATTTTTGGAAAGGAATACCAACAATACCTTGTCAAGGTAAGAAGATGGTTTTAAGGGAAACAGATAAGTTCGATGTATAGGTTTGATTGCCCTAAAATATGAGATTTCTATCAAAATCATGGATTTTGGTGGTAGGGATAACTTTTGATAACATTTCACTAACACGGTCAGAATTAATTTTTACTTTTACCCCTGAAATTTTCATTAATTAAAAGGTCATTGCCGTGAACCTGCCTGCCGGCAGGCAGGGGCGGGAATCTCAAATTATGGTAGACGTGGGACGAAAATACGTATTCGATTTCGACAGTACATTGACTAGGGTAGAAGCTTTGGATGTGCTTGCTGAAATGACCCTACAGGGCAAATCGAACAAAGATGAGGTCATTGACGAAATTCAGAAGATTACCAATTTAGGTATTGACGGAGACATATCGTTTACCGAATCTTTGGAGCGTCGTATAAAATTGTTGAATGCCAACAAATCGGACTTGGATGGACTGGTAAAGGAACTACGCCAAAAAATCTCAAAATCTATTGAATCTAACAAAGAGTTTTTCGAAAAATTTGCCGACGATATTTATGTAATCTCATGTGGATTCAAGGAGTTCATCGATCCCATCGTGCAAGACTATAACATCCCTTCGGCACGGGTTTATGCAAATACCTTCAAGTTTGACGATGAAGGTAATATTGTGGGTTTCGATGAGAACAATCCCTTGTCACAACATAATGGAAAAATCGAATGCCTGAAGCAAATGGATCTTGATGGAGAGGTACAGGTGATAGGTGATGGTTACAGTGATTATGTTATGCGAGAGGCCGGTATCGCCGACAAATTTTTCGCATATACCGAAAATGTACATCGTGAAAAGGCCGCAAACAATGCTGATCACGTGACTCCTAATATGGACGAGTTTCTTTTTGTGAATGACCTGCCGAGAAATATCTCTTATCCCAAGAATCGAATCAAGATATTATTGTTGGAAAATGTGCATCCTGCGGCCTTTGATAACCTATCAGAAGACGGATTTTCAGTTGAACTGATAAAAGAAAGCCTTTCCGAAGAAGAATTGATAAAGAAAATCAAAGGTGTCCATGTTTTGGGTATTCGATCCAAGACTCAAGTAACTCAAAAAGTCTTGGATGCCGCTAATAAATTGTTGGTCGTCGGGGCATTCTGTATCGGAACGACTCAAATTGATTTGGACTATAGCCGAAAAAAAGGAGTAGTCGTTTTCAACGCACCATATAGCAACACACGATCTGTCGTAGAATTGGCCATTGGCCAGATTATCATGCTGATGCGCAATGTTTTTCCGAGAAGTACGGAAATACATAACGGACAGTGGAACAAAACCGCGAGCAACTCTAGAGAGGTACGAGGTAAAAACTTGGGAATCGTTGGCTACGGCAATATTGGCAAGCAATTATCAGTGCTTGCCGAGGCCATTGGTATGCGAGTCTATTACTATGATATCGATGATAAATTGGCGCTCGGAAATGCGATAAAGTGCAATACTTTGGAAGATTTATTGAATATTTCCGATGTAGTGACCTTACATATAGACGACAACAGGGCCAACAAGAATTTTATTGGAGAACGCGAAATCAACCAGATGAAGAGCGGTGCCATGTTGATCAACCTTTCCCGTGGATTTGTGGTCGATATCGAGGCGTTGGCCAATGCTTTGAAAAATGGAAAGTTAGGCGGAGCGGCTGTTGATGTATATCCGGAAGAACCTAGGGCCAATGGGGAGTTCATGACGGACCTTCAAGGACTTGAAAATGTAATCTTGACACCTCATGTCGGTGGTAGTACCGAAGAGGCGCAACGAAATATCGCTGATTTTGTCCCTAATAAAATTATGGATTATATCAATTCAGGAAATACGGTCGATGCCGTTAATTTCCCGAATATCAGACTTCCCAAGCAGCAGAATTCACATCGTTTCTTGCACATCCACAAAAATGTGCCTGGTATTATGGCCAAGATAAATGAGGTATTGGCGAAATATGAGATGAACATTATCGGGCAATATCTTTCTACCGATAATGAAGTGGGTTATGTGATTTCCGACTTGGATAAGGAGTATAACCAAGAGGTGATTAAGGCACTTAAAAACGTTGAGAATACGATTAAGTTTAGGGTGTTGTATTAAATATTAAGCTGCCCTATTTTTTTATTCGTCCGATTTTGGTGAATATCGGAAATATCACTTTTTTCGTTGAGTTTGTATTGCCCCAACTTTCTTTCAATTTAGTGATTAAGTCGTTGACTGGATTTTCATGGTTTGATTGTATATAATTTTGAACACTCGACCACGAATTGAAATATCCTTCCAGCTCAAATAGATTCATATCATTTTCGATATAGAATTGCTTAGAGAGCTTAATTTCTTTAAAATCAAAAGCAATTGTTTCGTATTTTGAGTCTATATGCTTACGTTCTTCATTCCAATAGGGTCCAATTAGTTCCTGATAAAAGTGGTGGATAATATCATCAAAAGAATTTCCAATTTTTAGAAGACCATAGCCCCAAATGGCAAGAAGTCCTTTATTTTTAACGGTCCTTCTAACTTCCTCATAGAAAGGGACGAAATCTAACCAGTGCACTGCCTGAGCGCAGGTGATGAGGTCGAACATATCATTTTGAAACGATGTTACTTCCGCTCTCTCCTTCACATAAATTATGTTATTTCGTTTTTCAGCTTCTTTCAACTGGTTTCTACTGATGTCCGTAGCATATACCTTGTCAAAGTAATCTGACAAGTAACCAGCTACTTGTCCGTTGCCAGTACCACAATCCCAACAAAGTTGATGACCTTTGACTAGTTTAAGAATTTCATCATAAAACTCAGTGGGGTAATGTGGTCGATACTTTTTATAGGCTTTTGCTTAGTTCGAAAAAACGTCTCTCGTCTTTTTCATAATTCGGTTTTTCAACGATGATGATACGGCTCATTTCTTAAAATGGTAAACGCTCGATAAACTTGCTCCACAACGAACAGCCGAACCATTTGATGCGAAAAGGTCATTTTTGAAAGACTGATTTTTCCTTGAGCTCTTTGATAAACTTCATCGGAAAACCCATACGGCCCACCGATTACAAATACCAGTTGCTTGATGCCGGAGTTCATCTTTTTCTGCAAATAATTCGCAAAATCGATAGAGCTATGTTGTTTGCCGTTTTCATCCAACAAAATCAGTACGTCGGAGGTATTCAATTTCTTTAGAATTAATTGGCCTTCCAATACCTTTTGTTCGGTCTCGGATAAATTTTTGGTGTTCTTTAGGTCCGGAACGATTTCCAATTCAAACTTGACATAATGCTTTAATCGATTTTCGTATTCCGAAATCAATTCTTGTAAAGATTGACTATCAGTTTTACCGATGGCAAGAAGGCGTATCGTCATATTCCAAAAATAGAACTTTCAGCGTATCACATATGAATTTTGGCCTTTGTTTTTAGTAATTTAGCGTAAATCAATACCGCATCTATGATTTCAAAAGTCCAGTTTCAAGAAGAAATAAGTGGCATCATTCGAAACGCTATACGAGAAGATGTCGGCGATGGAGACCACAGTTCTTTAGCTTGTATTCCGGCCAGTGCGACAGGGAAGGCTAAATTGTTGGTCAAAGACAATGGAATTCTTGCGGGTGTCGATTTCGCAAGACAGGTTTTTGAGTATGTGGATGCTAATTTAGTTTTAGACGTCCATATTAAGGATGGTTCACGAATAAAATATGGAGATATCGCCTTTTACGTGGAAGGAAGTTCTCAAAGTATCTTAAAAGCTGAACGTTTGGTGTTGAACGCCATGCAGCGCATGAGTGCAATTGCAACCAAGACCCATCATTTTGTGGAACTGTTAGAAGGAACTGGCACCAAGATTTTGGATACCCGAAAAACAACGCCAGGAATCAGGGCCCTTGAAAAATGGGCCGTCAAGATAGGAGGGGTGAAAATCATAGGTTTGCCTTGTACGATATGATAATGCTCAAGGACAATCATATCGATTTCGCCGGGGGGATTACCAAAGCAATTGAGAAGACCAAGCAATATTTAAAAGAAACCGACCGAGACTTGAAGATTATTGTTGAGGCCCGTAACCTAGAAGAAATCCGTGAGATTTTGCAATCTGAGGGTATTTATCGCATCCTCATCGATAACTTTAACTATGAAGATACGCGTAAGGCCGTTGAACTCATCAGGGATAGATGTTTGACCGAATCTTCTGGTGGAATCAATGAGAAGACGATTCGCAAGTATGCGGAATGTGGTGTGGATTATATTTCCTCGGGAGCTTTGACACATTCGGTATATAATTTGGACTTAAGCTTAAAAGCGGTATAAATGTCGGTAGAAATAGAGGAGAAGCTTGAGAAAATCCCTATCATTGGATGGATTGCCAACATTTTAAAAAAAATAAAACTGCGAGCTTTTGAGGGTCTTTCACTTTACGATCTAATAGAAATGTATTTCTTGGGGATTGTGCAGGGAGCCCTGTCCACAAGAGCTAGTGCTATTGCCTTCAGTCTTTTTATGGCTTTGTTTCCGCTGTTAATCTTTTTGATTACGTTGGTGCCTTATTTGGTACCCTACATCAGCCTCGAAAATTTTGATACGCGTTTCCCAGAGTTTTTGGAATCTTTTTTACCTGACTCCACAAGTGAGTACTTTACAGGTATTTACGAGCAAATTGAAAATCAAAAGAGCGGAGGGCTGTTGTCATCTTCTTTTCTGATATCCATATTTTTAATGGCGAACGGAGTCAATGCTATTTTTGGTGGGTTCGAGAATTCATACCACGTGAACCTGACCCGTAATTTTTTCAGACAATACCTCTATTCGTTGGGCATTGGGCTGATATTATCCATTTTATTGATTATTGGGGCGGCCGCTTTCCTTTATTTTGAATTTTACACGGCCCAGTTTTACAGGGAATTTATGGAAAAGGTCTATGGTGTCGTCTTGGATAATGAGGATATCTTTTTGCTCAAAATCGTTCAGTTTGTATTCTTTTCGGTGTTATCCTATTTTACTACCGCTATTCTTTATTATTTTGGAACGCGCGAGGGCAAAGAAGCCAAATTCTTTTCCGTTGGAGCGCTGATGACGACCATTTTGTTCATGCTGACGTCATACCTTTTCGGGATTTATGTGGAAAAATTCGCTCGCTACAATGAGTTGTACGGGGCCTTAGGCGGATTATTAATTTTGATGGTGTTCATTTGGTTAAATTCCAATATATTGCTTCTTGGATTCGAGTTGAACGCCTCCTTGAATTCACTTCGTAAAACGTATAATCAAGGCCAAGAGAATGAATAAAGTCATATTGATAGTTGTATTGTTGGGTACGAGTTGGGTATCCTCCCAAAGTATTTTTGGAAAATGGAAGACCATTGACGACCGCACCGGAAACCCAAAGGCCGTCATCGATATCTATGAAAAAGACGGACTTATGTATGGCCATGTAGTCGAAATATTGGAGGAAGGTAAAGAGAACGCCCTATGTTCAAAATGTGATGGCGATAAAAAGGACAAACCGGTAATCGGCATGACCATCATCGAAGGTGCCGAACATAAAGGCGATGGAGTTTACAAAGGCGATACGTTGTTCGACCCCCAACAGGCAATGACTTTCCGTTGTAAAATATGGCTGAATCCGGATAATTCGGACGAACTTAAAGTACGTGGTTATTTGGCCTTTATTTATCGCACACAAACTTGGATCAGGGTGGAAAGTTAGAAGGTTATGGAACTATGCAGCACTTTGTCAATGTTATTTTACCAATACCATTAGAAAAACACTTTACCTATACCGTTACCCGCGATGAGGCTACTTTTTTGAGTCCGGGTATGCGAGTCGCTGTTCCCTTCGGGAAATCGAAGATATACACGGGTTTGGTTTCCAAGATTCATACTACGGCTCCTGAAGTCTATGAAGCAAAGGAAATCGATCGAATTTTGGATGAGGCTGCTTTGGTCAACTCAATACAGCTAAAGCATTGGCAGTGGATAGCTGATTATTATATGTGTACCATAGGCGAAGTTTTTCGCTCTGCAGTACCGGGTGCTTTTTTATTGGAAAGTGAAACGCTTATCCTTAAGAACGAACAATCGAATATAGACGAGACCGATTTAAAAGATGATGAATTTTTGGTCTATGAGGCACTGCAGCATCAATCCTCTTTAAAAGTACATGAGGTCAGTGCGATTATTGAGCGTAGGAATATCTTACCGGTACTGAATCGATTGCTTGATAAAAATGTGATTTTATTGAAGGAAGAAATTTATGAACAGTACCGGCCCAAATTGGTGCGTTATGTAAAATTGGGAAAAGAATACCTATCCGAAGAAAAATTGGAAGTTTTATTGGAAACGTTGTCTAGGGCACCGAAACAGAGCCAAGTTGTTTTGGCTTTGTTCCAATTACAGGCCGAATCGAAGAAACCAATAAAGATCAACGAATTGGAGCGGGCGAGCGGAGGCTCAAAAACGGTAATCAAATCGTTGGTCGACAAAGAAATTTTGGAGGAATATTTCATTCGTATCGATCGGGTATCCTATGAGGGGGCGGACGATAACGAAGAACTTAAACTATTGAACGAGCAGCAGGAAACCGCTTTAGGCGATATTCTACAAAATTTTGAAAATCGAAAAGTTACATTGTTGCATGGCGTTACTTCCTCAGGAAAGACAGAAGTCTATGTCGAACTAATTGAAAACTGCATAAAGACCAACAAACAGGCTTTGTATTTATTGCCCGAGATTGCATTGACCACACAATTGATAACCAGACTACAGGAATATTTTGGAGAGAAAATATCGGTCTATCATTCCAAATATAGTATCAACGAAAGGGTAGAGGTCTGGAACAATGTGCTTCATAAAAGGCCAAAAGCGCAAATCGTCATAGGTGCACGCTCGGCACTTTTTCTACCTTATTCCGATTTGGGATTGATTATTGTAGACGAAGAACACGAGGGTTCGTTCAAGCAATTCGATCCGGCGCCGAGATATCACGCGCGTGATGCGGCCATTGTTCTTTCAAAACTGCACGATTGCAATATTCTTTTAGGTTCGGCAACGCCAAGTGTAGAAACCTTTCACAATGTACAGAACGATAAATATGGATATGCACGAATTGACCGACGGTACGGCAATGTTTTAATGCCAGAAATGGAATTGGTTGATTTGAAGGAACAGATTCGAAAACGAAGAATGAAGGGACATTTTTCGGAACGCCTGCTTGAAGAAATTCAGGATAGTCTAAGTTTAGGGGAACAAATAATACTTTTCCAAAATCGTAGGGGATATGCTCCAATCGTCGAATGCACTACCTGTGGGCACTCCCCGCAGTGTCCGAATTGCGATGTAAGCCTGACCTACCATCAATACAAAAAACAATTACGCTGCCATTATTGTGGCCATCATATGGCTTTGCAAGAAAGCTGTCTGGCCTGCGGACGCCCTACATTGGACACGAAAGGTTTTGGTACCGAGCAGGTAGAACAAGAGTTACACAAATTGTTTCCCGCAGCAAAAGTTGGCCGAATGGATCTGGATACCACCCGCGGAAAACATGGGTATGAAAAGATAATTACAGCTTTCGAACAACAGGAACTTGATATTCTCGTAGGTACTCAAATGTTGACCAAGGGGTTAGATTTCCGAAATGTGGGACTTGTGGGAATCATGAATGCCGATGCCCTACTAAATTTTCCTGATTATCGTGCGCATGAACGAAGTTTTCAGTTATTGACGCAAGTATCGGGCAGGGCAGGAAGAACCAAAAAGCGTGGAAAAGTAATCATACAATCTTATAATCCATATCATCAAATATTAAAACAAGTCACCACAGGGGATTTCAATGGCATGTACAAAGATCAAATCTATGAACGGGAACAGTTCAAATATCCTCCGGTCAATCGGATTATTAAAATAACTTTCAAGCATAAGGAATACAACAAGTTGAACGAAGCCACCGATTGGTTCGCACAGTCTTTGCGAAATGTACTGGGTAGTGGCGTGTTAGGTCCTGAATACCCGCCCGTGGCACGTATCCGAAATCAATACATTAAGAACATCATCGTTAAAATGCATTTAGAAGAATCCATTGTGAAGACCAAGAACCAAATAAAAAGGATTGAAAAATCCTTTAACGCGATTTCATATTACCGCAGCGTTCGTGTGATTTTTAATGTGGATCATATTTGACAAATTCAAATTCAAATTCAAGTGCAAGTTCAAATACAAATACAAAATTCAAACTCAAAACTGTACCATCTCGGCGGAAAAAGTTGATGGCTTACTAGTTTGTAATTTGCTTTCTTAAACCTCGTACCTCGTACCTCGTACCTCGTACCTCGTACCTCGTACCTCGTACCTCGTACCTCGTACCGAATAGGTTTTCTTCAAAAAAATCGCTGCCTTCATTTCGAAAACAGCGATTTTATATCAAAAGTGTACAGTTCTAGACGTTGCTCAACGCTTCCGCCAGTTCTGTCTTTTTATTTCTACTTAAAGGAATGGATCTTCCGCTCACTTCAACATTCTTACTGTTGAATTTTTCCACTTTTTCCAAATTGATGATGTAGGATTTGTGGATGCGTAGGAATTTCTCCTCTGGCAATTGCTTTTCGAAAGACTTCATTGTGGATAAGATAACGATATTGGCTTCATCGGTCACCAATTTGATATAATCTCCCAATGCTTCTATCCATTTGATATCATTAAGGATAACCTTACGCTTTTTAAGGTTGCTCTTAACGAAGATATGCTCTTCATCTTCGTTCACCTTGTGCATCTGCTCGTATTTGGCTACCGCACGTTTCACAGAGGCATCAAAACGGGCCATGGTAATAGGCTTGTGAAGATAATCCGTAACGTCGTAGTCAAAAGCTTTGAGTGCATAATCGGGCTTACCGGTAATCAAGATTACCTGAGGGCTGTTTTCAAGGGACTCGAGTAGGTCAAATCCATTGATAATTGGCATTTCAACATCTAAAAAGATAAGATCGATCTCATTGTTCTTAATGCCGTTTTTCGCTTCGATCGCATTGCTGTACTCGGCCACCATAGCTAGATTTGGGTGGTTGTTGACCAGTTTCGCGACCGCCATACGTTGCATGGACGAGTCGTCAACAATAATACTTCTTAATTTCATAAAAGGGTTGATTTGTGGGGTTAAATCATCGACAAATTACCGAAAAAAGCCGCTCAACTACAACAAAAGTTGTAAACATTGCACGGTTTCCTGTGTAAATGGTAGATGACCATAGGTTAAGATTTGGTTAAGTTCAATTTTTATGATTGTTCCTAGCTATAACGAAGAAATTTCCGTTTTCTTGTGAAGTGTCGTAAATATTCTTATTTTTGCGCTCCTTAAAATATACATATTTATGAACCATTACGAAACTGTTTTCATTTTGAATCCCGTGCTTTCTGATGATCAGATAGCGGAAACAGTTAAGAAATTCGAAGATTTCTTAATTAAGAATGGGGCCAAGATGGTCTCCAAAGAGAATTGGGGGCTAAAGAAATTGGCCTATCCCATCCAACACAAAAAAAGTGGTTTTTACCATTTGTTCGAGTTTACTGCTCCAGGTGAAGCGATTACTCCCTATGAACAAGAGTTCAAAAGAGATGAGCGAATCATGCGATTTTTGACCGTAAGGTTGGATAAGCACGCTATTGAATGGGCAGAAAGAAGAAGATCAAGGTTAAAAACGGCTAAAGCTTAGTATTATGGCAACATTACAACAACAAGCAAAAGGTAAAAAGGATGGGGATATCAGATATCTTACTCCTCTGAACATAGAGACCAACACGAAAAAGAAGTATTGTCGTTTCAAAAAATCAGGTATCAAATATATCGATTATAAAGACCCTGATTTTTTGATGAAATTGGTCAATGAACAAGGTAAATTATTACCAAGAAGACTCACCGGTACTTCTTTGAAATATCAAAGAAAAGTAGCACAAGCAGTCAAAAGAGCACGTCATTTGGCGCTAATGCCGTATGTTGGAGATTTATTAAAATAAAAGAAACGCACCATGGAACTTATATTAAAAGAAGACGTTGAAAACCTAGGGTTTAAAGACGATTTGGTAAGCGTGAAAAACGGATATGGAAGAAATTTCCTTATTCCTCAAGGGTTGGCTGCATTGGCAACTCCTTCGGCCAAAAAAGTATTGGCGGAAAATTTGAAGCAACGCGCTCACAAAGAGAAGAAAATCATTGATGCCGCAAATAAAACAGCAGACGCCTTAAAGGCGCTTGAATTGAAGATTGCCGCCAAGACCGGTGCCGGTGATAAACTTTTCGGCTCTGTTACTACCATTGATTTAGCAGCTGCCATAGCAAAAGAAGGCCATGAGATCGATAAGAAATTCATCGGCATTCAAGGTGGTTCCGTCAAGAGAACAGGGCCTTACAACGCGCAGATTCGTCTACATCGTGATGTTGTAGTCGACTTTCCTTTCGAAGTGATCGCAGAGGCAAAATAATAGTAAAGTATTTCTGAAAACCGCCGGTTCACAAGTTGTTGAGCGGGCGGTTTTTTATTTGTTTCCGCTATACTAGAATGAAAAACCTTACACAACTGATTGATAACCAGTGAGCCGTGTTTTCGTAACCTTAATTTAACATTCGAACTACGTCCTAAAGTGTTAATAACTTTTCGAAATTGAAATATACAAGACTTACAAAACAACAACTGGAGGAACTCCACCCTGAGTTCATCAATTTTTTGGCCACACAATCGATTACCGCTGATGAATGGTCTAGACTAAAAGAAGAAAAGCCTTCCGTAGCGGAAGACGAGCTTGATGTTTTTAGTGACCTTATCTGGGAAGGTGTACTGACTAAGGTTTCGTATCTGGAAAATATTTCGAAATCGCACATGCATCTTTTTCACTGTGCTGAAAAAGAAATGAAATTGATTTCCGTAAAGGTCATGAATCCGGATGTTGACTTGACGACCAAAATAGGCTTTGATTGGTTCAAAAAGAACTGGCAATCCGATTTTGTGGAATATCTCACGGCTTCAAAGGCCTATTCCGATGACTCGAACTTGGATAAGTTCAAATTAATTCAACAAGGGGCGGTCATCACAAAAGGTGATTTATATCGATGGTTTGAGGGTATGATAGATGTCATCTAGCCCTTAAAGAGAGAATCCTTTGTGAACATAATGAGACTTCTACTCTTTTGGAAGGGAGCGAGGGGAGGACTATATTTGCAGAATAAGTAAACCAAATGGCTCAGAAACCAAGTATACCTAAAGGCACAAGAGATTTTTCACCTTCGGAGGTCGCAAAGCGCAACTACATCATCGACATTGTCAAAAAACACTTTCGGACCTTTGGTTTTCAGCCCATAGAAACCCCTTCTTTTGAAAATTCCGAAACCCTTTTGGGCAAATACGGGGATGAGGGAGATCGTCTTATTTTTAAGATCCTCAATTCTGGGGATTTTATTAGCAAAGTAGATGACTTTACCTATAGTTCGAAAAGCAGTAGTTCTCTCGGCCCAAAGATTACGGAAAAAGCGCTACGCTACGATTTGACGGTGCCTTTCGCACGCTATGTGGTCATGCACCAAAATGAAATCGATTTTCCTTTTAAGCGGTATCAAATTCAACCGGTTTGGCGTGCCGATAGGCCACAAAAAGGCCGTTTTCGAGAGTTCTATCAGTGTGATGCCGATGTAGTCGGGGCCAATTCATTACTGCAGGAGGTAGAACTTATTCAATTATATGATGCTGTTTTTTCCGATTTGAAGCTTGAGGGCGTAACCATTAAACTGAATAACCGTAAAATACTTTCCGGAATTGCTGAATTCATAGGTGCAAAACATTTGTTGGTAGATTTCACCGTCGCTCTTGATAAGTTGGATAAAATAGGTGTGGAAGGAGTCAAAAAGGAAATGCAGGAAAAAGGCCTTTCACTCGAATCCATTGAGAAAGTAGCACCATTATTTTTCCTTTCAGGAAGTAATCTAGAGCAATTGGATGCCTTGAAATATATACTGAACGGTTCTGAAGAAGGTGGTAAAGGGGTTGAAGAATTGAGATTTATTGTGGAAACCATTGAAAGGCTAGGTTTGAAATCCGCCAAACTTTCCATTGATGTAACCTTAGCCCGCGGGTTGAACTATTATACAGGAGCCATTTTTGAAGTTGGCGCTCCCGAAAATGTCGATATGAGCTCCATAGGTGGAGGTGGCCGCTACGATGACCTTACAGGAATATTTGGTTTAAAAGACGTGAGCGGAGTCGGTATTTCTTTCGGGCTCGATAGAATCTATTTAGTTTTAGAAGAATTAGGACTTTTCCCCGAAGCTATAGACCAATCTTTGGACGTTCTATGCCTTAACTTTGGAGAAAAGGAAGCATTGGCATGCTTGAAATTGATTACTTTTTTGCGCGAAAACGGAATAAAGGCAGATTTATATCCTTCGGAAGCCAAAATCCAGAAACAATTCAAATATGCCAACAATCGAAATGTTCCCTACGTGATTTTGATAGGGGCTGAAGAATTGGCCAAGAATTCCTTTGTGGTCAAGAATATGGCCAAAGGAGACCAAAAAACCTACGCGCTAGATACTCTGGATGATTTTATGAACGCACTATAATCGCGCCTTTATTTCTTTGATAATCTTTTTATAATATGCTATTCCGTGGGGAACATATTTTTGAAGATCGGCCATTCCCCAGGTCTCCTCTGAAAATTGTATGAGAGAAATTAATTGTAAGTCGGCGACTTCGCTTTCCTGTCTTTTAAGACTTTCAAGGGAACCTTAAGTTCACATAAATAGGTGTGATGAAATTCACAGTCCACCAAAGTATCGCTATGCTCTTGGACGGATTTGAAAACTCCTATTTTATTTAAATCCTCGGGTGAAATATCTAGTCCGATTTCCTCTTGAATCTCTCGAACGGCTGAAGTTTCAATAGTTTCCCCAGCAGCGATATGACCTGCTACGGATACATCCCAAAGTAGGGGATGGGTATCTTTGTTTTTAGCTCTCAGCTGTATAAGTACTTTAGCAGTTTTCGTATAAAACCAAACATGTATTGTCGGATGAAAAAGTCCTTTTCGGTGCGCTTCAGACTTCATGACCGTTTTGCCGGTATAGTTTCCTTCGGCATCTAAAATGTCAACAAGTTCATCCATATAGCATTAAAAAAGCCCTTCCGTTACGAGGGGCTGGTCAATATATTTAGTCAAAATAGCTAAAAGTTTCACCTTCCTTTATATTCAATAGTGTCTCATAGATCAATCGAATCACATTTTCAACGTCATCCCTATGAACGGTCTCCACGGTGGTATGCATGTAGCGAAGTGGCAATGAAATCAAAGCGGAGGCAACACCGCCGTTGCTATAGGCAAAGGCATCGGTATCAGTGCCTGTGGCTCTTGAAGCTGCCATTCTTTGAAACGGTATCTTATTGGCGTCCGCAGTCTCGATGATACGTTCTCGTAATTTATTCTGCACCGCCGGTGCGTATGAAATTACAGGTCCGGCCCCAATTTCAGTATGTCCTTGGGTCTTCTTTTCGATCATGGGCGTTGTCGTATCATGACAAACATCGGTGATAATGGCCACATTTGGTTTTATCGTATTGGTAATCATTTCGGCGCCACGCAATCCGATTTCTTCTTGCACCGAATTCGTGATATATAATCCGAAGGGCAGTTTCTTCTTGTTTTCATGAAGTAAGCGAGCCACTTCGGCGACCATAAAGCCCCCGGCACGGTTGTCGATGGCACGACATACAAACTTATCTTTGTTCAGGATGTGAAATTCGTCGGGATAGGTAATTACACAACCTACATGAACCCCCATTTTCTCGACTTCCGCTTTGTCTTTTGCCCCGATATCGATAAAAATGTTATCTAATTTGGGCGGCTCTTCTTTTCCGGATTTTCTCGTATGGATGGCCGGCCAGCCAAAAACTCCTTTTACCATTCCGTTTTTGGTATGGATGTTCACCCATTTCGAAGGTGCAATTTGATGGTCGCTTCCACCGTTGCGTATAACGTAGATAAGCCCATTGTCGGTAATGTAATTCACATACCAAGAAATCTCATCCGAATGCCCTTCGATGACCACTTTGTATTTCGCATCGGGATTGATGACTCCCACAGCCGTGCCATAAGTGTCGGTAATGAACGTATCGACATAAGGTTTGAGGTAGTTCATCCATAGTTTTTGACCTTCCCATTCATAGCCTGTAGGGGCAGCATTGTTGAGGTATTTTTCAAAAAAATCAAGTGATTTTTTGGTCAGTATTTTTTTAGTGCTCATCTATAATTTTATTTACTGCAAACTTAGCAATATTCACTTTTAATTAATAATAAGCACGACTAATTATCGTTAATTTTGGCAGGGCTTTTGTTCATATACTGTACATGGAAAAACTTCAAATTACATTTCTAATCTTTTTTATAGGATTTTTAGGGTTCGCACAGGTTCCTGAGGAACCTCTTGATAGCGTTCAAGAAAAATTGATCATCATGGAAGGGGATTCGATTTTTCACACCCACATCGATCTTGAAGAGGTATATGTTTTCGGAAAACTTTCTTTTGATAACTATGAAGATAAGCTACGCTATTACATTCTAAGAAGAAAGACGATAAAGGTATTTCCGTATGCGAAACTAGCGGCGGATCGTCTGGTGGAATTAAACGATAGTCTGGTAAAGATTACCAAAAAGCGAAAGCGAAAGAAATATACCAAAGAAATACAAAAATACATAGAAGGTGAGTTCTCGGATGAATTAAAGAAACTGACCCGAACTGAGGGCCAAATTCTAGTAAAACTGGTACATCGACAGACGGGCACTACGGCATTCGAACTGGTCAAAGAATTGCGAAGCGGTTGGCGTGCCTTTTGGTACAATACTACTGCCAGTCTTTTTAAAATCAGTTTGAAGGAAGAGTTTCGTCCGGATCGGGTGGAAGAAGATTATTTAATCGAAGATATTTTGCAACGTGCATTTGCCATTGGCCAATTGGAACGCCAAAAATCGGCTTTGGAATATGATTATTCAGCGTTAACAAATAAGTGGAAAGGCCCTCAAAACAAGTAGTCTGCTAATCAATTAAAAAATCAATCTATTTCTTTTTCGTATTAAAGAGGGCATCTAAAATTACTTTTATACTGTAAAAACCCATGCCTATTGCCCCGATGGCAAGAAGGAAGCCGATTACCGCCACAGGCCAGAACCAAGGGTGGTCTTCATTTTTGAAAGCTTGATACATAACCACTGGTGCCAAAAACATCAGTGCGATGGTAAACGCGATATATTTGAGTCCCTTTATCAACAAATCTTTGTCCGTTCTCATGCAATTTCTAATTCTAGTATCAAATGTACCGATTATGAACTATATTTAATCGGACTATTTCCTGCAAAACACGATGAGAATACTACTGATTCCCGATAAATTCAAGGGTTCGCTTTCGGCTCAAGGAGTAATCGATGCTTTAAAAAAAGGTATACATGCCGCTATACCCACAGCGGAATTTTTTTCGGTGCTGGCCTCCGATGGTGGAGATGGATTTCTAAACTCCATAGCAGCAAATGTACTATGTGAAAATGTATTTATTGATACCGTAGATCCTCTGGGAAGAAAAATCACATCGACATATCTTCTAAATAAAAACGACGAAACGGCATACATTGAATTGGCAAAAGCGTCAGGACTTGAATTGTTGTCTTTGCAAGAACGCAATGCAATGGTTACTTCTACCTACGGAACAGGTTTGGAAATCAAGGATGCCATACAAAAAGGCGCTACCAAAATTTATGTGGGATTGGGCGGAAGTGCTACCAATGATGGAGGAATTGGTATTGCCAATGCCCTCGGCTACGATTTTCAGGATGAATCCGGTGTAGTTTTGAATCCAATCGGGAAAAATTTGTCACTTATCCATGCGATAAAAAAGAATAATCAAATTTTTCCCGCCGATGTCTCCGTGTTCGCGGTAAACGATGTAGATAATCCGCTATTTGGAAAAAGAGGTGCCGCATACACCTATGGCGCACAGAAGGGGCAGAACTAGAACAGATAGGGCAATTGGATATGGGTCTGCGCCATCTTTCCCAAATTGTCAAAGAACAATTGAAAGTCGATTGTGCGGAATATCCAGGCTCCGGGGCTGCCGGAGGTGCAGCCTATGGGTTAAAAGCATTTCTAGGTGCCGACTACATTTCAGGAATAGATTTTATCCTAAAAATCAGTAAGGTGGATGGAATGATGGAAACCCAAAATTTTGATTATATCATTACCGGAGAGGGCAAGTTTGATGAACAAACACTCAACGGAAAACTAATCAAGGGCGTAACCGATTTTGGGAAAACCCAGGGGATACCGGTAATCGCCGTATGTGGTAAACTTGACTTGGACGAAAAGAATTTGGAAAAAATAGGCCTAGAAGCAATAGTAGAGGTAAGGGAGGCCGATAAATCATTGAAGTATAATATGGAGCACGCCCCAGAACTCGTAGAAAAAGCGATCAAAGCCTTTTTCTCAAAGTGAGGCTTTAGTTTTCCGCTATTTCCAATGATTCGGTGAAGGTCTGACAAACCGCAAAATAACCTAAGGCAAAATTTTCAGGGTCTGTGTTATTTACAATGTTTCCTTTAACCGTGGCCGATGGGGTCTGAAATGGTCCTTGGTCACCTCCACTTTGAACAATAACCTGGTTCATGTAATTATAAAATTGTTCGTCAATTCCAAGGATACTAACGTTCACGATATTCTGAGGTTCTAGGTCTTCATCATAGAAGTATGAAAACTGAAAGGACTGCCCAGGGTAGAACGTATCTTCGGAAACCAAGTATTGGTCAAAATCAAAGTCAAAAAGATAAAAATCAACGCTATCGGGTATATCGGTAAATGAGAGGATGATTTCAGTTTCATCACCGAACAAGGTTGTGGTTCCTTGGCGTAATTCATCGATAGGTACCGAGGGTACGAATGAAGTCTCCGCTTGATATGATTGTCCATTATAATCGATGGATAGCCGCAGCGGACCAGCCGTCAATTCGGTGGTGGGAACTTCAGCTAAATATATTCCCGAACCAGCTACCTCCTCCACTAAAACCATACTGAAATTCGAAGCGGAATTTTCGATTAAAATAGTGTTCAGTTGTGCAGGGGTTATTTCCCCGAAGAAGGAACTGGTTTCGCTAGCCTTTACCGTTAGTATCGTATTCGATTGTTCCAGATCATCTATACGTACTACTGCGTCGATTACCAAACGCGGAGAATCGGTCGGTACTTCAACTTCGATGACGTCTTGGCATCCAAATAAAAAGCCCAGAAATAAAAAGAATAAAACTAGTTTTCTCATCGCTTAGAACTTAAAGTTATAGGTTACGGCCGGCACAATACCGAAAATAGAAGTTCGTATTGCTTCATTGGCACCAGTATCTTGATTGCGGCTGAAATTAATCGATGCCGCGTTTCGTCGATTGTAAGCATTATAGATGCTGAATACCCATTCAGCCTTCCATTTTCTATTTTTGTTTTTTCTCGGAGTCATCGTGGCGGAAAGATCTAAACGATGATAGGCCGGAAGCCGTTCTGAATTCCGCAAACCGTAATAGGGAATGGTCAGCCCTTGAAACTCAAACTGACCGATCGGATAATTTGTGGGTTGTCCTGTTTGAAAAACGAAGTTCGTGTTGAAGCTCCATTTTTCGTTAAGGTCATAACTTCCATAAAATGAAATATCGTGGGTCTTATCATATGGAGTATTGTACCATGCGCCATTATTGATGCCGACTTCTTCAATTGTTCTTCCGGGTGTTCGTTGTTCTGATTTTGATAGGGTATAGGCCAACCACCCTTGAAATTGACCTTCGTTTTTGCGAAGTAACAATTCCAACCCGTATGCACGGGCCTCACCGTTCAGAATAACCTGCTCAATGGCATCATTCGCAATAAGGTTGGCGCCGTCGATATAATCGATTCGGTTTTGAATGTCTTTGTAAAACACTTCCGATTCTAGTGAATATTCACCATTCTTGATATTCCTGAAAAATCCGAATGCGTATTGATCCAAGAGTTGTGGTTTGGTAAACGGGCCACTTGGTGTCCATACATCCAATGGGGTAGGGGAACTTGTATTCGAAAGTAGGTGCAGATATTGCGCCAATCGGGTATAACTGGTTTTAAAGGAGGTATTGTCATTCAGGGTATAGGCCAAAGAAAAACGAGGCTCGAAATTGTTAAAGGTCGCCAAGCTTCCTTTACGACCGGGGTTAATGGTTTCAATGGGGGTTCCTTCCTGATAGATTTTCAGATCACTATTATAGAATACCGGATTGTCGTTCGCATATACATTAAGTTCATCTTGCCCCAAACGGATAAAATTGCTGAATCGAAGTCCGTAGCCAAGGCTTAGATTCTCGGAAATATCATGTTCGACATCTATATAAGCGGCAAATTCATTGGCATATTTCTGAATCAGTTGTTCTTCGACAATTCCGGACGTGGGATTACTGGGTTCAATTTTTCCGGGATTGAACTGATAGTAGATATTGTTGATGCCATAATTGATCTGGAGTTTATCGTTCACGTAATTTTTAAGATCATACTTCACGTTGAAATTTTGAATGCCTGAATTCCAATTGAATCCCACGAAGTCGAGTTTTAACCCATAATAATAATCCGAATAAATCAAGGATAGGTTCGAAAACAGTTTGTCCGAAAATAAATGGTTCCACCGAAAATTCCCCAGGGCATTCCCGTAGGTATTGACAAAACTCTCGCTGATGCCAAAAACATCCCTTCCAAAATACCCTGACAAAAAGATACTGTTACGGTCGTTGATATTATAATTTATCTTGGTATTCAGGTCATAGAAATATGCGGTATTGTCTTGATCAAATAAGGGAAGAAAAAGATGCGCATACGAACCGCGCCCACCGATCAAAAAAGCTGCTTTGTCCTTTATGATTGGTCCTTCGAGCAATAATCTACTAGCCACAGCGCCTATACCACCATTCGCATGAAACTCTTTACTGTTCCCTTCTTTCTGGAAGATATCGAGTACGGAAGAGACTCTACCTCCGTAGCGTGCCGGAATGCCACCTTTATACAATTTGATATCCTTGATGGCGTCGGGATTAAAAACGGAAAAGAACCCGAATAAATGGGAAGAATTAAAGATTATGGCTTCGTCCAATAAAATTAGGTTTTGGTCAACGGCCCCACCTCGTACGTTGAACCCTGAAGCACCTTCTCCGGCATTTGTAACCCCGGAAGTAATAGAATGGATTTGATTACATCTGCCTCCCCAAGAATCACCGGAATCTTTTTTATCGTGGCAGCGGACATCGTATTCACGCTCATCTGCGGTTTGCGAATATCCATTTGTTCCACATCTTCGGTGACAATGACCTCGTCAAGTTGTTCCGCCTCTTCGGTAAGTTGAAAGTTGATTTTTTTATTTTCGGAAAGCGAAATGTTCTGTACGACATCCTGAAAGCCTAAATAGCTCACTTGAACTTGATATTCCCCTTCAGGTAGAGTAATCGAATAAAACCCATACTCGTTTGTAGTAACCCCGGTACGCAGCTCTGGAATGGCAATGGTGACGCCGATCAATGTCTCGTTGCTTGCGGCTTCCGAAACCGTTCCGCTTAGCGTAAATCGTTGTTGCGCAAAAGAAAAAAGAAAGAAAAAAGAAAAAAACGAGGGCGATTTTCTTAGGGTAAGCCATTAAAAGCAATTTTTTATAAATGTAGATAGAAAATAGGCTGTGGTAAAATCGTTAACATATATTTAAAACAAAAAGACCTTTGCCATGGCAAAGGTCTTTTTGCATTTTTTGTATTCCTTTAGATGGAATCCAAAATGCGATTGAGTGTGGTACTGGGGCGCATTGCAATGGCCATAAGATTAGTGTCGGGTTTATAGTATCCTCCAATGTCTTGTTTACTTCCTTGGGCAACCTTCAACTCATTAATAATGGTCGCTTCGTTTTCCTCCATAGCCGTGGCGACTTTTCCAAAAATTGTTTTCAATTCTTCATCTTTATCTTGGGCAGCCAAGGCTTGGGCCCAATAAAGCGCTAAGTAAAAATGGCTTCCCCGTGTATCCAATTCCATGACTTTTCGGGAAGGGGATTTATCATTGTCCAAGAACTTTTCGGTGGCACTATCCAAAGAATCGCCCAATATCCTTGCTTTTTCGTTATTGTTCTTCTCACCATAGAATTCCAAGGAAACACCTAAGGCCAAAAATTCCCCTAGGGAATCCCATCTAAGATGACCTTCCTCCAAAAATTGCTCAACGTGTTTGGGGGCTGAACCACCGGCACCTGTTTCGAAAAGTCCACCTCCGTTCATCAAGGGGACGATAGACAACATTTTGGCACTGGTACCGACTTCTAGAATCGGAAATAGGTCAGTGAGGTAATCCCGTAGCACATTACCGGAAACTGAAATAGTATCTTTTCCATCTTTAAGTCGACGCAATGTATATTTTGTAGCATCGATGGGCGACAGAATCTCTATTTCAAGACCTGCGATATCGAAATCCTTGAGATACGTATTAACTTTCTTGATCAGCTCTCGGTCATGTGACCTTTCCGAATCGAGCCAGAATATAGCTGGTACCTGGCTCGCCTTGGCTCTTGAAACGGCAAGTTTTACCCAGTCACGTATCGGTGCGTCCTTTACTTGGCACATTCTCCAAATATCACCTTGTTGAACGGAATGTTCAATCAGTGTTTTTCCTGAATTGATGTCGACGATCCTTACGACTCCGTCATCCGAAATTTCAAAAGTTTTATCATGTGAACCATACTCTTCCGCTTTTTGTGCCATAAGCCCAACATTGGGAACGGTACCCATAGTTCTTGGGTCAAAAGCCCCATGCTCTTTACAAAATTCAATGGTCGCCGTATATATACCCGCATAACTACTATCAGGTATAACCGCTTTGGTGTCTTGTGATTTGCCATCGGCGTTCCACATTTGACCAGAGTTTCGAATCATGGCAGGCATGGAGGCGTCGATAATGACATCACTGGGAACATGCAGATTTGTAATTCCCCTATCGGAATTCACCATGGCCAAATCTGGACCTCTCTGTATTGCCGATTCGATATCTGCCAGTATTTCGGATTTCTGATTTTCGGGGAGCTCATCAAGTTTACCCAAGATTGTTTCTAATCCATTATTGGGATTGATTCCAATGGAATCCAAGGTTGCCTCGTGTTTTTCAAAAACCGCGGCAAAATAGGCTTTTACGGCATGACCAAAAATAATCGGGTCAGATACCTTCATCATGGTGGCCTTCATGTGAATAGAGAATAAGACCCCTTTGGCTTTGGCATCGGCTATTTGTTCCTTTAGAAAAGAGACCAATGCTCTTTTATTCATAACCGTAGCATCGATAATCTCACCTTCTAACAACGCTATTCTATCTTTCAGTAGGATTTTTGAATCATCGTTTCTGACCAATTCTATTTTTACTTCGGTGGCTTTATTAAGGGTAATGGATTTTTCGTTTGACCTGAAATCACCATGGTCCATTGTAGCGACATGGGTTTTGGAATCAGGACTCCAGGCTCCCATGGAATGTGGGTTTTTCTTTGCATAGTTTTTGACCGCCCTCGGTGCGCGACGATCTGAATTGCCTTCACGCAGTACAGGGTTCACGGCACTTCCTTTAATTTTATCATAGCGTGCCTTGATCTCTTTTTCGGAATCATTATTAGGTTCGTCAGGATAATCGCGTAAGGCATATCCTTTAGATTGCAGTTCGGCAATAGCTTCCTTTAACTGAGGAACCGAAGCACTTATATTCGGGAGTTTGATAATATTGGCATCCGGATCTTTTGCCTTGCTTCCGAGTTCCTCTAGATCATTTGATATTCTTTGTGAATCGTTCAAAAAGTCTGGGAAAGTTGCTATAATGCGACCTGCCAAGGAAATATCCTTTGTCTCAATGGCGATACCGGATGTTTTGGTATAGGCCTTTACAATGGGAAGAAAAGATTCAGTGGCCAGAGCAGGAGCCTCATCAGTTTTGGTGTAGAAAATTTTCGGCATCTATGGTTGTCTTTTGTTTTAAGCGGAGCAAATATACAATTTTATCATCGCTCAAAAGACAGGAATTTCCCCAATATCAGAAGGTTTTTTGGGTTTTGAAAACATGTTACAAAACAAAAGCCATATCATTGTACAAGTACATTGATATGGCTTTTTAGAACAGCTTACAAACTTGTTGTTCTACCTTGCGGCAAAACGGCAACCATTGATTGCATTTGCGTCGCTTGTTCAACGTTTGAAATACATTATTGTTCTTAATTATTAAACCAAGCAACTCTCCGTATTTCTTCTCATTGTCTTAATGTTATTCAATCCAATATCGAACCGAAGTCCTATGTTTGGTGAAGAACATCCATATGGACAACACAAAAGGCGACAGCCCTTTGATTCCATACTCGCCTATTAAAAAACTGGAAGCAACTTACGTCACGACTCAAAATTTTAAAAAGCTGAACAATAATATAAAGAACGTAACCTTTATAATGACTTAAAACTTATATCCTCCGATAGTTATTTTAAATCATACCTCAATGTAGGATAATATTTCGGGAAGACCAAAATATTTAACATATTAATAATCAACATACTATGAACCTCACTTTTTAACAATTGTTCATAAAAAAGCCTTCTATCGATAAATCAGATAGAAGGCAGTGTAAGAATATACGTTGCGAAATCTAAGAACGAACTTCTTTAATTCTCGCTTTTTTACCGGTAAGGCCTCTGAAATAGAAGATACGCGCTCGACGCACCTTACCTTTTTTGTTTACTTCAACTTTCTGCAAGGCCGGCATATTTACAGGGAAGATACGTTCTACGCCCACTGTACCCGACATCTTACGGATGGTAAAAGTTTCGGTCGCACCGGTTCCTCTTCGCTGAATCACGACTCCTTTGAAAAACTGGGTACGTGTTTTTTCACCTTCCTTAATCTCATAGTATACCGTAATGGTATCTCCTGATGAGAATTTTGGAAAATCTTTTTTCGGAACAAATTCGTTTTCAACGAAATTTATCAATGAATCCATGGTCTTGTTTTAACATTGTACGTAAAGCAACGTTCACGATTTTCGTCAGAGGTTGATTTAATAGTGTGCAAAAATAGTCTATAAATTAAAATCCACAAGCGTTTTGCCTCGAATTTTTGTTAGGGTAAGAACGGCATTACATCATTCCAAAAGATCCGGACGCATTTTTTCCGTTCTTTTCTGTGCCTGCTCTTCACGCCATTTTTCAATTTTTGGAAAATTGCCACTTAATAATACCTCTGGAACCTTCATGCCTTTGTATTCGGAAGGTCTGGTATAAACAGGGGGAGCCAATAAATTATCTTGAAAAGTATCTGTCAGGGCGGAAGTCTCGTTATTCAATACGCCCGGAATCAATCGAATAATCGTATCGCAAAGAACGGCCGCCCCGAGTTCGCCACCGGATAGCACATAATCCCCAATCGATATTTCGCGGGTCACAAACCGATCTCGTACCCGCTGATCTACCCCTTTGTAATGACCACAAAGGATAACAATGTTTTTCAAGAGAGATAGCCCATTGGCCATTTTTTGGTTCAAGGTTTCCCCATCGGGAGACATGTAGATGATTTCATCGTACTGACGTTCTGCCTTTAAAGATGTGATGCATCTATCTATGGGTTCTATCATCAAGACCATGCCCGCTCCACCACCAAATTGATAATCATCGACTTGATTATAGCTTTTGTCCGTGTAGTCCCTAAGATTGTGAAAATGTACTTCGACCAGCCCTTTTTCAATGGCCCTTTTTAGAATAGAGGCCTCAAAAGGACTTTTCAAAAGCTCGGGAAGTACCGTTATTATGTCTATACGCATGGGGCAGTCTTAGTCTATTTATTCCGCGGACCAAAAATAGTGAAAACAATGGGATTCTTTCTCCCAACCTAATCGCTCATAGAGTTTTTGTGCGGGATTATCAATGGCTGTCTCCAATGCCAAACCCTTGTATCCTTTTGATTTACAAAAAGTTTTGCCCTTTTCAAGCAATGCTTCCCCGATACCCATTTTTCGATACTTTACATCCACATACAAATCGTTTAAAATATATACAGGCTGCAATGTGACCGACGAGAATGTGGTGTATAGCTGGGTAAACCCGGCAGGAATTCCTTTATGGTGGGCCAAAAAGAGTACACTTTCCCTTTTGTCCATCCTTTCAGTAAGAAATATTCTTGCAGCAGGCACATCGCTGTTTTGACCGTAAAAAATGCGATAGGCATCGAATAAAGGGGCAATATCGTCTAAATAGGTTTTGTCGACTTTGATAATTTCGATCATGACTGAAGCTAAAAAAAGCCCCGTGAGGAGCTTCTTTCTTATTTTGCTTTTTTGTATTTGTTGATTTCGTCTTGCAGCTGCCGGCTGATTTTCTGCTCTCTTTCAAGCGCCCGACGCCTATGATCCTCATATTCGCTTTCCAGTTCGGATAGGTTTGATTTGGCCTCTTGTGTAAGCACGTTGCTTTTTCTGAACTTGAACATGAAGAACAAGGTCAAGGCCAATAAGCCCGCTATGATGGACCAGAGAATAGTATTGTAGGTGATTTTCGACACAAGGATCCCTAAGAACGACATGCTGTCTTTTTCTTCGGTAACCGATGCCAGATTGTTTGTAGTCTCAGCAAGTTTTTTGTTCAAACCTGAAATGGTGGTCTCATGACCGGCAATTGTTCCCTTTAGCTCGGCTTCTTTCCCACTATAAACTTTCAGTGTGTCGAGCACATTCTGACGTAGTTTGTCAAGCGATATAGTCCTTACAACTTCATATTTTTTTCCTTCGGCCCTATAATTGCCCGATTTTTTATAAACAAATTCGAATTGGCTGTTTATGCTTCCACCGTCCAAGGTGAGGATTTCTGTCTGTTCCGCTTCCTGTGCATATTGTAGGTTGAATGCCAGCAAGGAAACCACAATGAAGAGTAGTCTTAAAACTTTCATTTATTAGGTCTTATGTATTAAAAAACGATTTAGAGAAGACTAAAGTAATCCAATATTATCAATTAAGAAAAAAATCGAAAAGAAGGTTGCTTTTCAAGGGATATTAGGGGTTGTAAGATAGCTTTCACAAGCTGAAATTAAAAACCCTAATAGTAAGTGAACCTTCGAACTTTGGCAATATATTTGGCCAAGCGGATTACCTGATGCGAATATCCATATTCGTTGTCATACCATATATACAATACTATATTTTTTCCATTATCGGACACAATAGTCGCCTTACTATCGTAAATTGATGGAGCCGAAGTACCCACAATATCCGTGGATACCATTTCTTTGCTTAAAGAATATTTGATTTGCTCCACCAAATCACCTTCTAACGCATACTTCTTTAGCATGGTGTTAACACCGTCCAACGAGGTTTTATTCTTGATTTCGAGATTTAGTATCGCTAATGAACCATTGGGCACGGGAACACGTATCGCATTAGAGGTAAGTTTACCTTTTAAAGATGGCAAAGCCTTGGAAACAGCTTCACCCGCACCGGTCTCTGTAATGACCATATTCAGTGCCGCCGCCCTTCCACGTCGGTATTTGCCGTGCATATTGTCGACCAGGTTCTGGTCGTTGGTGTAGGCGTGTATCGTTTCAAGATGACCTTTCTTTATTCCCAGTGAATCTTCAACTACCTTTAAAATAGGGGTAATGGCATTGGTAGTGCATGAAGCCGCCGAGTAGATTTTCGTTTTATCAGGGTTATAATCCTTATGGTTTACGCCATGAACAATATTCGGTACTTCTTTTCCGGGAGCCGTTAGCAGTACTTGACTTGCCCCTTTGGCCTTTAGGTGCCTACCAAGTTCTTCTTTGGTTCTAAAAGCACCTGTATTGTCAATGATAAGGGCATCTGAAATTCCGAATTGCGAATAATCGATATCCTCAGGATTATTTGCGTTGATCATATGAACGGTGGTTCCGTTTATCAATAATGCATTTCTTTTCAAATCGATATCAACAGTACCCATGAACTGGCCATGAACCGAATCGATTCTAAGTAAATTGGCTCTTTTTTCAAGCGTCTCGACGTCATTTCCTCCTCTTGTAACGATGGCCCTCAATCTCAATTGATTGCCTTTACCCGTCTTTGCCATCAATTCTCGCGCCAAGAGTCTACCAATTCTTCCAAATCCATAGAGCACCACGTCTTTTGGTTTGATACCTGCGGTTTCATCGGCATTCTGCAATTTGTCCAATACAAAGGCCTTGACATCATTGAAATTATTATCATCGGAATGGTATTCGTAGGTCAATTTTCCAATGTCGAGTTTTGAAGGTGGTAGTTTTATATCATTAATAGCCCGAAGCAACTCGACAGAATCAAAAATTGAGATGGGTTTTTGAACAAATTCACCTGCATATTCGTGGAGATTTATAATATCACTGACATTTTTATCAATAACCTGGTTCTTAAAGAGTACGATCTCGATGGATTTGTCATACCACAAATCGCTGGTAATCTTAATGAATTCGGTTGTTGCCTTTCTACGGTCTGCCTGAAAGGCTAGTTCTTTTTCGTATGATTTTATCGATGCCATTACTTTGGTTAAAAGTTTTCTATCGCTACAAAAGTAGCTATTTCAAAGGTTTTCGTTGGTAAAACCAAAAAGAAAAACGCCCCCATTTTAGGGGCGTTTTTCTTTTTAGGCCAAAACCTTTTTATTGAAAGATAAGTCTTTCCCTTTCTCCTTTTTCGTTGACCATCGTTATTACGGTCTTTCCGTATCTGGAAATTTGGCCGAACAGTTCATAGGCTTCTTGAATATCATTTATTTCCTCATTGTCGACGGATAATAGTACTTTGCCCTCGAGACCATAATCATTATATAGTTCAGGAACATCTACAATTTTTACACCCTTCTTAACCTTAAACTTTTTCTTGTCATCATCGGTCAAATCTTTAACGGTAAGGCCCATTACAGGTACCTCCAAGGTTTGTTTTTTCTTCAGGGTGACCATAACTTCTTTGATATATCCATCTCGTTCAAAAGCAACATTGATTTTATCACCCTGGTCTTTTGGAAGAAATATACCCATTGAGTTCGGCAAACTTTCGAACCTTAATATTGTCCACTTGTTTTATGATATCCCCTTCAACGAATCCAGCATCCATAGCTCCGGAATCATCTTGGACGTAGGCCACAAAAACACCGTCGATGTCGTTGACTCCTTTCTCAATGGCATCCTTTGTGTTTAGTGGAATTGAAGAAATCCCTAAAAATGCCTTCTGCACATTACCGTATTCCATGATGTCGTCGACCACTTTTTTGGCAATGTTGCTGGGTACGGCAAAAGAATACCCCACATAGGATCCTGTTCGCGAGGTAATGGCCGTATTGATTCCTATCAAATCTCCATTGGTATTTACCAAAGCACCACCACTGTTTCCCGGATTTACGGCCGCATCGGTTTGTATGAAAGATTGACCCCTTCTAGGATCAAGATTTCTTGCCTTTGCACTTACAATTCCTGCCGTTACGGTAGAGGTAAGATTAAATGGGTTTCCAACGGCCAAGACCCATTCACCGATCTTGGCATTATCCGAATTCCCAAAAGCAAGATAGGGTAGTTTACTTTCAGCATCAATTTTAAGTAATGCAATATCGGAGTTTGGGTCGGCACCAATAAACTCTGCATCATATGTTTTATTATTATTCAAGGTAACCTGCAATTGACTTGCGTTGTCCACCACGTGGTTGTTCGTTACGATGTAACCATCTGAAGTAATAATGACTCCAGAGCCTGTCCCTACTTGTGGCCGAGCATTTTGCCCAGAACCAAAAATAAATTCCAACGGATTGCTTGGCCCTTGGCTAAGGGTTACATTTTTTACGTGTACCACGGCGTTAACCGTATTCTCTGCCGCAGCCGTAAAATCTATCTCATTGATTCCGGCGCCTTTCGCCGATGTCGGCTTAAGACTTGTGGTAAACGTAGGGCCACTATCGTCATTCGATAAAATGGCATAATTCGTATTTTCGAAGAAAAGCTTGTAGGCCCCAAGGGTGATTGCACCTGCAAAAATGGCAATCAATAGTGAACTTGTTATTTTTTTCATATTTATTGAACGAATTTGGATTTTCAAATGTTGACAATGTAAAATTAACTTTTTTTGCATCCCAGTTTTGTAGTTTAACGAGTTTTTAACTGCTAAAAAATCCTTAAATAAAGTCATATCTTTGTGGTTCTATTTTGAAGATGAGACTTACTTTTTATAAATACCAGGGTACGGGAAACGACTTTATAATGGTCGATAATCGTACTGACTTTTTCCCCAAAAACGATACTAAACTGGTCTCTTTTTTGTGCAACAGAAAATTTGGCATTGGTGCGGATGGCCTTATATTATTGCAAAATGACCAAATGTCAGATTTTAAAATGGTGTATTTTAATTCAGATGGAAACGAGGGTAGCATGTGTGGTAACGGGGGGAGATGTGCCATGGCCTTTGCGAATTATTTGGGGATAGTTTCAAATCATGCCACTTTTAATGCCGTTGACGGATTGCACAAGGCCACAATAGAGCAGGAAGAAGTCAGCCTTCAAATGCAAGATGTAGAAGAAATCAAGACCAAACCCAAGGCCCTATTTTTGAATACCGGATCACCGCATCATGTTCAGATTGTGGACGACTTGGAAAGATTTAAGGTATACAAAGAAGGAAAAAAATACGATACGGACTCTATGGGCAAAACGGAAGCAATATCAATTTCGTAAAACCCGAAGATGATGGCACTTTTTCGGTGCGCACCTACGAGCGTGGTGTCGAAGATGAGACCTTGTCATGTGGTACCGGAGTCACCGCGGTGGCCTTAGCGATGCATAATTCAGGAAAAACGGATAGCCAAACTATAACTGTACATACACTTGGCGGAAATCTGCAGGTCACTTTTGACGTTGAAAATGAAAAGTATCGGAATATTTTTTTAATAGGACCTGTAAAACAGGTCTTTAAAGGAGAAATCGATTGTTGACACTAAAAGGCGAACATATTTATTTGAGGGCTCTTGAGCCTGATGATCTCGAATTTTTGTATCAATTGGAGAACAATACCGCGATTTGGGAAATCAGTAATACGGTGACCCCTTTTTCAAAGCACGTGCTAAAACTCTATCTTGATAATGCGCATCGCGACATTTTTGATGTCAAGCAGTTACGTTTATGTATCTGCAACCTAAAAAATAGTGTCATCGGTCTTATCGACCTTTTTGATTTTGACCCAAAAAACCACCGGGCTGGTCTCGGCCTTGTGGTCCTTGAAGAAAAAGAACGCAACAAAGGGGTAGGAGCCGAGGCTATATCCTTACTTGTAGATTATGCTTTCTCCGCACTGCAATTACATCAGATCTATGCCAATGTGATGGAAGATAATGCTGCTAGTATCCATTTGTTTAAAAAGCTCGGATTCGAGGAAGTCGGTACCAAGAAAGACTGGATCTACTCGAATGTAGGCTATAAAAATGAACTATTGTTCCAAAAAATAAAATCCTGATGTATATCAAAAAAATTATATTGATTGTGGCCCTCCTAGGGTTGGTAGTTGGCGGATTTTTTGCCTATAATGTCTATGATGCCATATTCTCGCCGAATACAAAATTCAATAATGATGAAGCGTTTATCTATATTCCTACGGATGCTACTTTCGATGAAGTAAAAAAAACACTTGAACCGCTATTGGCAGATATGGCTTCTTTCGAAAAAGTGGCCGAAAGAAAAGGATATACAGGGAATATCAAAGGTGGAAAATATGCCATCAAAAAGGGAATGAACAATAATGATATTATTAATTCTCTTCGCGCCAATAATATACCGGTCAAGGTGGCTTTCAATAATCAAGAGACCCTAAAGGATCTTGCCGGGCGAATCGCAGGTCAAATAGAAGCAGATAGCTTGAGCTTATTGGCATCCTTCGAAGATCCGTCTTTTTTCGAAGGCAATGGTTTCAACGAGGATAATAAATTGAGCATGTACTTGCCGAACAGCTATGAATTTTTTTGGAATACTTCGGCCGATAAGTTCAGAGATCGCATGTTGGCCGAATACAAGCGCTTTTGGAACGAAGAGCGCCTTACCAAGGCAAAGGAAATGGGAATGACCCCAGAAGGGGTTGTTGCCCTTGCATCCATTGTACACAAAGAAACGGCAAAAGTGGAGGAACGCCCACGTGTGGCCGGACTTTATTTAAACCGTCTAAAATCCGGAATGTTGTTACAGGCCGACCCCACGGTGATATATGCCATAAAAAAATATTCGGGAAATTTCGATACGGTCATTAAAAGAGTACTTTACAAAGACCTCGAACTCGACTCGCCGTATAATACCTATAAATACGCAGGTGTGCCTCCTGGCCCGATAACGATGCCCGATATGTCAGCGATAGACGCTGTTCTGAAACCTGAAAAACATGAATACTACTATATGGTGGCCAACGTAGAAGACTTCGGCTATCACAAATTTGCCAAGACCATTGCGCAGCATAACCGCAATAAGGTGCAGTACATCCAGTGGATAAACGCCCAGAAAATAAACAGATAGTCCTTTTATCGCTATTTTAAGACTTGTTAACAAATATTAGATATTTTTAACACAAGCGTGAAGGCCAGCCTTTCAATACGAACGTATCTTTGTCATGTGAAATATAAGCTTACCATTATTTTTTGGTGAGTCTTATGAAAAACAGAGATATGAGAAGATGTGTCATTTTTTTCAGTTCTCTTATCATGCTCCTCATCTTAATGAGTTTCAGGTATACTTCAAAAGTCGAAGTGCCCGAGACTCTTAAGGTAACTGAACCTACTGAGTTCTCGTACCCCAAATATGAGACTCCTATTGCTACTACAATCGTTGCGCCTCCCTTTTTGGGAAGTTCGTACATTGGCTTTAAAGAGGCTTTGGCCTTTAAGGAGTCTCGAGGTGATTATTTTTCCATCAATACCTTAGGGTATTTGGGAAAATATCAATTCGGAATTGGAACCCTTCAATTAATGGGGGTTTATAATTCTACCTATTTTTTGAATAATCCTGAATTACAAGAAAAGGTATTTCATACCAATATCGCCCGCAATAAATGGATACTTCGACGTGACATTGACCGCTTCGTCGGAAAGTATATAGGCGGCACCAAAATCACGGAGTCTGGTATGTTGGCTGCTGCTCATTTGGCCGGTGCCGGTAATGTGAAAAAATACTTGAGGTCTTACGGACAGATTGATGTGGCCGATGCCTATGGTACGACCATCGCTAAATACCTCAAAAAGTTTTCGGGATATGACGTGTCACATGTCTCTCCCAAGCGGAATCCGAAAGTCTAAGATAATTATATACATATGAAAATGGATAGACCCTGATGGAAACATCGGGGTTTATTTTATCCTTGAATGATAAAAATAGCGGGTCTTTTGTGCAGATCCAACGTTATTTTTTTCCATGCCGAGATAGGTAAAGTCAGAATGTATTCGGTGGACAAGGTAATATCACAGGCAATACATAGTTTAGTGCTTTGAGCGAGGTTTTTCAATAAATCGGCAAGCAACTTATCATTTCTATAGGGTGTTTCAATGAATATTTGCGATTGCTGTTGATCTATGGATATTTTTTCAAGCTTCTTGATTGCTTTTTTACGTTCCGAAATATCAATCGGCAGATATCCATTGAAGGCAAAACTTTGACCATTAAGGCCACTTGCCATAAGTGCCATAAAGATAGAAGATGGCCCGACCAACGGAACGACCTGAATTCCTTTTTCGTGGGCAACCTTGACGACTTCAGCTCCGGGGTCGGCGATTCCGGGGCAACCTGCTTCAGATAGCACCCCAATATTGAAACCCTCGTAACAAGGCGTCAGGTACGATGGAATGCTTTCTGGTTCGGTATATTTGTTCAATACCTCTAAATGAAGACTTGGTTGTGATTTTCTCGGGCTTATTTTTTTGATGAACCTACGTGCCGTTTTTTCATTTTCGACGATGTAATAATCGACACTTTCAATTACTCTTTTGATAGAAATCGGCAATACCTCCAAGGGTTCATTATCACCTAAAGTAGAAGGGATCAGGTAGAGTTTGCCCAATGTTTTTTTGTCGTTTTTGGTCATGGTCAGTTTATATTCCTGGTTTTCAACCGCAGGGCAACGGCATCACAGGCATCATTTATCATCGTAAATATCTTTTCAAAACCATCTTTGCCACCATAGTAGGGATCGGGCACTTCGCTGGTTCCAATCGAGACTTCCTCCAAAAGCAGTCGTACTTTCGAAATTTGGCCTTCGTTTTCGGCCATGTGGATCAGGCTTAAATAATTATTCCTGTCCATGGCGTAGATAATATCGAAGTTCTCGAAATCTTCCCTAGTGACTTGACGACACCGCTGGTGCGAAATATCGAGTCCGTATTTAGATGCGACGGCAATACTTCTTTTATCGGGCGGATTGCCTATATGATATCCTCCTGTGCCAGCCGAATCGACGTATACTGCACTAGTGTCTACCTTGCTTTGAAGAATACCCTCGGCCAATGGCGACCTACAGATGTTACCGAGACAAACCATCAAAATTTTGACAGGCATTAAGATTTAAGAGAATTTTTTGGTCAAGTCGTCAATATACTTGCGAAACTGCTTATCGGTTTCAGCGAGGTTATCAACCGTTTTACAAGCATGAAGTACGGTGGCATGATCGCGTTTTCCGATTTGAGAACCGATACTTGCCAAAGAAGCTTTCGTAAACTTTTTGGCAAAGAACATTGCCAGCTGCCTTGCTTGAACGATATGTCTCTTTCTTGTTTTTGACTGTAATGTGGCAACATCCATTTCGAAATAGTCCGAGACCACTTTTTGAATGTAATCTATGGAAACTTCGCGCTTGGTATTCTTTACAAATTTTTCTACCACATGCTGGGCGAGTTCCAAGGTCACCTCTTTTTTGTTGAATGAAGATTGTGCGATGAGTGATATGATGGCACCTTCAAGTTCTCGAATATTGGTTTTTATATGTTTGGCGACATATTCGATAATATCATCGGGCATCTCCACGCCGTCTCGGTACAATTTATTTTTTAGGATGGAAATACGGGTTTCATAATCCGGATTTTGCAATTCTGCCGAAAGTCCCCATTTAAAGCGGGAAAGAAGTCTTTGCTCGATATCTTGCATATCGACAGGTGCTTTATCTGATGTCAATATAACCTGCTTTCCATTTTGATGTAGATGATTGAAAATATGGAAGAAGACGTCTTGCGTTCCCGACTTTCCGGAAAGAAACTGTACGTCATCAATAATCAACACATCGATCAATTGATAAAAATGTATAAAATCATTTCGGGTATTTTTTTTGACCGATTCGATGTACTGTTGCGTAAATTTTTCCGCAGAAATATAAAGTACCGTTCTTTCAGGATATTTATCCTTTATCTCAACCCCAATGGCATGGGCCAAATGGGTTTTTCCCAATCCTACGCCCCCGAATACCAATAAAGGATTGAACGATGTACCACCCGGTTTGTTCGCTACGGCCATACCGGCAGAACGAGCCAAACGGTTCGAATCGCCTTCTAAAAAGTTTTCAAAATTATAATTCGGATTGAGCTGCGATTCGATTTTAATATTTCGGATTCCAGGGATTACAAAAGGGTTCCTAAGCTCAGGATTTTTTGATTTAATAGGGACGTCCATTTCTTGTGGGGTCATACCACTTCGATTTGAACTGGGTATTTTTTCGGTAAAGGGCTCTCGATTACCATAGGTGTTCTCCATACGAATGATATAGACCAATTTGGCCGTTTCACCGAGTTCGCGTGTCAGGGCGACTTTTAAGATTTTCACATAATGTTCTTCGAGCCATTCGTAAAAGAATTTGCTCGGTACTTGTATGCTTAAGGCGTTTTCGGAAAGCTTAACAGGCTTGATGGGCTCAAACCACGTTTTGAATGCCTGCGGCTGGATATTATCTTTGATAAAAGCCAAGCAATTGTTCCATACGGAATTAGCAGTCACACTCAT